>MIBE01000036.1 GCA_001829415.1 Spirochaetes bacterium GWF1_51_8
ATTTGTTTTCCTCCATTTTATTATACTACAAATTGACCATTTACACAGTTTTTTCTATACCCTCTGCTGTACCTTTTCTTCGCCGTTTCCAAAACCACTATTATTCGCTAATTTTAATTGAAAACCCGGAGCAATTATAGAATTGAGTTTTATCATAACAACACCCTTTGCACTAATCATACTAAATGCTACCGAAATTCCAACTTCAGGATTCCAAATATCGTTCGACGTATGCATCCATGTTCCATCGCCAGTAAGAACAGCATCATTGGGATATGTTGTCCAAATATTTCCATTTACCGGCTTCGCAGACCCCGTTGGTACATTTTTCCAAATAATCTTAATGGTCTTACCGGAAGGAACTTCAGGAAGCCCCTCTGATTGTACATCCCAATCACAAAAACTGGAATTAATGAGAATCCCAAATGCCCTTTTTGAATTCGATATATATAGTCCTTTTTGATTTGTCTTTCCGCCTTGTTCAATCGATTCAATTATTAACACACCGTTACTATTTTTTATTTTCATGTGAATCTGATTTGTTTCAGGAATGAAGTATCCTAAGATACTTCCTGGATTCGTTGAATTCACAAGACACATTTTTCCGGAAGGTGTATCTAGATAGTTTGCGATTTTAAAAGATATGATCCAATTACTATTTGTCATAGCCAAATAATTTTCGGGAAATTGAAAGCTAATATACCATACGTCGGAGTTTGTTGATATTTTCATTGCATTTGAGATAATTTCCTTTTCATCCCAATCAGCCATAGGCTTTCCATCGTTATAGATACCCTCAAACTTACCTACGACAATCGGTTGATGGTAAACCCAATATGAAAGCGGATATATAGAATGGGAAGAATCGATCAGCAAAAGAATTTCATTACTAGCAACACTCATTTCCGCTTCAATCCCCTGCATCGAGAGGAGATTTGTGTATTCATGGGAATAATATTTATATACAATATTCAGGAATTTATTTCTAAGGTCCAAAACCGGTCCAGCACATGACGCCGTAGCAACAACAAGTAAAAGAATGTTAAAAAGTTTTTTCATATTTTCCCCTTTCTTATACTTTTTATCATATCTTGGATTTTCTTTGTATATGTCAATCGTGCATATTAGTAAGGAATATAATTCTCCTGCTTTACTAAAACTTTAACAGATACTGCCGGCATACTAAGGTATATTTTCCCATCATCCGTGGTTTCGATAATCTCCTGTCCGTTCGTACTAAGAACATTTATCATTTTTGTTTTGGATGTCAAACCGATATCGATAGCATTTACAAAAGCACTACTCGAAGCAGTATTAAAAATGATGAGTACTTTTTTTTCACCTTCGGTTCTTGTGTATGCAAGTATGCCCGCTGTCGAGACATTCCAATAAATTATCTCCTGGGATCCTTTCATCAAAGGCGAATATGACTTCCGAAGTGCATTAAGGCTTTTAATGAATAGATACATCTCGCTTGATGTATCGAAATAATCCTTACTAAGCATGCTGCCATGATAACCATTTTCAAACATTGTTGCTCTTGTTTCTGTAAACTTCTGCTCAGTCCCGTAGTAAACACAAGGAATACCGATTGATGTATAAATAAACAGAAGAGCAAGCTTTTCCTTTTTTATGCTATTACCGTTTAAGAACCTCACCTTATCGTGATTATCGATAAATGTTACCATTTTAGAAATTGCATCAGCGCGATAATATATCGGAAGATTGTCAAATAGGGATTTAACATGGACGGTTGGGGCATTCTCTGAAAATACCTTCTGAATTGCAGAATACATCGGGTAGTACAATACAGTATCAAGAACCGGATTTCCAAAAGAATCTTTCGTGAATTTCCCAGCCTCTTGATCTTCGTTTACCAACCCGGGAGTGTGAACTTCACCGAACATAATAAAATCTGACTTAGCATATTTTTTTGCAAATTCTTTCATACCTGGCGAATTTATATTAGTTGAAAAACAAAAATCGGTCCAAAACCATTCGGGAACATTTCTGGCAGTATCAATTCTTACTCCATCAATTCCTACGGTTTCAATCCAATAATTGTACCATTTTTTAAAGTTTTCCAAAACCAATGGATTTTCCGTATTCATATCGTCTAATGATGAAGATTGATAATTTGTTAATTGTATTGGGTTACTCCAGTTCATGATATCAGGCGTCCAATGATATGCATTTAATGTGTCGATGATTGAATTTGTACCGTTGTTTTTATAATATGCAAGTGAATTTGACATGAACGGCTCTCGAGGATAGACAGGATATGCATTAGTATTAATAAAAATTGCTCCATTCTCATTCGTCATTTTAAAGTAATTTCCCGTATGATTACAGACTATATCCTGTATAACATAAATACCTTTCTGATGGGCCATCTTTACAAAATTTTTATAATCGTCTAGATTTCCATAATGAGCGTCGATATTTGTAAAACTGGATGCCCAATATCCATGATACCCTGCATACGGTATTGAAGGATCCCACCACTGGTTTTCAACCGGCGGAGTAATCCATATTGCTGTAAAACCCATACCTTTAATATAATCAAGCTTATCGATTAATCCCTTTAGGTCACCACCGTTCCAAGAATATTCATTCGGCCCATATTCAATACCGCCAGGCATCAAACTGTCATTATTCACATCACCGTTGGCAAAACGGTCAACCATTACAAAATATATAGTCTGTTCACGCCAATCCGGAGAAGGAAGCTGTTGAAAATCGCCTGGATTTTCAATGGTGGCTGCGGCGCATGACATAAAAAGTGTGACGTATACCAAAGTAAAAACTTTATATATTTCTCTTTTCATATTTGCCTCTAATAGTTTATTAGGACTGGTCCAATCCAGTCTAGAATTTTAGCGTTCGTGTAATCCTGTCCCTGGAATAGCAGTGCCTGCGATGAATGAAATTGATGATCCGGGATAGAATTTGTGATCCCAACTCTTCGATAATCCGAAGAAATTCCATCATAATCGAATGTCGTGACATAGAATTTCCATCCATCCAAGGTAGCTGGATTCCCGATAGTGTCAGAAAATGCAATAATCGAAACAATATTATCCACATAATTCACAGTCAGGTCGGGTGCACCTGTACTCGAACCGAAGGTACCGGCATCGGCACCGACGCTCGAATAAACAGCCTTACCCCACCCCTGGCAAAATACTTGGTAATCCCAGTTCGCCATTCCTAATGGTACCTCCGAATTCTGCTTCGGAAAATCAGTCACCCCGGTTTTCGAAGGATCATCCATATAAATGACGAAACAAACATGGTCGAATCCATAAGTGGGGCTCCAAGCTGTCGAGATAACAGGCATCGAAAGGTCAAATCGGATATTTCCTCCAGCAGCACTCACTTTAACATTAGTAATATCTTGTATCCCATCTAAATAAGTTCCATCGGCACCGTTTGCGGCAGGATTAAAGAGATCCCCTTTTATTCCATGCCAATCATCGGCGGGATCGGAAATATTCGTAAGCACAGTAAATAAATTTGAGATTGTAACAGATACTTTATCTCCGATTATGTAATAGGAAATTCCTTGGTAAGTTACCCTCAACCATGGCTGCACAGTATGAATACCGTTTCTGAATTTGAATGTATTGAGGTAGGTCGTGATATTTGTCTGTGTATTATTTCTTATCAGTAGTTTCGATAAATAGAAATCGAGAATATCATCGACAATAATATATAATTCCCAATAATTGGTTGGTGTAATGGTACTGTTTGTTTTTAATATTACTTCACAAGCATAATTACCTTGAATGATGCCGTTATTAGTCGGAAGATTAAAAAACATTTGGAACCCGGTTCCAAATAGGAGACTGATAGCACCGCCGCCGGTAATATCGCCGAAAACCACAGAGGATGGTGATCCGGTATCTTCTGTCGGTGCGGTTGGAGAACATTCATGGACAATCAAACCGCCGAGAATAATCATACAGATAAAACCTAATTTCTTTATCATACTATATTCCTCGGATATTATTGTTGTAATAAAAACAGAACCCCCTCTCAGAGGGGGTTCTTCTAATCCAATTAATTAAAGATTTGTCGTAGCAAAATCAGCCTTGAAGATCAAGGTCGCTGCTCCGTCTACAGGAGGAAGAATCAAACCGGCATGGTTGTTGAGCTCTTCACCCTGTGACCAACCGGCGATGTTGGCCATCTTGGTGTTGAAACCGGGAGCGATGTTCGAAGCAAGCGTGATCGTAACTGCGGCTTTCGCGACAGAAACATCGAATGCGACAGGCTGTCCGAGAGCAGGACTCCAAGTTACGTTTGTTGTATGCATCCAGTTCCCGTCACCGGTAACAACCGCATCCTGAGGATAGGTTGTCCAGATGGCGCCGTTGACAGGCTTCGCGGTTCCGGTAGGAACGTTCTGCCAGATGATGCGTACTTTCGTACCGGCGGGAATCTCGGTCATACCCGCGGACTGAATGCTCCAGTCTGCGAACGAACCGTTAACAACGATACCTGCGACGTTTGAGGCGGTATTGACATACTGACCGGTAAAGGTGAAGACGCCGTTGATACCGACTTTGACGACTTTGATGACACCCGCGACGTTTGTCATAACGATCTGGGCATTACCTACGCCGGTCGAAAGGTTACCGATGATCGACCAAGGATCGCCGGCAGAGATAACAGCGTTGGTACCCGCGACTGTATCAAGATAGTTAGCGGGTTTGAAATCGAGAGTATACTGGCTGTTGGTGTTAGTCGCGAAAGTGGTAGGGACGCCTATTACAATCGTCCAGAGATTACGATCACTACCAACGGTCATCAAGTTGGAACTAAAGGACTTGGGATCCCAGTTCGCCATGGGGTTACCGCCGAGGGTAAATCCGCCGAAGGCGCCGACGACGAAGGTTTCATGATCAGCCCATGCCGTCAAGGGGAATAACGAAGTCCCAAGATCGATTACGATACCGATCTGGCTTGCTGTGGGGGACAAAGTAGCCGCGGCAGTTGCGAGACGCGCAGTATCTGCGTTGGTCGAAGGAATGTAGGTCGCAACCGCACCGATAGGATCGGTGGGATTAACAGGGGGAATCACAACAGGATTCACAGGGGGACATGCCGTAACTGTCATGATCGTCGTTATGACGAACATTGCCAATAAAACTTTCTTCATAAATGAACCTCCTAAAAATGTTTTTACAAATTGTTCGTACTAATAGTAATCGGGATCCAGTTCGTGATTACATCGGGATCGGGAGCGATATCCTGGGCGCTCGGCATCCAATCGGAACCGGAGAAATACTTATTCGCCGCCGCGTCGTTTACCTGAAAAGCTATATGTAGTGTTTTCGGTAACTGATTTGCGGGAAGGCCGGGGAAGAGGTATTCCCAAGGGATTGCGACTTCGGTAACATTTTCTTCAAGATAATTCGCCCAACCCACGGTCTGGACGCTTCCGCGGATAAGTTCATATGCCAATGTCGTGGAAGTAAAATTGTAGATTACGAAATCCGCGCCGCCGGAGTAAAAAGGAGTCCGGTAGTTCTTCACAAAAGCAGTAAACTTGTGAGGAAGATTACACTTGATACCGACATCGTCCAGAAATCTAAAATTTCCGGAAATTCCCGCGCCTGTCAAACCGTTAGCGTTAACCTGACTGATTCCCTTTGCGCAAGCCGCATTGATAGCGGCGTTGGTAAATCCGTTATCGATAAAGATATAGAACGCGCCTCTATCGAAGAAATAACCGGAGCCTTTGCTCGTTGTCTTGTGTCCTATGAAAAGATATTTACTCGAAAAAGCGACATAAACTTTTTCAATATCCGCGCTGATAGGTGAAAAATCACCGGTATCGTCGGTGCCGACCGCATACGCGGTTCCGAAATCCGCGGAAGGTTCTCCGGTGAATTTTAACGCTTTTTCCGTAAAATTCTGCGCGGTTTTATCGACATTCATCGATTCAGGAAAACTGTTCAGGTCGATTTTCTGCGATGAAACAAAACCGCATCCGCTCAGTACCAACAAAGGTAAAATAATTTTTATGATGTTTTTCATATTAACCTCCTTAGAAGCCGTATTCCCATTCCATCACGAAGTACGCACCGTACTTGGCCCCGGGATTTTTATCAGACCAGTTCTTCAAAGCATCCTGACCCTGATAAGAAAGTATCGTCCAAATTCCGCCGGAAAGCTTATAGAAACCGACCGGTAAAGAATAGAGGAAACTGACAGGGAAGATCAGGCGATTATAGGTGGTATTCTCGGAAACATATACTTCCGTACCGCTTATTCCATAGAACCCGTCTTTGAAACTGGCGATTTCTACTTTCGTACCTAAGGTTGTCTGGAACAGCTTTGTCCATTTAATGGTCGCGTCCAATCCGAACTGCATATAATTCTTGCTCACTTTATATGAAGCAAAATCAGCAAATGCGGTTCCATTGTTTTCATATTTTCCGCTTAAGAGAAGCGTCATCCCCTCGAGCACGGCAAGATCGTAGGAAACAGCTAAATATGCACGCATCCTCGTCAAATCCGAATACTTGATTGTGTTGGTGGCCTGCTGGTAGAAATTATCCGGATCACCTTTTGTAGCGCTTAAATATACGCTATTATTTCCGAATTTGATTAAGCTGCCTTCGAGACGGATACGCAGCATATTAAAGTTGCCATTGAGCAAGACTGTGGCTCCATACCAGCCTAGTGCCGAAACACCTTCCCAACTATCGTTTACCCAACCCACGGATTTTGTGGTGGTAACCGGATCGGAAATAATATATTCTGTAGGTAATGCAGGCAGAGGTACGCTTTCGACAAAGTCGGCCGCTTGAGGCGAACGGTGAACACTCTGGTTACCGTTCATAGTCAGTACATCGGCGGTACCTGCTGTAGAACCTCCGCCAAACCCGCCCAAACTTCCGGCGCTATCGCCGCGTGATGACGTTAAAACGTTAAAGTTTTGACCAATTCTAAAGCCCTCGATAACTAAACCAATTCCAGATCCAAAGATATTATCGTTTTTAATCGCAATGACAGCCGCCCAATCGTTGAGGTAAAGTGAATTGGTGGGATTGATTGTATTATCAGCTAATACACCCAAACGTCCGTTATTATCAATATCCAACTCATAACCAATTTCAACTTTATTGAACTCATCGTCAATACGGGTTTCCGCGTAAGCACCGAGGAAGTTGAAGAAGAATCCGCCCGGAAGCGTCAGAATACCATCCAATTCGCTTCCAAGGTTATAACCCTTGAGCATGACTGACTTGGGCGCAGTCGACTGCGGATTTACTTCAAAGTCGGTGTAAATAACCGTTGAATGAGAAAGCTTTAAGAAATCAAACGGAGTTCCGGCAAGTTTATACGCATAAACCAAGTCGTAAATATTGTTTCCGCCATGACCCCAGTCGAAACCAAGCCATTCCATCGTGTAATGAACCGTTAAAGAATAGATAAACGATTTCTCGACGCTTCCGTCGATAAAAATACCCATAGTCTTATCGCGGTCGGGATACCACGGCTGGCCCAATGTCCATGCGCTGTAGTTTACTTCGTTGTTACCAATTGTAATCAAGTCTACCGTAGGGAACAAACTAATGAGCATAACACGGCGGGCTTGAAGTGCTAGATCAACCTGACCGGGAGTAGAGTTCGCCCACTGCTTCCATTCGGTATTTTCCCACTGATTCAACTCTAATCTGATATAGAAATCGATTACACTACTAAATAGTTTCCCGTCGATTCCTATTTCCAACGAGTTTCGGATTTTATTTTCTTTTGAAATATCGAGGTTCCAGTTCCATCTTGTGAACAACTTTCCGTAAAGCTGGAAGTTATCACTAACGTATTTATCCTTCATGGCAGGGGGCTTAATTTTTGTCGCCAAATCTTTCGCAAATTCGGTGTACCCGCCAGCAGGATTCCATTGTTCGGTCTGGTCACTAAAGATGAGAGGTACGACCGCTCTAATATCCATCTTCGGATCGGGATAGCTTTCCCAAACATTCAATACTGAGAATTGATCCTTTGCCTCCTGCATAGTACCCTTAGCAGGCCAAACCAGCATATCCATCAATTCAGGATCGCCCCAGTAATCGTTTCCACCGCCAAATCTGTGCAACCCTTTAAACTCATTAACATTTCTAGTCAGCAAGTCTTCTGCGTCAGGATATCCTTCATTCGACTGCGCAATCAACTGCCATCCCCATTTGGAAATATCAGTCTCTTCGGTAATACCCAACGCTTTCTTACTAACAACCGCGGTAAGTGTTCTTCCTATACCGGTAACTTTAACAGGAACAACAATATCCTGCGCCATTTCAGAAGCTTTAACTGCAATTTCTATTTCAACACGAGAGTTTTGCTGAGGAGAGACAATAACCGCTTTTTCCCACGCATTCGCCGGATCAAAATAGACATTTAATCCGGGAACGCACTTCACATTTCCGGATCCAGGAACTTTGTCCTGATCAATATAAATTTCGAACATCTGAATATCAAAATCAGCCGCCATACCCCATTCTTGCTTTAAGTCGGCATTCACTGTGATTTTAAAGATGACATTATCAGCACCGGATGCATCAATTTCAAAGGAAACGATGTCGAACCCGCCGTTTACATAAACAGGGTTTGTCGGATAAGTATAATAACCGGGACCCTTATCGTCACCGATCGGATCCATAAATTTCAATACATTGGGCTTGATTAGGTGATTATCAGGAATACTCGAATCAATATTCTCTTTCACACCATCCATACTCGGATCAGGGTGTTTCTGAGAAACAGTCGCTACTTTTTTAGGGGAGGATTCTTTATCCTTAGGATTCGTACCGGAATCGAATTCTTCCTTGTTAGAAACTTCATCACCGTCATCATCGGCTTTGGCATCCGTAAGACCGAAGAACTTCATCCAGTCGTCCGGCACACCGTCTTTATTCTTATCAAAATCCTTATCTTTCGGATCAGTCTTCAATTTGTACTCATCGATATTCTTAATCTTGTCCCCATCGACATCCATTTTCGCGTCAAACATATTATTGGGGTTAAGACCGAACTTTGTTTCCCACTCATCCGGAATCCCATCGCCGTCTGTGTCAGGTTTGCCGTCTACCATCGAGACCGGTTCGTCCTCTTCCTGCGCATATACAGGAACAAACCCTACCACACACAAAGCAAGGAGAAATAGCCATACTTTGCGCATACAATCCTCCGAAATATTTTTAATTATCTTATACCATTTTCAAGTTTTGTCAATACTTTTTTTGAAGAAAATTTCACCCATATAGAACAACCCTGTATTTTAATTATAACACGCTTTCCTGAAAATTCAAATTTTTGTGACTTCATTTTTCACCGCACTACTTTTATACACCGTTTCGCATCTTTTCACATAATAATTCAATAAGAATATATTTTCGCCATTTTTCTTCAGAAAACATTTTAGGCGAAATCGATGACGAACTCCCTCCAGCGAGTGATTCACGATCACGGCAATGGAGTACTGTAATATGCTATCGTCCTTCGGAAGGTTGATTTTAACGTTATTCTGCTTATTTTCTGGTTCGGGCATAAAGTGACTCCTTTTTCTTTTGAGATTTTTATATTACTTGGATGGCTTTTTTGTATTTCGGCTATTTTCTTCCCCTGCTGTTTGCATTAGGCTGTTTTTCTTCCTCGCGCCGGTGCCGTCCGCTCGCCTTAAGCGAATGCTTGAGGTGGCGCGCTCGGAACTTCCCCTCACAAGTTCGGGGTCAAGCCCGCATCCTGCGTGTCGCCCCCGCCTCTATGCCGTAATGAAATTATTTCTCCGCATCCCATATTTTATCCCGGCGGAACGTCAAAAACACCGTTTGTTTGACGACCGCAGGGAGGAGCTACGGTGTTTTCGTTTCGCGCATATTACTACTTAGCCATGAAAGTATACTCATTCGTAATCAAGGTGGGGCACTCATTGGATACTTTCCTCCTCGTGACCTCGGAGACAAGCTGGTGACAGAAAGTATCATATAACTTCCCCCTCCCTCTCAGGCCATGCCCTTCGGAAGGCTGATTTTAACGCTTTTCTGGATATTATTGACTCCTTGGCACTTCTATAATAATTGCCATTTTACCGGACATCCCAAAATCATGGGAAGGCAACTGGACAAAAATCATTACCTATTTTGCGTATCCCGGCGATATCCGAAAAGCGATTTATACGACTAACGCCATTGAATCGCTCAATATGAGTCTCCGGAAGATTATCAAAAACCGGGCTTCCTTCCCAACGGATGAAGCTGTGCTGAAATTGCTGTTCCTGGCACTGAGAAACATCTCGAAAAAATGGACTATGCCAATTCAGGACTGGGGAAAGGCAATGAACCAATTCGCTTTGCATTTCGGCGAAAGGGTGCAATTATGACGGAAATCCATTTACACAAAAATTCTGACACCCTCGAAATCGCGAGATAACTCCCCGGAACGCGGAAGACATTTGCCTTGTTTTAAATTGTTAGGGTGACATTTTGATTTTGCTCTAAATGGTGACATTTCTATTTTGCTATGACACGGAAACCCGGCGCGCTTGCTTTTTTTCGACGTTTAATGTATAATTTACTGTTTACATGACGGAGGGAGTATGTCCAAGGCCATCCTGATGCTCGCTAACGGCGAAGTCTTCCAAGGTAAAGCGTTCGGGCATACCGGCGAAACGGCCGGTGAAGTCGTTTTCAATACCTCTATGACCGGCTACCAGGAAATCCTGACCGACCCGTCCTATCGCGGCCAGATCGTCACTATGACCTATACCCAGATCGGGAACTACGGCGTGAACACCGATGACGTCGAGTCAGAAGCCCCGCAGGTCGCCGGGTTTATTGTCCGCGAATACTCCAAAACCTATTCCAACTGGCGCGCCACCGGATCGCTCGGCGATTATCTCGACACGCATAAAATAGTCGGCATCGAGGGTATCGACACTAGGAAGCTCACCCGTATCCTCCGCCAAACCGGCGCGATGAACGGCGTGCTGTCGTCGGTCGATTTCGACCTTTCGAGCCTCAAGGCGAAAATAGCGAAAATTCCGAACATGGTCGGCCTCGACCTCGCGAAGGAAGTCACCATAGACAAACCGCTCAAATGGGGTAAGGTTTACCCCGGCGGCTGGAACGTCATCGCGGTACATGCCGGGATCAAGACGAACATCCTGCGGATACTCAACGCCAAGGGATGCAATATCACGCTCGTTCCCGCGGCAATGACCGCCGAAGAAATGTCGGCGCTTCATCCCGACGGCATCTTTGTGTCCAACGGCCCCGGCGACCCGGAACCGGTCACTTATGCGATCGACGCGCTCCGTAAGATGATCGGTAAGGTTCCGATCTTCGGCATCTGTCTCGGGCACGAACTTCTCGCGCTCGCGGTCGGCGGTAAATGCTTCAAGCTCAAGTTCGGCCACAGGGGCGCGAATCACCCGGTCAAGGACCTGCGCACAGGCAAGGTCGAGATCGCCTCGCACAACCACGGCTTCGCGGTGGATCCGGACAGCCTCCCGGAAGATATGGAAATCTCGCATATCAACCTCAACGACCAAACGGTCGCGGGTATCCGCCACAAGAAGTACCCGGCGTTCTCGGTGCAGTACCATCCCGAGGCTTCGCCCGGCCCCCACGACTCGCATTACCTCTTCGATGAGTTTATCGAGGATATGCGGAAATGGAAAACCGGAAAGCAATAAAGAATCGTGAGTAATCTATAATCTTCATTTCTATATATACATTCCGTCATTGCGATGCTCCGTCATTCCGAGTTTATCGAGGAATAGACGGGATGAAGCAATCAGTCCTGTCTAATAAATCGACTGCTTCGTCGGATATCTCCCTGCAGTGACAGAGAATTATAAATTCGAAGATAATCTGAATCGAGGGGGCAAATCATGTTTCTAAAAAGATACTTTATCCTTGCTTTGCTATTATTCCAGCTCTCTTGCGGGAAATCGGCCGATACACCCGCCGAAACGAAAATTCCCCAGCGTATTGTCAGTCTCGCTCCGTCGCTCACGGAGATGCTCTCTTACATCGGCGAGGGTGACCGTCTCGCGGGCGTCACGACTTTCTGCGACTACCCGCCCGAGGTCACGAACCTGCCGAAAGTCGGCGGCCTCAGCGATTTCGATATCGAGAGCGTCGTCTCGCTGAAACCCGATCTCGTGCTCGCGGCATGGTCGGGCAACCCGAAGGACAAGGTCGAACGGCTGGAATCGCTCGGGATCAAGGTGATGGTGTTCAGCGAGAACACCGCCGCCGATATCCTGTCGAACATCTCCATTCTCGCGGGCGTGTTCGGGAAAGACCCGACGCTGTATCTCGACCCCCTCAAAGCACGTTTCGCCGGGGTGGTTCAGAACGATATTCCGCCGACCGCGTTAGTCGTCATCTCGATCAAACCCATTTTCAGCGTATCGACCCAGACATTTATCGGCGATATCCTCCGTCTCGCGGGGTATGAGAATTCGGTCAAGTCGCCTGTGGCCTACCCGATGCTGTCCGACGAGCTGCTTGCGTCGCTCGACCCGGACTACATCTTTGCCGCCGACGACTTCAAGGGCGAGCAGGCGTATTTCGACACATTAATTCATAGCCTAAAACTCAAATCGAAGGTATACTATATCGACACCGACATCCTCTCACGTCCGGGGCCGAGGATCGCGGATATCCTCGAGACCCTCGCGGGGATCGCGGAGACGGAGGCTGAAAAATGAAGAAACCGAAGGTCGGGCTATATATCAAGCTCTTGGGCGCGGCGGCGCTTCTGCTCGCGGCCGACATCCTGATTGTCCTGCCCTCTTCGGCGCTCCAGATCGCGGGAATCATCGTTCTCGCGGCGCTCGCCGCGGCGATAGCCCTGATCTCGTACCTTCTCGCGCGCGAACTGCGCCGTGCGATGAATCCCAAGGACACCGACCTCGACGATGACGACAGCTACAAACGCGCGCTCCGTTCGCGGATCGGCTGGGGGATTTTTCACCTGACATGGCTCTCGGCAGGAATGTTCGTGTTAATCTGGATCAAGGCGGTGATGCAGATGCCGGACGCGTCGATTGCCGGAGCGGTCATCCCGTTCGGGGTGTTCGCGGGGATAGTGGGTTTCGCCATCGCGTATACTCTCGTCAGCGTGCTGATGAACGCTTCAAAGCTGAAGAGCCGGCCGCGTCCGCAAAAGAAGGCCGTGACGAAAGAATAGAAGCGTAATCTATCCGGGTACTCCGCGCAGAATGAGGATGAAATCTCAATCCCATTTCCACACGGATCACACGGATTTGCGCGGATTGACACGGATGAAAACGCCGCGGAGATAATAGGCAAAAATGATGTTGTTTTTCCTCCGCGGACTCCGCGCCTCCGCGGTAGAATTCCCCTTTCCCGCTTCTCACTTCTCACTTCTCACTTTTCACTTTCAACTTTATACTTTTCACTGAATCAAAACCGCCCCCGGAGGATAGTCCTCAGCGGAGGCGGGATAAGTTATATTCCGAGCTCTTTTTTCAGGTCTGAATGGGCCGTCCATTTTTTATTTTGTCTTTTCACTTTATCGGCGGATGCGATATCGTCCTTATCCTGCTCGATAGACAGCAGACGCTTATATTCCTCGTAGTCCAGTACTACGGCAACCGGCTTCTCGTCTTCTTTGATAATCTGGGTTTTAATCATCGTAAGCCTCCTTCCGGTGCTTCACTTCATAAATATACATGACGGCATTTTGATCGCCAAAAATAACCCTGTAAACCCCGACTCTCAGACGTTTATATTCACTCATCGAACCTTTGAGAAATTTTACATCATAGTTTCCCGTGGGATTTTCCGCATACAACTCGATCTTTTCCAGGATCATTTGAACGCTTTTTCTATCGCCCTTTGCGATTTTCCGTAATTGAGCGACAGCTTTTTCCGAGTATAAAATTTCCATTATTTACCGCCGATACAGTATATTCTAAGAATTGTCTTGCCAAAAGGCAAGAAAAATCGCGGAGGTGCCGTCTTAAAGTCGATGGTGAAATTGTAAATATTAATCCTCAGAGACGCAATTCCCACGAAGGAAATGCTCATCTTCGTGCTCTCCGCGTTCTATTGGGATCTAATATTCATCCCAATTCATCACGGATAACGCGTGCTTGCGCGGATTGACCCGGATGAGAATCCGTAAGAACACTGGTCCATAGATGAATTTGTTATATTACTCCGCGCCTCTGCGGTTATTCTTTCCCCTTCCCCCTTTTTACTTTTAATTTTCACCTCTCGGTCGCCGAGCGAAGTCGAGGCGCACTTTTCACTGAATCAAAACCGCCCCTTTTCAGGAGCGGCTCTTATTTCGGAGGTTCGTTATCTTGTCACTTTTTACTTTTTACTTGTAACTTGTAACTTGTAACTTAATTACTTCTTGCCGGTCAGTCCCTTCGAGAGTTCGACGAGCTGGATGAATTCCTTACGGTAGCCCAGTTCGTCCGCGCCGATAGCGGCCTTCGCGGTCTCGAGGACATGGTCGTAGCTGGCGTTCGCCTTAAACTTGGAGTCGCGTAACAGCATTCCCCATTCGGCTACACATGCCGCCCATTTGAGGTTCATCGACGCGTTCTTCCAAAGGATCGACTCGTCGTAGATCGGGCTGACAATCAGCTTGCTGGTGTCGGATGTCGGGGGTTTGTAGCGGAATTTGATCTGCGCGATTTCCTTGGACGCCTTTGCCGCCTCGCTGACATTGACAGTCTGGTACTTGAGGTCGGCCGATCCGATCTTGCCGTCGGAAGGAACTATCTCGTAGATCGCGGTGACCGTATGCCCGGAACCGAGTTCGCCCGCGTCCTTGGTGTCGTCGTCGAAATCTTTCGCGGCGAGGATACGGTTCTCGTATCCGATCAGGCGGTACTCTTTGACCTTAGCGGGATTGAACTCGATCTGTATCTTGACATCCTTGGCGATAGTGAGGAGTGTTCCGCCCATCTGGGTCACGAGCACCTTTTTCGCTTCCATCAGGTTGTCGATATAGGCATAGTTCCCGTTGCCCTTGTCGGCGAGGAGTTCCATCTTGGAGTCTTTATAGTTGCCCATCCCGAATCCGAGCACGGTGAGGAAGATGCCTTCCTTGCGCTTCTCTTCGATCAGGTTGACCATTTCGGCATCGCTGGACGCGCCGACATTGAAATCGCCGTCGGTGCAGAGGATGACACGGTTATTGCCCTGTTTGTCGAAGTTTTGCTTGGCGAGCTTATAGGCAAGCTTGATCCCTTCGCCGCCCGCGGTCGATCCGCCTGCTTCCAGCTTATCGAGCGCATCGAGGATTTTCTTCTTATCGGAGCAGGGCGTAGGTTCGAGCACCACTCCGGCCGCTCCGGCGTATACCACGATAGATATCTTGTCGACAGGCCGCATCGAGTTGATCAGGAGCTTCATAGCGCCCTTGAGTAACGGCAGTTTGTTCGCGTCGGACATCGAACCGGACACGTCGAGAAGGAAGGTCAGGTTATTGGGAGGCATCTTCTCGAACGAGACTTTCTTCGCCTGGAGTCCGACCAAGAGGAGTTTATGCTCCGGGTTCCACGGGCATTCGGTGAGTTCGGTAGTAAACGAGAACGGGTCGTCGCCCTTAGGTTCAGGATAGTCGTAGGTGAAATAGTTGATCAGCTCCTCGATCCTTACCGCGTCGGGATAAGGCATCTGTCCGGCCATCAGGAATCTGCGGACATTGGCATAAGCCGCCGTATCGACATCGATTGAAAAGGTCGAAAGAGGTTCCTTCAAAGCATCGAAGAATTCGTTCTCGTAGATTTTATTGTAGGCTTCGGTGTTATGTACGACTCCGTTTTCGATCTCGGCTTTATCGCCCTTTTTAGAATCCTTGCCCGAGATGACATATGCGTCCTGCTCTTCGGAGACAGCCGCCAGACCGTCGGCGTAGCTGATCTTCGTTTTCGACATTTCCTGTGCCGGTTTCGCGGGGGTGTTAACCGGCTGGGGTTGAGCTTGCCCCCCTGTGCTCGCGCCGCATCCGATCAGAATAACGGTACAGAATAGACTGAGAAAAAACAAATATGCCCTAAAAAACTTTTTCATAGTGGTCCTCCTGAATATCGATACATAATCTTACGCCTCACTTTAAAAAATGTAACGGAAAAACCGGAAAAGAATCCGGGAAATTACCGCCGATTTGACAGGACCGGCAAAAAAGTTTACAATATTAGCCCTAAGAATAGGAATAGGAGGATCAGATGGCTTATAAGATTACCGAAAGCTGTATAGCGTGCGGTGTGTGTATCGGCGAATGCCCGGTGGGCGCGATCAGCGAGGGCGATATTTATGTAATCGATCCCGCTACTTGTACCGACTGCGGCGCTTGTGAATCCGCATGTCCTTCCGGAGCGATCATCAAAGGCTAATTTTAGTCGCCGCATCAAATAGAGAGGCTGTCCCGAGGGGTCAGCCTCTTTTTTATTGCCCGGGGATACTATAAAACAAATATTAGTTTATTCTCCCGGGTTTCGTGAAGAATTAACTTTTTTCCTCCGTTTTCGGATAGGCGAAGCGTCCTATTTCATTCTTATGCCGAAAATTCGATAGAGGTATTTGAGAAAGGGGCTGGTCCCTTTTTCGATTTAGGACAAGGGAGAAAGGGGCTTGCCTTTTTTATCGAATTCATTTATTATTAGGTATCGAAATGAGTTTTAAAGGATATTATGAAGTTTGAAATTGCGGATATCAAAGACTCTGCCGACTTTTTGAACGTGCTGCTCAATAATCTCACTTCCGCCGTATTCGTCGTGGATTCGGAAGCGAGGATTATCAATGTCAACGATACCGCGGAGGCGCTTTTCAGCCGGAAGGCGCAGGATTTTATCGGTAAGTTCTGCGGGAACGGCATCAAGTGCATGTATGTCGAGGAGACCGGGGCGATTTGCGGCACTACGGAATACTGCTCGGAATGTATACTCCGGGCGGGCATCATGGAAACATTGAAAATAAAGCGGCCGATTCTGAAACGCAAACTGGTACGCGGATTCTATATAGACGGCGTCAAGGTCGAGAAGCATCTGCTGTTTTCTGTAAAACCGGTCCGTTATAATGAAAAGGATATGGTGCTTCTGATTATCGACGATGTTTCCGAGTTGGAGGCTCAGCGGCTCAAGCTCGAGGAGATCAATCACACGAAAAATCTCTTTCTCGGCGTGGCCGCGCACGACCTCCGGAATCCGATCAGCGCGATCAATATCTACGCCAGTTTTTTGAAAGAGGACCTTCACGACTGTATCAACGAGGAGCACCGCGAGTTTCTGGACTCGATCATCAGTTCCACGCGGTTCATGAATCACTTAATCAAAGACCTGCTGACCGTCTCGCAGATCGAAAGCGGAGCGCTCAATCTGGAAATCGACCGAAATAATTATGAAAAGCTCCTGGCACATTGCGTGAAGATTAACCAGCCTATTGCCGGGAAAAAAGGAATTAAGATTGAATCGAAGATCGAGGGTACTATCCCGCTTTTCTATTTCGATAAATACAAAATCGAGCAGGTGCTGAATAACCTGATCGGCAACGCGATCAAGTTTTCCGCAGGCGAGACTACTATCACATTGGACATCTCGGTAACAGGCGATTCGGTCATGACATCCGTGAACGACCAAGGGCCAGGCATCCCCGCCGAAGAAATCCCGAGGCTGTTCGAGGTGTTCCGTCAGGGGAGCAATAAGCCGACCGGTGATGAAGAAAGCACGGGGTTGGGGCTTCTGATATCCCGGAAGATCGTCGAGGGCCATCATGGTTCTATCGGGGTGGAAAGCATTGTCGGTAAAGGGTCGTCGTTTTACTTTTCCTTACCTTTAAGTATAGAGTAATATGGAGGGTGCAGATGGTATTCATGACATGGAGCGGCTATCTTTCTGTCGGGATCGAGCAGATCGATACACAGCATAAGCATTTGATCGACCTGATCAACGCGTTATATGACGCGATGAGCAAGGGGCAGGGAAAGGCCGCGATGGAGAATACGCTGGATGAACTTGCGAAGTACACAGTCGAACATTTCTCCGCCGAGGAAAGCCTGATGCAGAAGTACGGCTACTCGGGCTATCAGACGCACAAGGCCGAACACGAAACGTTTGTCCAGAAGGTCGTGGATTTTAAGAAAGGCTTCGAGGCCGGTAAAATCCTTCTCTCTATCGAGGTGATGAACTTCCTGCGCGACTGGACGGTCAACCATATCGCGGATACGGATAAAGCCTACAGTCAGTTTTTTATTTCCAAAGGGATCAAATAAGTATCGATAACTTGGAGGAACACGATGCTTTTCATGGCATGGAGCGACAGTCTTTCGGTCGGGATTAGGCAGATCGACGAACAGCACAAGCATCTGATCGATCTTATCAATAACCTTTACGACGCGATGAGCCATGGGCAGGGAAAGGCGGTTCTCGAACGGACTTTAGACGAACTGGCGAACTATACGGTCGAGCATTTCTCCGTCGAGGAAGTCCTGATGCGGAAACATTCGTACTCGGGATACCCGACCCACAAGGCCGAACACGAATCGTTTGTCCAGAAAGTCGTGGACTTTAAGCAGGGTTTCGCGGACGGCAAAGCTTTGCTTTCGATCGACATCATGAATTTCCTTCGGGACTGGACGGTCAATCATATCGCCGAAACGGACAAGAAGTTCGGGCCGTTCTTCAATTCAAAAGGGATTGTTTAGTTTTTGAAAACTATTGAGGGAGGCCGGAGATGGCTTTTGTAGCATGGAACGATAGTTTAAGCGTCAGTATAGCGGCAATCGACGATCAGCATAAGAAGCTTATCGATATCATGAACGAACTGCACGACGCGATGAAAACGGGTAAAGGGAAAGACGCCTTGACAAGCGTGCTTGAGAAAATGGCCGGTTATACGGTCGAACATTTTTCCTTCGAGGAAAATATGCTGAACGAGAACGGCTACCCGGGTTTTAACGGGCACAAATTCCAGCATGACGAGTTTGTCCGCAAGGTCAACGAGTTCAAGAAGGACTTCGCTTCCGGAAAAGCCCTGGTTTCTATAGATGTCCTGAATTTCCTCAGGGACTGGCTGATCGCGCATATCGCCGATTCGGATCAGCAGTATGCTTCGTTTATGAGCAGACAGAAGTAGCGGCGCAGGACTAAATCAATTGGAGGCTATAGATGCCGTTTGTCGAATGGAAGGACGAACTCAGTGTCGGTGTACAGTCTATAGACGCACAGCATAAAAACCTTTTGGGGATTATCAACGAGCTTCACGATGCGATGCAGCATGGGAAGGGAAAGGACGCGCTGTTTAGTGTATTCGAAAAAATGTCGCAGTACGCCGACGAACACTTCACCTATGAAGAAAAAATCCTGACCGACCATAACTACCCCCTGCTTGCCGGGCAGAAGGCCCAGCATGAAGAATTCACGCGGAAGGCCGAAGAATTCAAAGAGGGTTTCGATTCCGGGCGTGCGCTGATCTCGGTCAGTGTGCTCGATTTTCTCAGGGACTGGTGGGTTTCGCATATCGCGCAGTCCGATAAGAAGTACGCGTCTTTCCTCGAGGGTAAGGACGTCAAGTAAACGACAGGCAAAGAAAAATCCTTTTCCGAATGAGCCTGTTGCGGATACCGTGAGATGCCAGGTTTTTATCTGCCTATATTCCGAAAGAGAGCGGTAAGGTATACCGCCATCCTGAGCCGGCCGAAGGATGTCATTCCGGGCGGGCTTCAGTATAAACGGAACTATATCGTTTCGAGGAATGTGAGAATCCCGCCCTGCATGACCAGCAGGTATATTTTCCCGTCGATGATCCGAAAGTCCGCATACTCGAACGGGCCGAGAGTATTCTCTTCGCCCAGCCGGATATAGTACACATCTTTCATCTGGTAGACATACCCGAATCCGAAGGGTTCGGGCAGAAAGGCGTAGTTGTAGATGAAGTCGGCGGGGCCGTATTTCGCATCGCCGAAACGGACGAAGCATTCCTCACCCATCTGATACCCGAACGCGTACCGGTTATCCGGGCTGAAAACCGGCTCGAACGCTATCTCGTAGGGCCCGAATACCGTATCGCCGATCCTGAGGTAATAAAGATACTCCTTACAAAACACGATGCCCGTAACGCTTCCGTCGGGGCTGATCGAAATTTTAGCATCGTCGCCATAGGTCATGTTCTCCGAAAGCTTGGGGCTTTTCGCGAAAAAAGCGCAGGATTTGCCGTTATAGGATAGTTTTAACTCCTTACACTTCCGGTAAGGCCCTGAGTTGGTAAAACCGGTTTGGACATAAAAACTCCTGTGTATGCGATAGATAAATCCGAACACATCGGAGTTGCCGGCGGCTTCAAATTCGGTTATTTCCCGATACCCGCAGATTAGCAGTCCCTTGTATGAGAGCCAGTCTTTCCCGTTCTCATGGTATATAAATACCGGAGCGGAACCGTCCGGCACGATCTCGAGATTCTCTATCCCGTCATGCTCGGCGTAGATCATACTGTCAAAGACGATAGACGTCTTTCCTTCTGCATCGAGCGTATACGCGAACCTCGAACAATCCGGACTGACCGCCACATGGGTACCGTCGGGGAACGGGCCGTACTTCTTGCCGAACGCATCGAACATAGAGAACGACATATTCGTAATATTTAAGACCTGAGCGAAGAATCCGCTCCCGAAGTTCCAACCGAGCAGATAGTATCCCTCGCCGTTAAGACTGACGGACGTGTTCGTCTTCAGCTCTATCCCGTGCGCTGACAGGACGACTGAAAGAAGCAGTACGATAACCCAAAATTGCCTCATAGTCCTTCCTATTCGATCCGGATATTTTCCAGACCTTCTTCGGGCATGGGAAACTTCGGGTCCATTTCCTCGAGCGCCTCGCGGACTATCGTGCTGATGACCAGATTGCGGTAACGTTTGTTATTCGCCGGTACGACATACCACGGAGCGCGTTTTGTGCTTGTATTACGGAAAACGTCGCCGAACTGTAACATATAGTCGTCCCATTGCTTCCGGGTGTCGAGGTCGCCCTTACAGAACTTCCATTGACGCTCCGGGTCGTCGAGACGTTCCTGAAAACGCTTCTTCTGTTCGTCCTTCGAGATGTGCAGATAGAACTTCAGGATGGCCGTCCCGTGCTCGGTCAGCATCCGCTCGAAATCGTTGATCTGACGGTAACGGCGTTCGCACTCGTTCTTATCGATCCATTTATTCACACGGACGATGAGGACGTCCTCGTAATGGGAGCGGTTGAAAATGCCGATCATCCCTTTCGCGGGAGTGTGGGCATGGATACGCCACAGGAAGTCGCGGGAGAGTTCGTCCGATGTCGGCGCCTTGAACGAGGTGACGCGCACGCCCTGCGGGTTGAGGTCGCCGAATACCTTGCGGATCGTTCCGTCCTTGCCGCCCGCGTCCATCGCCTGAAGGACGATCAGGAGCGACTGTTTCCCCTCGGCGTACAGCTTGAATTGCAGTTCGTCGAGCGCCCCGAGGTTCTTCGCGACTTCTTCCTCCATCCCGTCCTTATCGAGCTTGCCGTCCTCGCCCGGATCGTAATCCTTCAGGTCGACCTTCGCGTCCTCGTCTATACGGTACTTCCCGAACATATCCGCCTCCTATTGCGATTTTCGATTGACAGAATATCCGACTGAGTTATGATAATTCACTCGGGATAAAAATCAACTGTTATTCCGAATAAAAAGGGGCGATTTATGATTCAACTGAAACCGGGCGGCAGACGAAACGAGTACGGGATTTATGTCGGTAAGCTCTTTATCGGGACGGTCGTATACGCGGCCGAACGCGGCAGGGATTTCCTGATACCCGACAGCCTGAAACCGTCGGGCGAACTGGGTATCGAAGCGGTGTTTCCCGGTATCCGCATCCTCGACAGGTTCCGTTACGAGCACGGAGTCCTTCGGATCGAGCGCGAATGGACGATCGAGCGCCCGGGAAAGTACAGGCTCCTTTTCGACTTCCTCACACCCGGCGCGGAATTCTCCCGCTGGTTCGTGCCGTCGGTGATGTACGACGGGAACACGGCGGGCGAGGGTAAGTTCCCCAAGGGCGGGCTCGGGGACAAGTGGTCGTTCCGCGAGGACAGGATGCCCGTCCCGGCATGCTCCGCGCTCTACGGCCGGTCCGGGTTCCGCGCGTTATTCCTCTCTCCCGCTGAGAGTAACGTTATGACCGCAAGCGTAAAGACATATCTCTCCGGCGGCGTCCCCGCGTTCACCCTAGCAATCCCATTCGAGGAATCACCGAAGAGCTACACCGAGAAGGGGCTCGTGCTCGGAGGCCTGACCCGCCCGAAAATGAAGTTCGTCCATGTCAAGCCCGGCGCGCTTCCCTTCCATTATAAACGGAATATTTATATCGTGTGGGACGACATTCCGCATACTTCGCCGGAGTTTTACCCCGGGATACACCGCGCGGCGCTGAACGAATTCCCCGCCCCGGAACGGCACACCGCCGACTGGAGCGCATACGCGTCGCTCAGACTGCGGAACCTCCTCTTCCTGACCCTCGACAATCCCGAAAAAGGCGTCGCGGCGGTGAAGATGGGCGAGGGAAACGGGCTATTCCAAGGCTACTACGAGTATACCGCGGGCGGCTTTTTCGTGAAAAGCCTCGAGGCGGCGTCGGTGTTCGCGCGCGCTGGGGTCGAGACCGGGACGGAATGGCTCCTGCCGCTCGCCGAACGGATCGGCGAGTTCTTCAAGGGCGGCCTTTTGTCCAACGGCCTCCACCGCGATATGTACGACCTGAAGAAGAAGCGATGGGGCGGTTTCTTTGCGGCTTCGGCGAAACCCTTCCAGAATACAGGTGTGAATTCCCGCTGCAACAGCGAGACGATGACCGGATATATCCGCCTCCACGACATCCTCGGTAAGGCCGGGAGAGCCCATCCCGAGTATCTCGAACTCGCGCGGAGGAACGCCGGGTTCTATATCGCGCACCCGCTTCCCGGCGGCGGGTTCGGCCGATGGCGGAGTCCCGACGGCGAGCCTCTCGACACCTCGGGGACGAACGGAGCTTACATCGTACAGATGCTTGTCCGGCTCGAACAGGCGGACGGGAGCGAACCGAAACGCCGTGACGCGATACTGCGTGCGGGGAAGTACTACGGCGCGATGACAGACGGATGGACGCTTCCCTCGGACACCCTCGACGCGGACTGCGTGGATAAAGAGGCCGGGTGCGCGCTCCTGCGGACGTTTCTCGACATCTACGAGTACACGGGCGAAAAGGAATATCTCAAATATGCCCTGCGTGCAGCGGGCTTTCTGCTGTCGTGGCTATGGACTTACGATGTCGCGTTCCCGCCGGACTCCCCGCTCGGGCGGCGGCGTTTTTCCACTCGCGGGATGACGTCGGTCTCGGTCGCCCATCACCATCTGGACTTCTACGGAATGTTCATCGCATACGACTTCCTTCGGCTGTGGAAAGCGGGAGGCGGGGACGAATGGCGCGAATACGCCCGTGAGCTGATAGCGGCATGCGGACAGCTTTACGCCGATAAGTGCGACCTTCTCGGCAGGAAGCCCGGTTTCATCGGATGGCAGCCCGAGCAGGTCAATCACACCGATTGGGACTATATCCACCGCGTGTTCGGTACGAAGGGGCATTTCCATACGCTGATCGCGTGGAACACCGTACTGTGCCTCGGCGCGATGCTGGATATCCGTGAGCGCTTTCCGGATATGCTCGACTTCAAGCTCGACCCGTCGGAATGGCGGAAGCCGTGGAACCGGCTGGAGGTATAATAACAGTCTTGGAACAAAGGGGGAACCATGAAGAAACTGGATCAGATGGTTCGGGAGCAGGCGGAGTATTGCAGGGGATTGCGGGAGAACGCGCGGGCATTCGCGGAAGACATCAATCGGAAAATCGTGAACGACGCCGTTCTGCTTTCCGGTTCCGCCTCGCGCGGGGATGCACGGCAGGGCAGGTACGGATTGCTTGTCGATCTGACTCTCGTCACACCGGGCGGGGACACCGATCTCTCGAAGACCTACGGCGCGAGTACCGAACCGGGTATACCGTTCTACTGCACGGTGTTCTCGAATACCGGGTTCCAGATCAAACAGGTTTCGCGCGCATCCCTCACTGATACAAGTAAACCGGAATCCGAGTGTTTCGCCCTGGCGGAATCGATCGTTCTCGGGGAAAACGATACACGAATCAGCGGCGAACTGGCGAGACACTATCCTAAAAAGCAGGCGCCGAGAAAGGAGACCGCGATGCAAAACTTCCGGAGATTCCGTTATCTCTGCGGCGATTACCGTTACGAGAAATGGGAATGGAGACAGGCGTATACCCAGATGGCGCAAAACTTCCATGAAGCGTTCGAGTGTTTCTGCGGATTTATTTACGCCGTCAACGGGTCGTTCATCCCGAGGAAGGACTGGCTGGTCTATCTGCTTCCCGAGCAGGAAATCAGGCCGGAGGGCATCGATTCTTTAACCGAGGCGCTGCTCGGAATTCTGCCCAATCAGAACAGTATCGAAAAAGGGAAACTGATCTATCAGGCTGTCGGCGAATGGATGGAGTCGTCGGCTAAAGAACTGGGATGGATTTAAGAGAAAGGCTTCGCCCGGATAGCCCGGTTATGCAAACAGCCGACCGCGAAGGCGCGGAGCACCCCTCGGCTTACTCGGGGCAGGCGCAGGATATGTTTTACACTCTCAGTGTGCTCTGTGTGAGATTCCCCCTGTATTTCGGTAGGCTGAACTCCGGGAAAATTCGCGCGGAGCACCCCTCGATTTACTCGGGGCAGGCACGGAGAAAAAAAAGCAAGGACGATTGTTAAGAGATTCACTCTTCGTCTCGAAGCTATTTATTTAACCTTGTGTAAACACTTCTGAC
>MIBE01000037.1 GCA_001829415.1 Spirochaetes bacterium GWF1_51_8
GTCCGGCAGGGTCAGATATTCAGGTTGAGATTGTATTTTCGGATATAGTGCTCCATCGCCTGCTCGAACGACCTTTCGGAGAGGCCGTAGACCGTTGCGCAGAGCTTGCAGAGGCCGTACTCGCCGCCCGTGATCTCGCCGTCGACCGACATCGCGCAGACCAGTTCCCCGAGGTCGGCGAGCTTCGTCTCATGATCGACTGGGATGACCAGTTCGACCTTCTCCGGGTAACGGGCCACCTCTTCGAGCTCGGACGCCTGTATCCCGTAGCGCACGCAGAAGTCGTTGAGGAACTCACGCTCGCTCGGCTCGATCTTGCCGTCGGCGAGCACTATCGCGAGTACCTGTTTGAGTAACGATTTCCGTTCTTTTATGCCCCTTTCCTTCTCCATCGTCCCTCCGGCGGGCGGCTTTTCCCTGCCGATTAATATATCCGGGTCACGGGGAATTGTCAATACCGATTTCTATTCGGGGAATAAGAAACCCCTCCGGAGAGGGCTTGTTGACGAAGTTATAATATATATAATTTTTTGTCACTGCGAAACGCGAAGCGGCGAAGCAGTCTGTTTAATTTATATATCCAGTAATTAAATGGTTTGCTTCGGCATACGCCTCGCAATGACAATGCAAGTTTGTTAACAAGCCCTCCGGAGAAGGGCAGTTGACGAACCCGGAAAATGAAGGAGTTTTTTGTCACTGCGAGACTGTCATGGTGAGCTTGCCGAACCATTACTGAAGCGTCCCGCGTTCACTGTAAACACTTGTATTTCCATAGAAGTCAGCAAACCCCGGAGCGGGTATCGACTTTTTATCTTTGAATTTATTAACAGCCGCCGCCCACAAGGAAAATACTGACGTCTTCCAGTCGGTTCTGAATTTCGGTGTTTCCCTCGAACTTCAGCATGAGCTGCCCGATAATATCGGCGAGCTGAACATTTTTCGCGTCCACTTCGTCCCATTTCGTTTTCATCAAGTCCATCAGCTTAGCCTCGTTCTCGGCGCCGAGCTTTTTGTCGGAAAGCCAGCGGTAGTATTCGTCCTGCAGCACCGACGAGTTGCTGACTGTTCCTTCGAGCATCACGGCCAACTCGGTTCCGTCAGCGATACTTGCGGTCTTATCGGCCGCGGTTTGGAGCGTTACACAAATTTTATCCAGAATAGCCGCGCCTTCTTTCTGCATCGAGTTCAAATCCGTCCCGCCGCATGAAGCAGCAAATAAACCGACCGCCAAAGCCGTGACAGTAAGCATTGTCTTCTTCATATTATTCTCCCCAAAATAAATTTTCAGACTCTCTATTCGGCACGCCCTTATCTCATGGCCCGCTCAGCACATAGGCTGTATTAATAATGATGTATATCTTAACGGAAGTGGAAAATATTTTCAAGCAAGAATCGATTTATTTCAACATTAGCTCATTTTTTATATACTGGAAAAAGGATCGACTTCGCTTCGACGAGGGTATGGTATTCCGCGCTTTCAGCTGGATATTTTTTCATCATCGCGTCGATCTCCATTCCGGCTTTCAGTTTTGCCGTCCCGATCCGCGATTCCCATTCGCTCATTTTCGATTGGAGTTCCTGCTTTCCTATATCCTCGGAAAACAAATCCTCCAGAGCCGGTTTGATTCCGGCGCGTATGTCCGCGCTGACCATCGCGGTCTTCTTCACTTCCGCGAGAACTCCGGCCGGATTACCGGTTTGGGCGATATTCACGGCAAGCGCCTCCCAAACTTCAGCCAGCCGTCGATACGCGTTTTGAACATCGGCGTATTCTTTGACCGAATAAGCCTTTCCGCAGGATATTACGAGACAGAACACGGCCAAAACCGTAAACATCAGCCTCATCCCGCACCCCCCGGAATTCGCTACTTCTTCACCGGGAAACGGGAGCGGAGCTTCTTCCATACCGCCCCGGGAACCCTGTCCGAGACATCCCCGCCGAACTGCGCGATCTCACGGATCATCGACGAACTCACGAACAAATTCTCCTCGCGCGCCATGAAGAACACGGTTTCGATGCTGTCGTCGAGATGGTAGTTGAACGACGCAAGCTGGAGCTCGTATTCGAAATCGGACACGGCCCGCAGTCCCCGCACCAGCGCCATCGCGCCGCACTCCTTGACAAAATGGATCAGCAGGTTCTGGAACGGCCTGATCTCTATATTCTTGTGATCCTTGAAAATCTCTTCCAGCATCTCACGCCGTTCGTCCGGGGAAAAGAGCGTATCCTTCCCGGGATTTTTGCCGATTCCGATAATCAGCTTATCGAAGAAATGAGACGCCCGGAGCGCGACATCGATATGCCCGTTAGTGGGCGGATCGAACGTTCCGGGATAAACCCCTATTTTTTTCACCGATATCTCCTTATTATCTTAACCTTGCGGCCGCCTCCGTAACCCTATTATTATTTTAATGTCATTCCGGAAAAAACTCCAATGAACCGCTAAGTTTGACTTTAACCGTGCGGGGATTTATTATAATTCGGGAGTAAATAATCCGGGAGTGAAAGATGGAGCTGCTGTCCGGCCGAGATATAAAAGTCTATTTCCCGATCTACAAGGGTCTCTTCCGAAAAGTGGCCGGGGAAGTCCGCGCGGTGGACGGCGTTTCGTTCGGTCTCGAGAAGGGCGAAGTCCTGTCGATTATCGGGGAATCCGGCTCCGGCAAGACCACTCTCGGCAACTCGGTGCTCGGGCTCTATCCTCCCACAAGCGGCACGATGACCTATATGGGCGAGGACGTCCGCAAGGCATGGTTCACCGGGAAGATACAGTCCGTCTTCCAAAACCCGTACAGCTCCCTCAATCCGCGCATGAACGTCCTCAATATCGTCGCCGAGCCCATCTTCCGCAAAGAGAAACATCTCAATAAAGAGAAGCTCCGTATCCGTGTGGGCGAGATACTCGAAACAGTCGGTATCGAAGCGTCCGCGATGTTCCGTTACCCCCACGAGTTCTCCGGCGGACAGCGCCAGAGAATCTCGATCGCGCGCGCGCTCATCACCCGCCCCCAGCTTGTCATCCTCGACGAGCCGGTGTCCTCGCTCGACGTTTCCATCCGCGCGCAGATACTAAACCTGCTCTCCTCGCTGAAAGAATCGTTCGACCTATCCTATATATTCATCTCGCACGACCTCGCTACGGTGCGTTTCCTTTCCAAGAGCGTACTCATCATCTACCGGGGCAAGATTCTGGAATCGGGCGATAAGAAGTCGATATTTGAGAACGCCGCGAATCCGTATACAAGGCTCCTGCTCCAGTCCGCGCGGGATATCGTCATCACATCCGAGGTTCCCGAACGAGCCGGGGAGTCGCACGGGTGCCCGTTCTACAAACGGTGCCCCAACGGGGACGAGATATGTACGAAGGTCTTTCCCGACGTCACGGTTTTGGAGGAAAACCACCATGTTTACTGCCATCACCCGTTCGTTCATTAGTCTCGCGTTCCTCTGCGCGGTAACGGCGGAGGCCCACGCCCAGATCGCCGAGCCGACAGTGCCCGACCCCGCCGACCCCGAGGCGGCGTTCGAGCAGAGCTCCGGTAAGGCGTTTATGACCACCAACTCCGTCCAGAAAACGACGTACCATTGCTATATCCAGACCCTCGCCGCCCCGAACACCTTGTTCAAAGGTACCTACGAGTACGCGACCAACTTTACGTTGATCGTCACGAATAAAATATCGAACCAGAACCAGATCGCGAAGATCGACCTGATGTCTATTGTCGAACTTGAAGTCACCGGATGGACCGCGATACAGATCGAATCCGGGTTCTACCAGTTCGTCCCCGTCCAGTACCGGATCTACAGCGGCGGGAAGATATATCTCTACCCGAAGAACATCCCGCAGTTCAACACGTTCTTAGTCGAGGCGGACGGGAAGCCGAAAAAGATGTATACCATTTTCTTCGATTCGTGGGTAGCGGGGCAGAAGGGCGTATTCCGATGGAAGAACAGCAAGGCCTATGAGTTCGCTTACAACTACACCCACCCTATCGACGGCACGGTATTCAGGATTCAATTCGGATCGCAATACGAATGGAAAAAGTGACACTTATCCGGTTATTACCGGGCGAATAATTGATAAAACACGCAGGTTAAGTTAATATAATGGAAACGGTTTGGGAAGGACATGAAAAAAAAAGAGGCTCCGTCTTTCGATGATTTGAAGAATCCCGATCTGAATTATCATTATTCCCGTGCGGACAGGCTGGCTCAGACCAGACATGTCGCCGAGGTCAAACCGCCGCAGAAACTGCTGACACGCATCTTCGGCGGGAACAAGACGACGTCGCGGATGTTCATCTTCTATGTTTTGATCGCGGCGGGAATGTGGGTCGCGTTCTATCTGGGCGGCGGAGACAGGGTCAAGAAGGAATTCAGCTTTACTAACGGTAATAAGCTGGTAGTCCGGCTCCTGCAGAACAAGCAGAAGTACGGGATGAGCGTGTTCCTCGAAAACACATCCGATTCAGTTTGGGTAGTCAAACGTCTTCTCCTTTCCAATCATGAGATCCTATACACGACAAACCTTACGCTGGAATTGTATAAGAACGAGTTCGAGACGCTTTTCATCCCTCTGCCTCTCACGATCTCGAATTTGGAAAAACTGACCGCGGAAATCGATTAGGAGGATCGCGGTGGTTGTATTGCACGCGGTAGTCAAGGGAAGGGTTCAGGGCGTCGGTTACCGTTATTATACCGAACGCTCCGCTAAAGCGCGGGGATTGACCGGATGGGTGAAAAACCTGTACACGGGCGATGTCGAGGTAAGCGCATACGGAAGCGATGACGCGATCCGCGAGTTTACCGAAGACCTGCGGCGCGGCCCGTTCTTCTCCAACGTCACCGATATCGACTATACGATTGAGAACGCCGAATCCGATCCGTTCGGTTCCTTCGACGTCCGGTTTTAATTGAAATACGGAAGGGAAAATGCCAGATTTAAAAAAGAAGATTACGATTTACGATGTCGCTAAGCGCGCGAATGTCACAATCGCGACGGTTTCCCGTGTCATCAACGGCAAGGAAAACGTCTCCGGGCAGACAAAAGAGATCGTGATGCAGGCGATCGAAGACCTGAACTATTATCCCTCGCCCATAGCGTCCGGGTTGTCCAAACGGAAATCGCAGGAGATCGGCGTGCTCGTCCCGTTCTTCTTCGGCGAGTTCTTCCTGAAACTTCTCGACGGGATCGCGAAGGAACTGCACGACTTCGACCTGATCCTTTACGACGCCGCGACGCCCGAGCAGAAGAAGAAACTGATCGCCAAGGTGGTCGGCGAGAACAAGATCGACGGCCTTGTGGTCGTGACGCTCCCGATCCGCACCGACGAAGAGATCAACCTCCGGAAGGCGCGTTTCCCGATAGCGCTGATCGACACGATGCACCCGTCGTATAGTTCGGTCTGTTTTGACAATACCTACGGCGCGTATAAGGCCGTGGAGTACCTCACAGGCCTCGGGCACCAGAGGATCGCGATCATCTCGGGCGCGATCGAAGACCCGTTCCATTTTACAGTAGCGAGCGAACGCTTGAAAGGGTACAAGATGGGGCTTTCGATGGCGAATATCCCGATCAACGATAAATTTATCCAGATCAACGACTGGAGCCGTCTGGGCGCGAATGTCATCACGAAGAAACTACTCGCGATGAAGGACAGGCCGACCGCGATCTTCACGGTCAGCGACCTTCAGGCGGTGGGCGTTCTCGAGGCGGCGCGCGAAATGGATATCAAGGTCCCGGAGGAGCTTTCGGTGCTGGGCTACGACAACATGGACTTCAGTGACTTCCTCGGGCTGTCCACCATGTCTCAGCCGCTGAGTATCGCGTCACAGCTCGGGATAGAACTATTGAAGAACGAGATCGACAGCGGAGTGAACAAGAAGGAGAAGATCATTCTTCAGCCCGCGTTGATCGAACGCGCGACGGTCGCGCCGGTATAGATTTCTCGAGGAGAAAGCTTTGGGTTTGATAAAACGGCTCACCTCTCTCCAGGTATTCGGCATCGCCACGGGGGCTATGATCAGCACGGGGGTTTTCGTACTTCCGGCCGTAGTCTTCCGTATCGCGGGACCGAGTATCCTGCTCGCCTACCTCTTCGCGGGCTTTCTCATGCTGCCGGCTCTCTTTTCTCAACTGGAACTCGCCTCGGCGATCCCGAAGGCGGGCGGCAGTTATTTCTTCGCCGAACGCATCCTCGGGTCGGGCGCGGGCGTTTTCACCGGCTTCGCGAACTGGTTTACGATCAGCCTGAAGAGCGCGTTCGCCCTCGTCGGTATCGGAGCGTTCGCGACACTCATCTTCCCCGGCCTGACCGAATGGGAACTGAAATTGATCGCCGCCGGGTTCTGCGTCTTCTTTACCGTGATGAACCTGATCAGTGTCAAATCCACGGGCTGGCTTCAAGTAGTAATGGTAGCTATCGTCCTTCTCATACTCGCGCAGTTCGTGGTCTTCGGTTTCCGCGCCGCGGACTTGTCGCATTTCGCCCAGGTATTCAATTTTAAGTGGGACAACGTTTTCCTCGCGACCGGGATGGTCTTTATCTCCTACGGCGGCCTGACCAATATCGCAAATGTCGCCGAGGAAGTGAAAAATCCCGGCAAATCGCTTGTCCGGAGCACCCTGCTCGCGTTCCTGATCGTGGAAGCCCTCTACTTAGCGATAGTCGCGATCCTGATCGGCGTGCTTCAGCCCGCCGAGTTCGAGTCCACGTTAACGCCGCTCACTACCGCCGGGCTGAAGTTCTTCCCCGGCTCCATGCTCTCCGGCGTCGAATGGGTGATTACCGCAGTCGCCGCGATCCTCGCGTTTGTGACTACCGCCAACGCCGGTATTATGACGGCGTCGAGGAACCCCCTCGCGATGAGCCGGGACAACCTTCTGCCGGGTGTTTTCGCGAAAGTCGTAGGCAAGGGAAAAATCCCGTTCGTCTCCGTGATCGTCACCTCCGTCTTCATGCTCTTTATCATCTTCCTTCTGAACCTCGAACAGCTCGCGAAGGTGGCGTCGCTCTTTATGCTGCTCGTGTTCATCATGATCAATTTCTCCGTCATCATCATCCGTTTTACCAAGCTCACGAACTATAAACCCACTTTCAAATCGCCGTTATTCCCTGTCACGCAAATACTCGGGATCGGCGGATATATCTTCCTGATCTTCGAGATGGGGATGGAGATACTCGGCTCGGCGCTGGGCTTCCTCGCGCTGACCTTCCTCTGGTACTACTTTTATTCCAAGAAAAGAGCCACGCGTAAGTCGGCGTTCGTGCATATGGTCGAAGGGCTGGTCGGGAGCGACCTGAGGTCCGACGACATCGCGCTCGAGGACGAACTGCTCGACATCATCATCGAAACGCGCGAGATCAAGGAAGACCGTTTCGATCAGATAGTCCGCGACGCTCCGATTCTCGACCTGAACCGCACGATGACGCGCGGGAAACTGTTCGAGCTCGTCTCGCAGATCGTTTCGGAGAAATGGGGTATCGACGCGGAACTCGTGAAACGGAAGTTCGAGACACGCGAGGAAGAAGCCTCGACATTGATCTACCCCGGGTTTGCCGTGCCGCACGCCATCCCGCACATCATCATCGAAGGTGAAAGCCGTTTCGAGATCATCATCGTCCGCGACAAGCACGGGATCGACTGGAACGATAACGGCGAAGTCGTGTACACCGCGTTCTTCCTGGTCGGTTCGAAGGACGAACGGAATTTTCATTTGCGGGCGCTCATGGCGATCGCGCAGATTCTTCAGCACCCCGACTTCGTAAAGAACTGGATGGACGCCAAGAACGAGAAAGACCTGCGTTCGCTCATCCTGCTGACCGAGCGCCAACGTATCGTCTGAACAGTCCATACAATCCGAACCTGTTAAAAAATTGTACTGCCGTTAAAACTTCCCTATAATATTCGGTCAATACTTTTCAGGACGCGGTATGGATTTAAAAAAACAGCTTAACGGTATCGACGTTTTCAGTATCGCATCGGGCGCGATGATTAGCACCGGGATTTTCGTCCTGCCGGCTGTCGTCTTCAATATCGCCGGCCCCGCGATTCTTCTCTCGTACCTATTCGCGGGATTACTGATGCTTCCGGCTGTGCTCTCCCAACTCGAACTCGCCACCGCTATCCCGAAGGCGGGTGGCAGCTATTTCTTCGCCGAACGGATACTCGGATCGGCGGCGGGTACGATCACTGGGTTCTCGAACTGGCTGACGATCAGCCTGAAAAGCGCATTCGCTCTCGTGGGAATCGGCGCGTTCGCCACACTGATCTTCCCCCATCTCACTGAATTGGAACTGAAACTCATCTCTGCATCCTTCTGCTTGTTTTTTACAGTGATCAATCTTGTCAGCGTCAGCTCGTCGGGAAAATTGCAGGTGATTCTCGTGATCGCGCTTTTACTGATTCTCGTTCAGTTCATCCTGTTCGGATACCGTGTCATGGATTTCGGGAAGGTATTCAGTACAATCGAGTTTGACTGGAAGAACATATTTCTTGTTACCGGAATGGTATTCATTTCTTATGGTGGATTGACCAATATCGCCAGCATCGCCGAAGAAGTGAAAAACCCGAGGAAATCCCTCATCCCCAGCACTTTATTCGCGTTCTTCCTTGTGTATCTTCTCTATCTTCTGATCATCGTCGTCTTACTGGGCATCCTTACCCCGGAAGCCTTCTCGCACACCCTGACTCCGCTTTCCGATGCGGGAAAGCTGTTATTTATAATTCCCGAATTGTCGCGGGCGGAGGTGGTCGTAACCGCGCTCGCCGCGATTCTGGCGTTCGTCACTACCGCTAACGCCGGAATCATGACGGCTTCCCGGAATCCGATGGCGATGAGCCGAGACAGACTCCTGCCGGAGATTTTCTCGAAAGTTTCCCGCAAGAAGAAGATTCCTTATATCTCCGTCCTCATCACATCCGGCTTTATGCTGCTTGTGATCTTTCTTTTAAACATCGAGCAGTTGGCGAAGGTGGCGTCACTTTTCATGCTTCTCGTTTTCATCGTAGTCAATTTCTCGGTCATCGTCATCCGGTATACCAAACTTTCATCTTACAAACCCTCGTTCCGGGCGCCGCTTTTTCCTGTGCTGCAGATCGCCGGGATCGCGGGCTACATCTTCCTGATCTTTGAAATGGGCTGGGAAATCTTTTTCGCCGCTCTGGGCTTTATCGCTCTTTCCGCGCTCTGGTATTTAGTCTACGGCAGAAAGCAGGTGAAAAGGAAATCCGCGTTTATGCACCTGGTGGGATCTATCGTCGATCCGGAATTCAAGCCGGAGAATACCACTCTCGAAAACGAACTTTTGGATATCCTGATCGAGGGAATGGAGATCGAGGAAGACCGTTTCGATAAGCTGATCCGCAACGCGCCGGTGCTCGACCTGCATATCACAATGAATCGCGACCAACTCTTCAAGCAGATTTCCGAAATCATCGCTAAGCGTTGGAACACCGACCCGTCATGGATCAAGCTCAAGCTTCACCGCCGTGAGGAGGAAGCATCCACCCTGATTTACCCCGGAGTCGCGGTTCCGCACGCCGTCCCGCATATCGTGGCTGAAGGCGAGGGCAAGTTCGATATCATCCTCGTACGCGACAAGCACGGGATCGACTGGAACGATAAGGGCGATGTGGTGTATACGGCGTTCGTGCTGATCGGCACGAAGGACGAGCGGAACTTTCACCTTCGGGCACTGATGGCGATCGCTCAGGTACTGCAGGACCCGGAATTCATGACGAACTGGATGGGCGCGAAGAACGATAAGGAACTCCGTTCGGTGATCCTGCTCACCAAGCGGCAGAGGTCGTTCAAGTGAAATGCAAGATAATTAACGTATATGGAAGGACTTATTGACTTCACAGTTCTTTTTCGGATACACCCGCGGTTTTCATCAAGAATCGCTGGAGACCGATTTTTAAATCCCGATTCCCATGAACCGGTACGGGGAGCCGTTCTTCGCAGTCGGCTTTTATGTATATATGATGGCTTCCTTGAATCCTCGCGCAAATCCATCCTTTTTTCTCTAAAATCTGACAAAACCTTTTTCCGCTCACCGACTTCATACAGTCAATTCCATAATCCTATCGTCTTTTTCAATTCTTACTTTATCAATTTCGACATTCAGACAGCCTTCCGCAGCTTCTTTCAGATTTTCAAGAAGTTCCTCGACAGTTTCTCCTTGCGAAGCGCATCCCGGAATTGCCGGTACTTCTCCCCAATACCCGCCTTCTTCAGCCGTATGAATGATAACCTTCAATTTCATGGCATTCTCCCGTTTATTCTATCCAATTCTAAGCTGTGATAGAATATATGTCAAATAGCCAAGGAACTCCGTTCGGTGATCCTGCTCACCAAGCGGCAGAGGTTGATCAAGTAGAATACTCCGGGTCGAAAAATTCCACCGTATAGGTCAGAACGGCGATATCCCGAGCGTTCCATCGATCGTCGATTCATTCAGTCCTGCTCACCCGCTGGATTCCGTTCTGAACACCCATCTTGATCATATTACCATACCCGTCGTCCGGCAAATACGAGGTATAGGATTCCGCCGCCCGGTAGTGTTTCAACGCGTTCTCAGGGTCGTTCATATCTTCGAAGCATTTCCCGATATTGAGATAGAGTGACGGCAAAACCTCTTTCACACTCTCGTCGGCCAGTTTCAGCGCATAGCTTAACGCGGTCTCATCCCACTTGAGCTTATCCTTTACGGAACTCTGATGACGGGCGACATAGTGCGCGGAGGTAAATTTCTCGAAATCCGTTGACGATTCGTCCCACGCATGAAGAAACAGGGACTTCGCTTTTTCAGGATCGCCCTTTCCTTCCATCTCCATACCCTCGGCGCAGAGACGGATTATTTTGTTCTCAATATCGAACTGCATCGTAACCTCCAATAGGGTATATAAAAAAACCGCCCCCATGGACGGGGAAGTCCCGCAATGACAAGGATGTCAAGGAGCGGGACACCCCCCCTATAAGGACGGCTCTGTTGATAATAATCGATTACAATATTTCAGCGATCTGGACGGCGTTGGACGCGGCGCCCTTCAGCAGGTTGTCTGAGACGCACCAGAAGTTCAGCCCGTTCTCGATATTCAGGTCCTCACGGACACGGCCGACATAAGTGTCGAACTGGTCGGCGGACTCGGTCGGAACCGGATACTTTCCGGTCGACGGATCGTCCATCAGCACGATGCCCGGAGCCTTGGAAAAGAGCTCCAGCGCCTTATCGCGGCTGATCTTCTTCTCGGTCTCGATATAGACCGATTCGCTATGCCCGCGCAGAACCGGCACACGCACACATGTCGCGGTAGTCGCGATATGCTCGTCATGCATGATCTTCCGCGTCTCGTTGACCATCTTCATCTCTTCTTTAGTGAAGTGGTTTTCGAGGAAGACGTCTATCTGCGGGATCACGTTGAACGCGATTTGCTTGGGGAACTTCGCGCTGACAATCGGTTTCCCGTTGATGATGTTCTTCGTCTGATCCCAGAGTTCGTCGATTCCGCGCTGACCCGCGCCGGAAACCGACTGGTAGGTCGAGACAATGATCCTCAAAACCCTTGAGTAATCGTGCAGCGGCTTCAACGCGACGACCATCTGTATCGTCGAACAGTTGGGGTTCGCGATGATGCCCTTGTGGAACTTGACATCTTCCGGGTTGACCTCGGGGACGACAAGCGGAACCTCGGGGTTCATACGCCACGCGCTCGAATTATCGATCACGACCGCGCCTGCCTTCGCGACAATGGGAGAAAACTGCTTACTGGTGTCTCCGCCCGCCGAAAACAGCGCGATTTCAATTCCCTGGTTGTCGAACGCCTTCTCGGTAAGTTCTTCGACCACGACATCGTCGCCATTAAACTTGAGATGTTGCCCCGCCGAACGCGACGAAGCGAAGAAACGAATCTGCTTAACGGGAAAGTTTCTCCGTTCGAGGGTTCTGATCATCTCACGCCCGACCGCGCCGGTAGCACCGACAACGGCCACTACTTTTCCAGACATCTCTTTTCTCCTATCCATCGAGTAAATTTATAATCCGCGGCCAAAAAGGCGCGTTTCTATCGATACATTCAGGCGGACTGAGCCGTCCGTTCCGGCAAAACAAGCGCCCGTTAGCCTGAACGCCGGGATGGCGCGAGGCCGTTATTATCTGAACATGTCCCGTTTCACCAAAAAGCCAATCGTGAGCTTAGCCCACGTTATACTTGGCTTTGATCTCGGTCTCGGCCTGTACCCAGTCCGTAAACTGATCGCCGGGAATATTGTTTTTCTTTCTTTCCTGATAGATTTCGTACGCTTTGACTTCGATCTCTTTGAGGTAATTCTCCATGTTAGGCTTCTTGGGCATTTCATTTTTGGCTGCCATCGTACGCTCCTCACCATTTTTTCTTTTTATCTCGTTCCTTCGGCTTGAAAAACATCCTGATCGGTACGCCGGAAAATCCGAACTTTTCCCTGATCCGCTTTTCCATGAAGCGCGGAAAGTCCTTTCGGACATGATCGAAATTATTAATAAATATTATAAACTTCGGCGGGGCCGCTAACGGCTGGGTCGCGTAGTATATCTTTAAGTTCGACTTCGGTTTGTCGAGATCGGTCTCACGTATCTCCGATTTCAGCCAGTCGTTCAGTTCCGGCGTCGGCACCCTCTTGTGATAAGATTCGTGCACCGTGAACACAAGTTCCATCAGGCGGTTCACCTTGTACGCGTCCTTCGCGGAGATGAACTCCAAGGGAATATAGTCGAATGTCGGATACTCGTCCAATATCTTTTTCCTAAGTTCCTGCATCCGGCGGTAGTTCTCCTCGCCGTCCTCGTCGAGACCCAAAAGGTCCCACTTATTGAACGCGAAGATGAGCGACCTGCCCTTATCGATCACCGTCTCGCTAATATGCTTATCCTGGTGCGAGACCGGCTCGGCCACATCGAGAAGCTGAACCACCACATCGGCGCGTTCTATCGCCTGGGCGGTGCGTACCGCGCTGTAATACTCGATATCGTCCTCGACCCTCGACTGCCTACGGAGACCCGCCGTGTCGATCAGGCGGACCTTCCGGCCCTTCCACAGGAACAGGTCGTCGAGCGAGTCGCGTGTCGTGCCGGGAACTTCCGAAACAATGCTCCGTTCGTACCCGAGCAACGTGTTCACAAGCATCGACTTGCCGACATTGGGACGTCCGACAATCGCGACACAGACCTCGTCGGAAACCTTCTCCTCGCCGGAGTTCTCGGGGAACAGGTCTTCCAGCCGTTCGTACAGCCCGGACAAGCCCCGTTTATGGATCACCGAAAACGGAATGATGTCGTCGAAGCCCAGATGGTAGAAGTCGTAGAGGTCGTCCTCGAGCTTTTTGTGGTCGAGCTTGTTCGCGACCACCAGCACCGGCTTTTCCTGCCGTCTGAGGAAACGCCCGAGGTCCTCGTCGATCGGATGGTATTCCCGTCCGTCCACCATAAAAAGGATCAGGTCGGCGTATTCCACCGCGTCCTTCACCTTCTCCTGAACCAGTTTATTGAACTGATCGCCTTTCTCAAGGTAACCGGCTGTGTCGTAGATACGGAAATACCTGCCGAACGGGGTCTTGAACTCCCCGATATTGATATCCCGCGTCACACCTTCCATCTCGTCGACAATCGACTTCCTTTCGTTGAGAAGCAGATTGAACAGGGACGATTTGCCGACATTCGGCCGGCCGATAATAGCAATCGTTGGTAAAACGCCTTTCATTTTAATCCTTGGTCGAAATTCTCACCGCATGAATTATAACATACAATCCGGAAAAAAGGAATAATAGTACGGAAAATATCGTCAAAAACGGGAAATACTGATTCATTTCCTTTATCCCCGGTAGAACCAAATCCTAAACCTGTAAAGATTCTCGATTTCTTGAAAAAAATATCTTGAAAAATATTGACAATATATTACAATTAAATTATCATAATTACAATTTTGTATGAATGAAAGCGAACTGATTTTTGGAATCATGGCATCCTTAGGACGTACCCGGTACTCTTTCGAGCATTTAACGAAATTAACCTCGCCTTTCGGGATTTCGGAAAACTCCCTCCGCACTGCGTTAAGCAGGATGAAATCGAGGGGGATAGTTTTATCCGAACGGATCGCGAGAAATGCGTTTTATTCTTTTACACGGAAAGGCGGGACTATTAAGCGGAATGTCGCCTACGGATTTAAGACTCCCGACTGGAGCGGATGGGATTGGAAGTGGCGGGGTGCGGCGTTTTCGGCGCCTGATCCAAAACTGCGCCATAAAATCCGGTCTAAACTCATAGCTTACCGTTTTGCTCCCCTCTACCCCGGTTTCTGGATTCGCCCGTTGCATTCCTCAGAACCTGTCGAGGAACAATTCAGCCTTTTTATAGAATCCGGTCATACCGTGTTAATGGAAATAAGCCGAATTCCGGAAGTTTCGGTACCGAATCTTATCAGAATTTGGAATTTGGACAAGATATCCGAAATATTCGCCGAAGGTATTGCCGTTTTGGAGAAAAAACTCGATGAATCGAGCGGTTACCCGCCTGAAAAGGCTTTTATCGAGAAGATGAATGTAGGGGGCTATATCATCGGCATTCTCTCGAAAGATCCGCTTCTACCCGAAATGCTTCTCCCCGTAAACTGGGCGGGTAAACGGCTGAGAGACTTGTTCACGCAATGGGAATCCGTTATTAATGTATTATCAGAACCTTTAATAGAAAAAATATTTCAAAGAGGAGAGGATTGATATGAAGAAAAAAGTGAATGTACTAAGGGCGATACTGGCGGGGCTAGCTGTAATAATTGTGAATATGGTATTCGGCAACCTGCTATACATGAACCCGCTTGTCGCGGGACTATTCGATCAATTCAAGGGATATATCGGAATTAGAAGTATGGAGTATTTCGGAGGGATGGGAAACTGGTTGATCCTCACCTTAGCGTTTAGTCTCATTTTGGATTCCTTAACAGTTTTTATCTATATTGTTCTCTACAACGGTATACCGTCACGCGGATGGAAAAAAGGTCTTATCTTCGGACTGCTATTAGGAACACTCCGCGCGATACCGGAAGCGTTTAATCAATGGACGTTATGCAATTATCCCGAACCGCTCATCTTGGTGCAGTTGATAAATACGCTCCTCGGATATTTATTCTTCGGATTTCTCATCGGTTTGGTATTCGATAAGGCTAAAATAATTATCAGGGAGGAATAAAAATGAAAATCCCGCAATCCACCAAAGACCGGCTCCTCAATTCCGAAATCCTGTATATCCGTTACAACGCCGCCCTCCTGTTCGGCGGAAAGGCAGACCCGTCGCTCCTCGAGCAGGACGATTTCGTCCGTGAGAACCTCGCCGCAGTGAGGACATGGAACGATACCCCGATCGAGCGTCACGATAAATCCGACCTGAACCTTCACCGTCTCGCCCTCCTCGCCGACCTCGGCGTCACCAAGGACTTTCCGGGGATGGACGAAGTAATCGCTAAAATCCTCACGCACGTTTCCCCCGACGGCATCCTGCTCGTCCTCATCAAAATCCCCACCGTGTTCGGCGGAAGCGGAGAGGCGTCATACGACTGGGTGATGACGAACTTCCCCACCGTGCTCTACTCGCTTCTCAAAATGGGGGTGCGGAACAGTGTCACCGCGAAGGCGCTCGAACGGCTCGCCTCGCTCGTCGATACCGACGGCTACCGCTGTGTCGGATCGATCCCGAAGTTCAAGGGGCCGGGCTCGAAGACGTCGATCTGCCCCTATGCCAACCTGATCGCGGCGAAGGCGATGAGCGAAGACCCGGACGCGATGAAAAGCCCCGCCGCGAAGCTCGCTCTCGATTCCGTCCTGCGTCATTGGGACGAGCAAGGCCAGAAGAAATACTTCCTCTTCGGGGTCGGAACGGACTACAAGAAGCTCAAGTTCCCGTTCGTCTGGTACAACATCCTGCATACGCTCGATACGGCGAGCCGTTACCCGGAATACCGGGGCGACAAACGTGTCAAAGAAATGGCGGAACTGGTGATGAGTAAGGCTGACGGCGAGATGCAATTCAAGCCGGAGAGCGTGTATATGGCGTACAAGGGGCGCGACTTCGCGGATAAGAAGCAGGCCTCGCCGACACTGACGCTATTCACGCTGAGGATACTGATGCGCCTCGGGATGGCGGAATAGTGATACGCACGGAGCGCGGGGGCTAATCCCGTTTTTTATGCGGGGAGTTCGAACAACTATTTTGTCCGCGCCTATCGGTTCAATCCGTGTTATCCGTGTGAAATAGGGGGTAGGAAGACTCTTTGATTATTCCAATAAATCACGGATGACACTGATTTTCACAGATGGGGAACAGGAAGAACCTTTAGGAAACGTGTCCGCGAACGCACACTAATAAGCGCAAATTGAGACTGCTGTCTGATCGAAGATTTCACACAGAGTACGCAGATGTGATTGCATGAATATTTGGCCAGAGATATGGTTATTTTCTCACGACCTATTGCCCTGTTTGTCAGAAAGGTTTACACAAGGTTTAATAAACAGCTTCGAGACAAAGAGTGAATCTCTTAAACAATCGTCCTTGCTTTTTTTCTCCGTGCCTGTCCCGAGTAAATCGAGGGGTTCTCCGCGCGAACTTTCCCGGGGTTCAGTCTACCGAAACACTGGGAAATCTCACACGGAGTACGCAGTACCGCGGTGAGTTGCGTTTTATACTTCCTCGCGTTAAAATAATCCACCGAATTTCACGGAGAGCGTATGGATCAATTCAAGTCCGACCTCTACTATATGCGTCTGGCGAAAGAGACGGGGAAGCTCAGCTACTGTAAACGGCTTCAGGTGGGCGCGATCATCGTCAAGGACGGAAATATAGTCGCTTACGGTTTCAACGGCAACCTGCCGGGGCTGACCAACACCTGCGAGGACATCTCCGGCGACACCCTGCCGACCGTGATGCACGCCGAGGCTAACGCTATCGCCAAGGCGGCGCGTTCGACAATCAGTATCGACGGCGCGACGCTTTATGTCACCCAGTCGCCCTGTTTCGAATGCAGTAAGTTTATCATCATGTCCGGGATCAAGCGCGTGGTGTACGGCGAGGAGTACCGGATTTCCGAGCCTATCGACATCCTCCGCCAATGCGGAGTCGAGGTGGTAAAATGGCGCGAGAACGGCGAGCCCGATGCGTAGCATTCTCCCGGCAGTCCTCATCGCCGTAGTCCTTTCCGCATGCGGAAAGACGGTCAAGCCGTTAACGATACACCCCGAGATTTCCATACTCACCGCCGCCGAAAAAGGCGATATCGTCAAACTGAAAACCATTCTCTCGAATCATCCCCAGCTTGCCGGGACGCAGAGCTATTACAGTCACCCGCCGTTTATCCTTCTTGACGCGACGCCGCTTCATATCGCGGCGTTGAACGGACATGCGGATGTGGTCGAACTGCTCCTGAACTACGGCCAGTCGGGGAATGCCGAGGCGGGCGGCCCCGAGGGCACGGTACGTTATACGGCGTTCCAGCTCGCGTGCTACTCCGGGGATAAACTCACAATCGAAGCATTTCTCGCGCACGGCGCTTCCGCGGTTCCCGCGAAAGGCGGCCCAGGATTCCCGCCTCTCATGATGGCGGCGTGGGGCGGTAATATAGGGGCGGTCGAACTGTTGATCGGGAAGGGCGCCGAAATCAAGACCGCGAACCCGCAAGGTCTGACCGCGCTCCATTTCGCGTGCGACCACGGCAACATCGCAGCGACGGCATTCTTGCTCGCTCATGGCGCAAATCCAAACGCCGCGACTTCGCTCAAGGAAACGCCCCTGCACTTCGCCGCCGCGAAGGGTTATGCGGACATAGTCCGGCTCCTCCTGGAAAAAAAGGCAAACCTAAACGTTAAGAACAGCGATAAAAACACCCCTCTCCATCTCGCGTGCCTCGCGGGAAATAGCGATACCGCCGCGTTCCTTCTCGATAAGGGCGCAATTCCCGGCGAGAAGAACTCCGACGGTGAAACTCCGCTCCATCTCGCGGCGGGCAAGGGAAGTATCCCTATCGCGGAACTCCTGCTCGCCAAAAAGAAAAACCTTTACCTCGTGAAGGACTCGAGCGGATACACCCCGCTCCATCACGCGGCGGCATGGGGAAAAACCGAAATAATCGAATTCCTGCTCTCGAAGGGCGCAAAGGTGAACGATGTCAACGAGCGTGGAGACACCCCTCTTTACCTCGCGGCGAAGCGCGGACATAGTCAGGCGGTCGTTCTCCTCGTGGCGGCGGGCGCGAAAATGAATATCAAGAACATTTACGGCTGGTCTCCTCTCATGATCGCGGGGGCGTTCGGACGGCTCGACACGATCGATACACTCCTTTCCCTCGGCGCGAGTATCGCGGAACAGGACGGGTGGGGGCATACCCTCCTGCATAAGGCCTGTATCGCCGGGAACAAAAAGATGGCGGAATACCTGATCGCGAAGGGCGCGGATGTTAATATGCCGGACTACGGGAACTGGACTCCGCTCCATTGCGCGGCCTACGAAGGGAATATCGCGGTCATGCACCTGCTTGTCTCCCACGGCGCGGCGCTCGACGACAAGACCAAGGAAGGACAAACCGCGCTCCATATCGCGGTCGAGTTCGGGAATTTCCCGGCGGTGGAGTACCTGATCCATGCCGGCGCGGACATCACGATCCCGGACCAGTCGGGCAGAACCCCCGCCCGAATCGCCCTCGACAACTTCCATTTCGAACTCTACGAATTCCTTATCTCCAAAGGAATCAAGTGATAGTCACTTTAAATAACCGCCCCTTCGACAAGCTCAGGACAAGCGTTTCCCGGTGAAAATGCAGTGACCGTTGGGCGTAGTCTAACGATATACCATTAATATAGTTATAGATGTCAGCCGGTTTTTATTGCCGCCTTGATTTTTGCGCTTTCATTCATTTAATGTTACACTAATTCCGCGTTAGGAGGGGAAATGAAAAAGTATGCCGTCCTGTTCGACCGGAAAAACATCCCGGACAACTACCCTATCGACGACTTTCTCGCCGTCACTGTGGAAAAGCTGAAAGGCGCGGAATGCGAAATATATCTTGTTTCCGAACGGAAGGTCGACGGCCTGACGAGCATCAAGCCCGGTACGGCGCACGAGCTTCTCGACTTCATCGCTGAAAATTGCGCGGGCGGAATCGTCCTCCTGATGAACGCATATTGCCCGTTATTGGATACCCTGTCGCTCGGGGAGATGATCGACGAGCACACAAGGCTCGTGTTCGACTTCACCTATCCCGAGAACCTCCCGAACGGCGTGCTTCCTGAAATCCTGACCGCCGACGTCGCCCGGTTTATCCGTGAGACAGTCCCGAAGAACGCCCCGCTTCCGAAGAACCATATCCGCGATCTATTCGAAAGCGATATCAGTTCCTACGACACCAATATCTACATCAACCCGTCGCGGATCATCCGTTACCGGGTGAACTTCCTCCCGGACAGCCTCAACGACTACCTGATTACGCGCGGGATCATGGAAAAGCACGGCACCGGACTCGGATTATCCGCCCTCGAGGAGCTGATCTCCAAAAACCCGGAACTGATCCGCAAACGCCCGACATTCTACGAGATCGAACTGAACGGCGAACGGGAACAGGCGTTTTTTCCCGACGGCGGCGCGGACGGTGAGATGAGCCCGTCCGATCTCCGAAAAATTCTCGCCTCGATCCGTGACTTTTCCCATCTCCCCGTGGTGATGTTCGGCCTCTACGGCGACCCGTTCCTGCACTCGCGTTTCGGCGACCTCCTCGGAGTGATCCGCGAGTTTCCCGACCTGCGCTTCATCTTCGAGAGCCGCGCCCTCTTGACCAACTTCGCGCCCGCCCGCGACGCGCTTGCCCTTCCGAACATCGAGCTGATCTTCGACATTTCCGCCTCGCAGGAGAAAACGTTCGCCGCGCAGAAGAAGCCGCGCAATCCGATCCTTCCCCAGCCCTCGCTTGAAACCACGGTCTCCGAAATCAAGGCGCTTGTACCGTCCGAACGGGTCTATGTCCAGTTCACCCGCACAGGCGGTAACGAGGACGAACTGATGAAGTTCTACGATATATGGAAGGACTACGGCGACCGGATCATCGTGAAGAAGCCGGACACGTTCGGCGGAAAGATGAACCCGCTCCGAGTGGTCGACCTATCGCCGATAGAGCGTCACGCCTGTCTGCACCTGAAGCACGATATGGCGATCCGCACCGACGGCACGGTCCAGCTTTGCCGTCAGGACTTTCACCGCGCGCACACAATGGGCAATATCCTGACAGACGGGATCGAAAAATGTTGGGCCGCGATGGAAACTCCCTATCACGCGCATTGGAAAGGCGATTACAATTCGCCTCCGCTCTGCGCGGGGTGCGACGAGTGGTGGGTGTTCAACTTTTAATATGAAACCGTTGTCCTATAACGCCTCCGGCGATATCCGCGAGGTCACTCTTGCCGTCGATAAGCCCTCGGGCGCATCCCTGCTCCGTGAGATATTCCCGTCGGCGGAACACCTTCCCCCTGAGGCCGCAAGGCACCTGATCGGGCTTTACAGCGAGCCGGGCGAGATCGTACTCGATCCCGATATGGGTCGGGGCTCTCTCATGGCCGAAGCGGTGTTCATGAACCGCGACGCGTTCGGGATCGGTGGCAGTCCGCTCGACGAACTGGCCGCGCGTGTGCGTCTGAACAGTCCCGCGCCGGAAAGGCTCCGTGAACTCCTGCGGGATTTGCCCGAAACCGGGACAGTAGAGTATATCGATACTCTCGAAGATCGTGAGGCGGGGAACTTCTTCCGTCTCTGTGTCTGCGAGTGCTATGCGAATAAGAAACACGCCCCGTCCGATATCCGGTCGGCGGCGGAAAAGAATATCGCGGTTCTGGAAAAGGCGGCCGATAGCGTGGGCAAACGCGGGGTGTTCCAGCATTTCGCGCATCTGACGGAGATCGGACTTAATACCGCCGATATGATCGTCTATTCTCCCGGGATAGTCCGCGGGCAGGCGGTCGTTCCTATGTTCTGGCCGGAACTCGGGGGGAAGTACAACGGCACCCGCGATATCTCAAGTAACTTCCGTGAGCTCGGGCGTGTCCTGAAACCCGGAGGATACCTTTGTATTATCGAGGATAAAGAGACCGCCGGGCGTAACGAGATCGTGTTCGACGACCTGTTCTATCACCGTCATACGGTCGTCCTCAAGACGGGAAGTTCCGCGCTAGCCGTGACAGTAACTGAAAAGAGGCACACATAAAACCTTCAAGGAGTCAGATATGAAAAAGATGTTATTTTCGATTCCATTGTTATTATCCGTTTTTCTTATCTCCTGCGGAAACGCCGAAACAATCACAGTCACGACGAAGTCAGGCGCTCCCGGGAAAAAGATCGTCCTCGAGATCGTGCCCGGCCCGGAATGGACCCATCTCCTGATCGGCCTCAGGGGCGCGGGAATCATGACCCCGCCCCAGTTTGTAATCTGGGCAGAAGACCGTGACGGCAACCTGCTCGACACGCTGTATGTTACGGCGAAGTACGCCTTTCAGAACTGGATGGGCGCCGACCTGAGGCCGTCCACCGTCCCGTACTGGGGCTTCAAGATGGCGGGCGCGGGCGCGGCCAAGCCCTATGCCCCGTCGAAGGATAAACCTCTCGATACGATCACATCAGCGAGCCCGCAGGCCGGGTTTGTCCTCTACAGTATAGTCCCTGAGACCCAGAATGGGATCATGATCAAGGCCGAGATCAACGTTTCCCTCGATTTCAACGAGTACTACAGGAACGGCCTGCCCCCGAACGACGTCTACTACTCAGGCGCGGACGGCGACGGCGGACAGCCCGCGCTGGTCTATCACGCCCTTGTCCTTCCTATCGACGGCACGAACTGGGTTCCGCTCGTCCTCGCGGGACACAGCAGTCCATCGGGCGCCGACGGCGGGCTGTACACCAATCTCGCGGGGTTGACCACCGCCCTCGAGATGGTCAAGTCGATCAAAGTGCGTTACGCGGAATAGAACCCGCCGCAATATACACTCATGAGGTAAATCTATGTCGAAACAATTATTATCCGTACTCGTCGCGTTCGCCGGGAGTTCGCTCCTGAATCTCGGGCAGGGTTTCCAGAAATGGGGCCTGAGCTTCCCGAAGGATAAAAAGTTCCTGCGCTGGTTCATCTGGGGCTTGGGCCTTCCGATGATGACGGGCGCGTCGCTCATCCTGCAGGAAGCAACATCGCTCGGCGGAGCGTCGCTTGTCGGCGCGATGATTGGTACCGGTCTCGCGGCGATCACCCTTTTCTCGATATTCGTGCTGAAAGAAAAAAGCGGCGCCGCGGAGTTCACCGGAGTCGGGATTATCCTCGGCTCGTCGGTACTGATCGGCGTGTTCTCGGGCGGCGACGCGGCCGCGTCGGTGATCGACCTCACCGCGCTCGCCATCTACTGCGGCTCGATCGTCGTCGCGCTCGTACTGCTGATCCTCATATTCAGGAAGAAGACCGCGATGCTCGGAATCCTTTTCGGCGGCCTTGCCGGGGGGTTCAGCGGTTTCGTGACGTTGTTCCAGAAAGTGACCACTTCCAACCCGGCCGGGGCGGCCTCGATGTTCGCCAACCCGTTCTTTTATCTCTGGGTGGCAATGAGCTTCATCTCGTTCGGTATTCTCCAGTTCGCTTACGGCAAGGGCAAGGCGATCCATATCCTGCCTGCGTTCGCCGCGAGCGCGGTGGTCATCCCGATCACGGGCGGAGTCGTGTGCTTCAGCGAGACAATGAACCTGTTCCAATGGGCCGGAGCGACGGGTGTCCTCGCGGGCGTGATCGTCATCAGCCTCGCGAGCGTGAAAAGCGCCCCCGCGCCCGCTAAAACGGAATAGTCCGTCTTGAGTGGTCATTACCTTATTGGAACTGTAGAATGACCACAGGCGGTCAAACCTTATTGGAACTATGAAAATGACCACAAGTAATCAGTTCATCTCGGTGCTGTTAGCTTTTCTCGGCAGTTCGCTTCTTTCAGTAGGGCAGGGTTTCCAGAAACTGGGGCTGAATGTCCCGAAGGTAAGACGGCTGAAACGCTGGGGGCTGTGGACGGCGGGACTGCCGTTAATGGCGGCCTCGGCGCTCCTGATCCAGCACGCCACCTCGTTCGGCGGAGCGGCGCTTGTGGGCGCGGTCACCGGTACCGGGCTTGCGGCGATGTCGCTTTTTTCGATATTCGTGCTAAAGGAGAAACACGGCGCGGCGGAATTCGCGGGTGTCGGAATCATCCTCGGCTCGTCAGTCCTGATCGGCGTGTTCTCGCTGGAAGAAGGCAAACCCTCGGCAATCGACCTGACAGCCCTCGCGGTGTTCTGCGGTTCTATCGTCGCGGCGCTCGCAGTAATGATTGTCCTCTTCCGGAAAAAAACCGCCCTGCTCTGCTTCCTCTACGGGAGCCTTTCGAGTGGAATCGGCGGTTTCGTCACCCTGCTCCAGAAGGTCACGACCTCAGGTATCAGCGGTTCGGAATCGATAGCGGCAGACCCGTTCCTGTATCTCTGGATCGCCCTCGGAATACTCTCGTTCGTGTTCCTCCAGATGTCGTATAATAAGGGGAAGGCGGTGCATATCATCCCGGCGTTCTCCGCGAGCGGGATAGTGATACCGGTGATAGGCGGGGTGGTCTGTTTCAGCGAGACGATGAACTTCTTCCAATGGGCCGGGGCGGCGGGCATCCTCGCGGGAGTGATGATACTGGCGTTACGGAGCGCTGAAAGCGAAGTCCGTCCGGCGGAGTAGCCTTCCTATTTCGTTATAGGTTCGGCTTCCTCGAACTTGTGAAACTTTTCCAACGCTTTTTTTATGATCAAGCTGTCTTCTGACGAAAGGTCTTTCTTTTCTTTCCACTCGGTTATCGCGTTTTGGAATTCTATATTTTTCTCGTACAGCTTTTCCGAATACTTCTTTCCGATTTCTAAAAACGCTTTATCGGCGGAAAGCTCCTTTTCAAATTTCCATCCGATCCTTTGTATATATTTCAGTCCGGCCTTCGCCGTAACACCCAAATGATCGATCACATCCGCGACTTCCCCGGCAGTCTCCGATTGCCCGATTTTAAAAATCGAATCGTCGAGCAATAAGATGATATTCGAAATTTCACTTATCATCAGGAGTTTCACTTTTGTAATATCGCCGGTGCGCGAATGCTCGCCTGAAAAAACGATAGCCGCCGTGATTAGTACATTGAATACTATTACAGGAAAACGCATTTTGTCCTCCGGTTATTTCTTCTCATTTTCCCATGTTATTCTAAAAAGCTCCTCGAACAGATCCGCGAACTTTTTCGTATACCCGTCGATAGCCTCCTCGAACGTCTGATCCGAATTGAGCCTCTCTTCCCATTTCTTCCGCAGGGGCTCGGCCTGAAGGAGAAGCTCTTGAATCTGCTGATTGAGTTTCAAAACCTGGTCGACGACCGTCGACTGATCCCCGGCATGTTTAATCTTCGTCAAACCCTCATCCAGCAGTTCATACGCGTTGGAAACCGAGGCGATAATGGCTTTTTTCGCCTTCTGGTATGCGGCTTCCCCGCCGGAACGCGTGTGACTGCCCCCCGCGTAAAACACGGCCGTAAACACTAAAACCGAAATAGCCGTTATCAATATCCGCATCCGTTTTCCCCCGTTCTTAGAATATTTCTACCGTATCGCCGGGCGCCATCAGTTTCACCGACTGGGGCAGGACGATCCCGGCATCGTTCAGGTTTTCCCGGTAATGCGAGAATGTTCCCCAATGCACCGGGATGATCGCCGCAGGGTGGAACAGGCGGTCGAAACGGGCGACGTCTTTCGAGTTCATGGTGATCCGTCCGGCGAGTTTCGACAGGAGACCTTCGCCCAATACCGCGTTTCCGGTGTTCAGCACCGCGAGATCGATTTTCTTATCCCTCAGCGCGCGGAACATCCCCCTGTGAATCAGCGCGTCGCCCGAGACATAAAACGTGAATAACTCCCCGCCCCCGGCATACTCGACAATATACCCGTTGCCGTTCCCGATCAGGCCGCCGAGTAACGGATTGACCGAATGCACCGCGGGGACGGCCGTCACGGTCACAACCCCTTTACCCGCGAGTTCGAACCTGTCCGTCTCGCCCGCCCTCAGAACCTTCGCACCCTTTTTCCGGGGCAATACCACCGGGCTGTAGATCGCGGAGTCGCCCATAGCGGCCATCCCGCGCATATCGATATGGTCTTCATGGATATGCGTGATGAGCCAGAAGTCGATCCCTTTGAAGTCGTCCTTTGTGTACACCGGACTGTCAAGCCGTTCGGACTTGAAGTAACGGTAGTCCTGGATCGTGCCCTTGGCGCAAAGCACCGGGTCGCAGGCGATTTTCAGCCCGCCCGCATCCATCACCCATGTCGCCCCGCCGATCCATTTGAATTGAATTTTCATGTTACCGCTCCGTTTAGTTCGAGAAGGCTTCTTCCAGTCTTTCATTCAGTTCATTCTTCTCTTCCTCGCTCAACTGATGGTTATCGGCCCATTCCGCGAGTTTATCCTTAAAACTCTCAAACATGGATTCCATCCGTTCGGCCTTCTCCTGAACCACCGTCATAAATTCGGTATCGTTCATAAATACTATCGTTTTCTCGAAAATCTCCATCACTCTCTTAGCCTCGGCTAAACAATGTTTCGCGATGTTTTCTATATACTCTTCAGCCTCAGTCTGGGTTTCGCAATTGTCCAACCCGGAGGCCGCGGAGTCCAGAAAATCGGTAAGCTGTTCGATAATCACGATCACCTTCTGACCCTCGGTATTCCCGGCGTTTTTTACTGTGCGGGTATGGTCTCCCGGGTAGAGCATCCCGGCTAAGGCAATCATAACCCCGAAAACCAGTATGCGTCCGAACATTTTCATATCTTCTCCTTTTCAATATCTCGATTCTGCACGGGAAAAACCGCCTCTCAGTAACCGAGGGCCGTCTTGATCACCGACACCATCTCGTTTTCTTCTTCCTCGGACAGTCCGTGCAGGTCGGACCATTCATGGATAGAGCTCATAAAGCTCTTATATGTCCGTTCCATCTTATCCGCCGCCGTCTTGATCTCTTCGATAAACTCAGCATCTGTCGCCAGTTCAGGGAACTTGGAGAATACCTCAGCCAGGGATGCTATACCGGATTTGCACTTCCCGGCGATCTCCGTGAAAAGCGCCTTGGCTTCTTCCTTCGTTTTCAGTTCACCCAGGCTCTTCTTTCCCGATACCATCAGTTCGGTGATGCTCTCGATAGCCGCGAACACTTTTTGCTTCATATCTTTCCCGGCATTCTTCGCGGTCCGGGTGTGCCCGCCGGCGTAGAGCATCCCGGCGGATAGAAGTATCGCCGCCCCGAGAACCAGCATCCGTCTTAACACAATCATCTTTCATCTCCTCTGCATCCTCATTTTAACGGAACCATCAACCCCGACAGCTTCACTAAAACGGAGTCGAGGTTCACGAAAAACAGGTACATCGTCACGGCAGATATCAGGATGTTCAACGGTTTCACCGGCGGGGCGAAAAGGATCACGACACGTACCGGCACGAGGCCGCTCAGCAGCAGATACGGGAAGATATTCGCCATATTCACAGCGAGGTTTTCGTGAATCAAATCCTGCGCCGCGCTTATCATGCTCAACTCGCTCCACACGATCATCGCGATCGCGGTAAAAAACGGAATAACAAACATTTTCAACGGGCCGGCGATCTTCTTCACGGCCGGAATCGCGGTGAAATCTTTATCGATGAAGCATCGTTTCAGCAGGATAGTCCCCGTCACCGCCCCCGCTGTGATCAGCACGAACAGGATCGCCCCGACTGCTCCCCCAAGAAACGCGAAATAGACGATGGAGAACGGAAACGCCAGTGCCTCATACGCGAATAATAGGCTGATAATAATCATCCACCTGATCGCCCCCTTATCGTCCTTGAAAATAAGGACACCCGGCAGGATCACGATCACTCCGGTCAGGAAAAAAACAAACATTCCCAGATAACGGTTCGGATCGTTATCCGCCGCTTCCATGGTGATTTTGGCGATGACATTGTTGACACTCATCGGCATCAGGATATACAGGCTTGTGACCGCTGCGAAGACGAAAATACCGAGCAGGATCCCGACTGCCGGGGTTTCGGCCAGCCGTTTATTGAACCTTTTGGTGAACCCGGGCTTACTATCCGCCGGGGGATATGCTCCCGTTTTCACCGCCGCCTGCATTTCGTCATATCGTTTCAGTATGCCCGCGAAAAACAGGGCGGTAAAGAACTGGACACACACGATTACAGCTATCGTAAACGGGATATCGCTCCCTGAAAACAGGAACCCGGCCTTCGGAACGATCAGCCTGTAGACTATAATAGCGGTAATCGAAAGCGTCAGGTCGAACACCAGCTCGTTCAGATTGACAATGCGGGAAAACTTTTCCAAAAAACCTCTCATTTTTTTCCCCCCTCTTTCTATCGAATACGCCCGATTATTTCCATTATACCGCCCAGAATGGCGTCGATGTTCGCGAAAAACAGATAGAACGTCACCGCGGAGATGAGAATGTTCACCGGTTTCACCGGCGGAGCGAAGAGCGCCGCCGCGCGGACCGGCACGAGCCCGCCCAACAGCAGATACGGGAAGATATTCGCCATATTAATCCCTATATGGTTCAGCGATAACTCCCTTACCGAACTGTAAAGGATCATGTCGTTCCACGCAAAGAGCGCGACGGCGGTCAGGAACGGAATCACTATCGCGCGTAACGGGCGCATGAGCTTGACCGCAATCGGTTTATCCATAATCTCCCGGTCGGCGAGCATGATCTTGAAAATGATAATCCCGGCAAAAATCCCGCCCGTACCTACAAGAAACAGCACCGCTCCGAGGAACCCGTGAGCATACGCGAAAAAAACAATCCCGATAGGCCAGACTATAAATTCGGAGATAAACGGTACGGCAGATATCGCATACCAGCGCACCAGCGCCTGCGATCCCTTGAACATCATCACCCCGGCCAGCATCACCGCAAATCCGGTTGTGAGCAGAGTGACAACCATCATGTATTTATTCGCGTCGCCGGACTCCGCCGCCATTGCCATCTGTCTCGCGATTTTGTAGACTTCCATCGGCATCAGGATAAAAAGGCCGTTCACACCCGCGAAAAGAAACAAATAAAGAATGAAACGGACGATTTTGCTTTTGACCATCCGTTTATTCATCCTGTCGATAAACCCGATTCTGTTCCCGAACGGGGGATAGATACCGAGCGCGCAGTCTTCCTTCAGCTCGTCGTACCTTTTCAGGATGCCCGCGAAGAAAAGCGCCGTAAAGAACTGGACGCAGACGATCACGGCGATCTTCTCCCAAATCCCGGGCTGATGAAACAGAAAACCGCTCTGCCGGTATACGAATACCGCGGCGGCGGTAATAGTCAGGTCGAACACAAGCTCGTTCAGGTTGACATACTCGGATAACTTCTCGAAAACATCCCGGATCCCCATGACCCCTCCTTCTTAAACAGTCTCTACTTACTCCGCGGCGATTTCCCGAAGAATTCGAGGAACCGTGCCGCTTCGTCTATTCCTTCGGCGAGCGGATGCGGATTCGGAGCGTTACCCAGAGCGAAATCGAGAAACGCGTCCCATTCGGCGCTGAAGGAATCGTGCAGGCGATGTCCCTTATACTCCCTGATTGTCACCTTGCCATCCGACGGCTTAAAGAGCGTTTTCTCACGTCCGATCATGAGATGCCCTATATCGGTCGTCATCTCGAAGATTTCAGACTTGTGCGGCGAACGGTAATCCGTTATGAATACGCCCTCCGTTCTGCCGTCCGAAAGTGTCCATTCGAGGCGCGACGGAAATCCGTCCTCGGCCTTCCCGGACACGGCGCCCTTTACCAGCATCAAAGACGGAAACAGTCTCGCGGGCAGGGAGAAATGGTGCACGCCCCAGTCGAAGAGAAAACCGCCGGTATGTTCGGGATTCGCCCGCCATTCCTTCCGGAGATACGCCACCCCGTCGAGCGTGTAGTTCCGTTCGACAATATAACGGAACTTTTCAGGCGCGCCCCATTCCCCCGAGGCCAGCCGTTTCCGGAGGTCGGTGAAGAACTCGAAAAAGAGCTGGTTTTCCGCGATCACGCATCCCGACAGCATCCCAGGGTTCATTCCGTCGAACTCGTCCTTTTGGGAAAGCGCCGCGATAGCCGGTTTTTCGCAGAAAACCTTTTTCCCCGCCGCAAGCCCCTTTTTTATCCATTCCGTGTTTTTCACAATCGGCACCGCGATCAGGAGCGCATCCGTATCGTCGGTAAGCGCCTCCATTTCCGTGAGATAGACATTCGGAATTGCGAATTTTTCAGCAAGATGCGCCGAACTTTTTCCCGATAGGGAATAGATCCCTTTCACAAGGACACGGTTTTTCATCCCCGTCAGCAGGGGCAGGTGAGTTTCCTCGACAATCAGCCCCGCGCCGATAATTCCCAAACGAAGCATTTTACCTCCGCGATTAAAAGAACGATTTATAGAACGTATCGTTAAAATGCGTGATGCTGTCCGAGAACTTCTTTATCCCTTCGGTATCCGATGAGTATCTTTCGATAAACAATGTGACTTCTTCCGCGAACCTGATCAACGCGATGGATATGCCTTCCAGAGACGATGCGCTTTGGTTGTACAATTCACTCTTCTGATCGAGAGTCAGTCCGTCGAGCAGTTTCCGGTTCTCCGCTCCCTTCGTTTCGAAGTATTTATCCATCTCGACAATTATATCAATTCCCTCTCCGGTACTCTTGGCCTTACTCAGCATCACCGCCGTCTCGAACACCTTAGCCTTCATCCCGTCGTACCCCTGAATAAAAGCGCCGATTCGCTTCTGCAACTCTTCGGGAGAAGTTGCAACCGTTCTCCGGGAAAACGGGGGGTCTTCCCCGGAAATAGTGACGTGAAAGAGAATGAGAAGTATTAACAATAGTCCTTTCTTCACTGTTTCCTCCTCACGGATTTATTTATGGGCACTTCTAATAACCACTGGTTCTCGGCGGCCCGTCTACCTTCTACGAATGTGGAAGGCGGGCTACCAAAGGTTGAAGTTAGGTAAGGGAGCGAACATTTTGCGTATTTTTAAAGATATGTCATCATTAATGTTCATATTTTTCAGAATCGCCCTTATAGTATCCCTGCTGCCACTCGTTCAGTTTATCCATCGCGGACGTTATCGCTTCGGCCGCATCGGGATCGCCGGAGAATTTTTCCTTCAACGATTCGATCCCTTCGGAAAATTCGTCATACACGCCGACCATCGCGTTTACCTTGGGAAGAAGCAGTTGCCAGATAGGCTCGCCCGCGCCTTCGTCCATCTTCTTCAAGAATTCCGCCTGCGGCAAAATAGTGTCCCGCAGGTCCTGATCGATCATCAGGATCAGGTGTTCCGCGTCCTTCGCGCTCTCGACATTCTCGAGCCCGGCTATCCCGTTCTTAAAAATCGCCGTACAGCTATCGATAAGGGCTTCCGCCGTCTTGGACAGCTTCTGGTACTCCGTTTCCTTTCCGGCGGTGTGACGGGTCTTCGCATCGTAAGCCGCCGCGTTCATAATTACCGGAGAAACGAAGAATACGATAAACAGAAAGAGAATTTTTTCACGCATGAGAAGCTCCTTATTGGTAAGCAATATCATAACTCGCGGCGTAAAAAACGTAAACATTTCAACGTGACGGAAGAACTGACGCGGCACTCAAACCTATCGGAGACTGAGGTATTGACCACAAGCACTCGATACCGATTAAATCTAAAGGTATCGAGTACAAGCGGTCAACATCTATCCCGGAACTAAGGAATTGACCACAGGCACTCGATGCTGATTAAATCCATGATGTATCGAGCACAGGCAGTCAATTTTGACAGACGGTGAGTTTTCCAATATAATACTGCGTGATAAGTAGGAAATATCAGGAACGCGCGGCGGTTTTCTTCCTTAAAAAAACAGCGCTATGAATCAGCTTCCCTGAAACTGGTACTGGGAAACGGGTTTATCCGCCGGGCGGTTGAGACTTTTACTTTTCACTTGTAACTTGTAACTTTTCACTTGTTTCTTACGGAGGGGAATATGAAAAAACGTGCCGCCGCGCTATTTACACTCGCGCTGATCGCTTTACCGTTGACAGCGTTCCCGTTGACGAATACCAACAAATCGCCTGTCACGAATAATGTGTTCCTCGCGGAGTTCTACGAGGGTTCCGCCACAAATCAGGGCGCGGAGGCCGGCGGAGCGTCGTCATTCTGGAGCATCGTGAACATCATTCTCTACACCGCGATCTTCGGCGTCGTCGCGTATTTCGTTGTCCGGCTGATAGTTCGTAAGAGCGCGCTTCCGGTCAGCGAAGACAAGCAGGTGGTCGATATCATCCTCACCAAAACCATGGGGCTCTCCTCTTACCTCCAGATCGTGAAGATCGGCAAGGCCTATTACCTCTTCAGCCTCGGGAGCGACGGGCTCAAGCTGCTCGACAAGATCGAGGATAAAGAGACCATCGACTTTATCGAGCTGAACCGCGACAGCCTGAAACCTAAAGAAACCAAATTTTTCGATATCCTCAGTTTCTTCCCGCCGGGCAAGAAGATCGACAAGCTCGATTTCATGCGCCAGCAGAAGGACAAACTGAAAAAGATGTAAGATGCCGAAAGTATTTGTCGGAATGAGCGGCGGGGTGGACAGTTCCACGGCCGCATACCTTCTCCAGAAAGACGGCTACTCGGTCGAGGGCGTGACGTTCGATACCGGATTCTGTCTCCGCTGCCAGCGATGCCGTCATATCGAGTTCGAGGTGTCGAAAAGCGGCCTTCCCGGAGCCGACGAAGCGATGCATGTCTGCCGTCACCTCGGCATTCCCCATCACATCGTCCGTCTCGGGCACGAGTTCCAATCGAAGGTAGTCCGTTACTTCATCGACTCCTATCTTATAGGCTTCACCCCGAACCCGTGCGTCATGTGCAACCGTTACATCAAATTCGGCGCGCTCTTGGATTATGCGTTATCGCGCGGCGCGGACTTCCTCGCGACCGGGCATTATGTCCGGACCGCGGTACATAACGGCAGTACGCTGATCCGGCGCGGCAACGATCCGTTAAAAGACCAGTCCTACTTCCTTGCGTATGTCGAGCCCGCGAAGCTCGGTAAGGTCCTCTTTCCGCTCGGCGAGATGAATAAACCCCAGGTCCGCGATACCGCATCGGACGCCGGCCTGCCCGTGCCTCCGCCGTCGGGAGAAAGCCAGGATATCTGCTTCGTGCAGGGCGACTACCGCGACTTCCTCAGGCAGAACGGCGTTACCGGGACCCCCGGCGACTTCATCCTCGACGGTAAGGTTATCGGACGGCATACCGGCATCCCGTTTTATTCGTTCGGCCAACGGCGCGGGCATGGCGTGGCTGTCGGGAAACGGGTTTTCGTGCGGGGGTTCGATACGGAAAAGAACCAAGTCCTATTAGGCGATATCCCCGCCGCGCGGGAATTCACCGCCGGTAAGCTCAACATATTCACACCTGAGTTCACCGACGGGCGTTACGAAATTCAGGTGCGTTACCAGTCGAAAATCGCACACGGTAGTGTCCGGCTCGAGAACGGCGCGGCGCATGTCATGCTCGACGAGGCGCACGAGATAGTGGCGCCGGGGCAGTTCGCGGTGTTTTACAAGGGCGACTATATCTACGCCGCCGGGCAAATCGAAAGGGTAACTCTATTATGAAAATGGACATCCTGTCCGCCCCGGCACTTCCCCCGGGCATCGAGCGGAGCCGAGATGTCCCGCTTCCTCATAGTTGCGCCGGGGCAGTTCGCGGTGTTCTACAAGGGCGACTATATCTACGCCGCCGGGCAAATCGATACTGTGACGCTTCTGTATGCTTGCATCCTGCAAGCCGTCGTATGGGTTGTAATAATTCGGGACGACCATGATCCAAGATAAAAGGAGAAAGTGATGAAACAGGCTGTGATCGGCATTATCGGGGAATACAATCCGGACAGGAAAACCCACCCCATGCTCAATGGAGCGCTCGATGCTTTAAAATCGAACTATGATTTCGAATACGAATGGTTAGCCACTCCTGTCGCCGCCGAACACGGGGATGCGGTTCTCGGGAAGTATTCCGGGATTTGGAGCGCATCCGGAAGCCCGTTTCTCAGTATAGACGGTGTTTATAAAGCTATCAGATATGCCCGGACAAACAACGTCCCCCACATCGGGACGTGCGGCGGGTTCCAGCATACTGTGCTGGAATTCGCAAGAAACGTATTGGGCTTGCCCGATCCCCAGTCCGAGGAATTCGGCGCTAAGGGCGAGATGGTGATTCATAAAATGAGATGTACGTTGCGGGGGTTGAAAATGAAGGTGATTATTAAACCGGGAACAAAGGCCTACGCCTGTTTCGGGACGGACCGTTCCGAGGAAGAATATTTCTGCAATTATGGCATCAATCCTGAATACCGGGAATCGCTCGAAAAAAAGGGGTTGGTCTTTTCAGGCGTCGACCATGAGGGAGAAATCAGGATCGTAGAATTGCCGCATAACGATTTCTTTATCTCCACCCTTTTCGTTCCGCACGCCCGTTCGGCCGGGGAACCGCCCCATCCCATGATCGAGGAATTTATCCGGGCTTGCATCAGCCGTTTCCGCCGCGAATAAAAAACCCCGGCTTCCGGGTTTGATGACAAACTCATTTTGTCATTGCGAGGCGTCATGGTGAGCTTGCCGAACCATAGCCGAAGCAATCTATCAAACTTCTATGTATATCCGTTACCTAAATCCTTTGATAAGCGCATCCCACGGACATCAAGCGCCCGCCTTCCACTTTCGTAGAAGGCATGTCTGCTTCTGCCCGTCTTCCGTCGTCAGACGGACAGGCGAAGCAGAATGCAGGTGGACAGGCAGCCGAGATGTCCGAAGTCCGTTCGATACAAAAAAAGCCCCGCTCGCGCGGGGCCGTATGATAAAACGTTTTGCTTAGAACCTGTATCCTATGCCGACAATCGGCTTCAATCCGCCGAAATTCTCCGGGCTTTCCAGCGAGTAACGCGCCCCGATATTCACGAAAAACGACGCGTAACTGACACTCAGTTCGACGAGCGGCGAGAACGAGACCGTGCCGGGCACGAAGAAAAACGCCGAAACTCCCGCGCCGAACATGAAGTCGCCCATGCGGATTATCGGGAAGAATGCGTTGACATCGAACATGAAGACGGCCTGAGCGGGTGTCGGGAGATAGCACATTCCGAGATTGACCCCGGCCCAGAAGTTCTGCGAGAACATATAGGTAAATCCGACCGATCCGCCGATCAAAGCGCCGCGCCCGATTGTGATCGGGATGAGAAATTTCTTATCGGTAGCGCCGAATACCATGAGGAGATTGTCGCCTTCCTTCACCGATCCGGTCTTTTCGCCGTAAACCTTGCCGCTGACTTCGAGCTTGATCTTCTGCTCCTTGCCCGCGGGCAGGTTGAAGATCGTGATATCGCCGTTTTCGTCGGTGCTTCCGTATTCCGCGTCATTGAGGTAAACCTTCGACCCGGGCATCCCGAACGCCTTTATCATGATAGTGCCCGAGGGTTCGTACATAACCTCAGCCGTCTTTCCCTCTTCCACCATGACCGCTTTCTTGAACACTTCCTTTTCTTCCTTTCCGACCATCAGCCGGATAGAGACTTCGACCGGTTCGCCCGCGATGATTTCGCCTGTGTAGGGCTCGCCCTTCTTGATCTCTTTCTCGAAACGGCCGTTGACATAGACCTTATAGAGATTCTCCGGAACGTCGACCATGACCTTGACCTTACCCAACGCGATCGCCTTACCGACCAAGATGTAGGATACCTGCTTGACGACATCGTCGATAGTGGAGAAGATATCCGCGCCCGCCGGCCTGTCCTTGAAACTCCGCTGGAGCGAGAGTTCACCGGTGACCACGTCGTAGATAGAGAGATTGATCGTGACCTTACCGCCCGTCACATGGTAGTCGCCCACCACGACCTGTTTGGTCTCGAACAGTAATCCCATCGCGAGGGATTTTTCGATATCGACCGTCTTCGCCGTCCAGAGCTTATTGTCCTTGACAGCGGCTTCGACATCCTCGTAGGGCGTGATAACAACACTGGGGATTTTCGAAAGGAGGTTGATCAGCGACTTGGTCAGCATGACGTTGATCTTGTCGTCGGCCTTGTCTCCCTTATTGATAAACCCGGCGATAGTCGTCGGTTTGATCTTCGCTGTAGCCGCGAAAATCGTGTTTACACCCAGAATGACCATGGCTAATAGAATGAAAACGGTTTTTTTCATATGACCCTCCTTTCACAACAAATATTATAAAACCATACGGTGAAATGTCAATAAAGTAACTCTATCCGTCACCCTGACCCTTGCACTGCTTGCCCTGAACAAAGCGAGGGAAGCGAAGCCGAAGTGCTGTCGAAGGGCCGTCCGCCTCGGCTCCAGTGCATCAGCTTCGGCCCAAATAGTTCGGCTCCGCCCCCGCTTTCGCGAGGACATGCTCACTGTCCGGAGGCCTACCACTTGCGCAGGTACACCGATCCCGATGCGCTGTCGTCGCCGTTCGCCCCGAACGCGAGGGTTTTTCCGTCGGAGGATACCGCAACAGAAATCCCGAATTGATCGCCGGACACGCCGTCATATGCCGTCAGTTTTTCGGTATTCCACGCGGATCCGTTCCACTTTAAAACATAGACCGAACCGGATTCGAGTCCCCGGTCGTCGTCCTCAGACACCCCGACAACAACCGTATTCCCGTCGCCCGATACCGCGGTCGAAAACCCGAAGTAATCGAATGCCGCGCCGTCATACGCCGTCAGTTTCTCGGGATTCCACGCGGACCCGTTCCATTTGAAAATATAGACCGAGCCGGATGTGTCTCCCAAGTCGTCGTCCTCAGACGCCCCGGCAACAACCGTATTTCCGTCCGCCGATAACGATACCGAAATACCGAATTGATCGCCGGCCGCGCCGTCGTACGCCGTCAAAATATTACGAACCCATGAGACCCCGTTCCATTCGAAGAGGAAAACCGCGCCGAAATTGGCATTCGCCCCCGAAGCGAACATATTCCCGTCGGGGGAAGTGGAGAGAGACACGCCGAAACCGGCATATGCCGGATCGGACGGTACCGTAAACTTGTTTGTAGTCCAGTTCGTCCCGTAGAGTTGAAAACGATAAACCGACCCGTTGTTATTTCCCATATCGTCGTCGCCTATCGCCCCGGCGAAAACCGCATTCCCGTCCGCGGACACCGAGACCGAATAGCCGAATTTATCGCTATTCGTGCCGTCCGATGCTATAAATTTGTTTGTCAGCCATACCGAGCCGTTCCAAGTGAACCGGTAAACCGAACCCGAGGTACTGCCCTTATCGTCATCGCCTATCGCACCCACAACCACTACGTTGCCGTCGGCGGAAACGGCGACAGCGTAGCCGAACCAATCGTTAATCGTGCCGTCGTAAGCTATAAACTTTATTTCATCCCAGCCCGTACCGTTCCATTTGTAACGGTAAACCGAACCCGAGTCACTGCCCTTGTCGTCATCGAACCGCGCGCCTACTACGATGGTATTGCCGTCGGCGGAAACGGCTACAGCATTGCCGAAGACATCGGATTCCGCGCCGTCGCTTGCGGTGAGCTTATTCGTCGTCCACTCCCCATACTCGAGCGTGATAATACCGGAGATGTTCGATTTCCCGTTATCGGCGAAGGCGGCCGCTTGGATCGTGTTCGTTCCCTCGATCAACGTCAACCCGATCGACCATGAATTAGTCCCCGTAGCGTTCGTCCACTCTCCGCCGTTCAGCCTGACCTTGACATTAGTGATGTGATAAGGGGATTCGATCGATACAGTCCCGGTAACGACGATATTCGATTGCTCTATAAGCATTCCGTCGATATGCGATGTAAATGCGACGACCGGAATGCTTGTTCGTAATACGGACACGGCGAGAAACGGGCTTTTATTGCCGGCGTTATCCTCGGCATAGACATAGTTCGTATGGTAACCCATCGCGAGATTGGAAATCGAGGTTGTCCATATGCCGATGGTGACGGGGACGGAAAAGTACCCGCCATTGTCGGTCTTTACGAATACCGCTTTAATCCCGGAGCCGAACTCGTCGTTCACGGTACCGGAGAACTGATAAACTCCGCTGACTTCCTGCCCGTTCACGGGGGAAAGGATAGTTACTACAGGAGCGACGGTATCCGTGGGCGCTTCCGTCATTTTTGCGATATCGCCCGGTTCGAGCAATTCCTGAAACAGACTGCACGATATAAAAAACAATAACGACAATCCCCCGAAAATCCGACCTTTCTTCATTCCCTCTCCTCCGGTATACAGCCGATTAAAGATTAAAATAGCAATCTAAAAACTGCAATTTTTACGGATAACTAATTTCACCGCCGTTATTTTATCCGTACGCCTAATAATATTACCGAATTATAAGATAAGAAGTGAAATCGGGAAATAATTGTTTTTCCGGCGGAATATGATTAAATTTTACTGACGGGAATGACCTTTAAAAAACTTGCTAAATTGTATTCCCGTATTAAAATATATAGCTACTATTTTCAGGGGAATAAAATGGCGATATTGCAGATGGCTACCTACGGAAATCCGATCCTCCGCGCAAAGGCGCCGGAGGTGACGGAACTGACTGACGAAATCCTGAAGGTGATCGTCGACCTCGAGGACACGCTTTCCAGACAGCGCGGAATCGGGCTCGCCGCTCCGCAGGTCGGGATTTCCAAACGCATCTTTGTTGTCGATTTGTCCCCGTCCAAGCAGGATATAAAAGTCGCCCTGATCAATCCCGAGATCATCTACCGTTCGGCGGAGATGTCCGAGAACGAGGAGGGATGCCTATCCGTTCCGGAAGTGTGGGGCAATGTCCTCAGGCCGGACGAGATCAAGATCAAGGGAATGCTTCCTAACGGGCGAACGGTTACGATCCGCGCCGAGGGAATCTACGCCCGAGCGCTCCAGCACGAGTTCGACCATATCGAGGGAATCCTCTTTATCGATTACTTCTCGCCCGGCGAGATCGAACAGAACCGCGAGCACCTCGACACTATCCTCGACCATAACCGAAAGAAGCTGGGACGTATCTTGATATGAGGATTGTTTTCTGGGGGAGTTCGGACTTTTCTTTACCCTCGCTGACCGCGTTATACGGCCGTCACCAGATATCGGCAATCGTCACCCAGCCCGACCATTGTATAGGCCGGGGCAATAAAGAATACCACCGCACGCCGATGAAACTGTTCGCGCTCGAGAAACAAATCCCCTGCTTCCAGCCGGAGACCCTCAAGGACGGCGCTCTCCTCACGCACCTGACCGAACTCGCGCCCGACCTTTCGGTCATCGTCTCCTACGGCAAGATCATCCCGGACAGCCTGATCTATCTCCCTAAATACCACACAATCAACCTGCACGCATCGCTCCTGCCGAAATACCGGGGCGCGTCGCCGATCCAGTACGCGCTCCTTCACGGCGATACCGTCACGGGCAACACGGTGCAGTTTATCACCAAAGAACTCGACAAGGGCGACATCATCGTGAACGAACAAATCCCGATCGAACCCGGCGACGATTACCTGACTCTCACCGATAAACTCGGCCATTCCGGGGCGGGACTACTCCTCCGCGCACTCGAACAGATCGAATCGGGTAATTGCCCGCGTATCCCGCAGGAGCATTCGGAAGCCACCTATTGTAAGATTATCCGCCGCGAGGACGGCTTGGTCCGTTTCGAGGACGAGACCGCCGAGACTGTTTACGGCAAATCCCGTGCGTTTCACCCGTGGCCGGGCATATTCTGCGACTACGTCGAGCCGCATTCCCGAAAACAAATACGTGTTTCTTTTACGAAAATCGCAATTGATGATAAAATATTAGGTCAAAAAGGAACGGTACTGAAGGCGGACAGGGAAGGCCTCGTGATCGGATGTAAGGAAAAGTCGATCAGGGTCGAGGCGATCAAGCCCGCCGGAAAGAGCGAGATGAGCGCTTCGGCGTTCATCAACGGCTACAAACCGGTTCCGGGAAAAGTGTTTTCCCTGGCGGAATAAATCGATTTATTATTAAGGAGCTCCTCATGGAGGGTAACAAGAAAATCGGATTCTTTCAGAGGCTTCTGATTAAACTCAAGACTCCGACCGAGAATAAGCATACGGATATATATACCCGTTTCCTGCGTAAGATGTTCTTCTTCGCGGTGTTAGCCGGCGGGATCGCCATAGTGGTTGTGTTCGGCGTGCTCCTGCTGAAGAGTGTCGGCGCGCCTCTCGCGAAAGTCCCGTCCGTCATCGGGATGAACGTTGTCGACGCCGCACTCGCTCTCCAGGAACGCGGCCTCGTCGTCGAGATCGAGAAGAAATTCGATAAGTCCATCGACCGCTTCATCGTGATCGAGCAGTTCCCCAAACCCGGGATCACCGTGCGCGAAGACCGCGTGGTCAAGCTCCTTGTGAGCATGGGTAAGGACACCTTCATCGTGCCCGACCTGATCGGGATGAATAAGAACGAAGCGGAATCGATCCTCAAGCAAAACAAAATCTCTTATACTTTTAAAGTCATCCAGTCGAGCGAGTACCAGACGAACGTTGTTATCAGCCAGGACATCAAGGCCGGGCAGGAAGTCGAGCGTTTCGTGAAACTCCAGCTTCTTGTCAATTCCGATGTGAAGAAGGACGAGTACAGGGTCGCCGACTTCTCCAAACAGCCTCTCGAGATCGCGGTGAAGGACATATTCGACGCGGGCGTAGTGCCCAAGCTCGAAAAGGTGGTCACCGACCTGACCGAAGAGGACGGGCTTGTGCTCGGGCAGGATATTCCGCCGAACTCCGTGATCAAGAAGAACTCCGCGCTCACTCTGAAAGTCGGGGTCTACGGTAAGGACGATATGGAGAAGGCGAAGTACTCCTATCATATCTTCCGTTATTACCTGACCAAGTCCGCGATACCCGACCTCGGGACGGGCGCTTCCGCGGGGCCGTCGGCCGCGATCAAAATCACGATCGACGACGAACTCAACAGCGAGCGCGAGATCATGAATATGCCGATCGAGTACAATAGCTGGATCGTGCTGACCTTCAAGTCGTTCGGAAAAACCTCGCTCTTCCTGACCGGGAACAACACATTCCTGCGTGAGGAAAAGTACTGATAACGGGATAATTATGCCGAGAGTAAAGGTCGCCCCATCCATCTTCGCCGCGGATTTCGCCGATATGCCCGGCGCGTTCAGGCTATTGCACGACGCCGGCGCGGACTGTGTGCATTACGACGTGATGGACGGCCGTTTTGTCCCGAACATCTCGTTCGGCCCGAAGTTTATCGAAGATGTCTCGGCGAAAACGGAAATCCCGGGCGACACTCACCTCATGATCGATCTTTCCCCGGGAATAGACGCTTATCTCGGGCAGAAGCCAAGTTATATTACCGTCCATTACGAAGCATCCGCCGAAGGCCCGGATAAATATATCGATATGATCACGCGCGCGGGAAAGACCGCCGGGATTTCGATCAAGCCGGGTACGTCCCCGGAAACGCTCGCGCCCTATCTCGACCGGATCGGTCTCATTCTCATTATGAGCGTCGAGCCGGGTTTCTCCGGGCAGAAATTTATGCCCGCGTCCCTCGGCAGAATCGAGACCGTAAGGAAAATGATCGGCGGGCGCGACATCCTGTTACAGGTGGACGGCGGCGTCTGCCGCGAGAACTACCGTGACGTAATCGCCGCGGGCGCGGATTTTATCGTGATCGGGTCGGCCTTTTTTAAGGACAAAGACCCCGCCGGATGGGTGAATGAAATCCATCTTATCGGATAAAATTATTGTCACTTTTTAATACTGGGTTAAAAAAGTACCGTTGGGGCTTGATGACGAACTTGGTAAAAGCAGGGGTTTTCTGTCACTGCGGGACGTGGAGCGTCGAAGCAGTCTATATAAAAACTTATAAAATAATGAGATAGATTGCTTTGGCTGTGGTTCGGCCTGTCTCCTTCTCCGAAGGAGAAGGCAGGCAAGCTCACCATGACAGCCTAGCAATGAAAAATGACTTAGTCAACAGACTATTAGCTGAATTTTTTAGCGTTTTATATCATCTGTAAATATAGTTTTGATTTAGGGATATCCTTATGGGATTGTTTCGCGACCTTCGTATCCACCAGATCAAGCGGCGCATCCTGAACGACGGGATAGCGGTCGCGCTCGGCTCGGGCGGTTTCAAGGGCTTCTTTCATATCGGCGTATTTGCCGCGTTGGAACTGCTGAAAATCCCCATCAGGCGGATCGCCGGAACAAGCGCGGGGGCGATAGTCGGCGCCGCGTATGCCGCAGGTATCCCTCTCGACGACATCATCGATTTCGCGGTCACCTTCAATATGGGCAGCGTGCTCAATCTCGGAAACCCCGTGCTCCCCGGCAGCGGTATCCTAAAAGCGAGCGGCGCGGTCGATTTTCTCCGTAAGGCACTGAAATCAAGTGAATTCCGCGATATGAAAATCCCCCTTTCGATCATCGCAACCGATATTATTACCGCCGAACGGATCGTACTCGAAGAGGGCGACGTCTCGATGGCAGTCCGCGCAAGCGTTTCCGTGCCCGCGATATTCGAGCCGATCATTATCGGAAACAGGGTGCTTGTCGACGGCGGCATCACCGAAAACGTCCCCGTCGCGACATTGCGCTCCCGTTGGAAAGGGATCGTGTTCGCGTCCTCGCTCACCCCGCCGTTAAGCTATCCCAACGATATCCAAATCAAGAAGAATAAAAAGACCATGCTGGCGTTCCTGAAGACGATCCCCGTTTTCCAGGATGTTCCGTGGGTGAAAGAGTACGAATCCCCGAGCGTGGATTCCAACTGGGCGGCGATCCTCATCCGCGCATGGGATATCATGGCTTACGAGACCTATAAGATATATATTCAGAAGCACCCCCCGGACTTGATCGTGACAATCGATTCGGAATGCAATCCGGGGATGAACGATATCAACGAGGCTGGGATCAGGAAGATGATCAACCTCGGGCGGGAAAAAACACTCCGGTGTTTTCAGGCTTACGGGATAGAATAGAATACAGGAGGCGGTTTTGAAGAAAATAATCCTTTTCGCGATAATATTCCTGCCGGTGGGGCTTTTCCCTGCGGCGATGAACCTCGAGACGAAACAGGTCATCGGGATGCAGAAGGGGATGATCGACGTGCCGGTCAAGGGCGGCCCGGGCTTCCACCTGCTCTCCAAAAACGGGACATTGCCCGACAAGGTGCTCGTGCTGGTCAAGGGCGATCCCGCCGCCGTACTGAAATGGGGCGGTACGGTTCAGCCGTCGGCGGGGGAATACTTCACCGCCATGATCCCGTTGAACGCCCTCGAGAATGTCGGGAACGAGCCCGGGGTAAAAGCGATGCTGATGGGCAGTCAGGTACAGACCTATCTCGACCTCGCGCGGAATACGATGAGCGCGGACAGCGTGCACGCCGCCGGATACACCGGTAACGACGTGATCGTCGGGATAGTCGACACCGGGATCGATGTCGCCCACCCGGACTTCCTCACCGAATACGGCCTCTCGCGCATCCTCTATATCTGGGACCAAAACTCGCTCTCCGGCCCCTCGCCCCAGGGTTTCGGCTACGGCAAGGAATGGAAAAAATCCGATATCGATAAAGGGATTTGCGACGTCACCGACCCCAACCTTCATGGCACACATGTGGCCGGGATAGCGGCGGGTAACGGCTCGATGTCGCAGGGGAAGTACAAGGGCGTCGCGCCATCGGCGAATATCATCTTTGTCTGTCTGAACTTTTACTCGAGCGCGGGCATCCTCGACGGTATCAACTATATCCTCTGGCGGGCGGAACAGCTCGGCAAGCCGTGCGTGATCAACCTCAGTATCGGTTTCCATTCCGGCACTCATACCGCGTCCGATCCCTACAACGCGTATGTCGACGAACTCCTCGACTACTACGGCCATGACGGCAAAATCATTGTTTGGGCCGCCGGTAACGAGGGCGACGAGAATATCCACACGACGAATACGATCAAACCCCTGCTCAATTCCGCGATCAACGTCACGGTCAGCGGCAGCGATGGCATCGTCCAGTTAGTATTCTGTTATTCCAATGACTCGCTCGTACCGTTCGCCCTGGTCAACCCGTTGGGAACGACGAACATCAATTTCACGACGAACTCTAATCCCTATCATAACAACTGGCCGTACAGCCAGGACAAATACACCGGCGACAATATCCATATGCTCCAGATCAATCTCCGGAACGTCACCCCCGGGACGTGGAAGGTCGTGTTCCAAAGCGGCGCGGTCGACACAGACACGGCGGTGCATGGGTATATCGCGAATTCGTACGCGCAGAGTCAGTTCGTACTGCCGGTATCCGCCGGAACGATCTCGACCCTCGCCGCGCAGAAAGACGCGATCAGCGTAGGCGCGCTTGTCACGAAGACGCTTGTCACGAACTACGCCGGACTGGAATACGAGGACTCCAACCTCGTGCTGAAGGATATCGCGTACTTCTCGGGCATCGGGCCGTCGGCGGACGGACAGGAGAAACCGGAGATCTGCGCGCCGGGGGCTTTGATCGTCTCGGTGCTGTCGGCTACCGGGGCTCCCGATCCGGGCGACTCGAAGGTGAATAACTATTACCATGCGATGGAAGGCACGAGCATGGCCGCGCCCGCGCTTACCGGGATGATCGCGCTCCTTCTGGAAAAGGAGCCGTCGCTGACTGTCGATCAGGTCAGAACGCTCATCATCAACTCCGCCGTCTCGAGCGCGCCGTATAAGACCGCCGGGACATGGGACGGGCAGTTCGGCTACGGAGTAGCAAATCTCGCGCAGATGCTTTCTGTCGAGCCGTCGACACCGCTTCTCGATATCAAAATAGTCAACAATGTACTGAACTTCAATAAAGTGACCGACGCGTTCACGACCGTACAGTTCCGCGCGAACTCTTCGCAAATCGACCAGAGTTTTTCGATATATGTCTACGATCAATCGGGGAATTTGATAAAAAACCTCGGTGAAGGTATAATCAATGGAGTTGAGGTATTAAAATATGATTGGGACGGAAGCGATGTCACCGGACGGAAAGTTTCAGCGGGGGTCTACTTTATCACGGTTGTTACCGGCAATGAAAGTACCCGTTATCCTGTGCTTGTTGTTTTTTAGCGTATTCAATTCCGCGTTCGGACTTTTTTCCAGCGAGCTCTTCTACGCCAAAACCGCCTACACCGAGGCGCTCGGCGGAGTATATTTCATCGAGGCATCGAAGGACTGGGAGAACAAACACTCCCATTTCCAGTTCGACACGTCATACATCTCACAGCTGATGATGCGCGATATGTTCACATTAAAGGGCGTCCTTTATCCTGTGGATGTCGCGCTCGATATGCTCTTTATCCCCGGGTTTGACGAGATCGACGACACCGGTACCGTCCAGACTATTTTCCCGTTCGCGCTCACAGCCCGGGTGCAGGGTTATATAATAAGGAACCCGGTATTTACCTTCCGGCTCGGCGGGTTTATCGGCGCGGAAAGCGTCGGCAGTTTCGGCGGACATCCCGCGTTCGGCCTCCACGCGCTCGTCAGTTGGACATTCACTCCCGGCGTGACCTTCGGGATCACGGGCGGCGGTAACGATATGAACGTCACCCTCGTCCAGGCGGGATTCGAATTCGACCTTGTCTACCTTAAGCTCTATCCCTCGTTCGACCTGAACGGGATCAATAAATCGGTCAAGCTCGGTGCGTCCGTACCAATCACCCCGGATTTTACCGCGCTCGGCGGCTGCACCTACTCGTTGGACTATAACGGGTGGAACTTCAATGTCGGGCTCGACCTGACCGAGGTACCGCTTTTCGGGCTATCGAGCCGTATCGGGACGGCGTTCTCGTACAATCTCGCCGCCGGAGTCACATTCCAGCTCAGCCTGGGATTGGCGCTGGGCGCATAGGGGGACGCGCGATGATAGTCACGGTCACCCTCAACCCGGCGATAGATAAGTACGGCGAAGCGGAAGAAGTCCGGCCCGATGAAGTGATGCGCCTTGCCGACGTCGCCTACGAAGCGGGCGGCAAGGGGATCAACGTCTCCCGCGTGCTGAACCGTTTCGGTATCGAAAACACCGCCCTCTTTTTCCGCGGCGGACAGCTCGGCGGATTGTTCTCCCAGCTCCTCGAAGAGGAACAGATCAAGCATGAGTTCATTCCCGTGATCGGGAACACTCGTCTCAACTATACGGTCTTCGACAGGAAGCACCAGTCGGTTTATAAATTCAACGACCCCGGCCCGTTACCCGACGACGACGAGATCGAAAAAATGCTCGCGCTGATTCGTTCCTACGCCAAGAAGGACACGACCTTCATCTTCTCCGGAATCGTCCCGCCCAATTCCCCGTCGGATATCTATGCCTATTTCATCAACGAGATCAAGGACGAGTGCCATAAAATCCTTCTGGACACCGAGGGTGAAATCCTGCTCGACACGATCGCGCTTTGCCGCCCGGACTTCGTGAAACCGAACCAAAAGGAAGCGGAAAAGATTTACGGGAAACCGCTCAAGACCGATGCCGACTATATCGCGGCATTGGCCCGGCTCGAGGAACGGGTCCCATGCCCGGTGATCTCGGCGGGACCTTGGGGTATTTATATCAAATCGTGCGACGACGGAAAGTACTACAATGTCAGCGCGCCGCATGTGGACGCGATCTCGACGGTGGGCGCGGGCGACGCGTTTGTCGCCGGGTTTATGTTGAGCCTAATCGAGGAAGAGAAACCTATGATCGAAGCCGCCCGGATGGGCGTAGCGTGCGGGACGGCGTCCGCGCTCGTTCCCGGCACCGGCCTGTGCTACCCGAAGGACGTGATCGATATTCTGGATCAGGTGAAGGTGAGGGAAGTGAGAAGTTGAAAGTATAAAGTGAAAAGTGAAAAGTGGAAAGTGGAAAGTGAGAAGTAGAAAGGCAAAGCCGGAAGAATTCATATAACCCGAAATACTTTCCTACTTCGCGCCCTTGGATTTCAGGTACCCGGCGATTTCTGAAAGCTTCTGCTTCTGTGCGGCTTTGAATGCAGTCATTCCGTCTTTAGCCTTAGTATTTATTTCAGCTCCTTTTTCGACCAGTGTTTTTACAGAATTCATATTTCCGGAAAATACGGCCATAATCAGCGGCGAATACCCAGTACTATTTGGAATATTCACATCTGCACCCTTACTAACAAGATACTTTACAACTTCATCTTTTCCCCCATATGCCGCCCGCAGCAGAGCAGTATTACCGTCATGATCTTGTACATCGATCTTCGCGCCCTTTTGCACAAGAAGTTTTACCGCTTCCAGTTCTCCGGTTAGAGCCGCGCCCATGAGCACTGTTATTCCGGCAGAGTCAGCGGCATTGATGTCCGCTCCGTGATCAATCAGATAAGTCATGATATCTGTGAATCCGTAATCAGCGGCAGACATGAGAGGAGTAAGACCCTGAGGATCGCAAAAATCAATATCCGCGCCGTTTTCCACTAAAAACCTAACAATTTTAAAATGATGGTTTCCCACAGCGATAGTTAATAACGGAATATGATTATTATCGAACATATTAATGTTTTTATAATTTTGGAATTGTTTTTGAATGGCCGAAAGCATCTTCTCTTCCGCTTCTTCATCCCCAAGTTTTTCCCATTGCCCTTGTGCTTCCTTCTCCATTAGACTTATTAACTTTTGATTTTCCGTAGCAACAGCATATATATATGGAGTAAGTCCCTCATCATTCAGTGCATTTATCGCTGCTCCGGCATCTATCAGGATTTTTGATATGTTGTAATTTTCGTTTTGCGCCGCGATTATCAATGGAGTGTCCCCATTTTTAATTGTGAAGTTTACATCGGCGCCGGAATGAATCAGTAATTTTACACTCTCGAACTGGTTTTCCTTGCATGCCAAAATAATGGCTGCTACACCCTTCGGGGGGCAAAAATTCGGATCGACACCGAATTTTAAAAGGGTGCTCATCGCTTTAGTTTTTCCATTATATGCCGCCCAGATAAACGGGGTCATATTTTTACTATCGACATTATTTATATCCGCGCCGTTTTTTACCAGAATTTCAATTTCTTCGACATGGTTTTTATTCACAGCAAAATTAAGAGGGGCAATACCGTTTTTATATTGCTGATTGACATCCGCACCTTTTTTTATCAGGTAATTCATCATTTCAGTATCACCAGCAACAATTGCTTCGATTAATGGAGTAATCCCATCATCATCCTGAGCGTTGATATTAAATCCGATCTTTAAGAGATATTCCACCTTTTCTATATCACCGCTTTGCGCGGCAAGCATCAGAGCGGTTTTATTTTCAGGAGTTTTCGCGTTCTTATTCGCTCCTTTCGTTACAAGATATTCAAGTATCCTGACATCGCCCTTGATCGCGGAGAATAAAAAAGCCGTCAACTGGTATTTATCTTTTATCTCGAGACCTGCGCCGTTTTCAACCATAAGCTTTACCAAATCGAAATCTCCTTCGTTACAAGCGAGCATGAGAATAGTATGCCCAGTATTATTAGCATTCAGGTTCAAATCGGCACCTTTCGAAATTAATAATTCATAAAGGTTCTTCTTCCCTAACTGGTAAGCCCATTGCAGAGGCCCGGCTCCAGAGGAAAGCGTAAAATTGATTTTCGAGCCTTTTTCAAAACAATATTGTACGAGAGCTTTATTGCCATTAAATATCGCCGCACCCAACGGTGTCATACCGGTCTTGTCTTTCATATTTATATCCGCACCGCTGTCTAATAGCAATTGAATGATATCCATGTTTCCATTCTGTGCCGCCCATAGTAGAGCAGAGACGCCTTCTTTATCCTGAAACTTTGCGCTCGCGCCATTTTCAATCGCTTCCTTTGCTTTCCCAAGATTATTCTTCTGAGCGGCTTTGATTAAATCTGTGTTGATATCGGCAAAACCCGTCCCGCAAGCAAAAAGTAGTATGATCGCCGTCAGCCCTGCCTTCTTTACCATAAAGACCCTCTCATTCTTTTTATTTTCGTAGTTTTTCTCTGTTACTTCGCGCCATAGCCTTCCACGAGGTCGATGATCTCATGGTCGCCCGTATCGCGCGCTTCACTCATAAGAGACTCCCCATCTTTCGTCTCCACCGTAACATCTGCACCGTTCTCGAGAAGTAAGCGGATCGTGTCAATATCCCTTTTCCACACTGCATAGAATATCGGGGTGACCCCATCCCAGTCGTGGTGGTTGATATCCACGCCCTTTTCAACAAGGAGTTCTGTGATCTCGTAGTTCTCCCCATTTATACTGAACATGAGAAGATTCCAACCCGGATTACCGACTGTGTTTATATCCGCGCCCGCGTCTATCAGGAATTTCGCGATTTCAAGGCGGCCAGACGCGCATGCGACCGTCAACGGCGTACCTAAATCGCTCTCTTCTTCGATATCGCACCCCATCCCAACCAGTATCTTTACCGCCGAAAGTGAATTCAATTCTACGGCCTTTGCCAGAAATCCGGTATAGTCGAATTTAAAGCCATACTTGACAAGCGCATCACCTATAACCTCAATATCCTCGACATCGCCCTCGGTTAGACTGTATATAAACGATTCCCGCAATGTGTCCTTATAGATCCGTTTCAGCATCTCCGCGATCTCGTCGTACTTGAACTGCTTCGCCCAGTCGTAGGCATTCAGCCCGTTCTTATCGCGGATACTTTCGTTCGCGCCACACATCAGTAGTAAAAGGACCATTTTTATATCGTTATTCATCACAGCCCGGATTAGCGGGGTGATATGGTTCTTATCTTTGGTATTCGGATCCGCACTCGCCTTGAGAAGAAAATCGGCGAATTTAAAATTCTTTGCCGCGACTACGGTCATTAGCGCGGTTTCGCCGTTGGTGTTCCGAAAATTGATATCCGCTCCCTTTTTCAACGCGGCATCTGCGGCGGCAATATCGCCTTTCTTGGCGGCATACGCTAGGTCGTTATTCGCAGGATTCCCCGCGCAGGACAACATAATTATGACAGTAATAAACACCGGAAAGTATTTTTTCATCGCCGACTCCCAAAAGATAATAAACCCAAAGCGCCGTTCTGTCAAAGATGTCTTGAATCACCCTTCTGTACATTTTTGTACTATAAAAATGGATTTGTGATAGTCAAATTTCCAATTTTAATTCCATGCTGTAAATCCTCCGAATAGAGAACACCGCATTTTGAGGTTAAAGCCGCGGAGATAATAATACTATCGTAGAATGAAAACCGATAGGACTGAAAAATGCTGAGAGCTTTTTCGGTAATCTCCGTATTCAATTCGACGATCTCAAAATTGTTATAGAAATCTTTCAAGGCTAAACGGATATCTTCCGCAGGACGTTTGAATTTATTGATAAGAACGTTACAAAACTCATGAATGACTTGCCTGCTGATAAATATTTCATCCAAGCTTTCCAGTAGTTTCTCAACACGTTTTTGCTTGAACTCATCAATTGAATAGAGATAAATAAGGAGATTCGAATCGATAAACGCCCTATCTGGCATTTGCTTCTTCTCTGTCGAATTTAAATTTCGAAGTATCCAACTTTATTGAAGCAGTAGAAGGAAAACCGCGCTTTATATCCTTTTCCACAATAACGATCTCAACCTCGGTTTTTATCTTGGGTAAGTTTTTATCATGCAGTTCTATTTTACCGTTGTCATATGTTCCATGTAAATAATGACAAATCATCTTTCCCTCCAAGAACAGATATCGTCCATGTAAATTCTACTACTTAAATTCCCGAGTGTCAAGTCATCGGGATTGAAAATGCCTTCAAATTGACATAATCGCCGGGATAGCTTATAATATTCTTCCTAAGGGCGTTTAGCTCAGCTGGTTCAGAGCATCTGCCTTACAAGCAGAGGGTCACAGGTTCGAATCCTGTAACGCCCATTCCTGTAAACTCACCAAGATATTATAAAATCGGGGCTGTCGAAAGATAGCCCCTTTTTCGTTTTCCCCCGTCATACCGGACGTTTGTCCCGCATTCCTCGCGGGATGCCGAAGTGCGGCTGTAATCCGCAAAATACTTTCACGCAGAGGACGCGGAGAATAAAGCAGAGACTCATTTTTAAGAGATACGCTTGCAATGATTAGATAATTATTCTACCAAGCGGGGGCTCGCCCTCGCGTCCCATGACTTACTCTATAAGCCGGGGATCGGCAGAGTCCCGGATCGCCTGACCC
>MIBE01000038.1 GCA_001829415.1 Spirochaetes bacterium GWF1_51_8
ATTTGCCAATTTATCTTGTGCGTAACGGGATACTTGTTTTTCAGTAAGCCCTAATTAGAAGGACTTGGGTATGCGCAGGAGTATGTCCTGTATGATCATTGTTTTCATCTGGGAGAAGTAGATACCGAGCGCTCCCGTATCGAAGGGAAGGTTGTGATCGTAGAAAACCGGGATATTATCGAAGTACACTCCGATTGTGTTGCTGATTGTATAAAATTCAAAATTATATTTCGTTTCGGAAACGATGGGCATTTTCACCATCGGCTCCTGCGTCGTGTTGTTTCCATCGACACGGTACAGGAAGTAATAACTGTTTTTATCCATATCCATGACCATGCTGATATAGTTGTCCTCATCCCGCCACTTAAGGTAAATCTCGACATAGCTTGTCGCGTCCGTTTTTTTACCGACAATCGATTCGAGGTAGATATCGAAGAACACGTTCACCGAAACAAGGCCGGGATCGCTATAACTGTAGTATCCGGTATCGTTTTTATTGATCACAAACTCCGAGCCGTTCTCGGTAATCGTCTTCGTGTTTTTTTGAGCATAGTATTTCGGCTTGGGGTTGATTAGGTTTTTCTTGGTGACATCGAAACCCATGATGTTTTTATTCACTTTTTCGATCGTCTTCATATACTCCTTATCGATCGACTTCATGATCTTCGCGATATTCTTCGCCGGGCTGACATAAGAGATCAGGTAGTCAGTATCGGTAGGCTTCGTCTCGAACTTCACCGCGATCCCGATCACCTCTTCCTTATTATTGAAGACCGGTCCGCCCGAGCATCCCTTGATGACCGGAAGGTCGCATGCGTATAACGGGACATTCTCCATATAGCGATATACTTCGTCCTTATAGGTTCCGAGTATCCGTTTGACTTCGACAATTCCGTAGGGATAACCCATCAGCATGATCCGGTCGTCCGCCTTCATTTCCATCATCCCGACCGTGATCTTACTTTTCCCCTTAAGGAAGTCGTAGGGCACTTCACGGTAATCGTCTTCGGAGTCGATATAATAGCCGGAGGGATAGAGAATCGCGATATCGTTGGCGTGATCGCGGTAACAGGTGTGCAGGAAGAAATGCATGCCGTTGTAGTTCATCTGGGCGCTGACAGAAGTCCCCACGACGTGATCTGCGGTGATGATGAAACCTTCCGAGGTCAGGAAGCCGCTTCCCACACCCTGCGAGTTCTCGAGACGGACGACGACGTTTTTATACTTTGAGTAAATTTTCGTGAATACGGAATCGTCCTTTGTCTGTGAGGACAGCAGTAACGGGAACAGCAGAAGGGATGTAATATATAACGAGGGTTTGATGGGAAAACGCATGCTTCCTCCTTGCAGGTATCAGATAAGAAAAATTGAAAACGGAATACTTTCAAGAGGCCGGAAATTTCTCATTTCGATTATTATCGGAAAAACGCTTGAATATCTCGACCCATTTCGGGGGCGCGACCTCTTCCGGGCGGATATTTCCAGGCACCCCTGAAAGCATGAGAATATCGAGAGGGAATCCGGCTTTTTTAAAATTGTTCTCAATCGTTTTCCGCTTCATGAGAAAACAGGACGCGAGGAAGTTTTTAAATTCACCCTGAGCGAAATCTATCTTTTTCTTCACAAGCGAGATGACTACCGAGTCGACAGAAGGCTGGGGCAGGAAGCATGTCCGTGGAACATTAAACTCCGCCGTGATTTCGAGAAACACCTGCGAGATCACACTCATCACCCCATAACCCGGACCGCCCGGGGAAGCGGTCATCTTTTCGTAAAACTCCTTCTGCGACATGACCGCGCCGCGCAGGAAAACATCTTCTTCGATAAAACGTTTTACCGCTTCGCCGCTGATCGAGTAGGGCAGATTGGATAAAAAGAAAAGCTCTTTCTCATGAATTGTCGAGGTCTGGAATTTCAGAAAGTCCGCGTGGATAAGTTCGATGTTCGGCGAAAGCGTGTATTGCGACAGGAGCCTGTGAATACCAGCGTCGATCTCGATCGAGTAAACCTGACGGTCGCGCGGGATCAGGAGTGTCAACGCGCCCATTCCGGTACCGACCTCGAGAACGGCGGGAGATTCGCCTATCAGCGACACGATCCGTTCAGCGATATTCCTGTCGATCAGATAGTTCTGCCCGCGCGATTTCGAAAGCCGGATACTGTTATCCCCGAAAATGGAATACAGGAATTTCGGCGAGAAGGGGTTTGGCTCATTCAGTGACAAACCCGTAGCTCCAACTATGTAGACCACCCACAAGTATTCGGACGTTAGTAGCCCCGCCCTTAGCTAATGACATATAGGTATTTTTTTGAATTGTATCGATATTCGAATAAAGTATGATTAAAAATGGTTTATTAACAAAATGATATAATGCCTCTGGTTTAATATATGGAATGTTAATTGCAGATTGAATATGACCATTGTTATAGTCGCCGATTAAACGTAAATCTACAAGTTTATATACTTCATTTTTATCTATCATAGATTTCAGTTCGATACTCGAAATATATTCTCCCGAATACTCTTTAATAAATTTATTGTATTCCGCGCCACAGCTGATTAAACTGAAAACAATGAATCCGGCAAAAAGCAGGATGAGGCTATTTCTTTTCAGCATTTCCGTTCTTCTCCTTGATTTCCCGCAATGTTTTTATTATTTCAGGTAATTTTTCTTCGGCTGAAAATATCCTGCGTGTGAGAATAGCGTCGCGTGCGGGGGTACCGAGAAGCACCGAGTTCGAGTCGATCTTCCTCTTCTCCACTCCGGCCTGAGCGAGTATGACAACATTATCCCCCATCACGACATGATCCGCCACACCGACCTGCCCGGCGAGAATGCAATTTTTGCCCAGCACCGAACTTCCAGCGATCCCGACCTGCGAAACGAGGATCGAGTTATCGCCGATCTTGCAGTTATGGCCGATCTGGACGAGGTTGTCGATCTTGACGCCGCATCCGATCTCCGTTTTCCCGACAGTCGCGCGGTCGATAGCGACGCATGCGCCGATCTCGACATGGTCGCCGATGGAAATAGTCCCGATCTGCGTCACCTTCAGGTTCCTTCCGCCTTCCTGGACATAGCCGAACCCGTCGCCGCCCAGCACCGTGTTGTGATGGATGATGACGTTATTCCCGACCTCGGTCAGGTCGTCTATCTTCACTCCGCTTTTCAGTACGCACTTTTTCCCGATCTTCACGTTTTTACCGATGAAGACATGGGGGTAGATCAACGTATCGTCGCCGATCACCGCGCCGTCCATGATACACGCGAACGGCATCACGGTAACGTTTTTCCCGAGCTTCGCGGTCGTCGCGATATAGGTGTTCGGGTAGGTTTTCGCCTCATACGGTTCATAAGGCGAAAACATTTCCAGTACCCGTGAGAACGCGAGCTTAGGGTTATCGACACTGATAACCGGCTTTCCGTCGTACTCAATGGTCGTCGGCAAGATCAACGCTGAAACCGGGCTCCGTGACATGACAGTAAGGGTGTTTTTGTTTTCGGCATACCCGATCGTACCTTCGGACTGGACGTCAAGATTTGAGACGCCTGAAATTTCGATATCGTTTCCCCGCATTTCGCCATTCAAACTTTGAGCGATTTGGGACAGCTTCATAGTCGGCTCCTCGGATGCGGTCATTTCCAGCCGGGTCATTTGAAATGACCACGGGCGGATTCATTCGCCATTCATCATAAGCCAAGCCGTGAAATAACTCAAGAATGATGGGGGAAGACGCGGGTGAAGGGATGTTTGTATGGAGGACGGGGAGAAAAATCAATATCTTCATTTAAAAAGGGAAGATTTTCTTTGCGGTGACGGAGGGTAACCTATACAGTTTCATGTCCGTTTTGCCTTTCGGCTGTTTCTTCCCCTCACTTTCGCCGTCCGTGGCTCGTTCGGGGCTAACACCTCCTGTGTGTCGCCCCCGCCTCTATGCCGAAATGAAACTATTTCTTCGCATCCCAGATGTTTTCCCCCGCGTTCCTCGCTGTCACTGCTTGCCCTATAAGAGGGTGTGTCGGGTGATTTTTTCTTTGCCTTCGGCTGTTTCTGTATTTGGCTGTTTGGCGTTTCTTCCCGCGCGCTTTGAAGCGCTTCTTCCGGACATACGGACACCTCGGCTACGCTCGTTGTCCGAGCGTAGCGAGTTACGGCGTTTTCGTTTCGCGCTTTTTATTCTTTCACCGTGCGAAACAGATAAAACCGGCATAATGGCGGGGCAGCCTTTCTTTGCATACTTTCTTTCCCCTGAGGGAAAGAAAGTATGAAGCATCTTATTTCTCCCCCTGATCCCATCCTTTATTTTAACATATCCCCGCCTTCTGTCAACAGGTACGGCCCGAAAACCGGGAAACCGGGCGGAATAAATAACTTGGTAAAAATTGATATCTTTTTTCTTCCGTGTTATAATATTAAGCTAAAATTCGGACTACATGCAGAGTCCGAAATAAATTAAGGGAGTATCGAGTTGGCAGTACATATTCGCCTGATGCGCATAGGAAAAAGAAAGCGCCCGTATTACCGTGTCGTAGTCTCGGATCAGCGTAACGCACGCGGAAGCGCGTATCTGGAGTCTCTCGGGTATTATCACCCGATGGAGAAGGACTGCGCGACAAAGATCGATCTCGAGAAGTACGGCGAGTGGATCGGAAAAGGCGCGCAACCTACCCTGATCGTAAAAAATCTTGTTAACAAAATCAAAAAGACAGGAGCGGCGAGCTAAATCATTGGTACAAGCGGAGGTTCGATGATTGAGAAAGATATCGTGGAGATGATCGCCCGCAGTCTCGTGGCCAATCCCGACGAAGTCAAGGTTCAGGTTGTCGAAGGGGAGAAATCGACAATTCTCGAACTGAAGGTCGGCCAAGGGGATGTAGGGAAGGTTATCGGCAAGAACGGCGTTATCGCGAAAGCGGTCAGGACTCTGATCAACGCTGTTTCTGTTAAGAATGGCAGAAGAGTAATATTGGAGATTTTAGATTAAACCGGAATGAAAAAACTGCTGATTGGAAAGATTGTAAAACCGTTCGGAATCCGCGGGGAAGTCTTTTTGGACTTCTTTGTCGATGGATTCGAGGAACTGGAGTTTGTCGAAAAGTTTTATATCGAGGACCATCTTTCGGCCGACGGGTTCCGCGAGTTTGAAATCGAAGAGGTGAGGGAATCGGCGAAGGCCGGCGCGGATGCGATCCGTGTGATCGCGAATATCTCTGTCGTACCGGACAGAAATGCCGCCGAGCTTTTTCGCGGACGGGACATCTATATCGATGAAGAGAGTCTTCCGGCGCCGGGTGAGAACGAGTTTTATATCAAGGATTTGATGGGGAACGAGGTCTTTTTCGGCGGCGAACGTTTCGGGACGGCCGATAACCTGATCGAGATCGGGAACCGTTATATGTTCTTCATCAAACGGACGAATAACGAGACGGTCGCCATCCCGATGGAAGAAAGGTATATCGAACGGATCGATGTCGGCGCGAAGCAGATTTACCTTCGTTCGATAGAGGATCTTATTTAGTGCGTTTTTATTTTTTAACTATATTTCCCGGGATTATCGACGCATACTGGCGGCAAGGGATACTTTCAAGGGCGGCGGAGAACGGGTTTCTCGAAATCGAGACCATCGATCTTCGGGATTTTTCAGGGAACAAGTACCGGAAGATCGACAAGCCGGTTTTCGGTCACGGACGGGGGATGCTTTTCGAGCCGGGGCCGTTGAAAAAAGCCATCGGATCGGTCAGGGAAAAGAACCCGAAAGTAAAAGTGATATACATGACGCCGTCGGGGAAACGTTTCGACAACCTCGCCGCGAAGGAACTCGGGACGCACGAAGCCTTGCTTTTTATTGCGGCGCGTTACGAGGGAATAGACGAACGGATCGCTCGGGCGGAGGCGGACTACGAAATCTCGATCGGAGATTATGTCCTTACCGGCGGCGAGCTTCCTTCGTTGGTGGTCGCCGATGCGGTCAGCAGATTTCTTCCGGGTACTGTTAAGGAAGAATCGGTCGCGGAAGAGAGTTTCGAGCATGGGCTTCTCGAGCACGGGCATTACACCGAACCCATCGAGTTCGACGGGGTAAAGGTTCCCGATGTGTTAAGAAGCGGCGATCACGGCGCGGTGGACAGCTACCGGACAGAGGAAAGCCTGAAAAAGACTTACTTCAACAGACCCGATCTATACGCCGAATGGCGGCCGAAACTGGAAATGGGGCAGTCGGCAAACACGCTGACCCGTCTGAAGAAAGAGAACAAAGAATGGGAAAAGAATATCCGAATTATAGAAAAAATCTCGAAGGAGTGGAAAAATGTCGGACGAAATAAAGAATGAAGAGCAAGCGGTAAACGAAGCTCCCGCCGCAGAAACTGTTGCCGCGGAGACGCCCGCAGCACCTATTGTGCGCAAGCGTAATACAATGGCGGAAGTCAACGCCCTCCTTTTCCAGGAACAGAATAACAAGGGACGTCTGCCGAAGTTCAATATCGGCGATACAGTACGCGTATATGTCAAGATCAAGGAAAGCGGAAAGGAACGTGTTCAGCCGTATGAAGGCGTCGTTCTCGCGATGCGCCATGGCGGGCCCCAGGAAAGTTTTATTGTTCGCCGTATCAGCCATGATGTCGCGATCGAACGTATATTCCCGTTCAACTCGCCGTATATCGACAAGATCGAAGTCGTCCGCAAGGGACGTGTCCGCCGCGCCAAGCTTTACTATCTCCGCGGCAGATTTGGCCGCGCGGCTAAGATCACCGAACGCGTAGGCGTGAGCGCTGCCTCGAAGCAGAAAGCCGCCGCCAAGGTTCAGGAATAAGGCCGATGAAACGGCCCTCGGAAGACGAACTCTTGTCTTTTGAGCGGGAACTTTTTCAAAAAGGTTATTCATATATCGCAGGCATCGACGAGGCGGGACGCGGCCCAATAGCAGGTCCCGTGGTCGCTGCCTGCGTTCTTTTTAAACAACCCCACTTTATCGACGGTGTCTGGGATTCCAAGATGGTCCCCGCGAAGAAACGCGAAATCCTTTACGGGCATATTGTCAGCGAATGCGAAGCGTTCGGGGTAGGGATTGTCGATAACGATACGATCGACCGGATCAATATTCTTCAGGCGACCAAGGCTGCGATGCGATCCGCGCTCGATCAAGTGCTCGAGAAATGGGGCGACACGCATTACCTGCTTATCGACGCCGTCAAGCTGGAATCTCCTGTCCCGTTCGAAGCGATCATCAAGGGCGACAGCCGTTCGTTCACTATCGCCGCCGCGTCGATCATCGCAAAGGTGACTCGCGACCGTCTGATGCTGGAACTTCACGGGGAATACCCGCACTACGGCTGGGACAGGAATAAGGGCTACCCGACCAAGTTTCACCGTGAGTGTGTCAGGAAACACGGCCTCACCCCGTACCACCGGCGAAGCTTCGCTATTATTTGACCCTGCGCGGTCGCAATCTTTCTCAGTCATTAGAGCACATCCGAATTCAATCGAAAACATCTCAAGATGAAGACGATAAGTATTGACAAATCCTGATAAAAAAATATAATATCGGTATTCTATTTCCGAGGAGAACTCTATGAATGAAGGAAAGACCCTGTTATCGGTACTGACGGCGGCGGTCTTGATCGCCGGATTGAGCGGCGGCCTGAACGCGCAGGAAGAATCCGGGCCGGACAAGGTGAGCTTCGGTCTGTATATCATCGATATCTACAATCTGCGGATGCAGGACAACGAGCTTGCGATAGACTTCTACCCCTTCTATTGTTACCAGAATTCCAATACCGATCCGTCGAAGTTCCTCGAGATCGTGAACGCTAAGGAGTTCGAGAAGTCCGGGGAGTACTTCGAACAGAAGACGGACTGTTACTACCAGACGATGAAGGTGAAATCGGTGATCAAGAAGAACTGGGATGTCGCGAAATTCCCGTTCGATAAACACACGGTCGAGATCGTTATCGAGGACATCGCGCGCGATGTCAACAAGGTCATATTTGTCCCCGACGCGAAGAACAGCTCGATCGATAAAAAGGTCAAGATTGCCGGGTGGGACATCACCGCCTCGCGCGTGCAGGTGATCACCAATGTCTGGGAGTCGACGTACGGCGACCCGGATATCGCCCCCGGGGATTACGCGAAGTATTCGCGCTACATTTTCTCGTTCGACCTCGAACGTACCGGCGGCGGGTGGGGCACGTTCCTGAAAACATTCGTCGGCCTTTTCATCGCGGTGATGATCGCATTCGTCACATTGTTCGTCCGCCCGGAAGACCTCGACCCCCGGTTCGGACTCTCGGTCGGAGCGCTTTTCGCCGCCCTCGCGAGCCAGTATGTTATCTCGTCGGTTCTGCCCGAGACCCCGACTCAGACGTTAGTCGACTTCCTGCACAACATCTCGTATGTGTTCATCTTCCTCTGCGTGGGTGAATCGGCGATATCGTTAAAAATATATATGTCGGAAAAGATTGTTAACTCGCAGAAAAAAGCCCTGTTACTCGATAAAATCTCGGCTGGCATCATGATCCCGATCTACATGGGGATTGTCGTCGCGAGTGTCTGGCAGGCGCTTTCATAGGAAGTCGGAATCAGTGCAAAGTTAGGTCTGAAAAATCGGCATATAAAAAAGGGGCTGTCTCAAAGGGTGTGTTGACAAACTCATTTTGTCATTGCGAGGCGTCATGGTGAGCTTGCCTGCCTTCTCCTACGGAGAAGGAGACAGGCCGAACCATAACCGAAGCAATCCATTTAACTACTGGGTATATAAATTAAACAGACTGCTTTGCCTGCCTTCTCCTTCACAGGAGAAGGAGACAGGTCGCTCTGCTCCCTGTCCACCTTCTATCGAAAATGGAAGGCGGGCTCGCAGTGACAAAACATCATGTATTTTATGAGTTCGTCATCAAGCCCCAAAAGGCAGTCCCTTATTAATTATGCCTACAGGTGATTCGTCAGATAAAGAGTAATGTTTGTCACGGAAACCGCGTTACCCCATATGGACATATTAGTCGAAATAATTTTATCATTGAAAGGCGAGAAATAGCCGTCTCCGTTCACATCGCTAAAAGCAAACGCTATTCCCTGATAACCAATATTCGATAATTCCGAATGAATCGTAATGGTCTGAGAAACGGGGGCGTAACCCTTGGAACCTATCCCGATAGAGCTGCCCGATACGATGACCTTCGGATTCACATAGCCCGCCGGATTGCCGTTGACCGAAAGGTTCACAACTGTTTTTGCCATAAAAAACTTATTCGTCAGGAGTATCGAATTCGATATAGCTTTCGTCTTGAGATAGATCGGTTCCGAAGCGGAAAGAGTCAATTCATTATAAAGGACTCTATTATCGTTATCCTCGTCTTTAAACACACCTATCATAGCGCTTACCGGCGCGGAATTGAATGAATAGACATTGATAACGGTATTCTGGGGGTAGCTTCCGAATGTCATATCATAGCTGGGAAACTCCAGATTGTCCAGCACCCCGAACTTAAACAGGGACGCGTCGTCGCCAAAAATCATCCCGGTAAAACTATATTTGGATACGGGGAAATTTACTGTATTCGTGTATCTGATATAATTATTCCCGAATGGGAGACTGTTTGTATTCTTAACCGATGTTTTTGAGGAAGCTATAGAATTTATAAGAAACTGAAAATACCCGATCGCCCCGGACAACTGTTCGACTGTAGCAAACATGAAGTAGGACTCGTTATTAGTTGACCCGGATGCGCAGGTATAGAGTTTTAGAGTATAGGAACTACCGGCGACCGGCGAATAAGTGAACTCATCGATTCCGCGGAAAAGGATCACATACTTCATATCGTCCGCACCCGACCCGCTCAAAGTACCGGAGATCAGTTTCGGAACGAGATTGAAGACCAATCCGGAAAGATTCGATACCGTATAGATAGTACCGAGTTTCCCCATACACTCGCTTGTATACTCTGAAAGGATACCGTCAAAAGCGTTATTTCCGGTCGTATCGACATAATAACTCAGCTCGATACTGTTGGTATTGCCTACCGTGATCCCGAGGCTGAACGGAATGTTTTTATTTGTGGAGGGCGCGGTGTAGGCGGTTTGTCCTGAGATGTTGTCGTATGCGACCACGCCGACCGGCAATCCGAAAATATTCCCCTTGAGTTCACCGCCGATAGTCATGGATGAGAAATCGGGGATATTGATAACGATATTCGAGACATGATTGGTATAGAGAGTAAAAGTCTCCGCGTAGGGGACGGTAAATTCGCCGGGGTCGAGAATATTGTTCCCGTTATCATCGCGGAAGGCCTTCAATGTCATGGTGAGCATCGAAGGTATGGCCATAACGGAAAAGTTTCCTCCCGCATCGGGGGCCGTGTAATATTCGAGGGAAGTCAGCGTTTGCATTTTCACTTTCCATGCCGGGGTGAAATGGTTGGTCAGTTTCCCGGAGGCCGAATAGATTTCTATGATAGGGATGTCGATCACGACACCCGAGACGGGGTCCGCGCCGATATTCACCACGGGCTGATCTATCGATACCGTTTCGCCGGCATCGGGAATGTTATTGTTGTTGAGGTCTATGAACGCGATTACGATTTTCCCGCCGAGGTTTTTCTGGACGGTTATATCGAAATGCCCCGCGCCGTCCGCAGAAGAAACACCGTTCAGGAAGTAAGTACCCCCGGATTTGGAACCCACGGCGGCCTTCCATAAGGATGAATATGCGCCGGTAAACGAACCGGAAACATTGATCAGATTTACCGGAACCCCGCAGGATATGACCATCCCGAATAATGCTATCAAAAGACCTATGCCGGAAAGTCTTTTCATCATCCTCTCCTTTCTATAGTATATAAACATGAGTGTATTATAACGGGAGTTTGAAAATACTTCCAGCTTCGTAGCGGATAATTGACGAATCATAAAAAAATCCCCGCTCCGGAGAGCGGGGATAGAGGATTTACCTTAAAGGTGATTGGTAACAATTAGCGTGAGATTGGTACTTGAGACATTGTTCATCCATAAAGGTGCGTTTGTAGAGATGATGGATTCCGTTCCCGATTCATACCATCCGTTGCCGTTCAAATCGCTGAAAAGATAGATATTTCCGCTATAAGGAGCATTGGAAATTTCCGTGTAAAGATTGATAACCTGTGAAACCGGCGAATAGACCATTTGGTAATTCGGATCGGGATTGATGGATGCAAACACTTTCGGATTGATATACCCGGTAAGGCTGCCGCTGATCGTGAGGTTGACAGTCGTTTTAGCGACAAAAAACTGATTGGTTACGGTTACTGCATTCGTCATCTGAACGGGAATCATAACGAGTCGGTCTTTGTGAAAAAACAGGTTTGATAAAAAGGGGTTGCTTATTAGACAACCCCTTTTTTGTTTTGTTTAATACAGTAAAAATTTTTGAATTCTATTATTCCCAGCATCGGCAATTATTATATAATTACCAAGCTTCTTGATATCAGTGGGAGCATTAAACTGCCCCACTGCCGAACCTTGTAGACCAAATTGATAAAGTTTAGTTCCTTGATGGTTGAAAATTTTAATTTTATATGTATCGTGGGGATCACAAATATAAATGAAATTTTCATCGACAATAATACTTTCTTCATTTCCATAAGGATTGTTCCCTACAGTGATATTATTGAGAGTATTCAGTAGATTTGCAGAAGCATTATAAATTTTAATTTTGTTCTTATCTAAAACATAGATATTATTCCCGAAAACATCCATTTCAGCCATTTGATCTTCAAGAATGATTTTTGAAAGATAAGTAGAATTTGAAGCAATAAACACACAACAAGAATATACCGATCCATAATCTGAAATATAACTATAGAAATCATTAAATATAAATCGATATGCATTACAAGAAAAATTTGGGCTAAGGGGAGTTACTGACAACGGGGTAGGTGCCATGGAGTAGGTACTATTATTGGTATTCAACATATGAATTGAACCACCTGCTCCTGTAATAAAGAAGTACCCATCTTTTAACTGGAATAATTGCGAGAGTGGATGAATCAGTGACATTCCAAGATTCCATGAGCGAATAAATACACCATTAGTGTTGAATAGCTTTATACTCTTAGCATATGCATCAAAGATAAATAATAAGTTGTTACTTGAAATTAAAATATTTAATGAACTTTGGCCATAAGAGGTATAAATGCTTCCAAAGGATCCAAATGATGACATATAAATAGCTCTGGGATAAACAACAAAAGGAATCGTATTTGTCAGGCTAGAATTACCGCCAGAATCTACGCAATAAATATAAAGTGTGTTTTGTCCAATACTGAGGTTACTGACACTTATGTTCCAAGTAGCATTTGTATCAACAGAAACTTGACTAAACCCTCCTGTATTAAACTTATAATATACATTGTCCGCAGGAAATACTCCCCCCGATGTTGCCAACCCCTGCATAATGAACGCGCTGGGTAGATTAGTCATGTAGCTTGGGGTATTAACAGAAACAATCACCCCGTCAGTATTAGGAGTTTGAACATTAATTGCTGAATAACTTGTACTTTTCCCAAGAATATTTTTCGCCCATACTTTGTACTGATATAGTTTATCATTTTGAATAGTTGAATCTACGAACCAGTTATTTATTGTAGTAAATTCCATAATCTGACTATTACTGACATCTACACGTTGGATTAGATACTGATTTGCTCCATTTACAGTATCCCATGATAACCGTACTAAATCAAGGGTCAATGCTGAAATGGTTAAATTATTTGGATTATTTGGTAAAAGGGGTGTAATTGATTTGATTACAGAATTCGTACTATACCCCGAATAATTAGAAATCATGATGGTGTAACTGTACGTTTTATTTGTAACGAGATTGGTATCGATATAGTTTAACGATGTTAAAAACATCTTTTTTTCTGAAAGCCCCGGTGCATTTCTGGTAATAATGTAAGATAAAGCACCGCTTACACTATTCCATGATAATGAAATAGAACCATTTACACTAGCAATAGCAGAAAAACCGATTGGAGTTTGGGGTATGGGAATAGGTAAAGTGGTCGTTAAATCTGATTGAGGACTTTCAGCCCCGCCGGAAACCGCAGTCACCCTATATTGGTAGGATAATCCTGATTTTAACCCCTTTTTATCGATATAGTTCAAACCGGTTGTATAGAAGCGTTCGATATAGAAATTATTAGTATATTTGTAAACATAATATCCATCAATAAATGGAATTGCGCTCCAAGAAATCCTTATTGACGCATCCGGATTAATAGTATTAATAATATTCAAGGGTTTATTATTTGGAGAATAAACTGGATAATCGGAACTGTGCAGTCCCAACATATTATTTATTTCTGGGATACCTAATGGTAAACATTCCTCAAGAGTTTTGTCATAATATATTATCGAAAATTTAAGGTACTCAAATATTTCTTTTATTGATAACGAAACTTTATCTAAATCTTTTTCTCTTGTAATAATTGCGTTCTTATTAAATGCTGAATTAAGAAAGAATGTGTTTGTAAACTCAGTTCCATCATTAAAAAAGGCACCAATTAATCGATATGTTGTAATACTCTTCGCCTGATTTCCATACTCTAAAAATAAATATTGATCAAAATATTCACTATATTCATTTTTATCCCAAAGGTCATATAGAATCGATGCTTCTTTATAATACCTAATAAAATCAAATCTGTATAAATAATAATCGTGGTCTAAATAATAATCATCGCTTCTTCCTATTGAATTAAAGTTTTGAGTTTCCGATGCAAATAATACCTCTTTGCTACCGAAATTTGCTTCCAATATTTTACATAGATTGTTCTTTTCAATTGCTTCTCCCCCATACCTGTTTATTAAAAATGTGACCGCAAAAAATTCCGCCCAAGCTTCTTGTTTTAAGACGTTTGGATAGCTTGAATAAATTGGATCGGTTGTTCCATCGGGAAAATTTATTGGTCTAGTATTGATTTCCCAATCCAGTCGAAACAATTCACCTAGGGAGGATTTCATCATGTGAATATAATGGCCGTATTCATGTGCACATACTTCTTTATTATACTGATATGAAAGGTCAATATCAATCCCAAAAGGTGTTGCCATTCCAGCTTTATTCCCCAACTCAACAGCTTCTATCCACACTTGTCCGGGATCAAGATCAAAGCTCTTCGCATAGGTATTCAATTCATAAAAAATACCCATTAGGGCAGAGTATGCGATTCCATCACTTTGAATGTTTACCACTTCGCTAAATTGTTCTGTTGAATCCTTAGTATAATAGTATCGATCAAAAATCCATCCATACCCTAGATGATTATAGGTGTAACAAGCATAATAACTAAATAATTCAAAAAACATTTTATAAGTGGTGTTTTTTGGAAGGTCAATTTCGATATTTCCATACTGATCTATTCTTTTTGAAAACGAGCCAATACTCCCGTTAGCATAATGAAATTTTACATTGATATCGGGATATATTCCTTCTACCCATTTGTGTTGCATTGACGAATCAGGTTTACTATATTTAAAATGAATATGACACTTCGTTTTTTCAACCAGTACCGCCCCAATTCCACCTAATGCATCGCTTATATTCCCCCAGATTGCTTGTAGCCAATCAAAAAATCCCTTCGTAGAATTTGTATTTGTCCAACCGCATTCCTCGATACGTGTAGTATATTCATTAATAAATGATATATCAAGTCCACCCATATTCGATAGTTCGGTGTAACTCACTTTTCTTATTGGTTTAAAAACAAAAGTATGATTCATTAAGAATTCATTATAATGTTTTGAAGTGATTAAAGCATAGTAGGGCATAACGTTTGAATAGCCTTTCCCTGAAAACACACCATCCGCATTTTCAAAAAATTCAAGCATTTCTTCATTAGTTTCAAATCCAGGCATAGGTAATACCGAATATGGAACAAAACACTGTATCATTTTGTTTACTTCGGAGATGTTTGTTACAAAAATAACTACATAGTATAAATCGGGTTTTGAGTCAGAATGAGGCACAAGAATCTTTTGATTTATAAAAATTTCTGCTTCATCATAAGCAATTTCAGCCTGAACGGGACTAATTGGTATGATTACTTCAGGGAGATTGTCCATATTGATTTGTTCAACGTTCACACCCCCGCTGCCCGGAATTAAGTTTACACACGAAAAAAGGCCAAACGACAAAAATAAACAAAAAACTAATAACCCCTCTTTCTTCATGATACTTCCTCCTTATTCTATAGAAATTCAGTATATAATGTTGTATAAAATGAGTCAATTAATCGATAAAAATTTCAGCCAGTTTTAAATAAACTAATCTTAATTCTCCGAAATGGGTTTCGCCGTCTTCATCACCGCGGCGATCTTATCGATAAACTGAATATAGATATCCTCGGGGCGGTCGTATTTCATCTGGTAGACGCCCTTGGGAGTTTTGAATAAAACGATCGTACCTTTCCACAACCCGTCGCTGCTCTGGTAGGTGTATTCCTTCAGGATGCATTCCATCCCGTTGAGCTTGGACGTGTCGGTCTTAAGGACTTTCAGCGAGGAATCCTTTTTCGGCGCGTGACCGTTATAGACCACGTTCTTGAAATCGTCATTCATCATCGATTTCGCTTCCTTCCAGTCCTGGGTGAGCGAAAACTTATCGATATTTAACGTACCCTCAGCGACTTTTATCATGAGGTTGTTTTCAAACATATCGACATACTCGTTCTTCGGGTCGATATAGATGGAAAATCCGGCGGAGGTCATCACGTATGTCCCTTCGCCCTTCTTGGATTTGATTTCCATACATTCGTCTTCATGTCCGGCATAGGCAAATCCCGAGATCAAGAGAAGCGCCAGGATATAGAGTTTCATATTTCCTCCTTTATGGATATAAATATCATATCACCGGAATAAGGAATCCGCAATAATTCTATTTTAACTTTTATGCAATAAATCATTGATAAACACGTTATAACAGACAGGGGTGGAGATGAAAGAAGAACTCACTTATACCCTTGAAGCCGAAAAACCGAAGCTTCTCGGATACATCCGGAATCGCTTACCGCATTCGATTATTCGGAATTCGAACAGTTTCTCGATATTAAGTAAGTAAGATTAAAACTAAGTATTATACCTATTGACAAACTCTGCGGAATATATCATAATATGTTATCGAAGGTGCGTTGGTGTTTGGACCGGAAAAACTGAAACTATATTGCATCTTCGGTGACGGAAATCATCCGCTCGAGTGTTTCATTAGATAGGCGGATTGCGTATTCGGCCGCCGCGGGAGAGACGGATGAACAGCAGTACGGATTATGAGATCAAGTTCAGCGGAATGGTGAAGGACTTTTTCGGGAAGATTTTTACCCGGAATATCCTCAACCTTTCGAATTCGCTGCATCTTTTCAGGACATGGATGAGTCAGAGAAGAGCGGTCGCTATTCGCGAGAAATGGCTGAGGGAAGGGGTGCAGTCGCCCCCGTTTATGATCATCAGCATTACCGCGAAATGCAATCTGGCATGCAAGGGATGTTATTCCCACGCACAGCACCGTTCGCGTGAAACCGAGATGAGCGCGGAGAAACTGCGTTCCGTGATCGGCGAGGCGGGCGAACTGGGGACGTCGGTCATCCTGATCGCGGGCGGGGAACCGTTGGTACGCCCCGAGATCATGGATATCACGGCCGGATTTCCGGAGATCGTGTTTCCGATGTTTACAAACGGCCTCCTGCTGAACGACGCATTGATCGGCAGGATGAAGAAGCAGAAGAACCTTGTGCCGATTGTCAGCCTCGAGGGCGGGATGATCGAAACCGACAGCCGCAGGGGCGGCGGGGTTTTCGCGAATGTGCTCCGGGTGATGGACAAGCTTGCCTCGGGTAACGTGCTCTACGGGACGTCGGTGACAGTCACACGCGAGAATTTCGATACAGTCACGAGCGGAGAGTTTATCGGGAGCCTGCTCGGTAAGAAATGCGGTGTTTTTATTTATGTGGAATATGTTCCTGTACGCGAGGGCACGGATCACCTGACCCTCACCGAGGAACAGAAAATAGAGTTACGGCGGTTATTGGACGAATGGGGCCGGAAGCATCGGGCGCAGTTCATCGGCTTCCCGGGCGACGAGGAAATCTTCGGAGGATGCCTCGCTTCGGGACGCGGGTTTGTGCATATCAGCCCAGAAGGCAGGCTCGAGCCATGCCCGTTCGCGCCGTATTCGGATACCGATGTCAATCAAATGTCGTTAAGGTCGGCGCTAGCCTCCGATTTTCTTCGGAAGATCAGGGAAAACCACCATCTCCTTAAGGAGACGCGTGGCGGATGCGCTCTCTGGGAAAACCGGCAGTGGGTCGCCTCCTTGATGAAATGACCTTTTTATATCACCCCCCAATTGAGACGGTCCGGAGTTTATCTCCGGCCGTCTTTTTTTCTTTACACGCTTGCTTCGCCATTCTATAATCTAACCGTGTGTTTCTATTCAGACTCTCAATATAAAAAGCCCGGAGGCATTATGCCCACGTCGGTAAAAGCGCTCGTTTTCCTCTTCGCCGGACTGGTCGCGGCGGTGATCGTCTTGATTGTTCTCAGCAACTCCCAGCATATCATCCCGCTCCGGGCGTCGACAGGCGATACGGAAGTGATGAAGATACTCGCGGACAGGTGTCCTATCGCGGACGGGCTGGATTTCCCCGTGGGGCCGCCGGACGCCGTAGGCTACTATGACGCCCAGCCGTTCCAGAAGAACTTCCATCTCGGCGAGGACTGGAACGGCAAGGGCGGCGGGAATACCGATCTTTACGATCCGGTCTACAGTATTGCCGACGGTATCGTGGTGTATGCCGCGAATGCGGGCGGGGGCTGGGGTAATCTTGTCCGGGTGGTGCATAATATCGGGTCGCAGGAAAATCCCGTGTATATCGAGAGCCTCTACGGTCACCTCGAGAATATCGACGTCGATCAGTACCAGATCGTTAAACGCGGTCAGCAGGTCGGTACTATCGGGAATGTCGGCGGGCTCTACTTCGCGCACCTGCATTTCGAGATCAGGACGAATATCACTATCGGCAACGGGTTCGGTTACTCGGCCAACACGTCGGGATATGTCGCGCCTACGCCATTCATCATAGCCCACCGCCCGTAAGATTTTTTCTCAATTTCAGCGGAAAACTCGCGGAAACTTCCCCTCGTTGTATAATAAACCGATGCTTAGAAGAAAAAGGAGGCCGTATGAGACGGAAAATGATGATCGTTTTTCTGGGGGTTTTCACGATATCGGCTGTCACCGCGCAGGAGGCGGGGCCGTCGGTAGTGGAAGTGAAAAAGGGCGGGTATTCCCTTGAAATGCCTGCGGACTGGCCGGTAAAGGATAAGGATATCAAGGCCGGGAACATCGTTTCGACTATCCCTATCGGCGACGGGATCACGCTCGAGTTCCGGGTCATGAAGGCGAAGGGGAAGTATGACGCGCTGAAGAAGGACCTCGCGAAGAATTTCAAGAAGGAGTATTTCAAGGCGAACGAGCTCGGTAAGGGTGAGATCAAGACGGTCATAGCCCCCGTGTGCCAGGTAGTCAACGGGCTCGAACTCTGCTCTGCCGTCATGCAGTATGCCTATAAGTACCACGAGTACCGGGTATACTTCGGGGTGTTCAAAACTAAGGCCGGGGTGTACAAGGTGTTCTTCGTGTGCAAGGCCGACGCTTACGATTACTTCTTCGACCAGGCCAAGATACCGCTCGGCTCATTAAAAGCGCTGCAATAACGGGACTGTTAACGCACTCGGAAAATCAAGGAGTCCTTTGTCACCGCGAGACGCGGAGCGGCAAAGCAGTCTGTATAACTCCCAATTCATTAATGAGATAGATTGCTTAGGCGGAGGTTCGCCTGGTCGCCATGATAAAATGACATTGTCATCAGGCCCTAACAAAAGAGGGGGCTTTCGCCCCCCGACTATATTTTCCGGTGACTTCCGCCATTGAGTAACGTGTGTCCAAAATAACGATGGAGCCGTCCGGATTCCGGTACGACGCGTTATTCATTTTCGTCGGGCTGAGCGAGACGCCCGCGAAGTATATTTGCCCGTTTATCGGGATGATCCGGGACAGGATACCGCCAAATCCCCGGTATTCAGCTTATTCCGGTGATGAACTTTCCGCATAAGACTCTCGAGTATCCAGAACCGTAACCGTTCCGTCAGATTTCCAATATGCGGCGGAACTTAACGAATCCTGGATAACCGATCCCGCGAAATAGATTTCGTTGTTATAAAGTATCGTTTTTTTTGTGTAGCCGTTTGTGTAAGTACCGGATAAGCTAAAAAGAGACCCGTTTTTCAAATAAACCGGAGCGGTAAATCCCCCGGTGTTTATATATCCGCAGATATAAAGATCCGCGCCGATTTTTTCAACCCCGTAAACATAGAAATTCGTTGCGATAATCCGATGATACACATCCGCTTCGAGGTATCCTATTTCATTCCCGTTAGTCGTGCAGATTATTCTTAAGTTTGTCCCTTCGAAATAAGGTTCATACCATGAAGTGATTCCCGGCACCTCATGATAGACCGAATTCAGCCAATAACCTTTTCCGGCCAAGAAATTTGTCGAACCGACAACCGCGATATTTGTCCCGGAAACGGCAATACCATAGGCGTTCATAAAATAATCGCTAGAATTGGTAGAAAAGAAGAGAGCGTGATAGATGCCGTTTTCCCAATAACCGGCGGATGTACTGGCGTTCTTTCCGGTAATGTAAACTTTCCCGTCGGCGACCGCGATATCCCGTAACGAAAATCCGGAAGCGCTGATTAGGGTAAACGCCCCGTTTTTCCAGTACCCGTACTGATCCTGTGAATTACGCCCAAGAATATAAACATCCGAACCATCCCTGAAGGAACAGATCACACTTGAATTACCGGAATCCAGAATGTTTATCGTGCCGGCGTCCCAATAGACGGCGTTTAATGTACCCGAAGATATCTCCACGGTGCCCGCGATTATTACACCGTGCGCTATTTCCGGAACCGCCGGTGCGCAGGAAACCAACGCGATCAGAATCGCGATCATACCCAAACCCTTCTTCATATAGACCTCCAAAAACTTAGTTTCAATAATATAACCTACGATAAAAAGAATTTCAAGTTGCGGGCGAAATGTTATGAAATATATATAACGATTGATAACTCGATAATTATCATATTGTATTTATAGGAAAAGCGATGATAAAACGTTACATATCGAGGCTGTTTACTTCTCCAGTACTTCGATATAGGCAAAATGCGCCTTCCCGTCGCCGCCGAACGGTTTCCCCATCTCGTTGGCTACAAGGCCTATCCTGACCTGCGCCGGGGAAAAATACCCGCTCATACCCTTAGTAAAACTCACGCCGTTATCCGCCGAATAAGAGAGAGTGACGACCGGGCCCGACTTCTCGATCCTCAGGATGGGGGCGTTGTTCGTACAGGTATGCTGGACAAACACCGCGAAGACGTTGGTCACGAAATCGGGAAAATCGGCCGGTGTACCGGTTTCCGCTGTCAGGCAGTCGTATCCCGGGAAAACGGAGCCTTATGTCAAACTAAGGTTCGTCGTCGGATTGAGATAATGGATGAACCCGCTGAAAGGCCAGCCGTTCTTGTCGCGGCAGATGTTCATATCGAAAAGGTGCGGGAGACTGCCGAAACTGACGAATTTGATATAGTGATAGGGATTGGATGTGTCCTGTACGATCACTCCGGCGAAATGGCTGGAACTCACCCCTGCCGGAGTATACTCGACCTGAGCTTCTATCTTGAAGTCGCCCGTACCCCATGCAAGCGGCATCATAAATAATCCCGGCCCGTACCATCCGTTCCACCAGTCGGCGGTCGCGGCGGGTTCCGGTGTCAGGACGAGTTCGCCGTTCGTGAGAGTATATGTCAAGGTATAGATGCAGCACACCGGCGGATTGGCGTCCTTCATCGCGTTAGTCCGGATTTCCCATTTTACCGGGTCGAGAACAGTGTTTGTGAAACTGTCGCTCATTGCCGGAAGGATATCCCAATTAGTGGTAGGTACATGACTCTGCGGCACGGGAATTGACGGGAGAACACTGCATCCTGAAAACAACACAACAATAGAAAAAATTAACCCTTTCATATCGGCCCCCTGTACTTTCTCCCTATTATCGAAATTTACCCTTATACTATTATTCCACAATAAAGTTACGGTTTCAATTGTCGAAAATATCTCGCGAGCATCACCGGGACGGGTATAAAGATCAGGCACCAGAATATCAAAGCGATCGAGCCGAACATATCGCCGGACGCCCCCGCGGTGTTGGGCATGGGGATGAGCGGGTAGATGAACGTCGGTACCGCGAAAAGGCCGTTGATGACCATCGCGCGGCGGAGCCATTTTTCCAACGGGTCTTTACCGAAAACCTGCGACGATGCGAGAACACCTAAGCAGAGGAACACATAGCCCAGCATATCCAGCGCGAACGCCGGGGTGCCGGGGGTGTAGACAAACGGCGTCAATATTTCATTCGACAGCATGAGGCTGTTATTTTGGATAACCGATAGCTGGATGTAGTAAACCGCCGTGCAGAGCACGATGTATACCGCACCGGAGATTACCCCTGCGAGTGTGAATACGCGCTTCTTTTCCGGCACCGAATAATGCAGGCTGATAAGCATCAGGGTGAAGCTCCACGGCAGGACGGCGCACGGGATATAGCAAAGGTAATCGAGGCCGGGATTGAATATCGAGATAATCAACGCAACAAGGAATAAAAACACCATTGCCGCCGTAAACACCGACGACCAGAAACCCATCCGCGAAACTCTTTTCATAATGTCCTCCATTACCACATTTTAATGGAGAAATATTATTTCGGCAAATCATTCCGGTTAATGATTTGATCAGCCGGAAAAAACTACGCCCCTCAAACGAGGGGCGCGAGTTTGGATTTATTGATTCGATTGTTGAGGATTGCCGTTATAATCCTAAAATAGCATTGTAGCGCTCTGAAACATCCGTCCCGCTGAGCATCGTATCGAACAGGTTGACCGTATCGATCACCCCGTCGAAACCGAAGTTGAAATATGTCGTATTATAGGTGTTGGTGATCTGCGCGCCGACCACGATGGGTGCGTCGTTCGTTTTAATCTGGCCTAGTGTGTGGGCTCTCCATGCGACCTGAACACCGTTGATATAAAGGTACATCGAGTTTCCATTCCATGTCCCGACAATGTGATACCATCCGTTATTGGTCAAGGCTGTCGGTGAATGGATCTCTACAGCGGATCCGTTCGTTCCGGTGAGGTAAAGGTATACGCTTGAGGTTGTCCATAACTGGAGACTGTAGCATTCATCGGCGAAATCGGTGCGGATACCCTTGTGGACTATCCCCGCGAATGGGACGAAGGAATGCATGTAGACCAGCGCCTCGACCGTGCCCTCGATATTCAGCAGGTTGTTGGTGGAGGACGGGACGGTCATATAGTTGGTCAGGCCGCCGAAGTCGTAACCGTTACCGGTCAGACTGTTCGTCGCGGGAACCGCTCCGTGGTTGTTAGTCTCGTTAAATATAGATGTTCCCGGCAACGAGAACGATCCCTCGGTCATAGGCGAGTCGCTCCACCCCGGGATGACCGCTATAGCCTTCACCGTCTTGGATGAAAGCAAAGCCACCGGCCAGATGTAGAGAATCGAACCTGCGGTAGGCGTAGTTCCGTCCAGCGTATAGTAAACCGACACGCCGGGAGTGACGCAGGAAACCGTCAGGTTGGTAGGCAGCGGATAGCTGCCGTCGGCGAGATCGAATACCGGTGCAAGGGGCTGAAGCACGTATGCGCGGACGACTGTCTCGGAGTCGGAATAGCCGTACTTGACCGCTTTTACCATTACCGTAAGAGAGGCATCCACGATCACGCTTGTATTGGTTGTCCAGGCTGTGCCGCCGTCAATCGAATACATCACTGTAGTCCCGAGGGTGTCACCGCCTCCGAAGAAGGAAGTGAAGCCCGCATTATATGTACCGGAAGCCTGGGGAACTGACGGGACGGCGGCCTTCATCGTATAGACCGCGCTCGTGGTGTCCGAATCCGCCCAACCGGCTTGTACGGAACGCGAGAGCACAGTAACCGAACGCTCGATAGTTAAAGAAGAATTGGTCACCCAATCCGTGCCGCCGTTTGTGGAAAAGATCACAGAAGCGCCGGAAGTGGGCGTTGTCATACCCAAAACGAAATCGTTGCTGTATGTCCCTTCGGGTGTGCCGAAGACAGTATTGCTGACCTTGTGTATGATCGTATATGTCCGGGATACCGCGCCGGAATTGGTCATGGCATATACAAATGCCTTCGCGGTTACTACCTTGCCGGTTGTGAGTTCGAACGGCGCGGAGTAGAGTATAGACGACTCAATAGGCTCAGACTCGTCGAGAGTGTAACGGATCGTCGAGTTCGATGTCCCGCAGACAATTTCTACGTCGACCTTATCGAGATAGGCGCCGTCGATGGGTGAGATCACGGGGTCTTCGACCCTTCCGCCGAGGATCAATACTTCGAAATCCGCATGATTAGTCTGGCTGAAATTACCCGCTGTATCGACCGCATAGACATCCATCGAGTAAATCCCGTTGGAGAGTCCGGTCAATGCAGCACTAAAAAGGTAAAGGCCGTTCGTGCTGGGAGTGATCCCTGTCCCGGTGAATTCGCCTGAATTGATCGAGTAATAGACGTTACTCGGAGAGATATTATCCTTCACTTCACCTGAAATGAGGATAGAACCGGAATCGAATACCGAACCGTTGGTCGGGCATATCTTCTGGAAAGCGGGTGCGATCTTGTCGGTAGTGTCGGTATTTCCGGCTGCCGGAACGGCGGGTACTGGAAGAGGCCCGACACTGCATGAAACCGTTAAAATCGTCATTACTATTACCGCAGGAAATAACCATCCGTTGTTATTCAGCTTTGTCATTGTAGTCCCCCTGATAACTATATAGAGCAAATATCGTACCAACCGCGTATCTATTACAATTTTCGGAACATCCGCGCGTAGAAGTTTAACTATATGTTATATAATGAATTAAATAACGATAAAACACGGGTGCATAAGCGGAGTATCATTTTTACGAAAGAAAAACATAAGTGTGTAATAAGTATACATTTTATGAGTGTAGAGAAAGGATACAAAAAGTCCCGTCAACTCGCCGGGCGTATTGACAAGCTCATTTTGTCATTGCGAGGCGTCATGGTGAGCTTGCCGAACCATAGCCGAAGCGATCTATTTAATTACTGGGAATATAAATTAAACAGACTGCTTCGCCGCTTCGCGTCTCGCCTGTCTACCTTCGTAGAAGGCAGGCAGTGACCAAAAATCGTGTATTTCATGACTGCGTCAACAATCCTCTCGCCATGCGGCCGGGAACGACGGGACTATTTTTTCTATCGTGAGCTTATCGGATCGATTACCAGATTTTTTCGATCACCGTACCTTTGTAGAAAAAGGTCAGGATATCCTTGTACTTGTATCCCGATACCGCCATCCCGTAAGCGTCCCATTGTCCCATCCCGACACCGTGGCCGTAACCGACCCCCGCGATCAGGAGCTGATCGCCCTCGATCTTGATGTTGGCGCGGGTGCTCTTCATCATCGCCGCCCCGACCATCAGCCGGAACTCGTTGCCCTTCAGGACGATCTTATTGCCCTCGTCGTCGCCGATCTCGATGGTGTCGATCCGCTTCGACGGCGTCCGCGTGAGGACGTTGACCGCGACGATCTTGCCGGGGAGCATATTCCCGAATTTCGCTTTTAAGTCTTTGAGCGGTATACTGCATTCCCAGTTGTAATGATCGTTGACCTTCTGCGAGTAGGGTGACGAGACGGACGAGAGATAGGTCTTTTGATTGCCGAAGACGTAGGAACCGTCCTCGGTCATCCCGCCGGAACAGGCATGGAAAAACGCCTGGATGATCTTGCCGTCGAACTCGATGACTTCGCCATGAGTCAGCTCGACCGCCGCGACGGCGAATTTGTTCTCCTGCGAGATGCCGTTATAGACCTGCGAACGGGTGTCGGCGAAAACGTCGAACGACTGACCGGACTGCCTCGCGAGCATGATATCGAACAAAGCGTAAGTGCGGGCGGCGACCGCCTGAGCTTTGAGCGCCTCGATACTCCATGTCGCCGGGACTTCAGCCGCCACCACGCCGTAAAGGTAAGACTCGATATCGATGATATTGAGCACCCATAATTCTTCGCCGGTATTCGTGATGCGGAGCGTCCCCCGGTAGGCGTTGCCGTCAAGCAGGAAATACTGCGAAGGCATCACTTCGAGCACGGCGGTGTGGTACAGGTCGCCGTTGAGCATAATTCCTCCGGGAGCGTAAGCGACATGCAGGTCGCCTGTGCCGACTTCCTTGCGGGTATCGACTGTCAGCAGAAAGTTCTTGTATGCGAGGATAGTAAATTCTTTTCCCTTGCTGAGGAAGACGCGGACTACCGGCGACGCCTTATAGACCGGTTTGCCGAAATAGGAGCATTCGCCGAGCACTGCGACGAGCAATACCGGTAAAATCGCTTTGAAAAGGTTCATGATTCCCCCATGTGAGAGTTCTGTCTTAATTATCGGAATAATAGGGGGAGTTTTAACGATTGGATTAAAAGATTTCGATAATAAAAAATTCGAGCTGTTTCTTCAGCTTATTCAGGTCGCCGTTATTGAAGATGATGAAATGGCATTTATCGCTGAAGAAGTCCAGGTAACGTTGGGCTTCGAGGACGCCGCTGGCTTTACAGTCGTCCCAACTACGGTATTTCTTGATCCGTTCGCGGATCAGTTCCTCTGGGGCTTCGACCGAGATAATATAGTCGCAGAGTTCGTCAAGACCGATCTCGAAAAGCAAGGCCGCGTCGATCACATAACGTTTATCGGGATTCGCCGCGATAATTCCCGCGATCGACTTCTTGATATGCGGATGAACGATGGAGTTGAGAAGGGACAGCTTGGACGCGTTAGCGAAAACGATGCTGCCGAGAATGCGGCGGTCGATCTTCCCGTCATCGAGCAGGATATCCTTGCCGAAACTTTTTAATAAGGTTTCTTTTTCGACTTCGAGAGCAGAGTGCCCGAAACGGTCAGCCTCGAGGGGTATGAATCCGTACTCGTCCGCCAGAAACCGCGCGACGGTCGACTTCCCGCATGCCACCTTACCCACAAGACCCACGACAGGGAATTCCACACTCATTCGTTGTCCCCAAAGTATTCTCTGCGAATAATCTTGAAAATCTCGTCTTTATCGAGGCCGTCATAGAATACCCGGACGATTCTCGCGGCAACTTCCTTCCGGTGTACCCATCCGCACCCGGTGCAGTCCCACACCGGGCCTTCGCGGCCTTCGATATACTTCCCGCCGGTGACCGTGTCGCCGCAGGGATAGAACGGACAATAGCAGAACAAGCACACAAGCTCTTCGTCCATTTGGTGGCACGGGTAGTAACCGCATCGTCCTTCACGGACACATTCCGTCAGTATCTCATCGAGCTGGGTCTGAAAATACCTTTTCGCTTCGCCGTCCATTACTGCTCTTTCTTCGACAGTTCTTCTTCGATATTGATCTTGTCCTTGGATAGGAAAATCGTCTCGGGGACAAAATACCCCGTATCGTCTACCCCGATCATAGTGTTCATTTTCAGCTTCACTTCGATATGGAGATCGACCCAGTAGTTTTTCAGGCCTTTCAAGTTCAATCCCTCGTAGCCGAGGATATACTCGAGCGGTTTCGAGTTCTTAATCTCGTCGTGCAGGTTGAGGATGCTCTTGATATCCTTGAGCGAGTAGTACTTCCCGAACGTCTGCGAGGCGAGTTCCTGGAAGACTTCCTTGTTCTTCTCGGTCATCGCGATAATATAGATCGGGATAGCGTTCTCACGGGCGTAGGTGAGGATGACCTCTTCGTCGTAGACACTGAACGTCTGTTCGCCGAGTTCGCCCGACACGATCAAGAGGAGCGCCTTGTTTCGGTTGACATTGAGAAGCCCGGTGATCGAGTCGTACATCGCTTTCCCGAGGGTGTAGGGATACTGGCTCTCGTAAGGGTGCTTCAACGTGTAATCCATCGACCACAGCAGGTTGGCGTCGATTCTGCCGGAATACTGGGTGTCGTTATCGACCAGCCCGATATCGATCCAGTCGCTGCCGGACATCTTGTCGAGGAACGCGCCGAAGATTTCCTTGAACTCCGGTTCGAACGCCTGCATCGAGAGGCTTTTATCGATAATGAACTTGATATACATGTCCTTGCGGAATTCGTAAGTGGTGCCGAGCCGCACGAACGGGATCAGTTCGTCCTCTTCGTAGACAAGGATGTCCTCGTCGCTGATATCGTAGATCGGCTTGCCTTGCTTGTCCCATATCCGCAGATGGATGAAGTTCTGGGGGTAGGACTGGAGCCATATCTGGTTGACCTTGATCCCGATATTCGCGTAATGGAGCTGGAGCGGCGAGAATATCCCGATATACTGCGAGTTGAAGTCCGATTCGTAGATAAAGTCCTTCGTGTCTACGCACGTGTCGAACGGAAGGAGAAGCTGGTCCTGGTCGACCCCGAGCTTGTCCATATTCCGCGTGACGATATTATAGATGAAGATTCCCTGCCGGGCGTCCACAATATACAAAAGGTCGCCCTTGAGACAGAGGCCTCTCGGTTCCTGAAGAATCTGCTCGCCGAACGACTCGATCATGTTCCCGAAAAGGTCGAATTTGACGATGCGCTTATTGAAAGTATCGGAAATGTAGAGGTACTCGCCTTCGCCGACAACATCGGTCGGACGGTCGAGCATGCCCTTGCCGAAGTTCTGAATCCATTTGCCGTCGAGGTCGAATTTCTGGATACGGTCGTTGCCGTTATCGACAATAAAGAGGTATTCGTCGGGCGAGATGTAGAGCCCCATCGGGCCGGCGAGGTTGGATTCGGAATAGCCGCGGATACCGAAGTCGAACAGAAGGCCGCCCTTCCTGTCGAACACGAATATTTTATCCGCCTCATAATCGGCGGCGTAGAGTTTGTCGTTATAGAGCGCAATACCGGTGGGCGCTTCGAACACGGAGAGGTCGCCGAGCTTACGCCCGAACTGCTGGAATACGTTGCCGTCAGCGTCCATCTCGACCACATATTTCGTCTTGATCGAGGAGACGAGGAGCGTGTTGTTCTTCTCGTCGTAGAGCATAAAACTCGGCCGGATGATCTGGTGGCGCCCTTCGATGATGCCGTCGTAAATCTTCCAGAGGATGTACGGCTGGGAGTAGTCGTAGCTTTTATCGATAGCGAGCTGGAAGTACAGGTCGTTCAGTTTTTGTTTGATCTGCGGAGTGCCGCCGCCGAGCATGATGAGGTTCTCCCATTCCTCGATGGCGTTCTTCGTGTATCCGGCGTTGAGGTAGGCATAGCCGAGGTAATAACGCGCCCGCAGGTTCATCGGGTCGAGCCCGAGGGATTTATTGAAAAGCTGGATCGCCGCCTGATACTCGCGGTTATTGAAACGGATCATCCCGGTCTTGAAGACGTCCTCTGAGAGAACGATGTTGATCGACGATTGGGAATGAAAAGACATGGGAATCAAGAAAAAAACGATCACCAGCAGAAAAATGCCCTTCCTCAAGTTTCCCTCCCGAAATAAGAACCCTCGATAGCATTATTATAAAGCAAGTTTCGGAACTTGTCATATTTTATGGGCACTTCTAATAACCGCTCCTTCGACAGGCTCATGGCAAGCGATTCTCGGCGGCCTGTCCACCTGCATTCTGCTTCGCCTGTCCGTCTGACGACGGAAGACGGGCAGAAGCAGACATGACTTATATCGAAGATGGAAGGCGGGCAAGGAAGTGACCATTGGGCGTATTATCAAGATATATTATACAAGGGCATATCTAAAAACTCGTAAATAATAGGGTATTATCAAACAGATTAGGAATAGCCTTGTCATTGCGAGTGTAGCGAAGCAATCTATTTTAATATTCAACAATAAATTACACCGACTGCTTCGCCGCTTTGCGTCTCGCAGTGACAAAAAAATATTATATTCTGCACTGAAAAATATTTTTTATTTATTATCACAGAGTTTTTAGAAGTGCCCACAAAATATTATGGATGTTAACAGTTTTTAGAACCGCCTTTATTTTGTTTTACGAGTTTTTAGGCGCTTGTATTTTGTGCCGAAAAGGTGTAAGATAAATGAGATACGAGGAGCGAAAATGAATATAAAAACCGCGCTGATTTTTATTTTGATTTGTTTGACATACGGGCTGTCGTTCGCGAAAACGACGGGATGGGAGATCGAAGGTCTGAAACCGGGCGTGAAGACGATGAAGATCAAGATGTACCAGATGGACCCCGATAACGGCAAACAGGTACTGACAAGCACGATTGTCGAGAGTTTCACGAAGGAGGGGCTTCTCTATCTCCACGAGTACTCGACCGCGGACGGCTCGTTCAAGGTGGCGTCGTCGTTAAAGTGTAAGACCGATTCCGCCGGTAACGTGATCGAGAAAAAGGAGTTCGAGGGCGGACAGCTTCTACTCACAGTCGCCATCCAGTACGACAAGAACGGCAAAATCACGGTAAAGAACAGCGTCTCGGCCTATTCCGAAGAACCGCCCGTGACCGAAAGGTTTACCTACGATCAATCCGGCAAACTTCTTAAAATAGAGAAGACCGTAGCCGGAATGGGCAAGGAAACGCTACAGTACCTTTACGACGGCACGGGAAAAATCTCGGCGGAGAAATGGCAGAGCGAGCTTCAGGCCGCGCCCGAATGGTCGGTGATCTACATGTACAATTCCATCGGGCAGGTATTCGAGAAACAGGGGATGATCCCTGAACTAGGGGAATGGGGCTCGGAGAAGTTTATGTACGACACTAAGGGCAATGTCAGCAAGAAGGAGACATGGGTGCTCGCTGAGACCGACGGAGTGGGGGAGATGGTGAAGGTGTCGGAACTGGTGTACGAGACTGTCTACTGGTAGGCTATTTCCCGATCCGTTTGGAGACGCATGGGAATATATGGAATGATGGGAGGGGTAATGCGGATCATCGCTGTTTTTATCATGATCTATCTGTTCACTGAATATGGATTTGCGAAGAATAGCGAATGGGACATGATGGGCTTGACCGGGAATGTCAAAAAGATGAAGGTTCAGGAATACAAGTCCGACCCAACATTCGGGGAACTAACGCTGATTACCGTCGAGGCTTATCATTTCACGGAAGCCGGACTCCTATCGGCGAGCGAAATAGTTCTTGGAAATGGGATCATATCACAGCAGTTGACGTACGTCTACGGATTTGATACATCAGGAAATATCACGCAAAAAAAGGTGCTTGACAAGAAAGGCAAACCGTATCTGTCATGTAAGTATTCGTATGACAAAGAAGGCAAGTTAAAGAAAAAAGGAACTCAGTTCGAAGACTCCCAAGATAAGGAAACCTCGGAAAGGTACATCTACGATCAAGAGGGAAAGCTCATCCGAATCGAGAAAAGTATCGGCGGAATACCATCTGTAATCATAGAATATGAATACGATGCTTTCGGAAAAATCGAGGCCGAGATAGGGAAGACGGATGGTGAAACAAAGACGGAATGTCTCCTGCTTTATGTCTACAACGATAACGGGCAGATTTCTTCGATTTTCGGAAATGGAGTCAACGATGAAACTGGGGTCGAGAAGAAATTTAGTTATGATAAAACTGGCAATCTCCAGAGGGTAGATGTTTGGGTTTCCACCGATGACGGGATGATTTTAATCTCAGTCAAGGATTACAGTTACGAGTATTGGTAAGCTATTTCCCGACCCGTTTGGAGACGCACGCGTAGGCGTTGTGGTTGTGGATCGATTCGACGTTCTTGACCTCGACCGAGTACCATTCGATGCGCGGGTCGTTGTTGAGTTGTAACGCCGCCTCGCGCGCTGTGTCTTCCACGAACCTCGGGTGATCGTAGGCGTGTTCGGTCACAAACTTCTCGTCCTCGCGTTTCAGCAGGGTAAATACCGGGGCGGACGCGGAATTCTCCGCGATCCCGATCAATTCCTCGAACCATACGAGTTTGTTCGAACGGATGCGGATCTTGATATTCCCGCGCTGGTTATGCGCGCCGTAATCGCTGATCTCCTTCGAGCACGGGCATAGGTTCTGCGCGGGAACATTAACCTCGACAGTCAGTTCCAGCCGGGCGCCCTTGCGTGCCTCGACACGGCAGATATATTCCATCGGGCTTTCGAGCCCGGAAACGGGGGCTTTTTTGTTGATGAAGTAGGGGAATTCCATTTCGATATGCGATATCTCCGAATCGAATGTCAGGCGCATATCCTCAAGAAGGGCGTCGAGCGAATGCAGGCTCATACCCATACTGTGACGGCTGATCACCTCGATGAAGCGGCTCATATGGGTGCCGCGGTAATGGTGCGGCAGGTCGACGAACATATTGATCTTCGCCACGGTCGCCTGAATATTTTTATTCCGGTCGAGCACGGTAATCGGATAGCTTAAGTCGCTGATCCCGACCTTATCGAGCGGGATGTTCCGGTCGTCGGTCTCGCTCTGCACATCCTTCATTCCTTTTCGCGCTTGTTTCATAAGTAGGTTTTCTCCATGCCATCCTTGGCGGCGGCGACACTTGCGCGCCTGCCTTCGAACTTCGGTAGAAGGTCGACAAGTCCGTGCGCGTCGGTCGCCTGAATGCTTTTGTTCCGGTCGAGCACGGTGATCGGGTAGCTCAGGTCGCTGATCCCGACTTTATCGAGCGGGATGTTCCGGTCGTCCGTCTCGCTCTGTACATCCTTCATTCCTTGTCGCGCTTGTTTCATAAGTAGGTTTTCTCCATGCCATCCTTGGCGGCGGCGACACTTGCGCCTCCGGGCGCGTCGGTCGCCTGGATATTTTTATTTCGGTCGAGCACGGTGATCGGATAGCTCAGGTCGCTGATCCCGACTTTATCGAGCGGGATATTCCGGTCGTCCGTCTCGCTCTGTACATCCTTCATTCCGATACGCTTTTCTTTCATCGACCGCCGTCCAGGGCATCGTCGTCCTTCCGCCATGTCGCATAGCTGGTTTCAGTTTCCCATAGCTTGATCTCGTAGAACTCGTACACTTCCGTTGTCAGGATTTCCGCGAGTTTGCCGTGAATCCACATCACGATGTTCTCGGCGGTGGACTGCTTCACCGTGTCGTTGATAAACGAATGGTCGAGCTTTGAGATGATGTTATCCTTGACGATCTTCGAAAGCTCGACAAAATCGACGATCATCCCGTTCTCGGGGAGCATCCGCGCCTTCACCGTCACGCTGAGTTTATAGGTGTGCCCGTGAAGGTTTTCGCACTTGCCGTGATAGTTCTCGAGGCTGTGCGCCGCGTCGAACTTGAAATCCTTGGTCAGAAAAAGGGACATTCGTTCCTCCGGTTTGAATTAGGGATAAAAGGGATAGTTTTCCGCCCCTTTTTCCGCAAATATGCATGATCTCTCCAGCCTCGGCCTCCGGGATTTATTTTTTCTTCTACTATATAGCCAATCCATGAACGGGATTTCTTACGGTTTTTAACTTCCAAAGAGGCAACCCCACCACACATCCTAATGGTTACAAGTAGGGGGAAGTAGATGAATCCCACTGTCCTTGTTTTTTCTTTCTTTCGGCTGTTTCTCCCCGACTTTATGCCGCGCTTCTTCTCAGCAAAACGGATAAGAAACACCGATGTCCGACCGAAGGGAGTTTCGGCGTTTCCCGTTTTGCGTCATTCTTCTCTAAAGCGGCATTCAGGAGGGGCATTCTTTCTTTGCCTCTTTCTCCTTTCTGATGACAGAAAGAAAGAGGATTATTTCGCTCCCGCTTTTTTCAGGAGATTGATGATCGCTATATTTTGTTTTCCATACGCAAAACTTAGCGCCGTCTCACCATTTTGACTTACTACGTTAACATTAGCCTTTGCAGCTAGCAGTACACTGATTATTTCGATATATTCCCAGTTCGCCGCATACATCAACGCAGTTCTGGTGAATATATCAACCGCATTAACATCGGCCTTCCCCGCGATCAGCGTCTTTACAGCATCGATATGCCCATTATATGCCGCGAGCATCAAAGCTGTATTGCCAGTATCATTTACCGCATTAACATCGGCCTTCTCCGCGATCAACACTTTTATAGCGTCAGTTTTCCCGGTATTTGCTGCCGAATGCAACGCCGTCCAGCCGTATTCATTGACCGCATTGACATCAGCCTTGGCCGCTATGAGGGCCTTAATTACGTTGGTATGTTCCAAGGCGAACATTAATGCAGTCACGCTGTTATCATCGACCGCATTAACATCAACCTTTTTTGCGATTAGCACTTTAACAATATCCGTATGCCCATGCAATGAGGCATACATTAACGCCGTCATCCCGTTGTTTATGAACTTAGCGTTTAAATCGCCCTTATATTTTACGATAAACGCTACATCCCCTTCTTTCGCGGCGTCGAACAAGTTATCCGCCGGAAACACAAGCACCGGGAATAACACAAGAAACAATAATGTAATTTTTGACATGATGGAGACTCCAAATGCTTCGATTGAAACTATTTTAATTCCATTGAAATACAAAGTCAAATTAAGAAGAATACCTTGATATGCGCTTCGACAAACTCAGCGTACCACGGTAACACCTCGACTATAATCGGTGCAAGGCTCGGGGTGACATAACGCTCGTCATCCTGAGCGCATGTAACTTTCAACTTGTAACTTGTCACTGAATAAAAAAAAGCCGCCCTCGCGGACAGCTTATAAGAAAAACGACCGCGAGAACAAGCCCCCGCGAATTGCCGATAAAAAACGACCGCGAGAACAAGTCCTCACGGTCGGTGCATTTTTAACGTTTCGAGTACTGTTCTCTCTTGCGGGCTTTGCGGAGGCCGACTTTCTTTCGCTCGACCATGCGGTCGTCGCGTGTGAGGAAGCCCGCGACCTTGACTGTCTTGCGGTACTTTTCCGCGTCGAGAAGGGAAAGCGCTCTCGCGATACCCTGACGGATCGCGCCGGCCTGACCGGTGAAACCGCCGCCCTTGACGGTGCTGTATACATCGAACTTACCGAGAGTCTCGGTCCACTTGAAGGGATCGAGGACGGTAGGATGATAATAAGCGGGGAAATACTGAGTCATTTCTTTGCCGTTAATAGTAAACTTTCCCGTGCCCTTGGGGGAAAGGAATATTCTTGCCACACTGGTTTTGCGGCGTCCGGTTGCGTAAATCTTTTCAGCCATCTATTTCCTCCGTTATATCTCTAAGGTTTTGAGCGGAACGTTCTTGTAGGTATGTTCGCCGCCTTCGATCAGGATCAATTTCTTGATCATCTGGCGCGCGAGCTTGTTCTTGGGAAGCATACCCTTGACAGCGGCCTGCATCGGGAATAACGGCTTACGCTCGATCATATCCTTCGCGACTACGGTCTTCAGTCCGCCCGGGAACCCGCTATGATGATAGTAGTTCTTGGTGTTAACCTTGCGGCCTGTCAGCATAAACTCACCTGCGTTCAGGACGATCACGAAATCGCCGTTATCGATATGCGGGGTGTATTCGGGTTTATGTTTACCCATCAGTACCATCGCGGCCGCGGCTGCGATACGTCCAAGGGGTTTTCCTTTCGCGTCTATAACATACCATGTACGCGTGACGTTCTTAGAACTAATCGAAGGCGTATTCATTTCCTACCTCGTTTGATGTATTCTGAGCCTGAAAGTATTTTATATTATATCTTGAGCGTGAATTTTTGTCAAATATTTTCGTTTATTCCTTCTTCAAGGTAATTCTTGAAATATATCTTTCTATCGGATATAATAAAAGAAAATTCGGAATAATAATGAAGGCATTGATACTCGCGGGGGGATTTGGGACTCGGCTGGTGCACGTGGTCAAGGATGTCCCGAAACCCATGGCTCCTGTCGCCGGTAAACCGTTCCTCGAATACCCGCTTTTCTCGCTGAAACGGCAGGGTATTACCGATATCGTCCTCCTGACCGGGCATAAGAGCGAAATGATCGAAAGCCATTTCGGCGGCGGGTCGAAGTTCGGGGTGAAGATATCCTATTCGGTCGAGACATCGCCGCTGGGGACTGCCGGGGCGATCAAACGGGCGGTCGATGTGTTCGGTATCGGTATGGACGAGCAATTCCTCGTGCTTAACGGCGACACATGGTTCGATATCGACTTCGCGCTTTTTGAGAGTTTCCACCGTAACGGAAACCGAGCACTTTCCATCGCGCTCAAGTACCGTGAAGACGTCCGCCGTTACGGGGCGGTCAAGTTAAGAGACGACAGTATCGAGGGGTTCATAGAGAAGAGTCCCGCGCTCGGCGACGGCTTTATCAACGGCGGAATCTATATGATGACTCCCGCCGCGCTCGATGGGGTAGAGGACGGCAAGGCAGTATCGTTCGAGACGTTCGTGATGCCACGCCTTCTAGAGGGGAAATCCTCGGTGGGCGGGATACCGTTCGGCGGCAGGTTTATCGATATCGGCGTCCCCGACGATTACTACCTCGCCGACCGCGAGCTTCCGCGCTGGATAGAACGCGCCTCGGAGAAGATCCGGGCGGCCTTCCTCGACCGTGACGGCATCATCATAGAGGACAGTGTCTATCCCCACCTTCCCGAGCACATGAAGCTCGTCGACGGGGTCGTCCCGTTCCTGAAAAATGTGAGCGAAGCGGGGTATAGGCCGATTATCGTGACGAACCAGGCCGGGATCGCGAAAGGGGTCTACGGCGAACAGGCATACAGGGCGTTCCACGGCGCTATTCTCGACGCGCTCGAACGGGAAGGGGTCGGGATACTCGACACCTTCTATTGCCCGTTCCATCCCGAGGCGAAGATAAAGGCGTACCGGAAGGAGAGTCTTTTGCGGAAACCCGAGCCGGGGATGATCCTGCTCGCGGCGGACAAGCATTTCGTGGATGTCGGGCGGAGCTTCATGGTGGGCGACAAGCAGTCGGATGTTATCAGACTGCCCTACCTGAAGAGCTACCTGCTCGCGGGGAAGTATCCGCTTTCCGGGAACGGACGGGTATTCGACAGCTTCAATACTCTATGGGAGAAACTGAATGAAGAACAAAACAGTCCGCGCTAGGGCGCCCCTGCGTTTAGGGCTCGCGGGCGGGGGCACCGACGTTTCGCCGTTCTCGGATATCTACGGCGGCGCGATCCTGAATGTCACGATAGATATGTACAATTATACCACGCTTCAGATGAACGACGAGGAGAAGATCGTCCTCGAAGCGATAGACCAGAATATCGTATCGGAGTACACGCTGACGCCCCGGCTTGTTCCGGACGGCACCCTCGATCTCCATAAGGGGGTCTATAACCGGATTGTGAAGGATTTCTTCGGGGGTGAGGCTTTTCCGGTAAAAATAACCACCTATTCCGATGCGCCGGTCGGCTCCGGGCTCGGATCGTCCTCCGCGCTGACTGTGTCGATGATCGCGGCGATGAAGGAGATGTTCAACCTCCCCCTCGGTGACTACGAGATGGCGCATCTTGCCTTCGAAATCGAGAGGCTCGACCTCAATATGGCAGGCGGGAAACAGGACCAGTATTCCGCGACATTCGGCGGGTTCAACTTCATGGAATTCTTCAAGGACGACAAGGTCATCGTCAATCCCCTGCGGATCAAGAAGGAGTTCGCGAACGAGCTCGAGTTCAATATGATGCTCTACTACACCGGCAAGAGTCGTTTTTCCTCGGAGATCATCGAGAGCCAGATGAAGAACGTCAAGGATAAACAGGAGAAGTCGATCGAGGCGATGCTGAAGCTGAAAGAACAGGCGGTGATGATGAAGAACGCGCTCCTCCAGGGGAATGTCCCGAGTATCGGCGACCTTCTGAACTACGGCTGGGAAAATAAAAAGAACATGGCGAAGGATATCTCGAACACCCAGATCGACGGGATCATGGAGAAGGCGAAGTCTCTGGGCGCGATCGGCGGAAAGGTCTCGGGCGCGGGCGGCGGGGGCTATATCATGCTCTATGTCGATGGAATGAGGCGCGCTAAAATCCGCGAAGGGCTGAGGGAATTCGGCGGCAGCTTCATGGATTTCTCGTTCTCGCAAACAGGAGTGGAAACATGGAAAGTATAAAAAGAATTTCCGAAATCATGCGCGACAGTATCGCCGCGAAGGAAAAGGTGCTGAACGACGGCGCGATGCTCGAAAAGATCGCGCTCTGTGTAAAGATGTTCGTCGAGTGCTACCGGAACGGCGGACGGGTGTTTTTCGCCGGTAACGGCGGGAGCGCCGCGGACGCCCAGCATCTTGCGGGCGAACTGGTCAGCAAGTTTTTCATCGAGCGCGAGGGTATCCCGTCCGAGGCGCTGAACTGCAACACCTCGATCCTGACCGCTATCGGCAACGACTACTCCTACGACAGGATTTTCGCCCGCCAGCTCGAGGCTAACGGAAAAAAGGGCGACCTGTTCGTCGGCCTCTCCACAAGCGGCAACTCGAAGAACATAATCGCCGCGCTGGAATCCTGCCGCAAGATCGGGATAGGGTCAATCGGGATGACGGGCGGGGGCGGGGGTAATATGGCCGGGATGTGCGATGTCCTGATCGATGTGCCGTCGAAGGTCACCCCGCGTGTGCAGGAAACACATATCACGATCGGGCATATCGTCTGTGAAATCACGGAAGCGGAACTTTTCGGGGAGAAAAAATGAAAACGGCAATCGTGCACGAATGGCTATCGACGTTCGCGGGGGCGGAGAAAGTCCTCGAAGAGATATACGCGCTGTATCCCTCGCCGGTTTACACCCTGTTTCAGGATAAGGAATCGGTGGCGGGCTCGTTCCTGAAGGACGCGGAAATCCGCACGACCTCGCTCCAGAAGTTCCCGTTGGTAAAAAAACTCTACCGCAAACTTCTCGCGCTGTTCCCCCGGAAGATCGAGGAATTCGATCTGCGCGAGTACGATGTCGTCCTTTCCTCGTCGCATTCCGTGGCGAAGGGCGCGCTGACCAACACCGGACAGCTCCATATCTGCTATATCCATACCCCCGTTCGTTACGCATGGGACCTGTACTTCCGTTATCTAGAAGAAGCCGGGTTCAAGGGAATTATGCGCTGGTACGCGGCGAAAGTCCTGCACGGCCTGCGGACATGGGATATCATTTCCGCGAACAGGGTGGATCATTTCATCGCCAATAGCGAGAATATCGCCCGCAGGGTGAAAAAGATTTACAGGCGCGACGCCGAGGTGATCTATCCCCCGGTGGATGTCGACGGATTTTCGCTGTACGAGAAAAAAGAAGACTTTTACCTGACCGCGTCGCGGTTTGTCGCATATAAAAAGATCGATGTAATCGTCGAGGCGTTCACCAAAAGGCCGAACCGGAAGCTCCGCGTTATCGGAGACGGCCCCGACAGGAAAAAGATCGCGAAGATCGCGGCAGGCCATCCGAATATCGAACTTTTGGGATACCGGCCGTTCGCCGAACTGAAGGAACAGATGCAGAAGGCGAAGGGATTCGTGTTCGCGGCGGACGAGGATTTCGGGATTATCCCGGTCGAAGCGCAGGCGTGCGGCACCCCGGTGATCGCGTTCGGCGCGGGCGGCGCGCTCGAGACGGTGAAGGGCGGCGAGACCGGCGTCTTTTTCGCCGGGCAGACCCCGGACAGTATCAACGACGCAGTGCACGATTTCGAGAAGAAGGAAAACAAGTGGGACGCGAAGAAAATCCGCAAGCACGCCGAGAAGTTTTCAACCGCGGTATTCCGCCATCGGTTCAAGGAATTCGTGGAAGCTAAATATGAAGAGTTTCGCGGGGGGCGGAAGAGTTAAACCTCTTTCAGCATTTCCGACACGGACACCCGGATCTCGTTGACTTCTTTGATGAGCGTGTCATTCTTTGAGGAGAAGTCCGTCATATGCAGGACGATCTCGCTCAGCTTTTCTATATCCGACGCCTCTTTTTCAATATCGTGATTGATATCCGAGATAAACTTCTGGACATGCTTCACCTTCTTCAAGAGGTCGTTATTCAATTCCGACTCCGAAAAGCTCAGTTCGGTGTTCTTCTGTGCGATATCCTTCAGTTTCTCCATATCCTTGAATATCGAATCGATCTGCGACTTGAGGTCCTGCGAAGTGTGGATGACGTTGAGGATATAGACGAAGAGTTCTTCGAGCGAGCCGGAGAACGCCGTGAATATCTCGCTGATCTCATTCACGAACTTCTCGCCGTTCCCGGTTTTCATAATGATCTCGGAGATGCGCTGAAGGATACGTTCCGATTCCGACATGGTGAGGAGCGACACCTCACGGATTTCCTCGGCGATCACCGCGAAACCCTTTCCGGCAAGCCCGGCGTGTCCGGCTTCGATAGCGGCGTTCATCGAGAGGATATTTATCTGGTCGGAGATATCGTTAATAACGTCGATGACATAAAACACCTTGCCGACCGAGTCGCGGATACTTTCCATCGCCTGAAGGTTCTTTTTGACGAGCTGGCGGCCTTTTTCGATATCGCCGCTCAGACTGGAGATTCCCGACGCGATGCTGTTGCTGTCGTTGGAGATCGTACCGACCGCGGTGACCATATTCGCGAGTTCCGATTCGGCAAAAAGGATCGATTCATTCTGGCGCTTCATGCTCCGCATGATATTCGCGAAAACATTGATATTCTTATTGACAATCCCCACGGCCTGCTGGATAGCCTCATGGCTCTCGGTAGACAGTCCGACCAGCTTTTTCATCGATTCGCTATTCGCGGTAACAGAGCCGGACATGTTCGACGAGTTCTCTTCGATCCTTCCCGACGAAGATGTCAGGTTGGTCGAAAGAGAATCGAAGCTGATCGACAGTTCTTTCAGGGAGTTGAGGAGCATACCGAGGGATGTCTTGTTCTTGTTCATCAATTGGAAGAACAGGAGCAGGCGGTAGATTGTCGAAAGGGCGAAGAATACCGACGCGAACGTGATCCCGATGGGAAGACCGGGATTGAGGATCGCATACTGTTCGTAACCCATTAGGTACATGATCTCCGAGATCGCCCCGAGGAAAATACTGATAATTCCGAAGATGAAGAAGAAAAAGCGCTTTTTATCGATGTAGTTGAGTTTCTTATAGGCGATGATCAGGCGGATCGCTCCGTAGAACAGGAGCATCGCGGTAAACGGCGCATAGCCGATATCGAATAACTCCCCGTAGCTGATATCGTAAATATACTCGGTGGGCGAGACCATATTGATCTGCGGAACGGTATAGACCATCAGGTCGGTAAACACCGACATGAAAGTGATAGCGGAGGCTATCGTAAAAAAGACGACGATCAGAATCTTGTTCCACAGCTTCCCGATATCGGAGACGACGAACGAGACATAAAGGAAATTCAGGAAAAGACACCAGATAATGATTGCAAGCTGCGCCCGTGTGAACAATGCCACAAGGCCGATGTCCTGGTTGAAGGAATAGATCAGAACCTGAAGCAGGGAGTATATCCCGATGGCGAAAACGAATAAAAGCAGCGAGACCGCTTCCATCCGGCTTCTCCGGTCCATGTTCCTGAGAAGGAGCGAGAATACGCCGAAGATCACCGCGAGGAATAACGTACCGGCCGTGGCGAAGAAGGAAAAGATGTAATTGCTGGATACCTTTATCGAAAGATCGAACATAATCGCTCCTCAGACGGTAAAATTATAAAGCGGATTCCGATAAGAAGCAAATCTGAAAGTCAATAAAAAACGGCTGTCCCCGTGAGGAGACAGCCGTAATAAACCGCCCTTTCTCTAGTTTAATAGAGGTCGTATACTACTACGCTGTAAGGAGCGATAGCGATATTGGCTTTCTGAGCCATTCCGTCCATTCCGCCGGAGAGGGCGCCTGTGTCCCATCCGCCGAAATTACCGAAGTCGCCTGAATAGCCGTTCCAGTCGCTATTGAATACGACATGTCCTGTCGCCCAAACCGGCCAACCGATCTGGTAGTTCCAGTTCCAAGTCGTACTGCCGAAGTTACAGACGATAACCATATTCTGAGTGCCGTTCCAGCGGTGGAAAGCGATCACTTTATTCGCGTTATCCACATGGAAGACATTGATATTGTTGCTTCTGAGCGCGCTGTAGTTCTTACGCAAGGTGATCAGGTCTTTGTACATCTGAACGATACCGGCATGCGAGGTAGCCAAGCCCCAGTTCAGATAGTTGTTGTAGACGCTGTTGTCGAACCAGCCGGGCTGGAGGAATTCTTCGCCCTGGAAGATCATCGGGATACCGGGAGCGGTAAAGAGTACCGCAGCGCCCAATGTGCTTCTCTTCTTGGCAAGCCAGCTTCCGGGATTGGAATTGTCAATCGCGGACGGAGGTCTCTGTTTGCCGTTACCGACTTCGTCATGTGAAGAAACATAGATCAACTGGCGGACTCTGTCGCCATACTTGATGGCAAGAGCGCCGGCTACGTCGTTCATATTGCGGTCGGTATCCCACGCTGTTTCGATTGCGGTCTTGATAGGATGTACGAATCCGGCATCCCACTGGGAATCGAAGCCCGCGCCGCCGGAACCGGTGGTGTAGGTGATCCACGGGTCTTTAGCCAAGTCTTCGGCGATCGAGATCGCGCTCGGCTTGATAGCGTTGATTTCATTGTTGATCCACTGCATCAATGTCCATGCTTCGGCGATGTCCGAAGAATAGTTGACTTTGCGCATATTGATCGTGGAGTCCCAGCGCAGACCGTCTACGTTGAATGTCTGGAGCCAGTAGATCGCGTTGTCGCGGAGGAACTGGCGAACTTCGCCTCTGCCGTAATCGGGTCTGGTGTGTCCCCAAGGAGTTTCAGCTTTCCAGTCGTTATAGAAATAGATACCGCCGAGATTGTTCTGATACCAGCCGTCAAAACGCCAAGTATCGATGTCGGACGGGCCGAGGTGGTTGTAAACGATGTCAAGGATGAGGCCGATGCCCTTGGTATGCAAAGCGGTAACAAGGTTCTTGAGGCCTTCGGGACCGCCGTAATCCGCTTCGGGAGCGAAGATGTCGACGGGATTGTAACCCCAGCTATTTTCGCCCGGGAATTCCATGATCGGGAGAAGCTCGACCATATTGACGCCGAGGTCTTTCAGATACTGAGCCTTGTTGGCGATATCGGCGAACTTGCTGATGCCGGTCGCAGTGCTTCCGGCGAACGAGCCGACATGAAGCTGATAAACGATCATATCTTCAAAATAAGGAATAGTGATCCCGGCGGGAGGAGTCTGGGTATAGATAATAGAAGCGCCCGCTGAATGTTCCTGCTTCTTGGCATACGGGTCTTTCTTCCACATATCGCCGTTGATGATGAATTTATACTTCTGGCCGACTGCCGCGCCCGCGACATCGACAGACCAGTAGCCGTTGCCTTCGCTTGCGAGGGCATTAGCGGTGGCGCTCCAGCTATTGAAATCGCCGCCGACCGCGACCGAAGTAGCGTAGGGTGCCCATACACGAAAGGCTACGCCGCCGGTATAGATGATCGCGCCCATTCCTGAACGAGCCGAAGGCGTGGGAGCGGCTAAAACGCTTCCTGTGACAAGCACGTCTTCAATATAAATATAATCCGCTGTAGAGTTAGCAACCATCCGGAAACGGATCTGAAGCGCGGAGTTGTTGTTTGCCGCTGCGGGAAGAGTGACGCTATAAGATTTCCAAGTCAGGTTGTCCGCGGGATCGACAAGACTTGCTGCTTCTACCCATCCGGCTCCGGTGTTATACTCGAATACACACTTTTCCGCGGCTTCGAGAGAAGAACCGAGGAGTTTGAACGAAACGTTAATTCCGGTATACCCTGTGGTACTGACAGGGATAGACGCGTTGGCGTTGTACACGATACGCATCGAGCCTGTACCGATCTTATAGGTTCCGGTATAGTAAGTGACATAACTGGTGCTGGAACGTACCCATCCGGCAAGTGTGGTATCGCCGTCGAAATTCTTGGAAAGAATGGTCGGCAGTACTGGAGCGGTAGACGTCCCGCTGACAACTATATCTTCAACATAAATATAGTCCGCCGTGGAATTTGCAACCATCCGGAAGCGTATCTGGAAATTGGCGTTATTGTTCGCCGCCGCCGGAATAGTGACATTGTAGGACTTCCATGTCAGGTCGTCCGAGGGATCGACAAGGCTCGCGGCCTCGACCCAACCGGCCCCGGTGTTATACTCGAATACGCACTTTTCCCCGGCTTCGAGAGAAGACCCGAGGAGTTTGAAAGTGACCGAGATTCCGGTATACCCGACCGTACTGACATTCAGATACGCATTGGCGTTATAGACAATACGCATCGAACCGGTACCGATCTTATAGGTACTGGTGTAGTAGGTGACATAACTGGTGCTGGAACGCACCCAACCCGCGAGCGTGGTATCGCCGTCGAAGTTTTTCGACACGATAGTGGCGGGGAACATCAGGTTCGCGGAGAATAAGAAGAGTAACGCGATCCCGAAGAGTTTTCCGAACTTAATCATTTGACCCTCCTGATTATTTTATCTCCTTATAGGTGCAATAAATATACCAAGCCCGGACAGAAAGATTTATGTAACCGCTTCCATTTGTGATAACATGTTATGAGGTAACGAATTATAAATCCGCCGAATCGTGACGGCGGTGAATTATCCCGGTCTACAAAGTGCACAATGCACTTTGTGAACTAACGTTTCAGGGTTTTCCGCCCGAAACACGCCGCGGGTTGACAGAAAACCCGTTTTGAAGTATATTATTGGGCGCTCGAGCAAGCGCATGTTGACGAAGTCATGAAATACACGATTATTTGTCACTGCGAGACGCGAAGCGGCGAAGCAGTCTGTTTTATATATATACCCAGCAATTAAATAGATTGCTTCGGCTATGGTTCGGCAAGCTCACAATGACGCCTCGCAATGACAAAATGAGTTTGTCATCAAGCCCGCAAGCGGCTGCTTCTGAATATCCGGGAGGAAGATTACAGCCGCAAGGAGAGATATGAGTTTGAAAATTCCCGTCCCCCAGAGCATCAATCCGGTGCTGGCTTTCGGTGTCCACGATTCCCATTTGAGGCTGGTCGAACGGATGCTGAAGGTGAAACTGACCCCCGGCGAACATAACCTTATTATAGAAGGCGACGACGAATCTGTCGCGAAGACGTCCTATGTCCTGAACCGTCTATTCCAGCTCGCGCAGGGGAATATCCCGATCACCCATGAGGATGTCCGCATCCTGATCGAGAAGAGCGAAACCCCGTCGCATTACGCCGGCGATAACGCGCTCAAGGAAGGGATGGTGATCTCCGGGCGGCGGCGGGGTAAGGAATTCCGGGTGAAGCCCCGCAACCTGAACCAGCAGGAGTATGTGAAGAAGATGTTGTCACACGATCTCGTATTCTCGGTGGGTCCCGCCGGAACGGGAAAGACCTATCTCGCGGTCGCGGTCGGCCTGCATCTCCTGACCAAGGGAATGTTCAGCCGTCTGATCCTGACCCGTCCCGTGATCGAAGCAGGTGAGAACCTCGGGTTCCTGCCGGGGACGCTCGAGGAGAAGATCGATCCGTATGTCCGCCCGCTCTATGACGCTATCCACGACATGCTGCCCGGCGACGAGACCCGTTACCTGATAGAGGACGGTGTGATCGAACTCGCGCCTCTCGCCTATATGCGCGGACGCACCCTCGCCAACTCGTTCGTCATCCTCGACGAGGCCCAGAACACCACATCGCTCCAGATGAAGATGTTCCTCACCCGTTTGGGCGAGAACTCGAAAATGGTCATCACGGGCGACGTCAGCCAGATCGATCTTCCGGTCGGACGGCAGTCCGGCCTTCGTGAAGCGGAATCGTATTTTAAGGACGTCGAGGGGATCGCTTTCCATTATTTCAACAGAAATGACGTCGTGAGGCACGGATTAGTTAAGAAGATCATCGAAATTTACGAGAATCATGATAAAAAAGAGAACATATGAAAGAGATTCTCAATAAAATCGCTCTCGAGGCCAAGGCTTCTATCCGGGCTGTCGGAAAAAAGAATTTCATCCTCTTCGGGATAGCGTACTTCATCATTTCCGTCCTTATCACCCTCAGTTATATCGTTCCGGTGGATATCAATTACCAGATCGGCGATCCCGCGCGCGAGACGATCGTCTCCGAGTACACGTTCTCGTACTACGACAAGGCCGAACTGAAAAACATCCTGAACTATATCGAAGTGTCGAAACCCTACTATTATAAACCCGTCGCGTTCCACCAGCAGGGATTCCAGAACTCGCTGAAGGAGTTCCTCACTGTCATGGCGATCGAGAGGAACGAGGATTTCCAGATCCGTGTCAAGGCGGAGGGATATGTCTTCTCGATGACAGTCTGGCAGTATATCCAGAATAACCGTTTCCTCCTCACCAAATATCAGGACCGTTTCGACTTTGTTTACAGGGCGATAGTCCGGAACTTCTGGATAGTCGACAGGCTCCCGGACACCGAGATCAAGAATTCGATTATTATCGAGACGCTGGAAGGCATCTCGAATATCACGCTGAAGGATATCCATACCGCGCCGCTGGAAAAGGAAGCTATATTGCCGGTGGTCAACTCGATCTACCCCAAGATGAATCCCCTGTTCCGCGAGGCGATGGCGGAGATCATGGTCAACCTGCTTCTGCCGACTGCGGTGATCGACCTCGAGAAGCGGAACGCGATCATCGAGAAGGAACTGGAAAAGAACAAGCTGAAAAAAGTGATCCGCGAAGGCGAAGTGATCATCATGAAAGGGGATATCCTGACCCCGGAGATACTGTCGAAAATGATCGGCTATCACGATTTCAAGGACAATATCGCCGGGAAACGGGTCATCCTCTACCTGATCTTTTCCTTCATGCTGTCCGTGCTGATCGTGTACGTGTTCCTGAAACTGGACGGCGACGCGTTCAATATCAGGCGGAATGTCTGGATCGCGATCATCTTTTTCATCATGGCGAACCTTTCCTATTATATGGCATATGTCACACGGAACTATTTCGCGATCCCGATCTTCCTACTGATCCCGGTCATCCTCTCGGCGATCAATCTGCCCGTGCTCCTGCGTAACCCGAGGCTGTCCGTGTTCCTGCTCCTCATGTTCGATATGTTCTATATTTTCTATCCCTCGTTCCATATCGTGGCGTTCCTGAACCTGCTTGTCATCACCCTTTCGGTCGCGTTCAGCCACAGGCTCCTGCGTTACAGGACCGACTTCTTCTTCCAAGGCCTCCTGTTCGGCTTTATCGAGTTCATCTTCGTGCTCTTCGCCTATTACGACCGTTACAGCAATATCACGGGCTACGACCTCGGGCTGAGCATCCTGTTCGCGTTCGGCAACAGTTTCACCTGCGCGATCGTCAGCCTCGGCGTGGTCATCCCGCTATTCGAGAAGGTGTTCAACATCCCCACCCGTTTCCGCCTGCTGGAACTGTCCAATCCCTCGACAAGCCCGCTGCTGAAAAAGCTGAAATTCGAAGCGCCCGGCACCTACAACCATTCCATGCTCCTCGGCGACCTGATGGAAGAAGCGGCCGACCAGCTCGGCATCGACCCGCTGATGGCGAAGGTCGGCGGGTACTATCACGATATCGGCAAGATGGACAACCCGAATTATTTCATCGAGAACCAGGATTTGAAGAATCCCCACGAGGACTTGAAGCCCACGATCTCCGTTTCCGTCATCAAGGCGCATGTCCGCGAGGGGGTGGAGATCGCGCAGAAGTACGGCCTGCCCGGGGAGATCATCGACTTCATCCGCGAGCACCACGGGACGACGATGATATCCTATTTCTATCACCAGGCCGCCGGGCTCTACGGCGACCAGAATATCAACCAGGAAGACTACGAATACCCCGGCCCATTGCCGCACAACAAATACACCGCGCTCCTGCAGATCGTCGATACTGTCGAGGCGACCACGCGCGCCTACGCGCAGAACAACGACCGGTTCTCGACAAACACCATTCACGAAATCATCGACGATTCGATCAAAAAGCGGATGGATGAGGGACAGTTCGCGAACTGCGACCTGACGATGCGGGAATTCGACCTTGTCAAGCAGTCGATCTTTAAAAACCTCTCGTCATACTATCACCGGCGTATCGAGTACCTGAAAAAGAAGGACAAGAACGGAGACTAAGGTAGTCTTTTTGTTAAAAAAATAATTTTTCGAGAGACTTAATGTATAGAGAATACAGCGTATCTTTTTTTGGATATTTACTTTTTGGAGTTTTTGTTGTTCTAACCTTAGTATTTATTGCACTTCCAAAAGTGGTGATTGGTATAATACAGTATTTCCAAGGTGGTATATCATTATCCTATTTTGCTATATTTGGTCTTGTTTTATATTTTTTCTTAATGATTTCTTTTTTTATTTCAGATACTTTTTTGGCAACCATTCATACCCCTTTTAACTCTTATTGGAGAATCTATGTCAGGGAAGACGGATTATATGGCACCTATCTTTGGGAGTTTTCAAGATGGGTTTTTAAAAGACCGCGGAAAATTTGTAACTGGGAGGATATAAAGAGGGTAAAATTTAGAGGTTATATTTGCTTCGCATTTTATAGATCCATTGTTTATTTAAAGAACGATAAGAAATTTTCTATTACTAATATTGGAATATCCCCATATGAAATAGATAAGTATTATCATACAGAAAATGAGTATGAGAAAAGTTTTATATATTCAAATAGAATGCTATACGCGCTTATCATGAGAAGAATTGGGATCGAAAATTTCGAGGATTTTAAAGGACCATTAAAAGGAGGGGTTTTAGAAGAAATTAGAACTGCTTTGACTGAAACAGACAGAATTATTGAAGAAGATAAAAATGTAATAAAAGAAATGGAAGAACGAAAAAAACAAATTGAACAGGAAGAGGAAGAAGAAAGAAAATTAAAAGAAGTCAGTGAAACCAAGGACTCCCCCGATGCCCGAAAAGAACCAAAACAGCAATAATATAAAAATCAGCCTTCCGAAGGATTTGGGGGGAGGGGGAAGTAATATGATACTTTCTGTCACCAGAAAGAAATGAAACAACCCCGCGAGGGAACGCGGGGCAAGCGAGTGCCCCGCCTTGATGCCGGTTTTATCTGTTCGCGCGGTTAAACGGTAAAAAGCGCGAAACGAAAACGCCGAAACTCCTCTCTGCGGTCGTCAGACAGACGGCGTTTTTGACGTTTCGCGGGGAAATCATTTTGGATGCGAAGAATTGATTTCAATTCGGCATAGAGGCGGGGGCGACAAATACAGAAAGGCAGGGAAAAATACAAATACAGAAATCACCGGACATCGAGCTTGTCCCGAACGCATGTTAGGGGCGTAGCCGAGGTGTCCGTATGTCCGGAAGATGCGCTTCATAACGCGCGGGAAGAAACAACCGAAGTACAGACAGCCGGGAGACAAAAAACGGAAACCATGTCTGCATACGCAGAATGCAGGCGAGTGTCCGAAGGATGTATCGAGGTTTCCCTTGTGGGATGTTCCGGCATTTCCCGGCGGGGGCCGGACGCGCATCGGTATCCCAATGGCAAATCCGGCGGCAAACTATTTCCGGTCGAGGCTCTTGAGAAACGCGATCCGTTCGAGGACGGGCGGATGGCTGTAATGGAACATCGCGTACCACGGGTGCGGATGAAGCGTCGAGAGGTTGTCGGCGGAGAGCTTCACGAGCGCAGACACAAGCCCGCCGGAACTCCCGGTCATCTCGTGAGCGAACCTGTCAGCCTGCCGTTCGGAACGCCGCGAGAAATAGTTCGACAGGGGCGTGAAGAAAAACATCGCGAGGCTTCCGATAAACCCCATCACGACGATATCCGTGAAGAAATCCGCCCCGGCGACGGGGAACACTGTCCGAAGAATGCCCGAGCCTATTACCGCGAACGCCCCATAGAGCAAAACCGCCGATCCCGCCGTCATTCCCGCCAGCCGTTTGATGAAATGCCCGTGTTTCCAATGCCCCGCCTCATGCGCGAGGACGGAAAGGACTTCCTCACGGTCCATCTGCGTGAGGAGCGTATCGTAAAACACGATCCGTTTGTTCCGTCCGATCCCCGTGAAATAGGCGTTAGTGTGCCCGGTGCGCTTCGACGCGTCGATCACTAATATCTTGGATACTTTTATCCCGGCTTTGTCGAGCAGTTCGCGGATACCCTGTTCCAGCCCGGGGTCGTCGAGGGGCTTGTACTTATTGAAGAGCGGTTCGATCACATAGGGCGCGATGTACAGGATGAAGAGGGTGTAGGCGGTGAAGAACGCCCAGAGGATGATCCACCAGTATCCGGGGCTGGCATGGACTATCGCGAACGCTCCCGCGAGCAGGGCGGAACTGAACAGCAGGTTCAGGATGAGGCTCTTGAAGAAATCGGCTATCCACAGTCCGGGCGTCATCGTATTGAAGCCGTAACGTTTTTCTATCGCGAACGTGAAGTAGAGGTCGAACGGAATTTCCAGCAGGGTCGACACGACGGTGAGAGTCAGGAAGAAGAGCAGTCCCGACGCCACGAACGGCATTCCCCCGGCAGAAAAGATGCCGTGAGCCCATCCGAACAGCGGGGTAAAGAGGAAACCGGCGAGCACAATCGAGTCGAACACGTTCTCCGCGAAACCGAAGTACATCTTGTCGCGGTGGTACCGGAGGGCGCGCGCGGACTTCTCCCCGGACAGTTTTTCCGCGAACTCGGGCGGGATCACCCCGATCATTTTTTTCAGCCGGGCGTAGTTTATCAATGACAGCGCCCGCGCGAACGCGAACTCCGCGAGAAAGATGCCGAGCAGGATAAGCTGATAGGTATTCATAGCCGCCCCTATGGGATTTTTATCACCAGAGTGTTGAACAGGATGTACGCGCCGAGGAACACGATCCCGATGGTCAGGAACACGACGAACTCTTCCTTGAACAGGGTGCGTATCTTGATTTCCATTTTCGATTTTTCGAGCTTGTCGATATCGTCGTAAATCTCCTTGAGCGAG
>MIBE01000039.1:0-8677 GCA_001829415.1 Spirochaetes bacterium GWF1_51_8
GTGATTATCTTCGGATGGGACGGCGTTCCGAAGTATTTTGAATGGCGCGTGTTCAAGAACGGGGAGATCGTCGGCGCGATTGTCGCGAGCGCGTCAAAGCTGATCTGCCGTCCGGTGGCGTATGTTCTGCGGATGGTCAATAGCTACGGGGTGCTGACCAACTTTCCGGCGGATACTGTGATTATCGACGACGACTACCCCAATTTTGTTTTTGGGAAAATTGACACGAATGCAAAATGTGTGACGGAAGCGATAGACCCGTTCGCGGGAACAAATATAGGAGTGAAGAAAGAGATTTTTACACTGATGAAAGAACGACCCGATCTATTCTATACCAATGTTGCCGATCAGTTGAAACTACTGCTGTTTACCGAATTATACCCGGTCTACAGCATGGGTTGGTGGGAAAACATAGACGAACAGCAGATGATCGCGGTGTCGTATCTTGGGCCTCTTGCGGTATCAAGCAATAAGTTTACAACGCTCGTTCAGGATTGGGAAAGCGGAAAAGTAGTGGATGGGTTTACGGGTATTGATTGGAATTCTTCTACTCATACGCAATACTTATGGTGGGATTGGGACTGGATAAAAAGTTATTTGAGATGGGGTAATTCGAGCTATAATGCTCATTATTGGTGCGGTCCGACCGCCGGTGGAATCATGCTGAGTTATTACGGCTATACAAATAAAATTCGGTTGTTCACTTATCCGGTAACTAACTTTTTCCGTCACTATTCTCAGAAAAAAACGAACTTCATATATCTTTACAACAAAGTAATCGATATCAAGCCGTTCATGAGTAGTTATTTAGACGTATATATGGTCTTCTCCGAACCGTGGTTTTCTGATTCGGGTCCAAATCTGATTTCAAACTTGTATTGCGGTGTTTCACCCGAACCTAACAATTTTAATGTTTCTATTTACCCTACAAGCGGTGGCTATAGTGCTCCATATTATCTTTTCAAGTACGATTTTCAGTTCTCGACCATATCTTCAATGGATCATTTTTATACAAGATTTAATTTCGCTTATAATGTAACGATTGCAAATCCCAATCCCTCGCTCCTAACAAACATAAAATATATTCGCGGAAATATTGAATTTCACAAAGATACTTATCCTCATGAAAACTTGTATTACGAATCCTTTTTTCATGAGTTCCGATTTATTGAAAAGGTGACAACAAATCTTGAGCTAAACTCTTCCGACTGGTATCTTGTTAATACTGTTACTAACATTATTACAAATACATACGATGGATACTATCAGTTAGGAAATAAAATGGGAATTCAGGATTGGAATAATGGAGGAGTTGTAGAAACAAAGTTTAAGGATGGTGTAAAATGGGCGTGTAACAACGCGATGGATTTTAATACAACTTATTTTAATTCATTGTCCTGGTTTATAAACATTGCATATCCAGATATCTATAATTGGGAGGCTTTTAGAGACGCAAAAAATTGCATTGAAAAAAACGATGTTATTGCCATTGCCCGTTTTTGGTATTGGAATAACGGTACACTAATAGATTCACATTGGCGGATCGGAGTAGGATATAAGGAATCTGAATATGGAAAATATATATTGATAACTGATAACAGCGCGGAATCGAAAGATAAAAGTATAAGCGGCAGGATTTTTATAAATTCTATAACTAATATTTACTGTCCATATATAATTTGGGAAAACACCGAAACTATGGGATATGATTATTGGTTCACTGTATATAAAAAATAAAAAGAGGTAGAATAATGATGAAAAAAAAATATATGCTTTTAATAATTTCCAGCATTCTATTATATCAATGTAGTACAGGCCCAAGCGGAAAGCATTATGGATTAAATAACCCGCTTCGTTTCTATGATGGCGGCTTTACATTACAAAACGTCTTTGAAGCGCAGTATCAGTATCGCGATCCTTTTATTTCAAAACCTATTTATTTGAATCAAGGTTACATAGAAAGAAGCGGATTTCTCAGTAATACGAACTTTATTTCACTTGTTGGTAAAAGTAATCTGGCTCATATATTTTTAAACGGTTCGGTTTGGCAGACAAACGTAATATCAAATATTATAATTTCAAATGGCTATTATTTATCAGAATATTTTATACATGCAAATGAAAAATATTTTGTTACAGCCGGGACAAATTTCTACTTTATTAGGGTATATCTAATTCTCAATAAGCAACTAATTTTTGAGGAAACAGTTTTTCCAGTTTTCAATCTATCTGCTATACTTGGTAATGGAAAAAGTGATTTATTAGCCTATCAGTATAATCAAACAAATATTCGCTTACTGAATCTTTCAAATACAAATGTTATCTACTTAGGTCAGGGATTTTGTCCAAACGCTTTTTCACAAAAAAATAAATACTTCTTTTACTCAGATTTTGGTAAAAAAGACAAGTATTATTTTTGGAATCATTATACTTATGAATACAGAAAAGACATCGGACAACCGTTTATCTACGATATCCAGAACAACACGAATTATTCGATTGCGACGTATCAATGTTTGGACACCGGAGTAGGATTTAACCGCGGAGAGTATGGAACAACATTTGCTGTAGGTCTACATGATGGTTTCTATGCGATAGACTATTCTTTAACTAATTTATACATTTATATCTGCAATCCCGATTACGGATTCGTCTATGATCGGAATCTCTACGACGGCACATACGCGCCGGACGCGGAAGGACTCTACCGGATCGACATATCGAGCCTGGGGCTGAGCGAATAGACACGCCGCCGCGAGCCGGAAGGGGTGCCGTTCGGCAGATATCCTCATCCCGGGTGAAGATTCATCTCACAACGGGAAAAGGTAAAAGCCGACGGAGAGTTCCCTTCCGCGCGCGGGTCAGGCCTTGGCGGGCTTGATCATCCCGCGCTCATGGAACCAACTGATCGCGTCCGCGATAGTCTCGTGAAGACCGCGCGGCTTGTAGCCCAGTTCGATTCTGGCCTTATCGCCGTTGAAGTCGTAATTACTGCGGAGTATCGAGAGGGATTCGGTAGTGAGTAACGGTTCCCTTTGTTTGCCCGCGAAGAGCGTCATGAAAAACGCGCCTATCCTGCATAGGAAGTAGGGGATACTGAACCTCGGCGGACTGATGCCTTCACTGCTGGCCGCGAGATCGAGGATTCCCTTCACGGTGATTTTCTCGCCGGTGAGAAGATAAGCTTCGCCCGAACGGCCCTTTTTCCATGCCGCGATCTGGCCCTGCGCGACGTCACGGACATCCACGAAGTCGTAGCCTCCGTCAAGCGCAACCTTGAACTTCCCGCCGATGAAGTCGAGCAGGCACTGCCCCATCTTCGACGGCCTGTAGTCGAACGGCCCCATTACTCCCGACGGGCAAACGATTACCGCGTCCAGCCCGTTCGCGACGCCTTTCAGCACTTCGAGGGTCGCGGCGGCCTTCGTTTTGCCGTAGGAACCGAGCGCGTCCGACGGCAGAAAGCCGAGCGATTCGTCGATCCGTCTGCCTTTCGGCAGGTCGGGAAGCGCGTGCACGGAACTCGTGTACACAAGCCGTTTGACATCCCGGGACAGGCATGCTTCCACCACGTTCTTCGTTCCGTTGACGTTCACATTGTAGAGTAGGTCTTTTTTTCCCGGAATAATCGAAACCATCCCCGCGAGATGGAATACCGAATCCGCGCCGTCGAATGCCCGTTCGAGACTTTCCCTGTCGCAGATATCGCCGGGAAACTTTTCGACCGCGAGCCCGTCCAATGGCATCGTATCCTCGCCGGGGAGGATCAGCGCACGGACTTTTTCACCGAGGGCGATGAGCGAACGCACGAGATTGTTCCCGATATGCCCGCATGCCCCTGTTACAACAACCATAGAGACCTCCTTTTTTAGAAATGAAAACAAGCATACGGAGGGAGAGCGCGGCCGCTCTTTATGAAAAAAGAATGAATAAATACACTGAGTGAATGCTCACTCATATAGTATATCGCTTTCCTTCAGCTTCGTCAATCCCTTTTCAGGAAATATTTTTATATTTCGCGCTTTTTTCCGGATACAAAACGAAACGAATTACCGGCGATTGACCCGCGAAGGAACACGTAGTGAAACCCGCGTTTAATCGAAGATTTCACACAGAGCACGCGGAGGTGATTGCGCGGACATTTGACCGGAGAGATAGTTGTTTTCTCACGGTTTATTGCTCCGTTTGTCAGAAAGGTTTACACAAGGTAAAATAATAGCTTCGAGATGAAGAGTGAATCTCTTAACAATCGTCCTTGCTTTTTTTCTCCGTGCCTGTCCCGAGTAAATCGAGGGGTTCTCCCCGCGAACTTTCCCGGGGTTCAGCCTACCGAAATACTGGGGGAATCTCACACAGAGTACGCAGAGATGATAGCATGAATATTTGATGAGAGATACTGTTTTGCTTTCGCGGCGTTACGATCTCAAAGTCATTCTCTCGGAATGAGATAACAAGAACAGCTATGTCAGAATGATAATATCTCTTGAATAAACATCCCCGCTTCTTTCTCCACGCCTGCCCCGAGTAAATCGAAGGGTTCTCCGCGTGAACTGTTTTTGTCTTTTCGCGGCCGCCGAGGCGCCACTGCCTGAACACCCGGAAGAGCTACCGCAAAGGCGGGAGGCGCGGAGGAAAATGCAGAGTCTATCTGTGGCAGTGTATCCGGAACGGAAATAAATCCTAAGGGCGGAAGGCTAAAGGGAAGGACCGGGCTTGACTTTTTTCCCGCCCCGTCATACAATAATGTAAATGAAGGAGGGCGATATGAAGAACTTTCCCGTCAGTCTGATCGTCTTTGTCGCATTAATCACATCCTGCGGGGGGAAAACCGGCGGCGCTACCAACTCGCAGTCCCCGGCTCCCGCGTCGGTCTCCGGCCCCGCGCAGACCCTATACTGCTGGGTCGACGATGCCAATCTCCGCGACGCTCCCGATCTCAACTCCAAAGTGCTCGGCAAACTCAAGACCGGCGACAGCGTGACCTATTCCGGCGAGGTGTCGCCCAATACCACGAAACTCGAACTTCGCGGTATCCAGTTCGACGCGCCATGGTACAAGGTCACTCTCAAGGACAATTCGCAGGCATGGGTCTATTCGGCCGTGCTGATGGATAAAACCCCCCAAGTCGAAAAGTACAAGGGCCTTGTTTTTATCTATACCCCGGAGGGCGAGGAAGAGAACACGAGCGAAGATTGGGGGTGGTTTACCGCGGAAGTACAGGACGCCGCGCTTCAGGCAGGCCTGTATGTCGCATGGGGCAACTTTAACGATATGAAAAGCGTCAGGATCGGGAACGATCCTGATCACCCGGTCGACTCGGTCAGTCTGCTTAAGATGGTCGACAAGGATGAAATTTCGCAATGCGGATATGTATTCTATCAGAACGGCAAAAAGCCGGTTTTCAAGACCCACGATATGACCGATAACGTGCTGTCGGCGGCTTCGGAATATTTCGGGTTCCCTGTCGAGACGATAATAGGCGACTAAAAAGAAGTGAGATACCGGATTCTGATAGGATTGCCTTCATGAAGGAATACTTCCAAGTCCAATAGAGAAGAGATCAGAGTTCTGTTAAATATAAGTCTGATTCTGGGTACGGGTGGGCTTCAATAGGAATACACTGATTTCGATAGCGGAGGTGGAGTATGAAAACGGTTCTGAAGATATCTTTGATCGTATTGGGGACTGCGGTTCTGCTCATTCTGGGCCTGATCGGGTATATGTACCTTCCGATAGGCGTCCGTTTCGCCGCGTTACCGACCTCGCATGTCACCGGCGATATCTATGCGCTGAACGGCGGGTTTGTCAACGCCTACCTGATCGACGCGGGCGATGAGTATATTATGATCGATTCGCTTGCGAGCGTCTCGAACCTTTCCACGGCTCTCGCCGCCCTTTCTGTCGCGCCCTCGGAAGTGAAGTATGTGCTCCTGACCCATTCCGACGGCGATCATATCGGGGGTTTACCCCTTCTTTCCGACGCCGTGATCTATATGTCCCCGGACGAAAAAGTGATGATCGACGGTACGAAGTCGAAGTTTTTCCTGCTCGCCCCGAAAAAGCTCGACAACTTCAATTTTACGCCTATTTCCGACAACGAAACCGTGACACTCGGAGACAAATCGATCTACGCGGTGTCGGTTCCCGGGCATACCCCCGGATCGCAGAGTTATCTGATCGACGGCAAGTATCTTTTTGTCGGCGACGCGCTCAACCTGAATAACAACAAGGCTGAAGAATTCTTTTTGAAATATACGATGGATATGCCCACTCTCACAAAATCGATCTCCAAACTCGCCTCGCTGAACGGTGTCGAAGCTATCTTCACCGCACATACGGGGATTACCACTAACACCGCGGGGGTTTTCGAGAATTATACCGCCGCTCCCGCTAAATAGCGGCCGGATAGTAACAGGTAAAACCCGTGGACATGCAACAAATTGAGTAAGGGGGAATTTATGAGAGTTTTCGCGGTAATGTTATTTCTCGTGCTGACAGCCGCGCCGTTTTTCGGGGCGGGGATTATTCTCCACGACGGCACGATCATTCAGGGTAAGATCGTATCGACCAATAAGACCGAGTTGACGCTGGAAAGCCAGATCGGCGTGATCAAGATCGGGAATCACCAGATCAAAACGGTGATCTACGATGCGGCGGCAAGCCTCGAGATCGCGCAGACCGAGTTTATCCTCGCGACGAACGCCGTCGGTACGTTTATTAAAACCGGACAGTTTTATTCGGAACAGGACGTCATCAAGCTCCAGAAGTACTCTCTGAAGTTTAACGACGATCAGAAGCTGGCGCTTTACACCTCGTACGAGATGAAGGACTGGTATGTCTACTCCGCGCTCAACCTGTTCCCGTTCCTCTCGATTGGCACATGGGCGCTGGGGCGATGGGAGACCGCGCTTCTGACCGGGATGGGCGAACTCCTTTTCGGCGCATTGGCGCTCAGTGTCTCTTCCCCGGACTTGAAGGTGTCCATGGGCCTGCTCGCCATCGCTATTTATGCGTTCAACGGCGCTTATCCCGCGATCTACCAGTGGCTGAGGAACGAGCAGATTAAGATCGTACTGGGGATGTACCCCGACCGCCTGCACCCGTCATTGAACACCGGCTCGATGCTCCCAAGCCTCGGAATAGACGGGATCGCGCTTAAAGCAGAGACCATGTTATTTCATATCCCGGTTTTTACCGCTTCATTTTAACGGAGACTGTATGCGTGCACGTTTAAATCTCTTCCTTATAGCCGGTATCATTTTTTCCGCGCTTGCCGTATCCTGCGGGTCCTCCGAGGTGTCTGTCAAGAATTATAAAAACCCGGCCCTCCTTTTCCCGAAATCGCCGAAAAATATGACGAAGGCGCTTCCCGAGATGTCCGACGACATCGTGATTCCGTCCAAGGCGACGTTCTATGAAAGTTCGATCGACAGGATCAGTGTGGAGGGGCAGGTCTCCGGCCTTCCCGAAGGGGTGAAGCAGGTCTATCTTTCGCTCTTCACCGATCACGCGAATAATGTCGAGGTACAGCGCGAGTTCGATAAAATCCTCAAGGACAAGCTCGCCGGATACGGTCTCCAGATGATGACCAAAATCAAGTCCGCTCAACTGATCGTCTACGGGAATATCGACGCGTTCTTCACCGAGGAGTCCCGGCTCGTCACGAATATCGAAGGACTGATCTACACGATGAAAATCAGCTATTCGGTCGAAGACAATATAGGTAAAACCATACAGGACAAGAAATACATCGAGCAGAGCTATCTTGTAAAAAACACCAATACCTATATGTCGAACATCGTAATCCCGATGCTGATCGATCTGGTGGCCGGACGTACCGCCGAAGCGGTTTATTACGGCTGGCAGTTGCAGTTCTCGTCGATCAGCGGAAAAATCGAAATTTTGGGAGAAGACAATTAAACCGATCTATCTGCTCACGGGGCCGAACGAGGTATTTCGTAAAGACTATATCGAGAAGCTGATCGCGAAGGTGCCGCGCGAGGAACTGACCGTTTATTTCGCCGACGAGGCCTCTGTGACATCGATGATCGACCAGTGCATCCAGACCTCGCTCTTCGGCTCGAGCAATGTCATCCTCATCCGCAATATCGACCGCATCAAGGGGAAGACTTCGCCCGACGACTCCGCGCAGGCGATTCCTTCCCAGCAGAAACAGAGTTTTAAAAGCAAATCGGACGAGTTCGAGACCCGTTTCCTGCATTACATCGAAAATCCGAATCCCGATACGACGCTGATCCTCGAGTGGGAATCGCCGCCGAAAAAGATTGTCGAGGCTGTCGAGCGCGACGCCAACCTCCTGCTGAAAGAGTTCAAACGCGCCTACGCCCGCGACATCCTCCAGTATGTCCGGGACAAGTTCGCCGAAACCGGCGTCCGTTACGAGAAGACGATTCCCGACCTCGTGCTGATCCTCTCCAACGAGGATATCGACGCGGCGGCGATGATGACCCGCCTGATGATCGAATACGCGGGAGCGGGAGGCTTGTCCTCGCAAGGCGGGGGCGAGATTTCCGGCGATGATGCCGAACGCATCCTCGCGCGTTCGCATAACGGCACGATCTTCCAGCTAATCGACGCGTTCTTCACCCAGAAGCCGCGTACCGCGCTCGAGATACTCAACGATATGAAACTTGTCGGCGATCCGCACATCCTCGTG
>MIBE01000039.1:8690-9957 GCA_001829415.1 Spirochaetes bacterium GWF1_51_8
TGCTCCGTTCCGCGAAGCATCTCTGGTCTTACCTCGCGTGCAGCGACAAAAAAGAGTTCGCTTCCGAAATGGGCGTGAGCTCGTTCGAGATGAAGAAGCTCGGCGAGTACGCGCAGGTCTGCGACCTCAAGTTCGTCAGCGCAGTCCTGGAACTGAACCGCACGGTCGAGTTCCGCGCGAAGTCCGCCGAGGAGTTCATCGCGTTCCTCGAGATCGAGACCTTCATCCTCAATATGAAGAAGCCGGTTTATGATCGCGCGAAATAAATTCGTCAAGCTCAATATCAAGCAGAAAATTTACAAGATCGCGTCCGTCCTGCGGGCGATGGAAAAAAAACTCAAGGCCTCGGCTCAATCCGCGCCGGTGACGGAAAAACACCTCCCCGAACTCTCGCTCTACCTCGAATGCCTCGCTCTCGAGTACAATCACCCGAAGATCGCGTCCGCCCTCGACATCGTCGGCAAACACCTCGGCTACCCTGCGGCACACGACCCCCGCGCCCCCTCGGAACTCCTCAAGCCGCTCAACTTTGCGTTTCACGAGCTTCTCGGACTGATCGGCGAGGAGGCCGGCGAAAAGTTCTACGATGTCCGCGTGTTCGACAGTCAGCTCGGCGTCCGCCGTTTCCCGCTCGCGGCCATCCTCGATAACATCCGTTCCCCCTTCAATGTCGGCAGTATCTTCCGGAGCGCAGATGCGTTCGGGGTGACCGGCCTCGCGCTCTGCGGGATCACCCCGTACCCGCCGTCGGTGAAGATCGAACGGACGGCGATGGGCACGCTCGAGACGGTGGACTGGAAGTACTACCGCGAGACCGGAGAGGCGGTCGCGGACTTCCGCGCGCGGGGATACAGGATTATCGCGCTCGAAACGGTTGCGGGTGCGGTGACTGTGAAGAGTATCGTCGATTTCAGGAATGTCTGCTTCGTGTTCGGCAACGAGGAGTTCGGGATCACGGACGACACGCTGAAACTCTGCGACAGCGTCGCGATGATCCCGCTTGTAGGGATGAAAAACAGTATTAACGTCGCGAACAGCTTCGCGGCGGTGATGTACGAGGCCTGTAATTTCTTCTTAGATACCGAAGAATAACCCTGTCGATTTCTCAGCCGAAGTCCGCAATAACAATGAGCACAAACATTCCGCCGATCAATGAATCATATGTTTCTTATATTTCTCCGTGCTCTCCGCGCGAACTTTCCCGGGTTCGGATTACCGAAATGCAGGGAAGTTTCACGCAGAGCACACGGAGGTTACAACACGGACA
>MIBE01000040.1:0-1802 GCA_001829415.1 Spirochaetes bacterium GWF1_51_8
CGAGAAATTCGACTCCGACCTCATCCCGCATTTCTCGTCGGCGAAATCCCCGCACGAGATGGTAGGCGCGCTCGCGAAAACTTATTATGCCGAGAAGGCGGGAATCGACCCCGCGAAGATATATATGGTCTCGATCATGCCGTGTACGGCGAAGAAGTACGAGATCACCCGTACCGACGAGATGTTCGCGAGCGGACACCAGGATGTCGACGTGTCGCTTACGACCCGTGAGCTCGCCCGGATGGTCAAATCCGCCGGTATCGATATCGAGAACCTGCCCGACGACAAGGCCGACAGTATCCTCGGCGAGTACGCCGGCGCGGGCACCTTGTTCGGCGCGACGGGCGGTGTGATGGAAGCCGGACTGCGTACCGCTTATAAGCTTATCACCGGAGAGAACCTGCCGCATGTCGAGTTCGAAGAAGTGCGCGGCCTCGACGGGATCAAGAAGGCGACTATCGATATCGACGGCACCGACGTGCATGTCGCGGTCGCTCACGGCCTCGCCAACGTGCATCACCTGCTCGACGAGGTCCGTCAGGCCAAGCTGAAGGGCGAAAAAGCCCCTTACGACTTTATCGAAGTGATGGCGTGCCGGGGCGGATGTGTCGGCGGCGGAGGACAGCCTTACGGCGCTAACGACCGTGTCCGCAGACTCCGCGCGAAGGGTATTTACCATGACGACGAGGGAAGCAAGATCCGCTGCTCACACGACAACCCCGAGATCAACCGTCTCTACAAGGACTTCCTCGGCGCCCCGTTAAGCGAGAAGTCGCACCATCTCCTGCACACCACATACAAGCCGCGGCCGTTGTATAACAAGTAGTCAATACCTTTAGGAATTATGGTTTTGACTACAAGTAACCGCTGCGCGGGCTAATCCCATTACAGATGGTTCAGCCGGTATCGGGAATGTGCCTGCGGCGGAAAGAGGCGGGCCGAAAAGATAATGAAAATTGGTTCATGATGAGACAAAAAGAGAGTATTTAAAGATTAAGGGGCTTCCGAAACGAAGCCCCTTTTTTATTGCGTTGGGTTTTGTTGATCTCGATATGTTCACTGCGATGACTACCCGCCTCCGATTACCTCATCCGGCACTCATACTCGGATGTTGAGCGAACCCGAAACGTCCGGTCACTTGCACCTTCGGACAGTTCGGCTCCCTTCACTTCGTTCAGGACAAGCCGCTCACTGTCCGATATTGTGACCATTTACCCGAGTCGAATTCCTGCAAACAGCTAGTTCGTGCAAGAGACTTTCATCGCCGTGCATAAGCGCGTCTTTCTTGGAATGACTCCAGCCTTGAACTTGCTTTTCCCGAAAAAAAGCATCCTCAATACGATCGTATTCTTCATAATAGACAAGGGATACCGGCAGATGTTTCGACGTATAATTCGCGCCTTCGCCCGCTCTGTGCTCTTCGAGGCGTCTTTCCAAATCCCATGTGCTCCCGGTATAATATGATCCATCGCTACATTTCAATATATACATATACGGCATATCATTATCTTCCTCAAGTCATGTTCCTTGTCCGGTTGTTGAGCGTAGCCGAAACAACCGAATGGGTTACCCGCCTCCGATTACCTCATCCGGCACTCATACTCGGATGTTGAGCGAACCCGAAGCGTCCGGTCACTTGCACCTTCGGACAGTTCGGCTCCCTTCACTTCGTTCAGGACAAGCCGCTCAGTGTCCGGCCGTCCGTTATTGCGAATTGATAAATTGGTAAACCGCTCCCGCATCGGTTACCGGCTCGTCCGTTCCCGGCGCGCCCGCGTAGATGATTTTCCCGTCCGGGGATA
>MIBE01000040.1:1820-10714 GCA_001829415.1 Spirochaetes bacterium GWF1_51_8
CCCGCCGATCCGGGACACGCGATTATATTGGTCTGCCACGCGCTGCCGTTCCATTTGAAATGGTAAACCGATCCCTGTTCACTGTCGTCCTGATAAGCGCCGATCACGATATGATTCCCGTCCGGGGATACTGCGACCGAACTGCCGAAATAGTCGCCTGCCAAACCGTCAGAGGCGGAAAATTGAGTTTCATTCCACGAAGCACCGTTCCAAACAAATCGGTAAGCCGCGCCTTTATTTGAGTCCTTAAAAGCTGCACCTGCAACAATTGTTTCACCATCGGGCGAAATCATTAGGGGTGTTGAAGAAGAATGTAATACATTTGGATAATCATATGCCCCGACGCCAAGAAAAGCAGAAGGTGTTATCGAATCCACAATAATTTTATTTGTTAACCAAACACTGCCAGTCCAATTGAAACGGAGTATTGCGCCAGAATCCAATCCATTTTCATCATCAAAAGGAGCGCTTGCTGCAAATGTGTTACCATCCGGTGTCATCGCAACAGCCCATCCGAAATGAGCGTCTGACGAGCTATCAAAAGAAACAAATTTATTTGTGAGCCATTCTGATCCCGTCCAATGAAACCGATACACAGCCCCTTGACTCGAGTTTTTATAAAATGCTCCAACGATGAATGTATTCCCATTTGACGAAACGGCAACTGAAATACCGAATGAATCACTATCCGCACCATCAAAAGCATAAAACTTGTTAGAAATCCATTTAGCACCATCATAATGAAACCGATAAACAGCTCCAGCTTCAGAATCTTTTATATCATCACCGACAGCCCCGCATATGATTGTGTTTCCGTCTGCTGATACGGCAATAGAAACACCTAATCGATCGCCATCCACTAAATTAGCATAAACAAATCTATTCGTTATCCAAGTACTTCCGTTCCAATGATAGCGATAGACTGCTCCCTTAAAAGAATTCTCTTTCGGTGCGCCCGCGACAATCGTATTCCCGTCGGGCGTCACCGCGATCGACCAACCCAATCCGCTGTTTGCTGTACCGTTAGGATGATAAAAGACATTCGTTTCCTGATGGATCAGGGTGAAGGAGACTAACGGCGAGAGGGTCGATTTGCCCGAACTGGAGATCAGCCGTGCCTGCAATGTATTCATCCCGAACACCAAATCGCCGGGATCGACGCTGAAACTCCACGCGAGGGAATTGGTCCCCGGGGTGTTCGTGACCGTAATAAATCCGCCGTCGTTCACCGATAGGGCGATTGACTGAATAGTCTGGGGAGCGGAGAGACCCGCGTTTCCCTGAACCGCGCCGATCGTATTATAGTAGGTAGCGCTGTTAACAGGATAAGTCATATTGAAAACGGCGGGTGTTACCGCGATCACCTTTAGAGTATTGGTCGCCGAATAGTTCGCTTTTTTGTCGGCCGCATACAGGTAGATCGTGTTCGATCCTACCGGTAGATTGAGGTTTCCTGTCCAGACCCCGCCCGAAAATGAGGCTTTATTCCATGACACTTGGTTGAATGAAATATTCACCTCGCCTACACCCGAACCCTCTTCGAGAATACTCATCGTGATCGTACAAGCCTGATCGACGTATTCGCCGTTCGTAGGGGAAACCACCGTTATTACCGGCGGAACCGTGTCGTTCGCGTCGGTCAGTATCTTGGAAATGTCGCCCGGCGAGAGAAGCTCGTCGAACAGTGTGCACGAAACGGACAATAGACAAAACCCCAACGCCATCCACCCTTTCTTCATGATCGAACCTCCGATATTAATGACCCGATTAATGTTAAATGAGCATCAAAAAAACAGCAATAATTTGAGATTAAATTTAACTCTCCTACTGCAAAACTTGCCTCTATATAATACCGTGAAAATAAGGCCGATATGAAATTCCGCACGGAGTAAATTTCAGACGACCGATAATTCCGCTCGATAAATCTTGAGTTTTCGCTGAAAAGGATGTATATTTATTGAATACTTAATATCATTTTAGGATTCGGAGGTATGGTATGAGGTTCGGAAGGACGGGGGCAATTCTCCTTTTCGGATTGATCGCGGGGTGCGGCACTTCGGTGAACGAGACGATCCCGGAGTATCGTGAGGACTATTCGCTTCTCACTCTTCCCGCTGTTACGAATGTCCCGTTCGAGGTAGTCTCGCAGAGCAAGGGAAACCCTCCGGTGTGGATCTATTACTCATGGGTGCTCGGTAAGGACGGCAACGACAACAAGGTCTTGTTCGTAACAGTCTATTCCAAATCGGCGACGCCGTTAACCGACAGCCTGACGAAGACCCCCGACGAGACCGCGCAGATCAAGAAAGCGGTCGAGAGTTTTACCTACGACAAACTGAACGAATCGAAGACGAATGTCAAGATCGACGAGGCGAAACTGAAGCCCCACTTCGATAAATGGCTCGCGGCGCTCACAGAACAGATCGCGGGCGGATATGCGGTTAATGTCGAGAACTATTGGGAAAAGCTCCGTGTCGCCGGACAGGGAAGCGCGGGCGAGTTCTACCGCATCTTCAAGCGTTATATGATCGATTACTCGTTCTACTATAAAACCGCTCTCAAAATATGGGACGAAACCGCCGCGAAACTGCCGGCGGATTTAAAATCTTCAGGTACCGCATTAGTCCAGAGCGCATTTTTACCAAAATAACAATTCTGTAACGGATTCGAGAGGGATAGATGAATTTTCGGCGTTTCATGAAATCGGTAGCGCAGGTTTTTTCTCTTGTGCTGATAGATATACTGGCATATTATGTAGCCCTGTTTCTCGCGGTACTCACCCGCACCACCCTGATCCAATTTATGTTTAAAAATATTCCTCCGTTCTTCCTGTCGTTCCAGAACGCAGCCGAGCTGTTGTGGGTGCCGCTCGTGTTCCTCATGATGAACCAGTTCGAACGGCTCTACCTGAACAGGGTGCCGTTTTGGGAAGAGGCGCGTTCGCTGCTGAAAACTTCCACCATCTCGATATTGCTTATCACGCTTGTGATCTATTTCAGCGCGATGTTCGGCCCGAACACCGTGCTCCGGATTGTGTTCGTTTTCCTCTGGATATTCTCGATCATCATCTTTCCGCTCTTCCGTTTCCTCGGGAAGCAGGCGCTATTCAAGCTGGGTGTTTGGAAAGAGAACGTCATCATCCTCGGATGCGGCCCTGAGGCGATCGCCACAATCCGCGGGCTGAAACGTGAGGATCACCTCGGGTACAAGGTACTGGGGTTTCTCGACGACGACCCCGCCAATCAGGACAGGTCGATCGATGTGGACGGAACCGAGTACAAAGTGCTCGGTGAGATTAAAAACTTCACGAAGTTCGTCAATATGCTCGATATCCAGACCGTTTTCATCGCGGTACGTTACGAGAACGATGAAAAGCTCGCGCACATTATCAACAACGTCTACCGTTATGTAAAACGGGTCATCCTGATCCCGGAAATTCACGGGGTGTCGGTGTTCAACTCGGAACTGCATTACCTCTATGCCGAACGGCTCTTTATGATTCGTGTCCGCAATAGCCTGAAGTCAAAGTTCAATATGTTCATTAAGCGCATCTTCGACCTCGTGCTGTCGCTGGCGGGATTTGTCGTGATATTGCCGTTCTTTCTCCTGGTCGCGTTCCTCGTGAAGATCACGTCTAAGGGCGGGATTTTCTACGGGCATCCCCGTGTTGGGAAGGACGGTAAGGAGTTCAAGGCGTGGAAGTTCCGCACGATGTATTACGACTCCGAAGAGCGCCTGAAGCATATCCTCGCGACCGACCCGAAGGCCAAGAAGGAATGGAAGGCGTCGTTCAAGATGAAGAACGATCCCCGGATCACGCCGCTCGGGAAACTTCTCCGTAAGACCAGTATGGACGAACTGCCCCAGATCATCAACATCCTTGTCGGACAAATGAGCCTTGTCGGGCCGCGCCCTGTAGTACGCGAGGAACTGGAAAGCCATTACGGCGACTTCGCGGAATACTACTATTCCGTCAAGCCCGGCCTGACCGGATTGTGGCAAGTCTCCGGCAGGAGCGACACCGATTACCATTACCGTGTCCAGACCGACGCGTGGTATGTCCAGAACTGGAACCTCTGGCTGGACATCATCATCCTTTTCCGCACCCCGCTCGCCGTCCTCCGCGGCAAAGGCGCGTATTAAACAATTCCGCTTCCGTGCCGATATTAGCTTATGGGGATTTAAAAAGCTCTTATTGTATGTAAAACCCTCTGTTCTCTCTTTCTGCAAACCCAGAAAGAAAGAACCAAAGAAAGAGGTTCCCCGCCCGATGCCGCTCAAAAGAAGAGGGACGCGAAACGGGAAACGCCGAAACTCGCGCTCAGATGCTATAAAAAGAGATAAAGAGTCAGGCTTCGAACATCGGCGTTTCTGAACGTTCCGCTTAGAAGAAGTCGCGGCATAGCGGCGGGGTCCGTACAGCCGAAGACATAACTACATGGTGGAATTGAAGTTGGCTGTTTTGTCCGCGCACTTTAAAGCGCTTTTACCCACCGAAAAATCCGACAAAGGGCGCATGTCCGACGCAATTCCGCTTTCGCCTCACACGGTCATAACATGCGAGTTGCGCCCGTCTCGGATTTTTCGGCTCTTCTCCTGAGCTTTATCAGCGCGGCGGGTAGCTTGCCCCGCGTTCCTATGCGGGGTTCTTTGCTTACTTTCTTTCCCTGTCCGCCGACGCCATCGGCGGAAGGCGCGGTGCCCGCTCAGAAAGAAAGTAAGAGCGTATGAATAGATTTTCTAACTTCTTCAGGTTTTTGGAATTGCCCTTATAGAACTGATAACGGAAGTGCCGATGAAGCGTCTTTTTCTCCTTTACGGATTGCTATTTCTGTCTCTCCCGCTTGTATTCGCGGATAAGAAGGATTTCAAGTTCGAGCAGGTGCCCGATTACTACCGTTATAAGGAAGAGTTTCTCCAGATTTTCAATCAATGGCTTTACGCCGACCAGGACAATATCAGCCGGAACATTTTCTTTCTCGAGGCTGCGTTCTGCGTGCCGTTCGACGACCCTATCAAGGCGCTTGTCCCGATCACCGACCCGAACCAGTACAAGAAGTACCAGAACCTCGTCATGATGCATATCAGCAGGCTTCTCACACAGGCATACATCGATTACGGCTACCTTTTTATGAAGGAACACATCTACTTTTTCAATCACGAGTTCCTGACCAATTATATCGAGGGGTACGATATCGCGGAATTCTATTTCGGCGAGGCGCGGAAGTACTGGAATATCGCGATCGACTACGCGCAGAAGGCCGACGCCTACAAGGGATACAAGATCAACCTGTCGATGTACGGGTACCATTTCGATTTCGAGGACGAATTGTACAAGATTAAAACGGGACTGCTGAATTACCATAAGGTGATCGATAACCTCATGTACCGGATCGACCGGAACCGGAAAACGATACAGGGTCTTTTCGAACAGTATCAGCAATAGATTTCCGCAAATCTATTGACTTTTCCGTAAAACTGCCTATAATTATTTCGCTGATATAGCGTTCGGGGGCGCCGTCATGAACATTGACGAAATGAAAACCGAGATCGGGCGCTTAAAGAAAGAAAAAAACGCGATCATACTGGCGCATAACTATCAACTGCCCGAGGTGCAGGATATCGCGGATTTTACCGGAGACTCGCTCGAACTCGCGAGAAAGGCGGCAAGCATCACCGAACCGGTTATCGTGTTCTGCGGGGTGTACTTTATGGCGGAGACCGCCGCTATTCTCAACCCCGATAAGAAGGTACTGATTCCCGATATGCAGGCGGGATGTCCGCTGGCGGATTTCGCGACATTGAAACAGGTGCGCGAGTGGAAAAAGGTGTATCTCGATCACGTTTTCGTCGCGTATGTCAATACACACGCGGAAACTAAGGCGGAGATCGATATCTGCTGTACGTCGGGTAACGCGGAGAAAGTGATCAATAGCATCGATAGCGATAAGATCGTGTTCCTGCCCGATAAGAACCTCGGGGACTATATCCGCCGGAAGACCGGCAAGCCGATGGTTCTGTGGGAAGGGTTCTGCGTGGTGCACGAGAAGGCCGACTTCGATTCGATTATGGAAGCGAAGGCGATGTACCCCGAGGCGCTCGTGATGGCGCATCCGGAATGTCCCCGCCGGGTCCTCGACATCGCGGACGAGGTTTGCAGTACCGGGCAGATGTTCGGCGCGGTCGAACGGCATCCCGAAGTGAGACAGTTTATCGTGGTGACGGAATGCGGGATGGTGCACGCGCTCTCGAAACGGTTCCCGGACAGGGAATTTATCGCGCCGGAGAAACAGATGCGCTGCGCGAACATGAAGAAGATCACCCTTCCGAAGGTGCTCGATTCCCTGAAATACGGGCAATTCGAGGTGAAGATCGATCCGGTGATCGCGGAAAAGGCCAAACGGAGCATCGTGAAGATGCTGGAAATAAAATAGCGGACAGGGGCGATAAGGGAGAATGAATTGGGGACAAATTCAGAATTATGGAGGCTACTGAATGGCATTTAAAGTAACTCTTGACGGTGCGGATAAGGGTGTTAAGTTCGAGACTAAGGAAGAACTGATCAATGCGATGTGGGAGATTTACAAGGATAAAATGAGCCGTCCTGATTTCGAGGCATTTATCCAGAAGAACATTCAAGAGGTATAGAAAGCACCTTGAAAGTTCTTGTTGTCAGTGACGTAGTCAATAAATTTCTGTATAGTCCTCAGATAAAAAACATCGCCGCAAACGCAGAGCTCATTATTTCCTGCGGCGATCTCCCGGAGTACTATCTCGATTACCTTGTTTCGATGCTCGGAAAACCCCTCTTTTATGTCTGCGGAAACCACGATCAATATGACTTGAAGTCACAGGTGAGCTATTTCGATACCTCCAACGCGAAAGACTTTTACCAGACCAACCTGAATTACAACAACGGGTCGAATTTCGGCGGGGTCAATCTCGACCGGAAGATGATGGTGGTGAAGGGTGCGTCGTTTATCGGGCTCGAAGGCTCGATGCGTTACAACAGGGGCGAGCATCAGTACACCGAGCCGGAGATGAAGCGGAAAGTATTTAGGATCGTACCGAAGATGTGGTGGAACAAACTGAGGCGCGGGCGTTTCGCCGACGTACTCGTCACCCATTCTCCGCCGTTCGGGATACACGACATGAGCGACCTTCCGCATAAAGGGTTTCAGGCGTTCGTGTACTTTATCGAGAAGTTCCGCCCGAAGTATCTCCTTCACGGGCATGTGCACCTGTACGACAGGAATATCAGCCGTACCGCCGAGTATATGGGTACGCAGATCATCAATTGTTACGATTACCAGATTATCGATATAGAAATCGATACCGAGAGAGAAGATGGATAGCTTTACATTCGACGAGACACGGAACCTGGCGAAATCCGATTTCGAGCGCGCGCGGAACCGCGCGTTCTTCGGCCGGCTTTTTTCTACTATCTTTCATGTCAATAACCAGCTTTTTCAGTTTGACGAAGTGAAATACATGCTTTCTCCCAACGGCATGGTCTACCGGGGAATGAAATCGATCCCGCTCGAGCATATTGTCGGGAGCGAGGGGCGATATCAGGACTTCGATATCAATTTCCTTCCCCGCCAGACCCACACCCGCGACCGTTGGGAAGGAATCGATATCGCGAGGATCGAGAATAAGGACCTTCCGCCGATATCGGTTTACCAGATCGGGGAGAACTATTTTGTCCGCGACGGCAACCACCGGGTGTCGGTGGCGCGTGAACGGGGACAGGCGTTTATCGACGCCGAAGTGACCGAGCTTTTCACACGGATGCCGCTCACGGAGAAACAGTTCACGGACAAGGGGCTTCTGATCGCGGAGAGCTACGGCTTTTTCCTCGAGCGGACCCATCTTGACGAGATCGTTCCGAGCGCGCGGATCTTGCTTTCCGCGCCATGGGGATACTACCGGATGCTGGAACATATCAGCACCTATAAGTACCTTCTCGGCGAGAAGGAACACCGCGACCCGTCATGGGAAGAGGCGGTACGCCGATGGTACTACGACGTCTATCTCGTGCTGGTAAAAGTGATCGCGAAGGCGAGAGTGATGAAGCGTTTCCCCGAACGGACAAAGGGCGACCTGTACCTCTGGATCATGGATCACTGGCATTTCCTGAAAGAAAAGTACGGCGAGACCGCGTTGGAACACGCTGTCAGGGACTTTTCCGAGAAGTTCGGTCAGCATCCCGTGGGCATATTCTTTACGAAGATAAAAGAAAAAATAGTCGATCTCTTGACCGGGAGAAAAAGAAAATGAAGAGCGCGCTGATTGTTGTGAACCGGAAAAAGAATAACGCCGAGACGATAGTCGGCGAACTCCAGGGTATTCTCCGGAACAAGGGTCTGGATTTTACTACTACTCCCCCCGCCGATTCGAAGGATATTCTCGCCAATCCGGCGCCCGAGGTCATTTTCGCGATAGGCGGCGACGGGACTTACCTTTACGCCGCGCGCACCTACCACACCCTCAACGCCCCGATTGTCGGTATCAACGCCGGACGTCTGGGCTTCCTGATGGAGATCGGGCCGGAAAACCTCGAAACCGTTATCGATAAGATCGTCGCCGGGAAGGCGAAATATATCCGAAGGATGATGCTGGAAGTGGAAGTCATCCGCGGCGGGGATATTGTCGGGGAGTACCAGGCCCTGAACGAGGCCGTAATCAGCCGCGGAGCGGCGGTCTCACGTATGGTGGATATCGATCTTGCGGTCTCGGAAGAGCCGTTGTCGCACTACCGCGCCGACGGGGTGATCGTGTGCACGTCGACCGGCTCCACAGCGTACAACCTTTCGGCGGGCGGGCCGATTTTATTACCCGGGCTGGAAGGCTTCGTCATCACGCCGATCTGCGCGCATACCCTCGGAGTCCGC
>MIBE01000040.1:10724-18277 GCA_001829415.1 Spirochaetes bacterium GWF1_51_8
CGAGCTCAGTATCCGTTCGGCTGATATCGATGTGATCCTGACTGTGGACGGACAGGAGCATATGAAACTCAAATCGGGCGACAGCATCAGGATCAGGAAGTTCGAGCATTCGGTGCGGATGTACTACTTCGGCGACAGTAAATTTTTCGAGACATTACGTGAAAAACTGGGATGGAAGATATGATCGAGCGCATTTTCATCAAAAACTACGCTATTATCGATACTCTCGAACTGGAGTTCGGGAAAGGGTTTCATGTGTTCACCGGGGAGACCGGCGCGGGTAAGTCGATCATAGTCGGCGCGCTGGGGCTTCTTCTCGGGGAAAAGGGCGACGCGTCGGTGATCCGCACCGGGAGCGACCGCGCGTTGATCGAAGCATCGTTCAGTGTGACCGATCCCTACACACGCGACCGTCTCCTTGAAATGAATATCGACCTTTCGGAAGGCCTCATCATTAAACGCGAGGTCGCCGACGGCGGAAAGAGCCGTGCGTTTGTCAACGGACAACAGGAGACGCTCGCGAGGATATCCGAGATCGGGCAGTGGCTTCTCGATGTCCACGGCCAGCACGACCATCAGCTTCTCCTTCAGCAGAAGGTGCATATCGACATTCTCGATTCGTATGCCGGGCTATGGGGCGAACGCGCGAAAATCGCGGAAGTCTACAAACGGATGACGGACAGGATCGCCGCGAAGGCGGAGCTGGAGACCGACGAGCGCAAACTCGCCGAGGAAAAGGTCTATTGGGAGACCGCGGTCAAGGATATCTCCGGGGCGAAGTTCTCCGTCGGCGAGGAAGAAGAGCTTCAGGAGCAATTGAAGCGGATGGAGCACGCCGAGCAGATCAATTCCGCGCTCGACGGGGCGTACCGGAAGCTCTATCTGGACGAGCTGTCGGTCACCGGGCGTCTCGCGAAGGCGGCGGGCGATATCGGTTCCATCGCGACGATCGACAGGAAGTACGCCGAACTCGCCGAAATCCTCGAAGGCGCGTCCGCACAGATCGGCGAAGCGGTGAAGCTGATCTCCGAGTACACCGGCGAAATCGATTACGACACCGGGACGATGGACGGTTTGACCGACCGTCTGGAACTGATCAAAGACCTCAAGCGTAAATACAAAAAGAACACTATCGCCGAGTTGAACGCCTACAAGGAAGAGTGCGCCGCGAAGCTCGCGCGTTTCGAGAACCGCGCCGCCGAACTCGAGAAGATCGGCAAGGAGATCGACGCGGTCAAAAAGGAGCTGGTCGAGAAGTCGCTCGAGCTGTCGCGGAAACGGCAGGACGCGGGGAAAAAGCTCGCGCTCGCGGTCAAAACCGAGCTCGCGTTCCTCGGGATGGAAAAGTCCGAGTTTATCGCGGGGATCAGCTATGTCAAAGACGAACAAAGCCCCATCCATATCGGCGACAAGCAGATTAAAGCCGGACAGTCGGGTATCGACTATGTGGAGTTCATGATCTCGCCGAACCCCGGCGAAGACCCGCGCCCGTTACGGAAGATCGCGTCGGGCGGCGAAATATCCCGTGTGATGCTCGCGCTCAAGTCCATCCTCGCGGGTATCGATTCTATCGAGACGCTTATTTTCGACGAGATCGATGTGGGGATCGGCGGAGTGACCGCGAACCATGTCGCGCAGAAAATCCGCGAGCTCGCAGGATCGCGCCAGCTTATCGTGATCACCCACCTTCCGCAGATCGCGTCGAAAGCGAACTCGCATTACTATGTCGCGAAGGACGTGCGCGACGGCAAGACGTATACACAGGTGCGGACGCTGACCGAAGCGGAGCGTGTGAACGAGGTCGCGCGGATGCTGGGCGGGGAGAGCGACACGTCGATCGCCCACGCGAAAGAGATGCTCGGCAGCTAATTGAGATAAAGCGGAACGCGCGGGCAGGCCCATGCAAGGGAGATGCTAGGAAAATGAGAAGTTACAAGTTACAAGTAGAAAGTGAAATACTTAACAACTGCGGGATTACCGCGAAGGCAAGTCAAATATATCATTTGGAAAACTGAATGAAACCTTATGAACCAAAGAATTTACCTCTTGAAAACTTAAATTGGGTGTCGTTTGTAGAAAAAATCGCGCGTGCAAACTATACGATTGCCGTTTTCGAAGGTATTCTCAAAGCTGTTGTAAACCCATCGATTCTCTTAAGTCCCTTGAATAGAAAGGAAGCAATTCTTTCATCGAAAATCGAGGGTACTCAAGCTACATTGCAGGAAGTTCTTGAATTTGAAGCGGATCCGGATAATAATTCAGGGAAATTTGAAGATATTCAGGAAGTTTTAAACTATAGAAAAACGCTATATGAAGCTGAAAACTTATTAAAGAAAAAACCCATGAATATAAATGATATTAAATCGCTTCATTTTATTCTTCTTGATTCGGTTCGCGGGCAGGGTATGGCTAAAGGACAATTCAGAAACGATCAAAACTGGATCGGTAAACCCGGGTCGAAAATTGACGACGCATATTTTATTCCTCCAAAATATTCATCGATTCAGAATTATATGAATAATTGGGAGAAATACTGGCACTCGGATGAAAAAGATAAAATCGTACAGATGGCAATATTACATGCACAGTTTGAGATAATCCATCCTTTTAAAGATGGAAATGGGAGATTAGGGCGTATCTTTATTCCTCTTTTTCTGTTTGAGAAAAAATTACTAAGCAGCCCTGTTTTTTATATGAGCGAATATCTTGAAGAAAACAGAGAAGAATACTATTTTAAATTAAGAAATATCTCAGACCATGACGATTGGAATGGATGGATTGACTTCTTTTTAAACGGATTTATTAATCAGGCGGAAAAAAATAGCAAAAGAGCGGAAAAAATTCTCTCCCTTTATGAAAAGATGAAACGCGATATTCATTCGTTGCACACATCATTTGCATTACCCGCATTAGATACACTTTTTACAATGCCTGTATTTAATACTAATGGTTTTATTAGATATTCCGGAATTCCAAAAGCGAGCGCTTTAAGGCTGATTAATCAGTTAGAAGAACTCAATATTATTATTAATAATAAAAAAGGAAGAGGTAGACATCCGGGAATTTTTAGTTTTCCGGAGTTAATAAAAATTACGGAAGAATAGTATTCGTCTCGTCCATGATACGAATAGTGTTTTATCGTTTCATAAAACTGTGTATGTGAGACGAATAGGAAATGAAAGCAAAAACAGGAAAGAAGTATTCGTGGAATGAGATAATCCGGAACTTACCAAGAAAGCGCGAAAAATGTTTTTAATTCTGAGAATAGAGAAGATGAAACTCTTTTCCGCTTGACATATCCCTACAATATAAGTATTATTATACCTGATTGTCCTTCTAAGGAGCCGGTTATCAAAATCGTGTTTATCGCGCTCGGCGGATTGTCGCTCACAGCGGGGGTGATCGGGATATTTATTCCCGGCCTGCCGACAACGCCGTTCCTCCTCCTCTCCGCCTCGCTCTTCGCGAAAAGCTCGGAGCGCCTGCACAACTGGATTGTCAACCACAAGGTATTCGGGAAGTATATCCGTGAGTATAGGGAGAAAAAAGCGATCCGATTGAAGTATAAGGTTATTTCGCTCGTCATGATGTGGACGATGATCGGGGTGTCGATGCTCCTGCATGACCACTGGGCGCTCAGGATCGTGATTGGCGTACTGGGGGCGGTGGGAACGTTCGTGCTCCTTCGGATACCGACGATGAAGGAAGATAGTAAAGATTAATTTTTTCCGGGATCAACAACAAGTAATCGAAATTCTGGCCATTTGTCTAAGTCGGCGACATCCCTTTCAGGAAACGGATCACCTCTTCGATATCCGGGACTTCCGGCTTCTCGTAGACCTTCACGAACGCGATCCTGCCTTCCTTGTCGATCACGATATTGGCTCTGCCCGAAAACCCCGCGCTTTCGATGAAGAGGCCGTAAGCCTGCGCGACCTCGCCGTGAGGCCAGAAGTCCGAGAGAAGTTTAGTATGCTTGACACCTATCGCCGCCGCCCACGCCTTTTTACACGGCACGGTATCGACACTTATCCCGAACGCTACCGTATCGAGTTCCGCGAGCGCGCCGAATTTTAATTCGAGCGTCCGCATCTGAATCTCGCACACCCCTGTCCACGCGAGCGGGTGGAACGACAGCATCACGTTCTCTCCCCGGTATTTGGACAGCTTGATATCGTTGCCGTCCTGGTCTTTGAGTAGGAAGTCGGGCGCGGTATCGCCGGGTTTTAACTTCATTTCGAGCGGCATAATCACCTCCGGTAAAAAGAGATTTCTTCATCGTAAGGTACAAACATATAGAATTCCATCAACTACGCTTTCACTACTATTTTATCATTCATGTCAGGCGTTGAAAAACGCCAGCCTTGATTTTTCTTCTCGTTTTCCTGAAATTTCAGATGATCGTAATACTTATCGATGTCGAAATTATTCTTTTTTAAAATCTCAATCCCGGCATTTCTAACTTCATTAACAATTATGTCTTCCATTTTTCATTCCTCCAAGAGTTGTTCGGGAGTGCAGATTTCAGGTATATACAATCCGCGGTTTATATTGTAGTTTACAATTTGCTTGATAAAGTGCGCGTTAGCAATATGCTTACAATTCCATGTTAATAAATAATCGATTTTGTAATAAACGGCAAACGCTATATGAAAAATATCCCGAATCACCGTTTCACTAAGATGAAATTGAGCCATATACTGCTTAACAAGGTCTCTAATTCCCTCATTTACAGGGAGTACCCGAATATCTTTTAAAAGTTCGATTCTCAGTTTTGAAAAACTTCTATCCCCCTTCTCGATTTCTTCTAATACTATCTCGGAAATAAACAATTCATACTTATCCCTCTGTGTATTCCACCAATTACGGGTGACTCTTTGACGGGACAGAATTGAGATATTTTCACTTTCCCTAGAAACGAAATAGCTTGGAATTGTAGTTTCCAAATATATTTTTTCCATGAGGTAATATAAAACACATGGGCAAAATAATCAATTTAACTTGTTATTCACTTTAGTGACAATTGATGGAAGTTCCGTCATCATCATCTTGCTGCATTATTGAACTGTTTCGATAACACATTTTTAGTAGTAAGAATTAATAATCGCTTTACAGAATATGAAGTAAGTATTATGATAATGCGGCTTAACGGAGGCAGTATATGAAGAAAGCGGGGTGCTTTATCGGGCTATATATTATTTTCAGTCTCGCGATGTGCGGGAACGGCGCGGGGTTTCACGACCTCGACGGCAAGTTTGAAATGGTAAAAGAGGGTGAAGAGTATATTATTCGGTTGAAATGGCAAGGGCATACGCTCGCGCTGATCGATCATGCAGAATCGGACATTACGACAAGGCTTCTTGTTCTTCGCCAAGCCCAGCAGTCTGTAAAATTCCTTGAGAAAGAGTCAGGTGAAAAACTGCCGGAAGTGATACTTTTCGAGATGATTAAGCCGGAGAGTACTGTTTTTAAAGGAAGCGGAAAGTTTTGGGGAGATAAAATCACTCTATTAGTGAAAAAAGGCTATTTCTCAACTACCGTGATCGCTCATGAACTTGCCCACCTCTTGCCGGTCTCGCCGTTAAATCAGACGGGTTTCTTCGCGGAGGGACGGTCGAGGTATTTTCATTTTAAGTTCTTCGATACTTTTCTCGCCGGGAACACGAATAGTTTCGAAGGAATTATAGTGAGCATCGATTTATTAGACTCGACCGATGAGATTAAGAAAAAAGTAAACTCCAAATACTGGGCATCTGAGAGCACTATTTTATTGGTCGAACTTTCGATGAAGGAAAAATTCATCATGACGATTGAAGATGTATTCTAAGGTTTCGACCTAAGTTACGGTTATTCTTTGCACAGTTCGGAAGTAAATAACGCCGAATGGTGGACTATGAATTGTTATGTATCTTATTCGTACTCTCTCTGCTATTTCCTGATTGAAAAATACGGTTTTGATACATTTCAGAGAATGATGAAAAAGGAGTTTCCTTCCCCGCTTCCCGACAATTATGTCGGTGTACTAATAAACGAATTTTACGGCAAATCCCTTCTGGAGCTTGAAACCGACTTTACAAATTATATCTCACATTATGAATACCAAAACGAATACTTGAAGAAGCCGGAAGAACGTAAAAAACTGGAAGAAAATTACCTGAAATGGAAATCCGAGGCTGAGAACCCGACAAATCAAACGAAAAAATAGCTTTACATTTCCTACGGAAGGATGAAATCGATGCGAGGAAAGTTCAGTAAGGTTTGTCTATCGCTAATCCCGGGATATTCTTATAATGCTTGATGTTTCTCGTAGCAAGATGCGTATTAAAATAAACCGCGCTTGCCGCGATAAGACAATCCAATAAACCGGTTCCATCGCTCAGGAAGTGATCTTCCATCAATCCGATCGCGAGATCGAAAATTGCGGAATTGATATCCAAACAGTGAAACTGCTCGAACACGGGTTCTAACGATTTCCTTTCTGTTTTCGTCCTGCAGCCCGCTATGCATTCCATAATGGTGATTCGTGTGATCGCCAACTCATTTTTATTTTTTACAAGAAAATCCAGCGCATTTTCATCATGACGGAGGTAATCGATTAAGATATCGGTATCGATTAGTATCATTATCTGCTTCGCTCTTGAATCTTGACCCGTTGAGAGCGCACGTAGTCGGCGGAATCGATCATTTCGCTTCGATTTTTCCACATCCCGAATGCGGACAGGTTTTCAAAACCGCGGGTAGGCTTATTTTTTAAAAGCATAATATCCGCCTTTTCAATTTTGATTTCGAAACTCGCCTTACCTGAGGGCAGATCTTTCTCTTCAATTTCAATTTTTCCATCTTCATAGATTCCGTGAAGGATAATCATTTTTTTCTCCAAAACGGTCGCTTTCAATGATTTTAGCTATCGAATTACGGAAAGTCAAATAAAAATGTTTTTACACTTTACAATTCCGGCGGAAGGGTTATGATATACGCGGGAGGGAATCGGATACGCACGGAGGCCCGATGCCGCTTTTTATCCAGAATATCATCAACCACTTCTACTGGATCGACGCGACCTGTCTGATCTTCGTTCCGGCGTTCGCCCTCTGTGTCTGGGCGGCGCTGCATATCCGGGGTGTCTACAACGAGTTCAAGAGCGTCGAGTCCAAACGCGAGGCTATCGGGTCGCAGGTGGTGAAAGAGCTCCTCAAGGCCGAAGGTGTCAAAGAAATCCAAATCGAGAATATCCCCGGCACACTCACCGACCATTACAACGACGAACTGAAAACTATCGGGTTGTCCAACGATGTCTACTACGGCGATTCGATCACCGCGCTCGGGATTGCCGCGCACGAGGCCGGGCACGCGATCCAGTACGCGCGTCACCCCAAGGGAATCCATCTGCGGAACCTTCTCCTTATCCCGGTCAATATCGCCTCGAACCTCGCCATCCCGTTCATCATCCTCGGCCTGTTATTCAGCTTCGAACTGGTGGGGAAAACGGGAATCTATCTTTTCTTTCTGACCGTATCGTTTCATCTGCTGACGCTTCCGCTCGAAATACAGGC
>MIBE01000040.1:18301-19908 GCA_001829415.1 Spirochaetes bacterium GWF1_51_8
CCAGAAAAAGAAATCGTTCGAGCCGGAAGAAAAGGAAGCGTTGAAAAAAGTCCTTCATTCCGTCGCGCTTACCTACCTCGCGTATACTTTGATGGCGTTCCTTCACCTCATCCGCCTGATCGGGGCGTCCAGTCATACAGTGAAGAGCTGAGCCGTCTGTTTCCCGCAATTCTTTGACTTGTATAGGGAATACATTATAATAATACCGGAAGTTTGAATAATCCGCCGGGTTGTTTCGAAATTGTGCCATCCTATTCGTATTCGGCTTTTTTATTCGGCGGAACTTTCAACTTTTCATTTTAAACTTTTTACTGAAATAGGAGACTTGTATGCTCGATTTTAAGGGAAAAGTACTCGGAATAGCGAGAGAAACCCCGAGAAGGCTTGTCCTGCCCGAGGGTCAGGATATCCGCGTCCTGCGCGCGGCCGAGATGTGCATGAAGGAGAAAATTGTCTCCGAGCTGTACGTCCTCGGCGACCCCGACGAACTGACCAAAAAGGCGAAGGACGAGGGGATTTCCCTTTCCGGCATCTATCTCCGCGATCCGAAAAAATCCGAGAAACTTGAAAAGTATTCCAGTATATTCTACGAGAACCGCAAACATAAAGGAATGACCGAAGAAGAGGCGCATAAGACGTTGAGCGACGAGGTCTACTACGGGGCGATGATGCTCAAGCAGGGCGAGGTGGACGCGATGGTGTCCGGAAGCCTCACCCCGACCGCGAAGACCGTCCGCTCGGCGATCCTCATCGTGAATCCAAAAGAAGGCGTGAAAACCGTATCGAGCTGTTTCGTGATGATCGTCCCGAACACGGTCTACGGGTACAACGGGGCGTTTATCTACGCCGACTGCGGCGTCGTGCCCGAGCCCACGAGCGATCAGTTGGTTGATATCGCGATCGCGTCGGCGGACAGCACACGGAAGCTGATAGGCATCGATCCGGTGGTCGCGTTACTGTCGTTCTCGACTAAGGGCAGCGCGGACGCCCCCTCGGTGCAGAAGGTCCGCGACGCTTACGAGATGCTGAAGGCGCGCAAGCCCGATTTCCTATTCGACGGCGAGATGCAGTTCGACGCGGCGGTGGTGCCGTTCGTAGCCGAGTCCAAGGCTCCGGGTTCGCCCGCGGCCGGTAAGGCGAACACGATGATCTTCCCCGACCTCAACGCCGGTAATATCAGCTATAAAATCACCCAGCGTCTGTGTAACGCCGAGGCTTACGGCCCGCTCCTGCAGGGCCTCTCGAAACCGGTGAACGACCTTTCGCGCGGCGCGTCACCGGTGGATATCTTCATTGTCTCCGCGATCACCATCGTCCAGTCGTTATAGCCCGGCTGGGAAAGCGGCTCTTTTTACTAGTAAGGTAGTCCTTTTTAAGCATAAGCCCCGCTGTCGGGGGCTTGTTGACAAACTCATTTTGTCATTGCGAGGCGTCATGGTGAGCTTGCCGAACTATAGCCGAGCTAATCTATTTAATTACTGGGTATATAAATTAAACAGACTGCTTCTACCGCGCTTCAAAAATTTTGGTGGCGTAACAAACAAGAGACCTCCAGTCTAAACAAGCCTCAGATTGTATAGGAAGCTGAAAATATTTTCAAATCCCGA
>MIBE01000041.1 GCA_001829415.1 Spirochaetes bacterium GWF1_51_8
TATCTGCGTTAATCCGTGTAATCCGCGATCTATTGGGGTAAAACATAAGGCATTTATTATCTCTATAGTTCGACATCACGCTGAAGAAACGGGACCTGTCGAAGGCAGGCATGTGCTCGCTAGAAGTTTCACGCAGAGAACGCGGAGAAACGATGTCGGCGGTTTGTAAAAGAGATACGAATTTCGATAAGAAGCTCTCTGAACTACATGGCTTCGGTTTCAGTCTCTGTGTTTTCTGCGTGAAACGTCTTTTCCCGTCCGCGGCTATCTGCGCTAATCCGTGTAATCCGCGATCTATTAGGGTAAAACGGAAGGCTTTTTTTATCTCCATTGTTCGGCATCACGCTGAAGAAACGGGACCTGTCGAAGGCAGGCAAGTGCTCGCTAGAAGCTCCACACGAAGCACACGGAGATAAAAAATCTGACTCTCTTGAAAGAGAGACTTTTGGTTTATCCCTCCGTGTTCTCTGCGTGAAACGTCTTTTCCCGTCCGCGGCTATCTGCGTTAATCCGTGTAATCCGCGATCTATTGGGGTAAAACGGAGGGCATTTATTATCTCCATTGTTCGGCATCACGCTGAAGAAACGGGATCTGTCGAAGGCAGGCATGTGCTCGCTAGAAGTTTCACACGGAGCACACGGAGATAAAATATCTGACTCTCTTGAAAGAGAGACTTTTGGTTTATCCCTCCGTGTCCTCTGCGTGAAATTCCCAAACAGGCAATAATCTCGTTTCGCGTTTATTCGCGGATCAACTCCCAAGCCTCTCACAAGTATCATGCCGTTCCGCCGCTAGCATTAAGACACGTATCCCCCGAAAACTTGATAATATTCCCTGAGGGGTATAAAATACTTGGGGTTGTGGAGGAAGGATGAACGAAGGGGTTGGGGTACTCCGCCGTTTTCTCGTCATATTTTCTATCGTCGCGGTCACGGTTCTCTTTGTGGTCATGTATCTGTTCGAGGTGAAAATCCGAAATATCAGCGGATCGGGCACGGTCGCGCTCCAGTCTGTGGTGACTCCCGCCGATGCCGAAACGATTATCCTGAAATGGAACGCCGCGGGCATTTTCGACGATGTGCGGACATGCTTCCTGCTCGATTTCGGGTTTATCGTGGCATACACATGGCTTCTGTTCGTGCTCACGGCGGGCCGGAAAGCTCCGCTCCTGTACGCGGCAATCCCGTTGACCGCCGCCTTCGATATCGCCGAAAATATCTTTCACCTGATAATGATCTCATCGGGGACATATTTCCTTATTCCGGTTTCCTTTGCCATGACCGCCGCGAAATTCGCCCTTTTCCTGTTATCGTTCGGGTTAATCATATTCTCCTACTTAAAAAAGAAGAAAAAAGAGGAGTAACAATATAGCCGCGAAAAGGCTTCTCCTGCATACCTGCTGCGCGCCGTGCTTGTCCGGATGTCTTCCGCCAGTCATGAACCACTCGCCGTGGGAACGTGTCCTGCCGTACGCGCCGGAATTTTCCATACATCTCTTCTATTATAATCCCAACATCTATCCCGAGATCGAAATGGAACGCCGTTTCCTCGAGGTCCGTAAGCTCGCGCGGCTCTGGGGCGACCTTCCGCTTCATTGGGGAAGGTACAATATCGGCGAATGGTTCCGCGCGGCGAGACCGTTGAAGAAGGAGCCGGAACGGGGCGAACGGTGCAGGATGTGTTACCGGATGCGGCTGAAGGAAACGTTCGAGCAGGCGAAAAAGGGCGGGTTCGAGACTGTCGCGACTACGTTGACTCTCTCGCCCATGAAGAACACCGCCGTTGTCAACGAAGAAGGCAAGCTTTTAGAAAACGAGTACGGGATCGAGTATCTTGTGACCGATTTCAAGAAGCGCGAGGGCTTTCACCGTTCGATAGAAGTTTCCCGCCGGATGGCGCTCTACCGCCAGAATTATTGCGGGTGTTTTTATTCGCTTTACGGCGATAAGGAGATGGACGAACCTGTCATGGGGTGAGTTCGAAGATTTCGAGGAACATATCCCGTTCGATCTGCGGACTTACCACGAGAGCGATGATCCTCGGGTGGCGGGTGAAATTGATAAATCTGATCTTTCTCACAAGGTAGCCTTCCGCCAGACGGATCGACGTCTGGTCGTAGGCGATAGACGAGTCCTCACGGGTCTTCTCGGTCGAGATGCGGATCTGGTTGTCCGCGCCCAGCACCCATATCCCGTTACGGAAAATCACCTCTTCCGGCTCGATGTCCGGCACACGGATATTCCGTTCGGTGTTCTTATCGAAATCGTAAAACCCGTATTCCTGCGTGATCCTGTCCCCGTAGATATAACCGTAGGGCGTATGCGAAATCTCTATCGGCGTGTACTTTCGGGTGGTGCTCCAGAACGAGTAGAACTTCGGGTAATCGTTATCGATCTCTTCGCCGTCGAGCTGGGTTAGGCGGTTTCCGCCGAGGACGTACTCGTAGAACACCCCGTCCATTGTCGCCATCAGGATGATATCGTCATACCACACATACAGCTTCGTGTTGAAAACCGCCTTCTCGTTTTTCTCGATGGGCAGGATGTCGTAGAGCTTGGATTTGAGATCGACGAAGATCAGACAGTCGTTCCGCGGGCAGAGCAGAAGGGCGGAGTTCTGCGAATGGCTGTAGAGGGCGGCATGGATATTGAGCCCGGGGAATAACGGGATTTCCAGCATCTCGGAGAGCTGGTTATCGAGGACGAGAATACCCTCGTCATTCCGGTTGATCACCACGCGGTCGCCCACGCTTTCCATGAAATAGGTGTCGTTATCCTTTATCTTGAGTTCCTTGATCTTCTGCAGCAATTGAGACTCCGCGAAAGTAGTTAGACCGACGGCAACGGGTTTTTTCTCCGGATCACGCCGAAGAAGTCGACGATCAGGATGAAGTTCAGAACGAGCATGACAGCCACCATGATCCCCACAAGGAGCGGAGTGATCAGTTCGGACGCGCTCTTGACGGCGGCGATAGCGGGAATACTGATCACCGCGATATACCAGACAAGCGCGAGAGTGACTGTGAGCCATAGGAAGAGCGCCGGGATGAGCGCGATCAGGCCGCTTCTGTAGTTCTTCTTCATCACCCATGCCGCGACCGTAATCAGCGCGATTGACGCGAGCATCTGGTTCGCGCCGCCGAACGCCGGCCAGATCACTGTGTATGTCCCGCTCCACGCGAGCAGGATACCGAGGAACGCCGGGATGAACGACGATACCCACGGGTTCGCGAGCATCCTGTATGTCTTCTCCGATTTCTCGCGGAACGGCTCGGCAAGTTCGGTGACGATGTAACGCGCGAGGCGGTTCGTGGTATCGAGGGTGGTGAGCGCGAACGACGCGACCCAGAGCGCGGCGAGCGTCGTCATGACCGTGATCGAGATGCCGAACGCCTTATTGACCACATACCCGAACGATTGAGCGAAGAGCGCGATAGCGTCGCCCTTCTCTTTCAAGAAACCGTTATAGTTCTTTACAAACCCGTCGACGGTCGAGAACAGTTCAGCCTTGTCGCCCGCGATCACGAAGAAAGTCGAGCCGACAAGCAGTATGACCATCGCGGACAAAACGCCTTCGGTCAGCATGCCGCCGAACCCGATGAAGAGCGCGTCCTTTTCCTTATTGAGCTGTTTCGCGGTGGTGCCCGACGCTACGAGCGAGTGGAATCCCGACAGGCTTCCGCACGCGATGATAAGCGGGATGACCGGCCAGAAAGGGGTCGGCTGTCCCGATATCGCGGGCGTGACGAACGACGTAAACATAGGGATATTGATTCCTTCGTGCAGGACGAGGAGCGCGATTCCGCCGAGGAACATCCCGATATAGAGAATCCACGAGTTGAGGTAGTCGCGGGGCTGAAGGAGCACAGTCACCGGGAGTGATGCCGCGACGATGATATAGATAAAAAGGATAATGAGCCAGATTTCATAGGAGAGCGGTATTCCGAAACGGAATCCGAGCGATTCGCCTGTATGGCTGACATTCCACGGCTTGGCCTTGAGAGTCATGAACGGGTTGACCGGAAGCTGAAGCAGTTCCTTCATCGAGACCATGACGGTCTCCCCGCGAAGCGAAGTGACGCCGATTTTCACCGACGGGTCGATGTTGAGGCCGGAACCCTCGTAGGACTGGGCGTCGATAATCCGGAACTTGTTAGTCGGCAGGTTTTCGAATACGCCTGCCGGAACCGGCGTGACCATGTTTCCGTCCAGCACCGGATAGTAATAGATTCCCGGCGCGTTACCGGAAGTCTCGACCTTCGTTATAAACATATCGCTTTCGGCGTGAAACTCGATAGTCGAGAACAGGATCGCCCCGGCCATCATGAGCACCCCGAAAATAGTCGATATGATAAAATTGATCTTGAGTCTATAGAACACGAGGCTGAATACCACCGCCACGGCCATGAAAAGTACGCTCGCGAGCGCGACCTGCGGGCTTGTGACGAAGGTTTTTCCGACAAGCGAGCTGAACGCCGCGACAACGAGGATGAGGACGAAGAGGATGAACCACGCGAAGATCGTCCCGGTGCGCGGTTTGATCAGTTTGCGGGCGATCCATTGGATCGACTTGCCCTCGTGACGGATCGAGGCCGCGAGCGAAAGATAGTCGTGGATGGCGCCGATAAAGATATTGCCGAACACGATCCACAGCATCGCGGGAACCCAGCCCCAGATGAGCGCGAGGATCGGCCCGACAATCGGGCCAGCGCCCGCGATGGACGCGAAGTGATGCCCGAACAGCACGAGCTTCTTAGTGGGGACGTAGTCGATACCGTCGTTTACGGTATGCGCGGGGGTGGGGCAGTTATTGTCCGCGCACACGATCTTCCGTTCGACATAGCGGCCGTATATAAAGTAGAAAATCACATAAATCGCGATCACGGCAAGAAAGAGCCAGAGCGTATTCATCGGAACCCCCTCGTGCTGAAATATTCAGGGTTTATTTTAAAACCCCGCAGTGGTTTAGTCAAGAGGCGGGGAGTGAAAAAAGAACGGAGCGGAGAATGAAGCGGCTGATTGTTTGCGGAGTGTTTTTTCTTCAGTTCGTACAGGCATATGCTGTCAAGTACGAGTGTAGGGGCGCGGTTATCTGGACGCCGCTTGAAACGAAAATGTTCGAGGCGGTAAAAAATGGGATGATGATCCACCTGAGCCGCGCGCTCCGTTCGGGCGCGGATATCGATTTCCATGACGAAGGGGGCTGGACGGTGTTGATCCACGCGGTCTGGGCGAAATACGAGGGGCATGAGGAAACCGCGATTTTTCTGCTCGATAAGGGCGCGGATTTTAAGGTGAAAACCAAGATGGGGCAGGACGCTCTCGGGATGGCGGTAATCGCAGACGCGGAAAAAGTCGTGAAAAAGCTGATCGGTCTGGGCGCGGATGTCAATTCCCAAAACAGCGCCGGGGTTACCCCGCTCTTCGCGGCGTGTGTGAATAGCCGGACGAGTATCGTGAAACTGCTTCTCGACAACGACGCGGAAGTGAATATCAGGAATAACAAGGGCGACACCCCGTTGATGGCCGCAGTCAAGGCGAACAACCTCGAGATACTGAAGATGCTGGCTGAAGCCGGGGCGGATATCGATGTTATTAACCATGCCGGGGAAATCCCGATCGACATCGCATACCAGAATGGTTTCTCCGAGATTTTCGAGTATCTAAGCGCCCTCGGCGCGAAATAAGCCCTCTCTTCCCTCGTCTGCATGATACTGCATCGGGGATAAGATGGATGATTTCTGTACTTTCAGACCAAAACGTGTTTGAACTACATTTTCTTTTTGACAGAATTTCCCCTGTTCTGTATAATTTTGAAAATTTCCCGCCGAGATATCGCAACTTTGAATATTACCTGCGAAGATTAAAAAATTATAGGATTAAATGGCCGAAGGAGAAATTTATGCGGAATAGAATAATGGCGATACTGATGCTGGTTTTCATGAGCATTCTTCCAGTGGCGGCGAAAAGCGATGATCCGTTAGTCCAAGCCGTATTGGATGAAGATATTGTAACCCTTAAACTGCTGATCGAATCCGGGAGTCCGGTTGACGGTTATCAAAAGAAAGGGTATACGCCTTTAATGTACGCCTCTGAACATGGGGAACTGGAAATGGTGAAGTACCTGCTTGAAAAAGGGGCGAATGTGAATGCGGCGGATTTGAAAAGCGGCGATACCGCAATTCTTCTCGCGTGTGTAAGCGGTAACATCGAGATTGTTAAACTGCTTTTAGACAAGGGCGCGGATATCAGCGCTCAAGATAAGAAGAAGCAGAACGCACTCATGGGTGCGGTATATAGTGGGAACACCGAGATAGCACAAATCTGTCTCGATCATAAACTGAATATAAATGCCGGGAACGACGATGGTTATACTCCTCTGTTTATCGCGGTAGATAAAAACAATTTGAAAATGGTAAAATTTCTGATTAAAAAAAGTACGAAGCTCGATATTCCTGAGAATGAAGGCCTGACCCCGCTGATGTGGGCTTCGGATCACGGTTTTATAGAAGTAATGAAAGAGCTGATTAATGCGGGAGCGGATGTTAACGCTGTGGACTTGAAGGAGATTTCCGTTCTTATGGGTCCCTGCTGGACTGGCAAACTCGATTCGGTAAAGCTGCTCTACGATAAAGGCGCCGATATACATGTAAAGGACGACGAGGGCGGAACGGCATTAGTCCGTGCATGTATTCAGGGTCATTACGATATCGCGGAATTTCTCATTAAAAAGGGCGCGGATGTGAATGTTGTGATAAATAAAGGATCGAGTATCCTCATGATGACGCTGGGTAAAGGAAAAAACGATATCCCGAAGTTGCTGATAAAGAATGGGGCTGACCTTGAGATAGGTGATAAAAACGGGGTGACGCCACTGATCGCATCGGCCTATATCGGTGATGTGGAAATGCTGAATATTCTGGTCGAACATGGGGCGAAGCTTGATACGAAGGATAAATTCGGACACACGGCCCTTATGATCGCCGCGATGGCCGGGAAATACTCGTCGGTGGAATTCCTTGTAGAAAAAGGCGCCGATATCATGCTGAAAGACGGGAAGGGGAAAACCGCATACGATTACGCGGTTACCGGAAAAAAGAAAAAAGTGGCAGCGTATCTGGAAGAGAAAATGATTAAATAGAAAATGTGAGTCTACCGCGAAATAAAATAATCCTTGCCCGCATCCTCACGCCGGTATATAATATTCCAAAATTAACCGGAGTGTGCGATGCAGGCGATACATGATGCGATTAAGTTCGTCAACGGGTACCTTTGGGGCCCGCCGATGCTCATTCTCCTGATGGGAACCCATCTTTTCCTCACGATCAGGCTGAGATTTATCCAGAGCTATACGTTTTTCGGGATCAAGCTGTCGCTCTCCAAAGACGAAGAAGGAAAGGGCGACGTCAGCCATTTCGGGGCGTTGACCGCGGCGCTCGCGGCGACGATCGGCACGGGGAATATTGTCGGCGTAGCGACCGCGATCTCAATAGGCGGGCCGGGCGCGGTGTTCTGGATGTGGATCACGGGTGTTCTCGGAATCGCCACGAAGTACGCCGAGGCAGTCCTCGCGGTAAAATACCGACAGACCACGTCCGACGGCACGATGCTCGGCGGGCCAATGTACGCGCTCGAGAAAGGGATGAAGATGAAATGGCTCGCGGTGCTCTTCAGTGTCTTCACCGCGATAGCGGCGTTCGGTATCGGCAATATGGTGCAGGCTAACTCCATTTCGAGTTTGGTCAAAGAAACCTTCCAGATAGACCCCGTGATCACAGGGGTCATCCTCACAGTCATGACGGGGCTCGTGATTCTCGGCGGTATTAAGGTAATCGCCTCTGTCAGCAGTCTGCTCGTACCGCTCATGGCCTTCTTCTATGTCGTCGGGTGTATCGTCATCCTTGTTCTCAACTGGCAGTATATAGTCCCGGCGTTCGGGATGATCGTCCAGTCGGCGTTCACGCCTCAGGCGGCGGGGGGCGGATTTGTCGGGGCGGGTATCCTGATGGCGATGCGTTACGGGGTAGCCAGGGGCTTGTTCTCCAACGAGTCCGGGATGGGCTCGGCACCTATCCTCGCGGCATCGGCGAAAACCCGTAATCCCGTCAGACAGGCATTGGTCTCCGCCACGGGGACATTCTGGGACACGGTGGTGGTCTGCGCGATGACGGGGCTCGTGCTTGTGACGACGATCATGAAGTTCCCCGACCTTCTCGGGAGCTACAAGGACGCCCAGTTGACGAAGATGGCGTTCGCGCAAATCCCGGTGGTCGGGCCGATAGTCCTGACAGTGGGGCTGTTGACGTTCGTGTACTCCACTATCCTCGGGTGGTCGTACTACGGCGAACGGGCAATGGAGTACTTGTTCGGGAAGAAGTCGATCCTGCCGTACCGGATAGTCTGGGTGATCGCCGTGTTTGTCGGATCGGTATTGAGCCTGAACCTCGTGTTCGACTTCGCGGATACGATGAACGCGATGATGGCGATCCCGAACATCGTGACATTGATCTTCCTGAGCGGGGTGGTCGCTAACGAGACGAAAAAGTACCTTTGGTCGGGCGATATCGACGCTGTCGCCGAAGAGATATCCGAGGCTGAAAAGAAATAGAGGACTATTCAGGCGGCGGATAGGATGCTTTCTGCCTGATATGAGGATAGATTTTTATTTAGGTGTATGAGAAAAACTCCGATGCCGCTTTCGGCTTTTACCGATGATGAAAGATAATAAAAAAAGCCGCCGTTCCATCCATCGAAGATGTCCCGGCGGCTTAGTTCCGTCATCCGGCGGAATTGCCGTTTGCGGTAGTTTCTGTCATGCCGCTCTTTTTCCTTCGCCGTGGGGATGACCGAAGCCTTGTTCAGGTTATTCCCCTGCTGGAAGGAGGCGAGCACGATCGTGTTGCGGAATTTTTTCCGTTTCATATGTCTCCTCCTTTTGAAGTACATTTATATTATAGATACATTATCGGTAAAAATCAAGGAGTTTAAAAACCGAATATTTTTAAATCCCGTTTCACATTTCGTTCATTACAGCGGTATTATATAATAGCGGGTGTTCTCATCCATTCTATCGATTACCCAGACGCTCCGTGAAACCGGTTATTTGATTTAACATTAACATGAAACAGGACGAAAATTTCCAACTT
>MIBE01000042.1:0-6335 GCA_001829415.1 Spirochaetes bacterium GWF1_51_8
GAGAACGCGGAGAAATACAAATACAGTCCGCACGGAGAACACGGAGAAAGAAGCATGGTGTAGAAATTAAGAGATATTTTTTTTACTGTCATAACTATTCTTATAATCATTCCGGAGAAGATGAAACGCCTCGGAAGTGAAATAGTTTCTACCGCCCAATACCCCTATTTTTCATCTCAGTGTGCTCCGCGCGAAATGACTTTATTCCCTCCGTATTCGCCTGCCGCGCCCGCGATGACAATCGGCGTATATTTTCAATTACCCCAAATAATAATCCCGCCATTCATTTTGAATCTTTCCTTTTCTCTATATCCATGATAGAATATACATTCTTAAAATCCTTCTGGGAGGAACGGGATGATAAAGGTGGATCATGTCACCGTCAAGTACGGAGATTTTACCGCCGTCGACGATATCAGCTTCGATATCGCAAGCGGAGATATAGTGGCATTCCTTGGACCTAACGGCGCCGGAAAGACCACCACGATGCGGGTTCTGACAGGCTTCATGGCTCCGTCCGCGGGAGACATTTTCATCGACGGCATGGACCTTTTCGAGAACCTCCGCACCATCAAAACCGAATTGGGTTATCTCCCGGAAAAACCCCCGCTCTATCCCGACCTTACCGTCTACGAATACCTCGAGTTTGCCGGAACCCTCAAAGGTATGAAGCGCGACGATCTTCTGAAGAAAAGGATCGCGGAGATCATCGAAATGACCGATCTGGGCGACCGCCGCGATACGCTGATCCGTTTCCTCTCCAAAGGCCTCAAGCAGAGAGTGGGGATCGCGCAGAGCATCATCAACTACCCGAAGGTGCTGGTGCTGGACGAACCGACTGTCGGCCTCGATCCGCGCCAGGTCGTGGAAATCCGCGCGCTCATCCGCCGTCTGGCCAAAGCCGAGAACCGGACGATCATCCTTTCGACCCATATCCTCGCGGAAGCAAACGAAATCTGTGAGAAAACCATTATCATCAAAGACGGACATATTATCGCTGCCGACTCGATAGACAATCTCCAGAAGTCCCATGAAGAAGGGATTTGGGTGATCCTGCGTGTCGCGCGTAACGAAAAAGAGCTGATCGAAGTCATCAAGCGCAACCCTCAGGTGATCGACGCCCGCGCCGACGGCGAACGGATCGTGATACAGGCGAAGGATATGATCCAGGAAAGCGTGGCGGAGGAAGCGGTCAGGCTGAAATGCGGCCTGCTGGAGCTTTCATCCAAAAAGGCTTCGCTCGAAGACGTGTTCCTGAAATTGACGAATTAGGAGTGGGTTATGTGGGCAGTATTCCGTAAAGAAATCAAGACCTATTTTACATCCGCGCTCGGATATATCGTGATGACATTCTTTCTCGCGATCGCGGCGTTCGTTTTCCTTCAGGCGCATGTGTTCGCGCCGAATAAAAGCGCCGATTTCGTCGCTTATTTCTCATTCGTCAATTCTATCGTGATGATCGTCCTGCCCTTGATCACGATGCGTATTCTCGCCGAGGAAAAGAACCTCGGGACATACGAGCTCCTGCTGACCTCGCCGGCGAGCGCATGGGAAATCGTGATCGGCAAGTTCCTCGGGGTGCTCGTGTTCGTAAGCACCGGGATCATGATGATGCTCCTTTTTCTGGTCGCGTTGAGCTTTTTCGCGCCGGTCGATTTCGGGATGGCGCTTTTAAGTATGCTCGGGATGCTGCTGTCGTCCGCGTTCTTCATCGCGTTCGGTATGGCCGCGTCGTCGGTGACCGGCAGCCTTGTTGTCGCGGCGATCCTGACTTACGCCGTATTCTTCACCTTGTTTCTCATCCAGTTCATTTCAAATATCAATCCCGATCCCGCGGTGGTGAAGGTGATCGACGAGCTGTCGTTCGCGTACCATTACCAGAACATCGCGGAGGGCTACTTCTCGATAAAGGACTTGCTCTTTTTCCTGATCGGAATTTTTATCGGACTTTTCTTTGCTAAAACGATGGTCGAATCGAAGACGTGGAAGTAGGAGGCGAACGATGTCTAAGGAAACTAAAAATACAACTTTCGATCTGATCTGGAGGATCGGGCTGGGCGTTCTGCTGACAGTCACTATTCTCCTGTATATCATCATCGGGCCCAACCCGCTTGTGACGAAAATCCTGCTCTTCGCGAGCCTTGCCGCGATCATACTGACCTTCGTTTTCTACCGTCAGCTCTTCACCGGATTTATCAAGCGTTCCGGCACCGTAACCGGTATCTATAAATCGGTCCAGCTTTTTATCATATTGCTGATATTAGTATTTATCTACATCTTCTCCGACTCGCTCAACCTGAAATTCGACTTTTCCGGCTCGAAGCTCTATCAGCTTTCGGAGCAGACTATCTCCGTCCTGAAGAACGTCACCAACGAGATGAACGTCGTGGTGTTCAAGGTCGATGTCGGCGAACCGACGATCGCGATGAAGCTCGACTATATCCAGAAGCTCCTCGAGAGTTACGCATCGAAGAACCCCAATATAAAAATAGAAATCCTCGACCCCCGGCTTAACCCGGTGAAAATGGTCAAGTATAACGTCAATATCAACAATCCCGCGAAGATCGGCACCGTGGTCTTCGAGTATATGGGCAACAAGGTCGAGGTCCAGTCAAGCCTCATCACCACTCACGATCCCCAGTCCGGCGACGTGGTTTTCCACGGCGAGGTCGAGTTCACCTCGGCGATCAAGAATCTCCTTGCCCAGAAGCCCCGTGTGGTCTATGTCCTGACCGGGCACGGCGAGTTCGACCTTCTTTCCGAGGGCGGCGGATATTCATGGGTTCTCGAAGAACTGCGCAGAGAGAGTATCAATGTCATGCCGGTCGATCTCCAGCGTGTGGTGGACATACCCGCGGACGCCGGATGTCTCCTGATCCTTAATCCGATTAAGATGATCCTTCCCGACGAATTGGACAAGATCATGATCTATCTCAATAACGGCGGAAGCGTTTTCATGATGCTCGAATACGAAACGGACTATATGGTCAACGACATACTCCGTCAGATGGGCTTGTATATGGTCAAGAACAATCTGATCATCGAGCAGGAGAACTACCAGACCCTCGGGAACATCCAGTTCCTGCCGTCGATCATCGGCGGCCACGAGATCACCCTGCCGTTCAAGGACTATAAGTATAATGTCAAACTGATGACCGCGAGCGCGATAGAACAGCTCCCGGCGGATAAACGGCCTCTCGGATACGGCTACCTCGTATATCCCTTGATGAGGACGTCGGAATACGCTTACGCCGAGACGTCGGAGAAGGAGATCGCCGCGCAGAAGGTGGAATTCAACACCGGAGTGGATATCCAGGGCCCGATGTATCCCGCGTGGGCGGTGACCCGTTCCAAGACCGAATACTTCACCAACACCATGACGAATATCCTGCTTGTCGTGACGAATGTCACCCAGGCCAGAATGGTCGTGATCGGCGACGCCGATTTCGCGAGCGATGTCTATATCAACTCGGCGCCCGGCAACATGGACTTCTTCATGAATAGCCTGATGTTCCTGATGAAGCGCGATACGGACATCGTAGTCCGCCCGAAGACGTCGGATGTCATGAGCACCTACTCGCTGACCGGTTTAGCCCAGCGCATCCTGACCGCGGTCGCGATCGTGGTGGTAGCCGTCTATATCGGAATCGGGATATTTATTCTGATCCGCAGAAGCCGCAAGGTGAAGACGAAAGAGAAGGAAAAAGAATAGGCCGGGTTGAGGATGTTGACGAACTTATAAAATTCATGGGTTTTTGTCACTGCCTGCCTTCTACGAAGGTAGACAGGCAAGACGCGAAGCGGCCTGTCTCCTTCTCCTGCGAAGGAGAAGGCAGGCAAAGCAGTCGGTAAAACATCATATAGTATTGAAATAGATTGCTTCGGCTATGGTTCGTCATCCCGCCGGGGAAGCGGGACAAGTGCTCACCATGACAGCCTCGCAATGACAATGCAAGTTCGCCGATAGTCCGTTATTCGACCAACTCGTAGTTCTTTTTAACAAGCGGAAACTGCATATAGATATTGTAGCGAAGAAAGAAACCGAAACTCGCGGTCTGGTCTCCGTACCACCTATCTAAAGGTAATTTGAAGGCGATCCCCGCGTCGAACGAGAGCAGGGGGTGCAGGCGAATCCCGATTCCCGTCTCGATTCCGTATTTGATACCGGACGTGATAAAATCGATAAACCACAGTAAAGAATAATCCAATCCGTTATAGTACGGCGATATCGCCGTCTCCACCCCGAACTTAAAAGCGGCGCCGTGAAACCAGCTATACTTCGTTTCCGCGGAATTGATAGCTATCTTTATTTTGGATGCACTGGAAACCGCGAGCCGGAATCCGAAGTCGATATCGAGCACCGGAAGGCTGTACGAAAGGAACTGTTCGAAACCCGCGGCGATGAAGAAATGCGTGACTAACGGGTGCGCGAAGTCGTCGAGGTCGATCGTCTTCTCATACGGCGATTTGTTTTTGATCAGGAAAATCTGCTCGTTCTTGTATTCCAGCGTGTTGAAACCGAGGATACGCTCGGGGAAAGTGACCTTCAGGATGTTGAGGCCGGGCGAGAGGTGGAGAAGGTAAAACCGCTTGGGCGAAACGGTATCGTTGGTCAGCGTAAATTTCCCGCCGGAATGGGTCAGTTCGAGGGCGAGAAACTCCCCTTTCAGGGTGAGCTTGTTATTCGTACCGTAGGTTTCTTCGATATCCATCAGATACACATGGCTTGTTTTTTCGACAGTCGTATAGTTCGTAACAACCACTTTATTGGTTTCGATCTTTCCGGCGGCGAGCTTTTTATTCGCGAAGTCGCCGGCGATTTCCCGCATAGTTTTCCCGATAATCGAGTAGAGGATTTCGAACGACTCCGGGCTGAGTTTGCCGTAGATGGAAATTCCGCCGGAGACAATCGTTTTGCCGTCCATATCTACAGCGAAGATTTTCAGTTGGGATAACGCGCCGGTCTTGACGAGGTTCAGCCGGATGAGGTAATCCAGTCCCCATTCGGCGATCAGTTTATTTTCGATACCCGGCGTATTCTGTGTGAACTGCGCGATCTTCTGTCCGGTGAGCTCGATATTCGACGAGTTCAGGCTAAGCTGGTAGAGAAGGGACTGATATGCCATGCTGAGGCTGTACGCTTCCTGCGACCCGTTGAAGTCGTCCTGCGAAGGAAAACCCTCGTAAGTGGACACGACGGCGGTTTTGGGGAGAATAGGCTTCGCCGCCGGAACCGGCGCCTTGGACGGCGCAGCGCCCGCGAGAGCGATCCCGCCGAAGATGAATGATATCAACACGAACCTTCTCATAAGGCCGCCTCTTTAATAATCGAATTCATAGTTCTTATAGTTATGCGAAATGGGAACAAAAAATTCATACTGTAAGAAAAACGCGAAATCGAATTCACCCGGCTTATCGAGCGAGACTGAAACATAATGATATAATGCGTCATAATACCAGTCGCTGTGTTTCCGCGCGAAGAAGTAACTGATATCGAGACCGAGATTGATAGAGAACAACGGGTCCAGACGGACGCTGATTCCGCCGTCGATGCCGATATGATCGCCGGCGTAGTAGCCGTCCGCGAACCACGCATACATATAATCGAACTGGTTCATCCTCTCGCCGATCTTGCTCTCAAATCCGACTTTAAACGCGGCGTTCGGGTAATTATACACATTCCAATTACCGTTATAATAATTATAATCCCTCAGGTCGCAGATGTTCAGGACGATCCTTATTTTACTGGATTTGCCGATAGCAAAACGAAATCCGAAATCGAAATTCAGGAAGTAATTTCCGGTCGGCAGGTACATTTTAAATCCCCATCCGAATAGAATATGACTGACCGGCGCGATACTGAATTCGTCCAGATTGAGGTTGGTGTTCTTCAGGGAGATATTATTGATAACAAACAGTTTTTCGTTAAAATAATCCCATGAGTTCTTGGTAAAATATCCGTTATACATCCCGAAACGCAGAAAGTTCAATCCCGGGTAGAGGTCGACCGCGTAGCCTGAATGGAACTTCATGCTCTCGTTGGTGTAATAAACGGTATTAAACGAGTTGACGTTCTCGAGGTATTGAAAATTACCGTTAATGATGAGTTTATTCACGACGAGCACGCCTAAAAAAGTATCGTTGACGCTGATCTTGTTCGTCACTGTCTTATATTGGGTATTGGTGAGGTTGATAAATATCTTCCCCTTGTTTTCTTCGATCATCTTCTGCCGCGCGATATCGTTCAGGATCGCGGAGAGATTTTTTTCGAAGACGGCGTTCATCTTGCCGAGAAACTCGGGATTGAGTTTCCCCTGTAACATCACCCAGTCGGA
>MIBE01000042.1:6353-14816 GCA_001829415.1 Spirochaetes bacterium GWF1_51_8
ATATAGAGCATTTTACCGGAATCGACGATGGTCAGGTTTGACGTATAGGATTCCAAAAAGTATGTTAGCGACTGGTAGAGGGCGCTCAACTGATAGTTTTCGTCCGAGGCGGCGAAATCGTAGAAATCCGCGAATCCGTTAAACGAAACCAGCACCGCGACCTTCGGGAGCGGCCCTTTGGGTAAAGCCTGCGGCTTAGGATCGGTCTTCGGATTCGCCGCGAAAGTACCGGCAACGCAAGCGAAGAGAATTATCAATACCAGTCGTTTCATATCCTACCACCTGAAGATCAGGATGGGCGAGGAATAAATCGTGTGGTAATCCCGGTCGACGCCGTAGACCATCGCGTAATAAATCTGGCTGAGCACGAACGAGTAGTTTGTCGACGTGGCCGCCGTACCGCCGATGATGTCGTAGGTGTCGCGGAGCATATCGATATTGCCGTCGGAACCGAGCGGGAGGTAGGACGCCCAATAGAGTACGCCGTCGGCCTTATTTTTCACCGCGCTCCCGACAATCTGGAAGGGCGCGGTTGAGATGAGGACAAAGTACTTGTAGACTCCCCATTTTATACCGTCGGTATCCCATTGGAGACGCGGCGAGAACGCCGAGAGGCCGACCGTGGCGTTTGTCGGGTAGAAAATAGTAATCGGCTGGGTATCCGCGAACGCCGGATTGGACGAGATCGGCGGAAGGAGTGTCGAGAACGAGTAGGACTGGTTTGAGATCAACGTGTTCCCGGCGGTGTCCTTTACGGCGTTGGAGATGAAAATAGTGTAAGTGACGCCGTCCTCAATCGGGAGAGTGGGATCGACAATCACCTTATTCTCGTTCGAGAGGTAGGTATAGTTCGCGGCGACCGGCACTCCGATCTTCCGGAGCTGGATGAGGTTCAGCAGGTTCGCGGTCTGGATCGGTTCGGAGAATGTCACCGAGATATCCTGAGTCAGCGAGATGCTGACCGCGCCGTCGTAGGGAATTGTTTCCTCGACTAACGGTTTCGTATAGTCCGCGACGATCAACGCCGCCGCCATGAAGTTGTTCTTAGTCCCGGTACCGATGACAGCGGAAACAAAGCTGATCCCCTCGGGGAGGCCGCTGATGACACAGTTCCATGACGCCGCCGGAGCGATATTCGTGATGAACGAGCCGTTGAGGAAAATGGCCAGGGTTGTCACCCCGCCGATAGGATTGATCGATCCCGATATTTCATAGTTATTGGAATTGATCAGCACTTTCGGGAAAGGGTTGTCGATCTGCGAAACGGGCAGGGTGTCGTCCACGGTGAAATCGTCCTCGAACGCGAGATAGTTGACTTCACCGTCGGTACCGAAAACGGAGATATGATGCGATCCGGACGTCAGTGTATTCGTGATCCGGCAGATCAGTTTCCCTTGGAAAATGATTGCGTTATAGGAAATAAAATCGACCTTAACGATAACGCTCTCGATATAGGCGTTATAGTTCGTCGCGATGATATCGCCCCAAAGGGTGAATGCCGGTGCGAACACGGACGAGTTCGAGTAGCCGTTACAGATACGGAAAAATTTCGTGATATAGGTTGGTGTCGTTCCGTAGCCGGGAGACATAGCGCTGGCGCACGCGGTATAGGTTCCCGACGCCGCGGCACAGACCAAGAGAGAAAGGATTAGTTTTTTCATTGCGTCCCCCCTTAGAAGAAGTTGTAGCTGACGCCGATCTCGAAGGTTACCCATTCGGAATGGCGGTACGTCTCGATGTACGAAACATCGCCGAAGATGGACTGGTCTTTCTCGTAGATCGGGATGGTCGCGGGCACTTCGACCCTCGCGCCGAAAAAGATCGAGAAATGGTCGTCCCAGACATTGATCTTCGTACCGAGTTCGAGGAACGGGGTAAACGCAAGGACTTCCTGGAAGCCCTGAGTGTCGATATATTTTTCCATCCAGTCGAGGTAGATATCGGTGAGCGATACTCCCGCGCCGATATAGGGTGTGAACGTGCCCGACCACGGGTAGTAACGGAGCGCGACGGAATAGTCGACGATGAGCGAGTCGTCCTCATAGGTGTCGAGGTATCCGCCCGGCAGGTAGACTGTCGGGATCAGCTTGTACCGGATAATCCGGCACATCGCGGCAATCGATACCTGCCCGATATGGGCTTCCGCGATGATATTAACAAGAGGCGTGGATTGGATATTTTTATCCGGGAAGAGCCGGGGAAGCATTCCGGATATCCCGATGTCGAACTGGAACGCGCGAGGCAGTTTCATCAGTCCGTAGTTCATGTTGGCGATTTGGCTGTTAGTCAGGGTAAAAAGCGTGTTAAAATCCGCGTATCCCTTTTTCCCGATCAGCAGGTGATGCTCGCCGACAGTGACGAAACGGTCGTCTAGCGGCGATACGCCGATTAACTGTCCGTCGAGAATGATCGACGCGTCGTCAATCGAGTAGATATTGATCATGGCGTAGGGTTCGCCGGTGAGCGAGAATTTGATCTTCTGCGCGAGCGCGCCGATCTTGTTCTCGAGGTCCTTGCCGATCTCGGCCGTGACCTGGTAGGTCGCGATCACCTTCACCTCGGCGATATCGATCAATCGCGCGTCGATACGGACATACTGCCCGAGGGTGGTGAAACTCCCCATCAGGATCGAATTGGCGCTCAGTTCCTGCCCGATCATCTGGTACTCGCCCGAGTCTCCGAATCCGGCGAGCGAGAGCTTCTTTTCGCCGATCACTTTCTGGAGCTGGTCGCGTTCGACCACAGTGATCCCTTTGATCGCGGAGAGGTGAGTGGTGAGAATTTCCGGGATACTGACAGTGAGGTAATCCAGACCTTTATTGAACGATGCGTTCTTGAACTGTACGACCGCGATCACCTTGTCCTCGGCGAATACCGGGGCGATGACTGCTATAATGAAGACGGCGCTCCATACCCACTTTTTCATCCTGCCTCCTCGCTTCTATATAATCAAGCCTGAAATACTATTTTCGGTCTGTTTTCCGTAAATCTCGAATCGCCCGTGCGGCGGCGGTATTCCTAATCAACGAAAAAAGAGTGTTTATTGATCCGAACCCTGTAGTGATTATAACACAAGATTTTAAAATATCAAGCGGATGTTATCATAAAAAAGCCCCCGTTGAGAACGAGGGCCGATTTGATGACAAAATTGTACCTGTGATAGTTTCATTTTCAATCCCCGTTGAGCTTGTTCGAAATCAGGGTCAGTATCTCCGTGTCGGCTGAGCATCCCGATGTCGGCGTGCAGGCCTTCTGGGCGCACGACAGGACGGCGGTAAAAAAATGAACATATAACCATAAAGATTTTTCATGGATTTCTCCGGATAATTCAAATCATGACTCATTACTAAACAATGTAATTATATATTCAATATAAATTGATTCATTATACACCCTTCGGGGAGAAAATGAAAATTCTGTTGACAGTAATCCTTTACTCATTAGAATGAACCCTGCCGCATAAGGAGCATTCGATGTTGAGAATCATACTGTTACTCTCTGTCATTCTCGCCGCGTCGCCGGTTTTCGCCCAGGCTGTAAACCCGGACGGCGGCACCCCGGGCATTACTATTTTTACCCCGACACACGGAGAGGAAATGCCCGCCCAGTTCATTCTCAGGGGCAAGGTGTGGGACAAGGAGGGGATCGCGAAAGTGGTCGTTTACGCGAGTGCGGATAACGGGAGTTTCATGCGGCAGTTCGAGGGAGCTGTCGACAAGGTGATATACAAGGGCGAAGTCCTGCATATCCTCGGTGCCTATTCCGCGAAGATCGAACTCCCAGAGGGGAGCTATACGATTTGGGCGGAGACGACCGGCTATTCCGGCAAGACCGCGAAGACAGCCGAACGGAAGGTCACGGTCAATCCCGCTATCCTGAAAAAGGGCTTCGAGCATTTCAGCCTCCGTCACGGGCTGGGCGTGCTCCTTACCCTTCTCATGATCGCCGGAATGATCGTGATGCTCAAGCGGATGAAGAGCCCTACCGCCGAACTCCGCGCCGAATGGATACTCGCGGCGATTCTTTGGACGAACGAGATCGTACTCAACATCTTCTACATCTCAATCGACGCTTACCGGATCGGACAGCATCTGCCGTTTCATCTCTGCGGGGTGTCCGTGGTGCTGATCCCGTTCATGTTCTTCACAAAGAATGAAAAGCTGAAAAAGTTTCTGTTCGAGGTGGTCTATTTCTGGGGTCTCGGCGGAGCGACTCAGGCCCTTCTCACACCCGACATTCCGCCGTTCGACTTCCCGCATTTCAAGTTCTTCACGTTCTTCATCTCGCACGGCGCGATCATCGCATCCGCGGCGTACATGGCGTTCGTCAAGGGGTTCAAGCCCACGCTCGCGTCGGTAGGGCGTATCCTGCTCTTCACGAACGCGATGGTGCTCCTCATGTTCGGAGTAAACTACGCGGTCAGGTTTCTCCCGCCGTATGAAGCGGGGAACTATTTCTTCCTGAGTTATCCGCCGGTGGACGGTTCTTTGATCGACGTGATGGTCGATATCTTCGGACCCGCCCCGCGTTACCTGATAGGCCTCGAGATTCTCGGGATCGCAATTTTCCTCGCGCTCTACCTGCCGTTCGGGATCGGCGCGATTGTCCGTCGGATAAACCCGCGTCGGGAAAAAGAAGCAAAGAATTATTAGTAGTGTTTCCATAAATTCATGAAAATATGAAAAGCATTACAATCAGCAAATTAATAAACTATTTCTTTAGTAAGGTAGGCAATATGCGGAAAGGGTTGATTATGGTTTTACTTTTGGTTCTTACCGCAGGATGTTCCGGTGTTTCAGTAAAAAAGAACAGTATATATGCGGATGCCGAATCTTTCGCGAACGCCCCGCTGACGAAAGAGCAGATGTACGAGGATTTCAATGTGCTCTATGAATTGGTGAAAAGTAAGTTCATCCGGATAGGTATCGTAAAGGAGCTATTCGGATACGACATTCTCGCTCAGCTTCAATCTATCAGCAACCGTATAAAAAGTATTACCGATAAAAAGGATTTTGTTCGCCTGATAAATGAGGCGTTGGTCTCTTTACAGGAACTGCATAGCACGATAAACCAATGGGAACTGGGCAATATTACCGCCGACCAAAAAATCAAACAGTACTACTCCGCGGTCAATTCGATCTATCGAAGTTGGTTACCGAAATACGGAAATCAAATCGAGCTTCGTTTGCCGATTGTCTATTTTCAGGGCGAATATGTTTTTTACAAAACGTATACTAACGGCCTCACAGTGGTAGGCGCCGGATCGATGGTGAAAAAAATTGACGGCACTCCGATCGACGATTTTATCCTGACCCTCATGAGCACCAAACATCCCTACTGGGATAAGTTTAAAAAGAAGTATTATCACGAAAAATTTTATCTTTCAGAGCCTGTATACCAGAATAAAAGTTTCACCCTTGAGTTCGACGATCACGGGGTATCTAAAACCGCGAAGTTTCATATCGATCAACATGTCATCGAACACGTAACTCACGGGGAATCCGAGCCTATCGTGATGTACTTCCCGGAGAGAAATCTCCTTTATATCCGTTATACGGACTGCATGGATTTCGAGCTGTATGAAAAGAGTATCCCGCAGTATCAGGGAAAAAACATCCAAAAGGTAATAATCGATATCCGAGGGAATCCCGGAGGATATCCCGAAATGACTCACCACCTGCTGGGATTGATTATCGACCTTCCCTTAATCTATTCCATATCAAACGCACTCAAGTGGATGGAGGATACAGATACAACTCCTGAAACCTACATACTGTGGAGCGGATATACATTCTTTGATTATTATTACCGGAAGATCGAGGTGAATAAAAAACTACCTTGGTTTGAAAAATTGATTGATGTCTTTACTTTTTTTTGTTACATCTATCCCCAGCCGAACAGTATCCGGTACACGGGAAAGATCTATATCCTGCAAGACAGGGATATCTATTCGGCGGCGAATAATCTATCCCAGATAGGGTATTACTCGGATAAAATTGTAACAATCGGCGAACCGGCGGGATATTATCAAGGGACGCTCGAGGAACCTATCATCCATTACTATCTGCTCCCGAACTCGAAAATATTTTTCCGCATGACCGAATCGGCCGACCTAACCGGTGTTACCGATATGCAGTCCTTTTACCATGACGAAGTGGATGTCTATATCCCGTACCCGCTCGACTATCTGATCGATCGCCAGACAAATAGTATCGACTTCTATTCTACGAAATACCTGCTGTATCATGACCCTTTGATGAAATACGCTCTCGGTCAGGAATAGCCTCCCAATCTCCGGTTCGATTATTTGAATCTACCGCCGCATCACAAGTTTTAATTTGCTCCATTTCCAAATCTGATATATAATAGACTCCCTATTTTTCATTTGGAGGCACTGATGGGACGGATCATAGTTGTAGCCAACCAGAAAGGCGGGGTCGGTAAAACGACCACCACGATCAATTTGGCGGCATATCTCGCGAAGGTCGGGAAGAAGGTTCTTTTGGTCGATATCGACCCGCAGGGAAATTCCTGCAGCGGTCTCGGAATAGATATCCGCGAACGGCACGGCAACGGGATTTACGAAGTACTGCTCGGCGAGAAAAAGATCAAGGACGTAACTGTAGCGTCGAAGTATAAAGGCCTGTCCGTGGTACCGGTCACTCTCGACCTCACGGGCGCGCAGATCGAACTGATGAACCGCGAGCGCAAGGAGTTTATCCTCCGCGACGCACTCGCCGAAGTCAGCCCGAACTACGACTTCATCCTCATCGACACGCCCCCCTCGCTCGGACTCCTCGCTCTCAACGGACTTGTGGCGGCGGACTCGGTGCTCATCCCGCTCCAGAGCGAGTTCTACGCGATGGAAGGATTAGCCCAGCTTCTCAAGGCGATCAAGCTGGTCAAGAGCAGTTCCAATAAAGACCTCGCGATCGAAGGCGTACTCATCACGATGTACGACTCGAGGACGAACCTCTCCCGCGAAGTAGTCGAGGAAGTCAAGGGCTATTTCAAGGAGAAGGTCTACGGCACGATCATCCCGAGGAATGTCAGCCTGAGCGAAGCGCCCAGTTACGGTGTGGCGATCTACGAGCATGCCGCGAAGAGCCAGGGCGCGGAAGCGTACATGGAGTTCGGAGCGGAATTCGTGAAACGGGTCGGGGGCTAATAATGGAAGACAAGAAGAAACGTCTCGGCAAAGGGATGATGGCTCTGGTGGACGAAATGTCGATCACGGAGAGCGAATCGAAGGATATCGGCTCTCTCGATATCAATAGAATTATCCCGAACCGTTACCAGCCCCGTAAAACCATTTCCGAGGACGGGTTAAAGGAATTGGCCGACTCGATCCGCGAGAAGGGCGTCATACAGCCCGTGATAGTGTCCGAGCTCGGCGACGGCCGTTACGAACTGGTGGCGGGCGAGCGCAGGTGGCGCGCGTCGAAAATAGCCGGCCTGATGGAGATACCCGCGATCATACGCGACTACACCGAAGAGGAAAGGATCGAGATCGCGCTGATCGAGAATATCCAGCGCGAGGACCTGAACGCGATGGAAGTGGCGATGGCTTACAAGGAGATCATGGAACGTGTCGGCCTCACACAAGAAGAGCTGTCCCGCCAGATCGGGAAGAGCCGGAGCGGCGTAGCGAATACGTTAAGACTGCTGAAGCTCCCCGAGTTCATCCGGGACAAGGTGATGAACGGGGAACTGTCCGAGGGGCACGCCCGCGCGATTCTTTCACTCGACGAGATGAGCGCGCAGATCGACCTCGCGAAGGAAATCATCGAGAAGGGGCTGTCGGTCCGTGAGGCAGAAGAGATCGCGCGTAACGGCCAGCCGAAGAAGCCCGCCGATGTTTCACGTGAAACACCCAAGAAGCGGGATAACGGGGTCGAGGACATCGAGGAGCGTTTTATCAGCGCACTCGGCGCGAAAGTCGAATTGGTCGGCAGTAAGCGCAAGGGAAAAATAGTGATCTACTACAACAACACCGACGAGCTTGAAACCCTGTTCCACAGCATCGTCCGGAAGAAATAGGCCTCAAGTAAAATGCTATGTTTGGGGGTTCAAAAACTCTACACGGATGTAAAAACCAAAGTTTTTTCTTTCCCCCTATGGTAGGCCTTCGGGGACAAGCTGCAAACCTAGAAAGAATGAAAGAACCCCGTGAGTTACCCGGGGCAAGCGAGGTTCCCCGCCTGATGCCGTTCCAGAGAAGAGGGACGCGAAACAGGCGCCTCGATACGCTGCACTACTCGGCATCCGGATGCTGAGCGCCGTGCCTTCTGCCGAAGGCAGACAGGAAGTCGAAGCTCCATTTACTGAGAAGATTCATGGCATAGCGACCGGGTTCGAACTGGCGAAGACATCACAGATTGGAAAAATGAATTTGGCTGTTTTGTCCGCGCACTTTAAAGCGCTTCAAACTCCCGGAAAATCCGAAGAAAAGGCATTTGTCCG
>MIBE01000043.1 GCA_001829415.1 Spirochaetes bacterium GWF1_51_8
ATTTCTTCGTTTTTCCTTGCATTATTCTAAGGCGAATCTTAAAATATTTCATTATATATCAATGAGTTATTCGTTTTTCAGCAAGCCCTAATTAAATAGATTGCCTCGGCTATGGTTCGGCATCCCGACGGTGAAGTCGGGACAAGCGCTCACCATGACGCCTCGCAATGACAAAATGAGTTTGTCATCAAGCCCTTTGACGGAGGGCTTTCTTTATCTTAGGCGGATTTATTCCACAAGCTTGATCGCGGTCGTGTCGTCGTCGATGGACGATAAACCGATATTCTCGTCGAGGCTGAATTTCTCGATCAGTTCCTGAAGGTGCTGGTTCAGGTCCTGGTTCAGCGTGGATATCTTTTTGATCTCCTCGATAGAACTGATGAGATCGTTCAAGCCGGAGACATGCTCGCCGAGATTCGACTTGGTCTCGAGCGAGAGGTCGCGGAGGTTCCGCATTGTGAGCGCGAGCTCGTCGGTACCGGTCTTCTGCTCCTGCATCGAGAGCCTGATTTCCTCGGTGATCTGCACGATCTCCTGAGTGGCGCGGAGGATATCCTTCGCGGAATGGTTCTGCTCTTCGATAGTGGTGCGGAGCTGGGAGATCATCCCGACGTTCTGTTTGGAGTAGGCCATGATCATCTCGAGGCCGATACCCGCTTTTTCAGCGAGGTTGACCGAGTCGTCGATCTTGCCGACAATCGTATTGACCACTTCGCCGATATCTTTTGCGTTCTTGTTCGTGTTTTCAGCCAGACGGCGGATTTCGTCCGCGACAATCGCGAAGCCCTTACCGGCTTCTCCCGCGTGCGCCGCTTCGATAGAAGCGTTCATCGCGAGAAGGTTCGTTTCTTTCGAGATGTCGGTGATCAGCTTCAGCATCTTCAAAATCTGCTGGGAGTACTCGGACACCTCGCGGATAGCCCCGATACTCTGGTGCACGGACTTTCCGCCCTCGGTCGCGACATTGTTGAGGTTGCCGGATATCTCCTGCGTCTTTCCGGCGATCTGGTTGGCGTTTTCGATATTCCGCGTCATCTCCTCGATAGCCGACGCGCTTTCTTCCACCGCCGACGCCTGCTTTTCGACATTCTGCGCGATCGAGTCGATATTGCGCGCGATCTCCTCGAGAGTGGCGTTGACCTCTTCTACCCCGGAAGTCTGGTCGTCGATAAACTTCTGTATCTGGTCGGTGCTCTGACGGATCACTCCGATCTGTGAACGGATATCCGTATCGACAATCTTTGTCATATTCTTCTGCGAATCGGTGATCGACTGCGAGGAGTGTTTCACAAGCAGGATATCCTTATTGAGCTTACCGATCAGAGAGTTGAGGCCGTTAGCGACATCGCCCAGTTCGTCATGCGAACGGATGTCGATCCGTTTGGAAAGGTCGGCCTTTTCCGTGCCGGAGGAGATATTCTTCAGCTTGGTATCGATATTTTTAATAATCGAAGAGATATTGTTCCCGAGATAGACCGCGAGCAGGATGACGATCACAAGCGATGCGGCGATCAGAATCAGGTTTAAACTGCGGATCAAGGAATATTCCGAATCGAAGTCGTCGATATACGCGGTCGCCGAGAGATAGATTTTCAGTTCGGGTATATAACGGAAGAACATTATTTTTCCGCGCGGGGCGCTGTCGCCGACATTTTTCCAGGAGTATTCCAATGAATGAGCGTCGGTGTCCTTAAATTTCAGCATCTCGGTGATGATATTCCCGGACAGCTTATGTTCCTGGTTATGCTTCTCGACAATCGGAACCATATCTTTGCCGATCATATTTGTATCTTTATGGTTGATGACGATTCCGTTCCCGTCCATCAGGAAGAAGTATCCGGCCTTTCCGATCGAATAAGCATTCAGACTCTGCGAAAAATTCACCATCTGCACGACGTTACCGAAATCATCGAAATATGCGCTGGGGGTGATAATCCAATCCCAAGGCTTGAAATAGGCCATGGAAAGTATTTTTTCACGCGGGGTATCGTCGTCCGGATTTTTCCATTTGTATATCACGCTGCCGTCTTTTTGCGCGATCTGTATTTTAACATGATCGTATTCGGTCATGTCCTTACCGACTAATTCCGGGAAAGGATGGTGGGTGAGAAAACCCTTTGAGTTCAGAATATAGGAATACCCTGTAGACCCGATTTTCTTCGAAAGAATAATCGAGGCGGCGATACTCTTCGCGGCGGATTCGGAAATGGAGCCTTTTTGGTACAACGAGTAATAATACTCCGCCGTAGCAAGGTCATCCTTTGCGATGCCGTACAGGTAGTTCTTTACCGAGGAGATATAGTTTTCTTCCAGAAGTCTACTGGTAGTGAGTGTAAGGAGTTGCAGGCTATTCTTCGATGAGTCTACGAAAATCTGACGTCCGAGGAAGTAATTGGTCAGACCGAGGGCTACTACCCCTAAAAGCACCGCAGTCGAGAAGATGACTATAATTTTCGTCCGGATTTTCATATTGGAAAACATAGTTCACCCCTTTGAAGGTTGATTTGAGTTATTATAAGGCTGTTTCCATAAAATCACAATATTTTACTCAAAGGTTCATCTAAATTTAGTGCATATCAAGTATTATCGTCTTTTTCGCCCTCGTCGCCGGAAACCTTCATCCCGTACTCTTCCAGCTTCCTGAGAAGGGTCTTTCGGCCGATTTTCAGTATCCGCGCCGCAAGCGACTTGTTGCCATCGGCGGATTCCAGTGTCACGAGGATCGCCCGTCTCTCGATCTCCGATAACGGCGCCCCGATCTCGATCAGGATATCCTTTTTCCCCTGGTAGTTCCGGATATTCGACGGCAGGCTCTCGGGCTGGATTTCGTTCGCCTTGGAGAGGACTACCGTGTTTTCGATCAGGTTCTGGAGCTCGCGGATATTTCCGCGCCAGTCGTATGCCTCGAGTAGCTTGAGCGCTTTGGGGCTGATCCCGGTGATGCTTTTATCGTGCTTCTTGGAATAGATTTTAATAAAATGCGAGGCGAGCATCCCGATATCTTCTTTCCTCTCCTTTAACGAGGGTATGCGGAGATTGATGACGTTAAGGCGGTAGTACAGGTCTTCGCGAAAACGTCCGGCGTTGACTTCGGCGTGAAGGTCGCGGTTTGTCGCGGCGATCACGCGGATATCGATACGGAGGGTTTCTTCGCCGCCGACACGTTCGAACTCATGCTCCTGCAGCACGCGCAGCAGTTTGACCTGCGTGGCCGCGGAGATGTCGCCGATCTCGTCGAGGAAGATAGTCCCGCCGTCCGCGAGCTCGAAACGGCCCCGTTTTCTCGCGATAGCCCCGGTGAACGACCCCTTCTCATGCCCGAAGAGCTCACTCTCCAGAAGGGTTTCGGACAACGCGGCGCAATGGACCTTCACGAACGGGCCCTTACTTCGGCGGCTGTTGTTATGGATCGCCGACGCGATGAGTTCCTTACCCGTGCCGCTCTCGCCGGAGACGAGGACGGTCGCATCGGTGGGCGCGATCTGCCGGACTGTATCCAGCACTTTCTTCAACGGCGCCGAGTTGCCGATGATGTTGTCGAAACGGAATCGTTCGTCGATCATCAGTTCGAGGTCGTTCTGCCGTTCGCGGCGCCCGCTTTCATCGAGGGCGCGCCGGAGTACGAGGATCAATTTGTCCATCTCCGGGGGCTTCGTGAAAAAATCGTACGCCCCGCGCTTCATACATTCCACCGCCTCGTCGACCCCGCCGTGACCTGTCAGCACGATGATCGGGACATGCTCCTTAGCGGCGAACGCCTTGGTCAGGAACTCCATCCCGCCGATCTTCGGCATCCGCAGGTCGAGGATGACCGCGTCGGGCAGAAGGGTCTGGAACTTGTTCAGCCCGTCCGCGCCGTCCTCTGCCGCCTGCACGTCGAATCCTTCCATAGTCAGGTATTGACGGAGCGCCTCACGGATGTTCTTTTCATCGTCGATGACAAGGATAGTGGGTTTGCTCATTATGACCCGCCTCGGTTATTATGCTACATTATTATACGGAAGGGGTGAAAAAAACGCAACCGGTTAATGAGGGGAAACAATCTCAGGTTAATCTTTCTTCTTACCGCCCCGGTCGTCCGGCGGGGTTTCTTCTTCATTATCCTCACCATCCGCCTTCTTCGCCTTCTTCATCCCGATCCGCGCGAAAAGCAGGGTCAGCTCGAACAGGATGTACATCGTCCCGCCGACTATCACCTGCGAGACGGCGTCGGGCGGCGTGATGACCGCCGCGATAATGAAGATCGCCACGATAATGATCCGGCGGTGTTTGGCGAGCGTGTCCACCGAGATCACCCCGAACTTGATGAGGAAAAAGAGCACCCACGGCACCTCGAACACGATCCCGATCATCACCACGACTGTCATGAGCAGGTTGATATACTCGCCGATACTCCAAAGCGCCTTGATATTGTCCCCGCCGCCGAACAGGATCAGGAACTCGAACACCCACGGCGCGAAGAACAGGTACGACAGGAGGCATCCGCCGAAAAAGAACACCGGCATGAACACCGACGCGATATAGAAATACTTCCGTTCGGAACGTTTCAGCGCGGGGTAGACGAACGACCCCAGGATGACGAGCGCGAACGGGAACCCGATGATGAGTCCCGCGAAGAACGAGAGCTTGATATAGGTAAAGAATTTTTCCTGCGGCTTGAGGTAGATCAGGTCGACCGCGAGTTTTTTCATCGGTTCCTGCATCAGCACGAGCAGTTTGTCCGCGAAGAAGAACACGGCAATGCCCGCGATCAGCATCACGGCGATTATCCAGATCAGCTTCCGGCGCAGTATCTCGAGATGCTCGACGAACGGCAGGTCCTTGACTATGGGCGAACCGCTCATTTTTTATCTTCGGTTTTCTGCTCGTCGATCTCGGACATATCCCCGGCGTCCTTCACACCCTTCTTGAATTCCTTGAGGGACTTTCCGAGCGAGCGCGCGAGGTCCGGGAGACGTTTCGCCCCGAAGAGCAGGAATATGATCAAGAGAATGACTAATATTTCCGGTAATCCGATACTCATGTTTACTCCTGAAGAAGTATAAAGTGAAAAGTAAAAAGTTTCAAGTAGAAAGTGACCTCCCGCCTCCGGCGTCTCGATACGCGGTTCGCGGGCTCACCGCACTCGACGACCGGATGCCGAGTTCCGCGAAGCGGAGTACCGAGGCATCCGGCGAACGCGCCCCGGACAGTGAGCGCTTGTCCTGAGCATGTCCCTGAGTGAAACGAAGGGGCGAAGTCGAAGGGGAGCCGAACTGTCCGCCATGACGTCTCGTTGCCGGCTTTCACATTTCCATCCGCGTTTATCCGTTTAATCCGTGTGCATCCGCGATGAATTGGGATATAATGTTCGACCCCAATTCGACACAGATCACACGGATAACACCGATTCTCACGGATTAATTCCCATCCCCTTCCACAATTTTAATCTCCTCTTCCGTCAGCCCATACAGTTCGTACACCATCGCGTCGATCCGCTTATCTATTGATTTCAAATATATTCTTGACTTCGCTTAAAGAAATTGAAGGCAAATCTTTTTCTTCTTCTTTCGCGTTTCTCAAATCCAATATATCTTACATATCTTCAGTAGAGGGTCTTAATTCGTGACCATTCGTGTTCATTCGTGGACTCCTTCTACAATCCTGATCTCTTCCTCATTCAGCCCGTACAGCTCATACACCATCGCGTCGATCCGGCTGTCGATGATGCCGATCTTCTGCTTCAGCGTCGTTTTATCGTTGTCGCTTTTCGCCTCATGGAATTGCTTCTGCGCCTCGAGCATCTGCTCGACGAGGGCGGCGAGTTTATCCCTAAATCCACGAGTTGAGTCTGTGTTTGCGAGCGAAATTGGTAAAAGCGAAATATAACTAATTTTCAATCTATAAAAACCACCCTGAACTACATCACAAATACTTTTCAAAAACAACCTAGATAATTTCGAATTGATTATTCCAAGTAAATACTTCTCGGATGTAATTATCATTTGGTTATTATCATTCCCATATAAATGGCAATCGTCAAAAGTAAATGCTGCAATTTCGCTACTAATTCCAGGCCAAATAATCTTCGGCTTCTCGAACTCCTCGTAATAATCGCACGCGCGGAGTTCCCACCAGTAATCACCTTGATCGTATCGTTTTTTCGCCGCGTTCTCATGCGGTTTCAAAAATGCTGTAATTGCGGGATATTTCCGCGATAGCCAGTCCCATTTATTTTTCTCTCCCTGCGAGTTCGCGTTCGTCCATCCTTTCGGAAATAAAATAAGGTGTTTATCGGCAATAAGCGGCAGATACCTCTTGATGTCCCGCCCCAGCAGAAACGGCTTGATGACTTCCGCGCTCTTCGGGTTTTCCGCGATCAGCCGTTCCCGCGTTTCTTTATCGATCACGAACGCCTCGTTCAATCCGGTTTTTATCCCGTAAAAAATCTTCCCCTGAACATAATCATTTAAAGGGATACCTGCTTTTTTTATTTTTTCCATTATTGAAATCACTTTACCGTCCGCGAGAGTCCAGCCCTCGTCGGCAAGGTATTTCCGTTCGAGGGTAAAACCGTTGGAGACGGTATATTCCTTCAAATCGTCGAATTCCAGCGTCTTCACGTTCGTCACGGGAATCCGTTCGTTCGGCGCGGATTTGGTGAGGGAAAGAATGCAGGGGTAGGTCGTGGCGTTCTCGAATACCGGAAGGTCTCCGAAATCGACGATCTCCCCGATATGCTTCGTCTTCAGCCATTTGCGTAACGCCTGCCCGTAATTCGCGCGCATCCATTTATTGGAAACGATGATGCCGAATAATCCGCCGTCGCGGAGAAGGGTATATCCGCGTTCGATGAAATAGGAATACAGGTCTGCAACCCCGTTGTAAACCTCGTACTTTTTCTGGAAATAGCCCTTTTCGGTCAGGAGTTCCTGCCGGACATACGGCGGATTGCCGATGACGGCGTCGAAGCCTCCGGCGGGATACTCGTACTCCCGCATCCCGAGCATGTTCCGCAACCCCCGACTTAAGTCGGGGGTTGCGTGAGCGGAGAGAGCGGCATGGTCGGGGGTTGCGGGATGGTCGGAGGTTGGGGGAGTATCGGATACCGCGGCTATTTCCCCCCATGTTTCACGGTGTTTGATATGGTTATTTCTGATATACTCCATGGTGTTAGTGAGATATTCTTCATTGTCAACAATCGTATCGCTATATCCCTCCGACCAAATATGACCCTGGCGCCCTTCCCCTTCCGTGGACACTCCCCGTAAACGATTTATTATAAATGCAGAATTCCCTTTTATTTTCCGCATGGTTTGTTCTATACTTATTCCCATGTCGGCTATCAGCAGATGAAAATGATCCGGAAGTACATTGAAGGCGATAACCTTAAACCCCAATTCTTTTGCGCTCTGACGAATACATTCGACGACCTTTTTTCTTTCATCATCGTTAATTATTACCGGTTCATTATCCCGATAAGATCGGCGGGAATACTTTGTTTCCGCGACCAGATGATGTAATTTAGAATTCTGATTATAGAATACTTCCGGGAACGCGGTATGCCAGTCGAAGGTGTTGATCTTCTGCATCTCGTCGTTGCCGAAGAGCGAAAGGTCTTTATCGGTATAGAAATCGCTCCCGATCAGGCTATTCCCGCATTTGATGTTGTGGTAGAGGTCGGGCAGGACCCGCTCGTTAAACAGGAGTTTCTGCTGGATTTCCCGTCCCTCGTACTCCAAGACCTTGAGGAGCAGGGAAAGTTTGGTGACCTCGACCGCGTTTTTATCGATATCCACGCCGTAGATGCTGTTGGTCAGGATGCGTTTGCGCTCGGATAAGGTGAGATGCGCCCCGGTCGGGCTGTCGAATATCTTCGGCTCTTTCCCCTTTTTCCATTTATCGGGATCGTTATTGAGGTAGTAGTCCAGATGCCAGTCTAACAGATACTGATAGGCTTCGATGAGAAACGAGCCGGAGCCGCAGGCGGGATCGAGAATTTTCAAACCGGCGGCCTGCGCGGGGGCGATATCTTTGAGCTTCTCGCCGACCGTATTTTTGACGATGTACTCGACGATGTAATGCGGCGTGTAATAAACCCCGCCCGCTTTCCGGACCTCGGGCTTCTCTTCGACCTTCGCGTGATGCCCGTCTGTCAGACGGATCACCTTGCCGAGGAACCGTTCGTAAACACTGCCCAGCACGTCGCTCGATATGACGGACAACTCGTACGGGCAGTCCGGGTAGTAGAGTCCTTTGATAATATCCTTGAGCGCCTTATCGTCGATTTTGAGCCGGGGCGTGATGGAGTCGGGTACCTCGTCCCGCTCTCTCTCCTTCGTGAAGTGGAAAAGCCCGGAGTTGTATTTTTCATCAGCTTTTTTAAAGATATTGAGAAGCTGTCCGTAAGCGTCCGTGTTCGTCGAGTCTTTTAACAATCCGTAATTCTCGATGCCCCGGTCTTCGCATATTCTTAGGAAGATGATGCGGTCGATGATCATCTGGATGGAAAAGTTTAATTCGTACTCGGTCAATTCCGGGTTTCTGATAGCGATGTTTAGAGCCAGTACTTTACGCCAGTCCTCGATCGAATTGAGAAAATCGTCGTCGATCGAGGCGGTGCCCTTGACTTGTTTATTCTCGAAGTCGTTTAACGACCCGTGAAGGACGGCGTCCTTTGAAATAAAGCCGGAAATCTCGTCCCATTTATCGATATAATCCTTATAGGTGTAATACTTAATCCGGGCGATACCCGCGGAGTCGTTATGATTCGGCTTGATTCTGCAATCGTAAATCGCCAGTTCCTCGAAGTCGGTGAGAATACTGATAGGCAGTTTAGCCGTCCAGCCGTAGCGCCGTAACTGATAGGCCGGGCTGAGATCGGTCTTGATATTGACGGCAGGTTTTTTGGCCTCTAAATAAAATAGCCGTTTCCCGTAGTTGAAACTGTAATCGGGAGCTTTCATGTTCGAGCCGATTTTTAAATTCGTCTCGTGCCTGACTTCTTTAAACGGGTCCGCTAATTTTTGATTGTTATTTACATCCCAGCCTAAACACTCGAAGAAGGGATTGATCAGTTCGATTCTGGTTGTCGTTTCGTTCCAGTTTGAAAGGATTGAGTTTTTATTGTTATCGAAAAAAGTAATCAATTCTTCTATTCTAGTTTTCATTAAAAACCCTTGAGTGAGCGTTTATATTTCTTCAAGTTTGACTCCTCGAAGAATAATTATACCTTCCTATACCGGACTGCGCAAGGAATGCGGGTGTCATGTGCACATGTCAGAACGGGAATTCCCCGGAAAATACAGAACAAGCAATCAAATTTTATTTCTTCGGTTTTATGAAAGTTTCAATACTTCTTTAGCCTCGGTTAATGAAATCGACGGTAAGTCTTTCTCCGCTTCCTTTGCTTTTCTCAAATCCAATAAGTCTTCCATATCTTCTGAATCCGAGTTGGATATGATTTCAGCTAAATCATCCATATATTCATTCCTTATGATAATGAATTCATCGAATAATTATACCTTCCTATACGGGAGTGCGCAAGGAATGCGCAGATCATGCGGGCATGTCATGTGCGCGTCACGCTGGCGTGTCAGAACGGGAATTCTTCGGTATCGGCGGGTTTCGCGGCGTCCTCGACCTTCGGCTTCTTCGCGGTCTTGTGGACATCGAGCGGCTGGACGAATATCGCCTTCTCCGGCTTGACCGGGCAGGCGAACTCGCACGCCCCGCAGCCGACGCAGATCGTGTTGTCGGTCTCCGGGCCGAACAAGCCGTCCTTCACCTCGACAAGGTACGCCGCATGGGTGGGGCAGATTTCCGCGCACGCCCCGCACGCCCACCCCTTGGCGTACACGACGCAGCGGGTCTTCTCGAGCGCGACCGTCCCGATCTGGATAGTCTGTTTCTCTTCTATAGTAATCGGCTTGATCGCTCCCGTGGGACAGACTTCGGAGCACCGTTTGCAGTTGTATTCGCAGAACTGATGAGGGTAGTCCATCCTCGGCACGAGCATCCCCGCGATACCGAACTGCAGGAACGACGGCGTGAGGACATTGGTCGGGCAGTGGGTGACGCAGAGGTGGCACGAGGTGCAGTGCGAGAGGTAGCGTTCGACACTGCCCGCGCCCGGCGGAACCACGGGCTTGTCGGACATATGGAGCGTTTCGCCGAACACCTTCGGGGGAAGCACGAGCGAGACCGCGGCCGCCGCCCCGTAGCCGATCAGTTCTTTCAGCATCGCGCGTCTCTCCATGAGCGGCGCGGCGAGCGGGGGCTTATTCTTCTGCGCGGGTTTCGCGGACAATGTATACTTGATGGAGCCTTTGGCACAGGTATCGAGGCAGTTCATACACATGACACAGCGGGAGAAATCGAGCGTCCGGTTCTTCGGGTCGATACACCCGGACTTACAGACATCGGAGCAGTTCCCGCACGAGACGCAGGTTTCACGGTCGAGCCGGAGCTTGAAGATCGACACCCGCGAGATCAGTCCCAGAAGCCCGCCCACCGGACAGACCGTATTGCAGTAGAGACGGCCCCTCGCGTACGACATGAAGCCGGTACCGATTAGGAACGCTCCCGAGACAAGCGCCGCACCCAGCGGGATGACCGGCATCCCTTGGTGTTCGAACGTATACACCCCGAGCGAGGTGAAGCCGTCGGCGATCAGGTTCCATACGAAGATCAGGGCAGGGCGGATAAGGTCGCCCGCGATACGCCCGGTGATACTGAACGGGTCGAAGAGGCCTGTCATGGCCGACACCCCGAAAATGAACCCCGCCGCCGTCACCGCGAGAAGGAGATAGCCCGGCCACGCGAACGGCTTGAGGTAGCCGAAGTGGCGGTATTTCTTCCGTTTACGCGAGATGTGGTATAACGCGTCCTGCGCGGTTCCTAACGGGCAGAGGAATGAACAGTAAACCCGTCCGAAAACAAGTGTGAGCGCAATGAGCCCGCCCGCGATCAGCAGAAACGGGACAAGCGCGACGGAGATAGCCTTCGAGATCGACGGGATAAGCTGGGCGGAGGCGAGCGCGTTTCCGAGATCGATAGGGAAAAACACGAAGCCGAGAAAATAGATCCCGAGCGAGATAAAAAACAGGAGCGAGAAGACCACCCTAAAAATTTTTATTTTGGTCACAGCGAAATACGCTCGATATTCAGTTTCTCAAGGTCCATCTGTCCGAGATTGTCGCGCGCGGCGTACTCGATATACTTGATATACTTCAGGTTCTTTTCGAGGATCGCGGCGGCGGCGGTGTCTATCGCGACGATGTCCTGCGAGATGAGGAGCATCTTCTTCAACGCGACGTCGGCGGGATTGGGCGACTGCGGCCCGTTGGCTGTCAGCACCCTGTATGCGTCGACAATATTGAGCGTCGGCTTACGGAACTTCGCCATGTCCGCGACACATTGATGCAAGTCGTTGTTGTGGAAATAGCCCCTGTCCCACACGATGCCCATCAGGTTCTTGATCGCGGCGGTCATCTGGGTGGCGGAATGGTGCTTGAGCACGGGGACATTGATGAAGACGTCGGCGGAGAGCAGGAGTTCGTGCACCTTTGCTTCTTTCAGCATGACGCCGCCGGGGATAGTGACTTTGTCGTAGAGGTTCGGACTGCTCGCGGGCACGACTTCCGCTCCCGCGTCCTTCGCGGCTTGTTCGATACCGCTGTTTTTATAGGAGTTCTGCCAGCTGCTGCATGTATGATCGAACACATAGACCTTCGACGCCCCGGCGTTGAAGCAGTGCTCGATGATCCGCTTCACGAGCTTCGGATTCGTGTTCGCGGCCATTTCGGGGGATTTGTCCCATCCGATATTCGGCTTGACCAGCACGACCTGTCCTTTTTTTACAAACTGAGCGATGCCCCCGAGCGCCTTGATTCCCGCGTCGAACATCGCTTCCGGTTCGCCGTTCTTTACCGCGACGAGATCGGGTACCTTCGATTTTTTATCGCCCGCGAAAAGATCGACAAGTCCGCCTCCGGCGAGAGTCAATCCGGCGGATGCGCCGATCGCGAGACTTTTTCTGATAAATTCGCGACGATCCATAACGACCTCCGAATGTTTCTATACTATTTTACCAGTAATACCGTAAAGAATCAACGGAGCGGTTGTTTATTTTTCAAAAATTTCTTTCTCCCGGAAATATCTTTCATTTTTGTTTGATTTTTTATCCGGCTGAATGTAAAATAATTCGATCCGGGAGGGAATTCCCGTTTCACGGAACAGTTATGCAAAAAGTGGTTTTTGGGCAGTCCTGTCTGGACGGTGCCGGTTTAGGTGTATTCGCCGTTGCCGACATCCCTCAGGGCGAAGTTTTAGAGATCGCCCCTGTTATCGTCATCCCGAATAATCGTGAAAAAGAAATCCTCGATATTCTTCCCTCTCCTATCGATCGTTATCCTTACGAATGGGAGACGAGTTCCCGCAACGCTCCCGGCCGTATGATCATGAGCTACGCGATCGTCCTCGGATACGGCTCGTTATACAATCATTCGCTCGAGCCGAACGCTATGCACGAACGGGACTTAAGGAAAAAAACGATGATCTACAAAGCTCTGCGGAATATAGCGAAGGGTGAAGAAATATTTATCGATTACTGTACCGACGACCATCGCTGTCTAAAATTTACCGGAGAGGGGGAGTTCTGTTGGTATGAAAAAGACTGAAATACCTTCCGATGACGACGCAGAGTATCATTCCGAATTTCAACCGGGACACCCGGCCGCCCCGGGCGAAAATAAATTCCTGATCTTTCCCGCACTCGATGAATTCATCGGGTTTTTCGAAATCGATAACGCCATACAGAGCCTGATCCGTAACGGGCTCGCCGAACAAATCCTGTTTCTGATCTATCCCGAAACGCGCGATTCCCTGACCGAACAGCCGCCCCATATGGCAGTAGTCTTGTACTACGATCCCGAGGCGATAGTCCGCGCGGTCGACGATTTCCGTACGGCGCACGGCGCCCGGTTTACCGGGATACTCGCTGTCGACGACGAAGCCGGATTCGGCCTCTCGGCGCTTCTGAAGGAGTGTTTTGGAATCCCACTGCACAACCGGACGACGCTCCAGTCGTCCGCGAATAAAGTCCTGCTGAAACTTCTATTCGGCGACGCCGGTATCCAAACCGCGCGGCATTCTCTCTCCGGCCTCGACGGCAAACCCGGACTGGCCGAATTTCCCAATGTCACGAAACTTATCACCGGAACAGGGAGCGAGTACTCGTTCGTCAGCCGGGATGAACGCGAGTGGGTGAAGAGTGTGCGAAGGCTCCGGGCGATCCTCGCGAAAAAGGACGACCTTCGCCTGAGGAAACTGCGTTTCCGCCATAACGGAATCCTCTACAAGATCGACCCGCGCCGCGAGTTTATTATGGAAGAGTTTGTCGACGGGCATGAGTACAGTATGGACTTCCTTGTGCGCGGCGGAAAGGTGGAAATCCTGCGCGTGACGAAAAAGTTCTTCTATTCGTTCTTCGGGTATTTCTGCGCCTATCACCTTCTCGACGAAGCCCTGCTGAAAAAGGAGGGCTTGACGCTGTCTCTTCTTCGCGGAGTGGCGAGGCAGATCGCCGGGTCGCTGAAAATTAAAAGCGGGATCGGGATGGCGGATTTTAAGCTCAGCCCGGACGGTATCGTGGTGATCGAAGCAAGCGCGCGTCCCGGCCTCAGCGTCTTCATCGGCCTCATGCAGAAACTGCTGGGCTGGACATCGTTCGTGCCGTGGGCGGCCTCGCTCCTGAAAATGCCTTACAAGCCGGTCTTCCCCCGTGAAACCGGACTCTCGTACCATATCTACGCGCCGTACCCGGGACGGATCGCCGTATTCGACACGGACGGCCTCGAGAAGCTCAGGAAGCGCCTCGATATCGTTTCGATCTATCGTTACAACGAACCCGGCGACATCATAGAGGACTCGCCCGACAGCCATTACGGGCTTTTTATCGGTTTCGTCCTTTTCAGGAATCCCGATCCTTCGAAGATCGCGGAGATATTCGAGACAGTCAGCCGCGCGGTCAAGATAAGAGTCGAACCTCAGGCGCAGGCGGCAATCGCGGGAACCGGCGATGACGATTGACGAAAAACTCCGGCTGATCCGGGGGATGCTGGAAAGCCCCGAAACGGCCGACCCGCCCGAAGTATTCCGCGATGTCATTACGTCTCTCGATAGGGACTCGCTCCTCGAATCAGTGCGCAGATACGCTACCCCGCATTACTATGTCGACCTCGGCGGTTTTTCGGAACGCGCCCGTTTTTTCAGGGAGACGTTCGGGAAGGAAATCCCCCGGAGCGTTTTTTTCTACGCGATGAAGAGCAACGACCTTCCGGCGATTGTTCAGGCGGCGGGCGCGGCGGGATATCATGCCGACACCGCAGGCGGCCTCGAACTCCGGCTCGCTCTCAAACTGGGCTTCGGGAAGATCATCTATACCAGCCCCGGCAAGACCGAGGCTGATCTGCGCTTCGCGGTCAGGCATCGCGGGCGGGTGATTATCAATCTCGATAACACGGACGAGTTCGAACTGCTGAAACGGGTTGTCCGGGACAAACGCGCCGCAGTGAAAATAAGGCTCAGTATCCGGATCGACTTCGGCGGCGTTTCGGGCGTATGGTCGAAGTTCGGCGTTCCGCTCGATGGTTTGAAAGAGTTAATCGGGAAGATACGCGCCGACGGGTTTTGCCTGAACGGCCTTCATTTTCATTCGAGCTGGAATACCGGTCCCGACGCATACATTGCAAATCTGACCCGGCTCGCGGAATACCTGCGGGAGAATTTCGCCCCCGGAGAACTTTCCGGCATCGGGTTTATCGATATCGGCGGGGGATTTTTCCCCGAGGGCACGGCATATCTCAATCTCTATTCTCCCGGCGGGGCGATCGATCATGCCCTTGCCGAGTACGGCGGGGTAAAACCCGGCGATACTGAGTTCGACCCCTATGCGTTCAGGATCGTTCCGGTCTCTCCGCTCACGGAATTCGCGCAGAGGATCGGCGGGTGTGTCCGTGACAAAATCGAACCGTTACTGCCGAAAATCGAGATATATCTGGAGCCGGGGCGATTCCTTTCGTTCCATTCGACTACGATCCTGCTGAAAGTCCTCTCGGTGAAGCCGCAAGGTGCGATTGTCGACGGCGGAGTGAACATGACCGGCGATTACCGTTTCAGTGAGTTCTCGTTCGCGCCTATTGTCAACCTGAGCCGTTTTTCAGTCAGGCCGAACCGGATGACGATCTACGGCCCGCTCTGCGACCCGTGTGATATCTGGGGACAGACCTATTTCGGCGAGGGGATCGAGGCGGGGGATGTCCTCGCGGTCCTGCACCAGGGCGCGTATACATACTCGTGCGCATGGCATTTCATCCAAGCACTTCCGCGATATATCGCGAAGTCCGGCAAACGTTTCTTCGTCGCCGCGCGCGGGGAAACCTTCCGCGATAAGTACGGCGGGTGCCGTACCGGGCGTTAGACGAGTATGATTCTAATTTTGAGTTTTCCCGTGTTTTCTTCTATAATATACCGCCCGTAAGAAATATCATCAAGGAACAGCAATGGCAAATAACAGGATATTCAGGATTTTCGCGTCGATCATGTTCATCATGGTATTCCTCACCTCTTCGTTCGATATCGTCGGGAACGTGATCGTGCATGGGTTTACGGTGCGCGCGGTGTACCTCTTCGTCCTGATGGGAATAGTCCTCACGGCGATCTTCTGGATCAAGGAGAAAAAGATCGCCCTGCCCGAAGGGATCCTGTTCCTCGGTATCTGGGCGCTCCTGATCTTCGCGTTCATCCCGAACACGCCCCTCATCATCCGTAATCTAGGGTATGCGGGATGGCTGACTCTCAATATCGGGATCATCTTTACCGCGGTGACATTGATCAATAAAGACAACCTTGACGATATGATGAAACTGTATGTCCTGAGCTTTTTCGCGTTATCGGTCTTCGGGATCGTGCAGTACATTACCCCGCAGATCGGTCTTCCGCCGTTATTCATCCAGCAATGGTGGGTGCATCCCATCCTGCCGAGGGTGAACGGTTTCAACTACGAGCCGTCTTACTATGCTACCTATCTCCTGTTCGGCCTGCCGATGACGATACTGATGGCGGCGAGGAACAAGACAGCCGGGCTGAAAAACTGGTTTATTTATCTCATCATCGCTGTCGAGGTCGTGTCCCTGATGCTTTGCTCGTCGAGAATAGGGATTGTCGTGTTTTTTGTCTTTCTATTCGGAATTCTGGTGTATGGGGTGATTAAGCAGATAAAAAATAAAAAAATGTCGGCGAATATCAGCTTAGCTTTCCTCGTCCCGTTTCTCGCGATGATGATCTCGATGTTCTGGATGGATGCCCGGATGAAGACGATCACGACCGATCCGGCTTATAGTATCTATTTCCGCGACACGGGGATCGGCGAGGACGATATCACATCCGGCAATTCGTTCAAGGCGCGGATCGGCGCGATGATCAATACATTCGAGGTGTTCCAGAAAAACCCGATTATCGGCGTATCGCTCGGCGGAATTGCCCCGTGGATAGCAACAATGGAAGGAAAGCCCGCTACTTCCAACCAGGAAGTCAAGCCGTACGAGGGAATAAACGTGCTCCTCGAGGTGCTTGCCGCGTCGGGAGTATTCGGCTTCGCGGTATTCCTGATCTATCTCTTTCTCATCACGCGTCATCTTTTTATAAAGTATCCCGTCCCTGAAGATAAAGACTACTATCTCGCTCTGCTGTTCGGTTTTTTCGTCGGTTCGGTGATGCTCCTCGAGAACCAGAACATCCTCCGCCCGTATGTCTGGGTGCATATCGCGATGATGTCCGCCGCGCTGAAAATACTGAAGGGCACAAAAGCCCCTTCACCGGCGAAGGTCTGAGATGGCGGCCAACGGAAAATTCTCCACGGTCGGAGTGGATGTCAGGATGTACCGGATGTCCGGGATCGGGCGTTACCTCAGGTCGCTTCTCCCGGCGCTGATCGAGAGGACGGACTGTCATTATACCCTCTACGGCTACGGGCAGGACGAAGCCGAGATGGAAAAGTTCCCCCGCGCCGAGTTTGTCAGGTTGACCTCACGTATCTATCACCCAAAGGAACACTTCGAGCTGAAGAAAAAAATAAAACCCTGCGATCTCTACTTTTCGCCCCATTTTATTCAGCCTGTTTTCCGTATCCCGGCGAAACGCAGGGTATCGACCGTCCACGACGTGTTCCATATCTCGGATGTCTCGATCTATAACCCGTTACAGAAGCTCTATATGAAAACGCTCTACAAACGGTGTATCGCGCGGGCGGATAAAGTGATCACGGTTTCCGGGTTCTCGCGCTCGGAAATCGAGCGCTACATCCCCGCCGCGAAGGGAAAGATCGCCGTCATCCCGAACTATATCGACGGCAAGGTGTTTTACCGGCCGGAAAAAGCTGAGCTCGATCAGTCAAAACGCGAGTTCGCGGCGGTTTCCGGGTTCGACCCCGGGCGCGAGTTCATCCTGTATGTGGGTAATATCAAGCCCCACAAAAATCTTCTCCGCCTCGTGAAGGCGTTCGGCGGGATAAAAAACCGGTCCCTGTCGCTCCTAATTGTGGGCGGGAAGGAAGGTTTTATCGGCGCGGAAAAAGATTTCGACAGCGCGATCGCGGGCAATCCTAACATCGTTTTCACTGGCAAAGTATCGGACCGGATGATCCGCATGATGTACAGTCTCGCGAAGTTCTTCGTATTCCCTTCCTACTACGAGGGGTTCGGGTATCCGCCGCTCGAGGCGATGGCATGCGGGAGCGCGGCCGCGTGTTCGGGGATAGAGGTGATCCGGGAGATGTGCGGCGATGCGGCGTACTACTTCGACCCGATGTCGGCGGACGATATTACTCGCGCGGTCGATACGCTTGATACCGACGCGGGATTGCGGAAAGAACTCGCCGTGAAGGGCGCGAAGCAGGCCGCGAAGTATACGTTCGAAGCGAACATTAAGTCCCACATCGAAGTCTTGTTCGGGGAATAGCCGGTTTTTCTTTCTGCGTACGGTTTTTTATAAAGACGATTGGCGAACTTTCAATCGATGCCCTTCCGCTTCTTCTCTCTCGAAAAGTAACGGTACAGGAACGCGCTTTTAAATGAAGTGAAGCTTCCTTCCATAATAGCCTTGCGCGCCGCGATAGTCAGGTCGTGAAGGAAATACAGGTTGTGGATCGAGGCGAGCATCATCCCGAGGATTTCGTTCGATTTGAAGAGATGCCGGATATACGCGCGCGAATAGGAATTGCACACCGAACACCCGCATTCCGGGTCGATGGGCTGATCGTCGAACTCGAACTCCTTATTCCGCATCGGGAATTTGCCGTCACGGGTGAACACGGTCGCGTGACGCGCCGCGCGGGTCGGAAACACGCAGTCGAACATATCGATCCCGCGCTCCACCGCTTCGAGGATGTCCTCGGGCACTCCCACTCCCATCAGGTAACGGGGCTTGTCTTCCGGCAGCAACGAGCTCATGACGTCGAGCATCCCGTGCATCACGGGCTTCTCCTCGCCCACCGACAGCCCGCCCACCGCGTAGCCGTCGAAACCCACGGAAACGATCTCCCCGGCGCTTCTCCGCCTGAGGTCTTCGTACCGGCCGCCCTGCACGATCCCGAACTGGTTCTGCCGTTCGAGCCCGAGTTTTTCAAACTCGCGGCGGGAACGCTCCGCCCAATCGGAAGTGCGGATCAGTGCCGAAAGGGTCTTTTTATGGTCGGCGGCTGCTTCGACACAAACATCGAGCACCATCATGATATCCGAGCCGATATCGCGCTGAATCTGCACGACCGATTCTGGGGTGAGGAAATGAGTACTCCCGTCGATATGCGACTGGAACTTGACCCCGTCTTCGCTGATCTTCCTGAGCGGCGCGAGAGAGAACACCTGAAATCCGCCGCTATCCGTGAGGATATTGCCGTCCCAGTTCATGAACTTGTGCAGCCCCCCGAGCTTACGGATCACTTCGGTGCCGGGGCGGAGATAAAGGTGATATGCGTTGGAGAGGATAATGCCGAACTTCATCGCGCGGAGGTCGTCCGCGGAAACCGCCTTGACAGCGGCCTGAGTTCCGACCGGCATGAATACCGGTGTCTCGAATGTGCCGTGGGGAAGGGTCAAAACTCCCGCGCGCGCGCCGCAGTCGGTACCGTCAAGCCTGAATTGCAAAGCGGGCATTACTGGTATTCCGCAGGTACGAACTTCTTGCTGTACGGCGGGAACTGCTCCGACGACCCCACGAGGCGGAATTCCATGCGGATTTCCGGCTCCCAGTAGGACACGAGCTTCGTCGTGTCGACCTTGCGGTTGATATTGAAGATCGCGTGCAATTCCCATTCGTCGAGGTCATGCACGAGGTCGAAGTTCAGCCCCTGTATCTTGAAGAAGCTCCGTTTGAGCCCCTCGTAATCGAAAATGTTGATACCGTCCCAGAGGTTGTCCCAGAAGTTGACATAGTACTCGCCGGGCAGGAAGTATTTCTGGTTGTCATCGAAGTAACGGAAGATATTGTTGTTTTTGATACGCGTCGAGAATGTCAGTTTCCAGTATTTATCGATCCAGAGCGTCATCGAGAATGAGAGTGAAAAAGACGTGCTTCGCGGCGAAAGGAAGTCGTAATGGAACTGGACGGCGAAGTTCATCGATTCGAGATTATAGAGTAACGGTATCTTGATGTCTTTGAGCGTATAGGAGCTGGAGAGGTCGACACTGACATTGGTGTTCCGCAGGATATCGTAAACATAGGTGATTGTCGGAATAGGCTGGGGCGGCGTGAACGACACCGACAGCATGGGGTAACCGCTCCTGAGGCGGTTCGTAAAATCGGAGAAGTCGAGCTCGAGGGCGTTGCTCTTTGTCTCGAGCAGGTCGAGTGTCACCCCGGTCGACGCCCGGAACCAGAAAAGCGTCAGCGACGCGCTCAATGTGGCGTTACGCAGAATGACGTTATCGAGATAGATATCGTCCACGCCGTTTGTCTGGCGGTAATTGATATTGTGGGAAGCGCTCAGGGAAAAATCGATCTGGCCCTTCGCGAGTTTGAAGCCCGTCCCGAAAGTGGTCGTATGGTAGAACTCCAGCGGCTTCTCGGCGAACGTGGTACGCAGAATCTGGTAACGCAGGGTGTGGCCGATACTGAGCGGAAAGTCGATCTGGAAATCCGTCCCTTTCAGCAGGATACCGGTCTGGTTGAATGCAAGCGCACCCGAGTAGGACAGTTCGCTCCCTGTATACTTCTCGTCGTTGTTCTTGTTCACCACGAAACTCGACCAACGCTTCCGGTTCATGAACGACAGCGTATTGTTAAGGGTGATGAGATTGTTGAAAAAGCCGCCGTTGAACACCACACCGCCGTTTTCGGTATGCGAGTAGGAGTCCGACACCGGCTTGCCGTTCGTGTCCACCTTCTCCGACGTCGTGTACCCGAAATTCGCGTTCAAACTGGATACGAATTTATACCAAACCTGCTGGTTTGTCACAAGGGTGTACTGGTACTTCGGCTTCTGGGGGCCGGTATTCGTCGCGGTATTGGACAAACCCGCGAAATTGGATAGTTTCGTCATCAGGGATGTGTTCGTCAGTTTGACTGTATTGGCAGGTTTCAACTGCTGGTTGGTCAGCACTGCCGGGGCATTGGTGTTCGACATCCCGGTACCCGGGAGCGAGGTCTTATTAGTCGAGGCCGACATCGCGGCCTTCATCTTCATGGTTTCGAGGTATTTGGTAAGCGTCTCGATCACATCGGCGTCAACCGGAACAATCAGGTTGGTGTTGGAAAGCCGGATCGTCATCGACGCCGGAGTTTCGAGACTCAGGTTGCTGATAAGTGTGATCGCGGGCATCGTGTAGCCGAGGGTCGGGAAGGTCGTACTGTCGAGGACGTAGGAGTAACGTTCGTTCAGGTACTTGTTCGTGATATTCACGTCTTCGATACGGAGGAAACTCCAGTTTCCGCTTAAACTCAGCTTGCCGGCGGAAATCGAAAATCCCCGCGATACGGAACTGTTGTACGGCGTGGAATCCGACTGGCTGAAGAAAGTGTTCTGGTCGTACTGAATGATTTCCTTGATATCGAATACTTTTTTCCGCTGGCCGTACTTCGCGGTGAAGAACGGGTCGTTCAGCGCCTCCCAATAGCCGTTCAGCGAGAACTCCGGGATCGAGTAGTTGAAATTGAGCTTATAGTGCCATGAGAACTGGCGGATCGCCTCAAAACTGCCGTTTATATCGACATCGGTCAGCCATGTATAACGGTCGTTGATCTTGAAAATACGGATATCATCGGCGATCTCGAGAAAGAGCGAGATGGATTTCAGGTTACCTAACGGCTTCGTGTTGCGGAAGTTTACCTGAAGGTACTCGCCGAGCCGTTCGTAGATATCGAGATAAAACTCGAAATTGCCGAAATCGGTACTGAGCTGGAAGCTGTTCATCAGGTACCAGCCGATCCTTTTTTCCCATCCGAACGCGGTCTTAAACTCGGATGTCTGTTCCCAACGGAAGAAGAACGGGAAGTAGAAAAAGTCCGCCTGTCCGACAGTGTACATGATTCCGGTGGCGAAAACGACCTCGCTCTGGTAAAACCATAACTGCTGGGCGAAGAAGCTGTAATGGGGATATTTTTCATCGCTGGTCGTGAAGTAGACGTTCTCGAGAAATATCTTCGTGCGCGAGAGAATAGTCGCTTTTTCAGCGGTATAGTACCATCCGGTGGACGACGACAGCGGCATTCCCGACCCGCCGGAGCCTTTCAGGAAGGAACGCACCTGCTTGAGGACGCCCTTCTGCTTGTCTGGATCGAACACCATGCTGTCCGCGAGGTAAATATCGCTTCCGTACTTGAACTCGACATTGCCGAACGCGGCGATTTCGAGGACATGGTCGCCCTTTACCGTGACAACGACCTTACGCGCCTTCAGGGTGTTGCCCTGGAAACGGATGACGACATTGCCGATAAAATGGATTTCCCTGAGCTCGAGCTCGTCGAAGTTCTGGATGAAGACCTCGTCGAAGTTATCGAAAATGATGTTCTCGGCGGCATTCGCGCCCTCGATATTTACTTCCTCGACAAATTCCGGCAACGCGGCGTTAGTCGTCTGGGGTTTCGCGATCGATTTGTCCTGCGCGGTTAATGGGGTGAGGCAAAACGCGAGCAGTAAAAGGACTCCCCCCGGAATGATGAATTGTCGAAAGCGCATGATGATATTTCCCGCTTTTATTAGGTAAGATTATAATTCAGCTTTCGGGAAAAGTCGATTTATATCGGGCTTAGAATACGGCCGCCTCGATACGCCGCCTCCGGCGCCTGCTCGGCGTCCGAATTCGGACATCGAGTGTTCCCGGGGGGAACGTATCGAGATGTCCGTAAACGGGATAGTTTTTCAGTTTTTTGCATATTTTACTCCTATCTGTTATTCTAAGAATAAACTCCATACTTTCTTTCCCGCAGGGGAAAGAAAGTATGCAAAGAAAGGCTGCCCCGTCTTGATGCCGCTTCGGGGAAGAAGGGTCGCGAAACGGGAAACGCCGTAACTCGCGTGAAAACTTCACTTAAAGCGAAAGAGAGACATGCTTCGAACAACGGCGTTTCTGACCGTTTCGCTGAGAAAATTCGCGGCAAGGAGGCGGGTGAAATCCAATCCCGCTCTCCCTTTCCATCTTTCTTCCCGCGCGGCGATGGGGCAAATGCTGAAAAAATATCGCCGATTTAAAAAATAATTTCTTACGCTTTTTTGACATTAAAACTTTATAGTGATAGTATTAATTGCAATCTAAAATAGAGGGAGGAAAACATGAAAAATTTCGTAGTAATTATTCTCTTTTTTTTGTTAATGATTCCCGTTTATTCGGTTGCTGATGAAATAGAAGATGTGCTAAATCAACTTTCTGTTTTATATCATGAAGAACAATATGAGGATATGTTAACATTAATCAAGCAATTACAAAATAATATTACAATAAAAATACAACATGATGAACCAGAAACAATTTATGTTTTAGCAATAGATTTGTTTGATCAATACTTTGCAAATGAAAAAAAGGCTGACAATATTTATTTTAACAAGTTAATAGAGATAGAGGGATTTATAAAAGAATTAGGAAATGATAGTTTAATATTTGAAGTAAATAACAATAATGATAACAAGATAGGATGGATTTCATGTTATTTTTCAGAAAATGATTCTGAAATACTAGCAGATATAAATAAAGGAGAATATGTTACTGTTATTGGAAAATGTAAAGGAAAAGAAGGGTATATTGTAGAGATTTATAATTGTAAAATTAAAATGAATGATAAAGAAGAAAAGATTCAAAGCATAGATGAGGAGTTATTAAAAGCTGTAAAAAATGGAGATATTGAATTTATTAAGGGCTATAAAGGAGATATCAATCAACCTCTCGTTGAGGAAAGTAAAAATACAGCATTAATCATTGCTTCTGAAAAAGGAAATCTAAAACTTGTTAAGACACTTTTATCATTGAAAGCTGATGTGGATTTATGTAATGCAGGAGGTGGAACTGCAATAATGTTCGCGGTATTTCATGATCAACTAGAGATTGTAAAGACTCTTATAGAAGCAAAAGCAAATGTTAATTTAAAAACTGATGAGGAATATTCAGCATTAGATTTTGCAAAACAAAACGGTAATAGTGAAATAATCAAAGTATTAAAAAAAGCAGGCGCTAAATAATATGACAGTAGAAACCCATCCATTTACTCTCTCTCAAGAAGAGAGTATAGAAGGAACTGCTGATGTGATTCACCCTTGGCGAAATAATACAAAAAAAGATGATGCGTGGATAGTAAATAATAAATATTTTGGGTATTTACCAAATCGAGATATTAAGTATTTAATAATTGGAACTTTTCCCCCTCTCGATGTTATCATTAACCGAAGAAGAAATATACCGTTTTTTTATGGAGGTGAACAAAATGAGTTCTGGAATTTACTTGAAAAGTTAACAAATTATTCCTTCAATTTCAATTCAATAAATGGAAATTATCTGTCATTTTTCAATAGATATGGAATCGGTATTACTGATATTCTCTACAAAACTGAAAGAATTGAACCTGACTATAGAGATAAGAATCTAAATCCGATATTGAAAAACAACATTTTGTGTCTATTAAAAGATTTTTCTAAAATTGAAAGAATCTATTTTACTAGTGGGGGTCCAATGATTGTAAAAATAAACCGCAATAATTTAAAATCTGCTTTTGGTTGGTTCTATGAATGCTTCACAGAAGAAAAAATCGATATTAGTAATAAAATTTTAAACTTTGAGAATAGATTGATTAAAATACATATACTTTACTCTCCATCTCGTAGTGCAAATGGGGGAATCTCAAGAATATACCGAGGAAAACCTTTTGAAGAATCATTATGTAATTTTCTATCTAAAATGATTCAATTTCATGATTATAATACTCCTCAAAAAATAAAAATGCTTCAATGGATGAAGCACATATCTAAAATAGAAAATCTAAAAATGGATTTATCTTCATTAGATAAGTTTGAAAAATATTATCCCTCTATTATTAAATAGAGGGCTTTATCTGAACAGATTCCGTAATTCCCCTTCCTGTACAGCTACACTAATCCCCTGACATCCCGCCCGGCATCCCCCCGAAATCCCATACCCCGATTTTTGGACATTTAAGCGTTTCGCTCTTAAAATATGCAGGATACGGAATTCATTACGCAACGACAAGGAGACCCGGCATGGCGCAATTCAAAACAGGCCCGAAAATATATAATCTCTTCCCCCGCCTCGTGGGCTATATGAAGGACTGGGAAGCGCATTTCGAACGGATATCCGGGATGGGATTCGACTGGCTCTATGTCAACCCGTTCCATTACCCGGGCTTCTCCGGCAGTCTCTACGCGCCGAAAGATTATTACGATTTCAACCCGATCTTCGCCGAAAAAAGCTCCACCGTCCCCCCGATGGTACAGCTCCAGAACGCGATGGAAGCGGCGCGGAAATGCGGCCTCAATGTCATCATGGATTTGGTTATCAACCATACCGCAAAGGATCACCCGTTCGTGAAGACCCATCCCGACTGGTACGAGCATAACGACGAGGGCGAAGTGAAAAGCCCCGGGGCATGGGACGGCGGAAACTATATCGAATGGGGCGACCTCGCCGAGATCAATAACGCGCATTCGCCCGATAAAAAAAACCTTTGGAAATACTGGCAGGATTTGGTTGAGTTCTATATCGACAAGGGAGTCGACGGTTTCCGCGCGGACGCCGCTTACGGAGTACCGTCCGAGCTCTGGGAGCTTCTGATTATCGCGGGGAAGAAGAAGAACAAGGAAGTCCGTTTCTTCGCCGAAAGCCTCGGCTGTTCCCCGGAGCAGACCCTCGATCTGGGTAAGGCCGGGTTCGATTACCTGTTCAACAGTTCCAAGTGGTGGAACTTCCAGGACGACTGGCTTCTGCGTCAGTACAACCAGACCCGTGTCATCGCGCCCTCGATCGCCTTCCCGGAGTCCCACGACACCCCCCGTCTCGCCTACGAGTACCAGAACAATATCGCGCTCATCAAGCAGAGGATCGTGTTTACCGCGTTCTTCTCCACCGGGTGGATGATGCCGGTCGGGATGGAGTACGGGTTCAAGAACAAGACCGACGTCGTTCAGACTTACCCGAAGGACTGGGAGCCGGTGAACTACGATATCTCCGGCCTCATCACCGATATCAATAAGACCCGTTCGAAATACAAGATATTCAACGAAGAATGCCCGATCGAGATCGTCCATAACGACAACTGGGCGAACATCATCGTCATGCGGAAGACCTCGCTGAACGGCAAGGAAAAGGCACTGCTCGTCCTGAACAAGGACCCGTTCAACCGGCAGAGGCTCCATTTCCCCGATCTGGCAGACTCGCTCGGTGTGAAGCCCGGCGCGAAAGCCGCGGACCTGTCGCTCGAACACCCGATGAGCGATGTGCCGTCCGGCGCATTCGAATACATGCTCAATCCGTCGGATATCCGTATCCTGTACAGCGCGATTTAACGGGGATAACAGATGAAACGGGGAATGAAACTTCTTACCGCCGCCATGATCCTGACCGGCGCCGTGTTCGCCTGCAGCCGGGCGGCCGCCGCCGAATCGACGTTTTTCTCCGGCGGCATCAGCGTCAATCCCAATATCGTCATTTTCCGCGAACTCGAATTTGCCCGTCAGTTCTCATGGTTCTACGCCTTCCAGTTCGGAAAGAAAATCCATCTCAACCAATCCCCGTATTACGGCGACGCGTGGAATTTTTATCTCAGCCTCGGGATGAGGTATTACTTCGCGCCCAAGGATTTGTCGGGATATTTCATCAACGTCAACGCGGAAGCGGGCATCCTCGATGTTCCTTACTATATCGCCGCTGCGGGGTTCACTACCACCAACGCTTATTCGTTCGATCCGGCGTTCGGCTACAAGATAGGCCTCGGGTACCGTTGGGTGCTCGGCAGGTCGGCTGTGGTCGATACGTCGCTGCTTTACGGGCTCGAGGTTACGGCTATGTATAACGGACTTTTCATCGCGGCGCTGACCGGCGACCTGCGGTACTGCCATTTCCTCCAGTTCGGGATCGATTTCGTGATCGGCTTCCCGGCATATCTTCCCGCGCAGGCGGTGAAGCCCGATATGACTCTCCCTACGGCGAAACTGACCAACCTGTCCCCGGCAAATACCGGCCTGACGAATAGCGCGGCCCTTCAATCGACGAACCAGCCGGGAACGGGCCCGACCGACACGTCCCCGCAGAAATAGTTCCAAAACTTATCTCTCCGCTTGACTTTTACCCGCGCGTGATTAAAATTAATCATCACCTTTAAGGAGAAATCTATGCCGAAAGTAATCGTGCCGTTAGCCGAAGGGTTCGAGGAGATCGAGGCGGTCACGATCATCGATATCCTCCGCAGGGCTAAGATAGAGGTCGCGGTCGCCGGATTGAAGTTCGGCGCGACCGCCGGTTCGCACGGGATCGCGGTCACTCCCGATGTCAGGATCGAGGATGTCAATTCCGCCGAATACGATATGATCGTCCTTCCGGGCGGCCAGCCGGGTACGAAGAACCTGAAAGGCAGCCACAGCGTTTTATCGCTGGTCAAAGAGTTCTACGCTAAGGGAAAACTAGTGGGAGCGATCTGCGCCGCGCCGACCGTCCTGCACGAGGCTGGGATACTCAAGGATAAGAAAGCGACCTCGTTTCCCGGGTACGAGCCCGAGATGCCCGATGCGAACTATGTGAGCGAAACCGTGGTATGGGACGGCAATATCGTCACGAGCCGCGGGCCCGGTACCGCCGCCGCGTTCGCGCTGTCTATAGTCGCGAAGCTCGGCGTCCGCGCGGAAGCCGAGAAGCTGAAAAACGACATGCTGTATTTCTGCATCAATTTATAAGTCCATGTTCCTGCCGGAGGAAAGGGGAGTTTGTGCTATGCATGGAGGTGCGTATGAACAAAGTAAAACCGGCGCTCGCCCTGGGGATTCTATTGTTCCTCGGGATTTCGATTTCCGGCGCGAAGGTTCAGGAAGATATTTTTTATCACGGTTTCTTCTATTCTAAGGATGGCGCGGTCACTTTCCAGATCCCGAAGGATATTTCGTCGAAATGGATGCAGGTCGGCCCGCAGAGTACCGGAGACTATTCGATGGTGAAACTCTTCCTCGGTAATCCCAAGTCTTACGAGGCGCAGATCCTGATCATGGTTTTCCCGAAACAGAACCAGAAGGTCGATACTAAAAACGAGGTGCTGTCATTGGCGAAAGACCTGCAGGGCGGAAGCCCCTACCTGAAATCGGTCTCCGAGCTTGTCACGCTTTCACTTCCCGGCGGGAAGGGGCATCAGCTGATGCTTCAGGGGAAAAGTCCGGGCGGCGTATCCGAAGCGGCGGTGATCGCGTTTGTCGCTAACGGGGGCGGGACGGCGGCGGTGATGGTGCGGGGGAATACGGAAGCGATGGAGAAGCAGGCATTACCTGTGACAAAAGTGCTCCTTCAGACCCTGAGACTCGGCCCCTCGGTGGGGACATTGCCCAAGGCCGCCAATCCGGGAGTCGCCCTCGACGGTGTATGGGTCGGACCGTTCAAGATAAAGGCCAACGGCGGCGATTCCCAGTCGTGGCTGGTATTCGATAAAAACGGGTACGTGACGGACTCCGCGCCCTATGACCTGCTGTATCTCGATATGCAGGCGCTCTACTCCTATTATCCTAATCAAGTCGGAACTTACCATGTATCCGGCGGCCAATTGAAAATCAAATGGATTTCCGGCGGTAAAACGGAAACCTATACCTATAAAAACAACGGCAATCTGATGACGCTCGACAAGGACGAATATAAGCTCGTGAGCGGGAAGGGCGACGGGATGACGCTTGAGGGCGAGTACGAAGCCTATGACTATTCCTCTTCCGATGGAAGCGGCGACAGTTTTTCCGTGGTGACCAGTTCGACATACTGGTTCGATAAAAAGGGAAACTTCAAGTCCTCGTCGATGGTAGGAATGAGCTTTACCGACAAAGGGATGGGCGGCGAGACAATCGGCGGGGTCGAGGCATCGTCGGGAAAGAAGTCCCAAAAAGGAAAGTATAAAATTTCGAAGAACCAGATCGTGTTCAGCTACGACAACGGGACGGTGCATAAGATGACGTTTTACCCGTATATCAATAAACAGGGAAAACTCGATCCCGCGATCGTGTACATGGGCGGGGAAAACTACCTATTGGACGATTGAATAGAAAGTGGGTTCTATCGGTCGAAAACAAAACGGCGCTGATAGAAGCGCCGTTTTGTATAGAATATAAGTCTTTGTTAAAGAATTCTAATAGTTTATTCCATTCGTAACTAAACTATCGTTATTCTCCATAGACAGCCGTAATACGTTGCCCGCCCGGCAGGTAAATAAAATCGACATAATAAATCTTTGAAATACCGCCATTTTTTACCGCAGTATTTATACTTCCATCACCACCAATACTGCCGAATCCGCTTAAATGGTTAGTAGAGTAGCCAACTTTTGGCGCAGGAACAGTAATGGGATTTGAAGTAATCAAAAGAGGTGTGTACACAGGGCTACAGGATACAACTGCAACGAACAAAGCAATCACAGCAATGAACAGCTTAAATCTTTTCATAACCAATCCTCCATAGTGAATATTTATTCTATTACTATTTCTAAAACCGCTAATAACTGATAATTATAAATCTAAACAAAAAACTTGTCAATAGTGATTTAATAAAAAGTTTTACACGGCGGTATCCTCGATTCCGAGGGTACGGATAACGGGGTAGTGTTTTAACGGTATTGGATCGATCTATCACAGAAATAAAAAAAGGCCGTCGGGATGACGGCCTCTTCGGGGGTAAGGCATGTATTCCTTATATGGAATTGGATTGGTCTCGATTACTGTCCTTCGCCGCCCACGATACGGATGTTGGTGACATGGTTCGTTTTACTATAGTTGCCCTTCACGTCCACCGCGTAGACGCTGAAACTGTAGACGCCGGGTTCGGCATAGAACGACTGGTTCCAGACCGGGCTTGTGCCGATACTCAGGTACAGCCCGCTATTGACCGAGAGATAGATCGCGCTTAACGGGTAGGTGCCGGCGACCGATACGCCGCTGAGGCTCAGAGTTCCCGGATCGAACTCTTGATTATTGACCGGCGAGTTGATGGATACCGAGGGTAGCGCGAACACCGCCGGGCCGTCGTTTTCGTCGTCGATAATATATTTATCGTCGATATAATCGTTCCATCCGATCTGGATATTGCACGCGGAAAGCGAAAAGACAGCCGCCGCGATCATGAAAAAGAAGCCGAAATTTTTTACATTCATCTTTGACATTGTATTCCTCCTGTTTGCTATGTACATGAATGAAACAACGCGGAGCGGCGAAAGAGTTACTTTTTCCGGAAAAAATCTTTCCCGACGCCGGGAATTCCCCTTCAGAGTAGGAAAATTCAGGTTTTCTATTGACTTATGGGGATTCTCAGTTAAAATAAAGGAGGTATATTTAAAATAACAGGAGGAGTTGGAAGATGTCAAAATACTTAACAGGAAAGGGTTCGAAGTTTTTAGCCCTTTTATTCAGTATCGTCATGATACTGCCCGCGGCATGCGGTGACGGCGGCGGAGCCACTCAGCCCGACGCGCCTGCAGGCAAGAGCGCCAACAAGGTCAACGGCGTGCTCCGCCTGACCGAGACCGAGCTTCAGGTCGAACTGAAGTTCAAGGCTCTGGACTACACAATCAGCAATTTCGTGGTTATGGAATACGGCACGAAAAACGCCGCCCAGATCACTTCAGTGAAGACCGACGCGAAGGGTAAAGTATTCACCATTCTCGCCGGCGAAGCGCTCCCGATGAGCAAGAACTTCCTTGTCGGCGTGATCTCGATGGACGAGACTAAGGGAAAGATCGTCACCAACTTCGGCGAAGGCCAGTTGTCCGATAACTTCCTCAACAAGTTCTACTCCGATAAGCCGATGGGCTGTACGGTTTCCGGCGGAAAGACCACATTCCGTGTGTTCGCTCCCCGTGCGGTAAAAGTCACCCTCTGTATGTTCGACAAGCCTTATTCCGACGATGTCGATAAGCCGTTGCAGGCAGGCGAAAAGCAGATCGATATGACGATGGACAAAGACGGCGTATGGGAAGCCAGTGTCAGCGGCGAACTCTACGGCAAGTACTACGGCTACCGTGTGACAGGTCCCGCGGGCGCTTCCGAGGAATTCGACCCCAACATCATCGTGGCCGACCCTTACTCGAAGGCTCTTGTCACCAAGCAGATGGCCCCCCAGCATCACCTGACACTCATCATCGACACAAAGTACACATGGAAGTCCGCGAAACAGCATATGGGCTTCAAGCAGGAACAATACATTCTTTATGAGGCGCATGTCCGCGACCTGACCATGCTCTCTAAGGACATCAAGAAGAAAGGCACGTTCGAAGGATTGACCGAAGACGGCAAACAGGGCGGTCTCGCTCACCTGAAAGACCTCGGCGTCAACGCAATCGAACTGATGCCCGCGCAGGAATTCAACGAGATCGAAGCTCCTTATCTCGGTAAATCGAAGGCCTACGCTTACAATACATGGAATACTTACGGCAGAAACCACTGGGGTTATATGACCGCGAACTTTTTCGCTCCCGAAGCGTTCTACGCCGAAGGGAAAGTAGTCGAGAACGCATGGTGCGGCGCATCCGGCGATCAGGTCTTCGCGTTTAAGAAGATGGTCGACGTATTCCACCAGAACGGCATCGCCGTGGTGATGGACGTCGTGTACAACCATGTCTCCCAGTACGATAAGAACGCTCTCAAACTGATCGACAAGAAGTATTACTTCTGGATGACCCCGCTGGGCACCTATGACGCCCATTCGGGATGCGGTAACGACTACAAGTCGAGCCGCCCGATGTCCAGCAAACTGATCGTAGACAGCTGCGAATACTGGGTTGACGAATACCATGTCGACGGATACCGTTTCGACCTCGGAACGATCATCGACTGGAACACTTACGAAAAGATCAAAAAAGCGGTTTACGCCGTGAATAAAGAAACCTTCCTCGTAGCCGAGCCTTGGATGGGCGGCCGCGGCGAGCCGTTGGACGGCGGCGGATACTCTCCCCAGGGTATGGCGAAGCACGGTATAGCGGCATGGAACGATAAGGTCCGTGAGCAGATCAAGTCCCTCGCTCTCGGTCAGGCCGGTTCCGCCGGTTTGGTTGACGGTGTCAAGGGGATGCCCGGCACGTTCATCGTACCGAAGTTCTCGTTGAACTATTTCAGCTCGCACGATAACAAGACCCTCGCCGATTACCTCCGTGAGAACGCAGGAATCTATAAGGCGACACAGGAATTCAAGGCTGAGGAAATCGTCGCGAAGGCGACGTTGGACGAGAAGCAGATGAAGATGAACAAGATCGCCGCGCTCTTCCTCTATACTATTCAGGGCCCCGTGATGATAGAAGAAGCGGTCGATTTCGCCCGTATGAAAGTCGTTTTCCCGCCCGAAGGCGATAGCGTCTTCCCGCCCAATTCCGCGAATTGGGTGAAAGAAGGCAACAAGTGGGGCAACACGCTTCAGAAGGACGCGAAGGGCAATCCTGTCGGCTGGTCCGGTAAGGCTAAGCCGTGGCTGATCGATCACGACTCCTACGAGAAGGATAACGAATGCAACTGGATCAACTGGGATCTCAAGGAAGCCAACAAGGAACTCTTCCTTTATCATAAGGGTTTGATCGCGATGCGCAAGATGTACTCCAAGTCCTTCGGGCTTTATCCTCATGACAAGATCAAGTTCATCGACGCGATGGTCATGAAGAGCGATAAGCCTGTTAAGCAGACCAAGGCGACAGTCGGGTATGTCTACGATAAGGCGATATCCGGCGACGCTAAGAGCTTCGCGGTGCTGGTCAACGGCAACCAGAAAGAAGACGTGTTCTTCACCCTTCCCGAAGGCGAATGGACTGTGATGGTCGACGGGAAGTCCTCGATCAATCCCGAAGCCAAAAAGGTGACCGGACAGGTTACTGTTCCCATGGGAACGGGCATGGTTCTCTTCCAGTAAGTCTACTTTGACAATTCAGCCCCGGTTCGCCGGGGCTTTTTTATTGACCTTCATGAGAAATAAGATAGAATATTACAGGAGGAAAATAATAAATTCCGCTTTTTCTTTGATTAAATAATAATTTAAATATAAAATATTAGTGTAATGAAAGTGTAACATTTATGGTACACTTATAGAATAGTTCTCTAAAAACAAGGTAGCGGTTGTCTTTCTTCAGGTAGTTGGGTGAGGTATCGATAAAGAAAGAGGGAATAATAAAATGGAGGTCGATATGGGGTTATATGAAGAATTGTTGGAAGCCAGCAAGGATCCGGCTCAAATAGCATTTGAGAATATATCGTTACATAACGACAGTAAAGAAACCGATTACGAAGAATGGAAAAAAGAGTTAAAAACGCATAAAACTGAACAAGCAAGAATGATGAGAGAGGTGTTCACTATTGCAACTAAATAATGAACAGAAAGATTGGTACGAACAAAAAAAGAAGGATACCTTAGACCTCATTTCATCAGCGATTACGGATATTATTGATGTGGCTCAAGAAGTATCGGGTTTTATAAATGGCGAAATTGAAGTTGACCATCAAATCGTTAGTTCTGTTGTTGACAGATATTTAAGAGATGTATTAAGAATAAGATTTTACCACCATGAAATCGCGCATATTGATTGTCATAAAATATCGGGATACCTGACATATTGGATATGCAAATTAAAACCATTAAAGGTTATGAAATCTGCCTATCAAAAGAATTTGAAATTTTCACACTTAATAAATGAGAATTTAGCGTGGAACTTGAGTATTACAAGGATTAATTATCAAAAACAACCCCCGTATAAAACAATAGTACAAAATAATAATTTCATATTATATTTTCTCTACACTCTTCATTACCGTCCAATTAATCCAGATTCTTTATCAATAACATACTATTTATTAGATAAAAAAGAACAGTTGGATTAATAAATCAGCCCCGGTTCGCCGGGGCTTTTTTATTGACCTTTATGAGAAATAAGATAGAATACTTCAGGAGGAAAATATGAACCGTTTCTTTTTACTCATACTTACCTTTTGCTCGGCCGTACTGACAGTGCCCGCGGCGGCGGTCACCTATCCCGGAAGGTACATCCTCGAGGGAGAAGCATTGATCGATAAACCGCAGGCTGAGTTCGTCATGCTCCGATTGCAGGGCATAGAAGACGAATACCAGTTGAAAGTATCGATCTTCCTTCACAAGTGGGACGGCAAGGAATCGATGACCAATTTCACCGCGAAGGATTATCCTGTCTACAACGAGTACAATAAACGCGGGCGGCGGGCGATGTTTATCCTTCTTTTCGGCGAGAAGTCGTGCGAATGGTATTTCGATATGCGCCCGGAGAATATGCTGAGCCTCGCGCACATGACAAGCCTGTCGAACCTGATCGCGGCATATCCCTTGTCGAACAGTATCGCCGGGGTCGTCACGAATTTCACTAAGGAGCTGACGTCCGCTCTCCGCGACGAACTCTTCCTGACCGATTTCGACAAGTTCCTCCAGGACAATAACCGCATCCTGTCCGACTCGCTCCGGAATATCGGGTTTCTCGTGTTCCTCATCCTGCTTCTGATCTCGGCGGGGTTGTTCATCTTTCTCACCCTGCGGAACTTCAAACGGTTCCCGTTCCTGATCCTGTTCGCGGTTCCGGTAATCGTCCTCCAGATTTACCGTGTGATCCCGGACTTCCTCGCGGTAATCGCATATTTCCTGATCTTCGGTTTCGAACTCTTCAACAGCCGAACGATTAATAAAAAGTGACGGGGTGTGAAAATGAATCGGCTTTTCTTCTCAATCGGGATACTCTGCTTCCTCACTGCTCCGGTATACTCGGATAGTTTGACCTATCAGGGAAAAAGTATCGACGTTTCGGAATGGAAGGAGTCCGACGGAATGGTCAAGTTCGTTTATAAAAACCTCTGGGGTTTTGCGGACACCGGAAGCATGAAAGCGGTAATCCCGCCCAAGTACTCCGGCGCGTCGGACTTCTCCGGCGGTAAGGCGTTAGTGCTCAAAGAATTTGGCCTACAAACTCCGTCGATGAAATTCGCGTGGATCGATAAGAAAGGGAAAGAAACACCGTATTCCTTCTCGATCCCGTCGAAACTGAAAGGCGGAACCCCTGTCTACTATACCGCCGGCGATAAACTCTATGTTATATCTAAGAACGGGGTGAATCTCCGCGAATCGGCGTCGTTAAACGGAAAAGTGATGATGAATGTCCCGCACGGTTCCGAAGTGACCGTCTCGGAAAGCCCTTCTGCAAAAAACGCCGTCTCGGTCGGCAATATACCCGGGTATTGGGTGAAGGTCGTGTACAACGGTAAAACCGGATGGCTGTTCGACGGATTCCTTTCCGTGCTGACGCCTTATTCCGGCAGTGAAAAATGGATATGGAACATGGTAGACCGGTGGAAAGTTTCCGGTATCTGGAAAACCCATTACGATCTGGGAATCTATTACCTGACCCATGACGATGAAAATAAAATCCCTTATGGGCAGCTCTGGCAGATCGATATGACGTACTATCCCGGCACGCGGGTTTCCCTCGCCCAACTGAATGTGAATTACGAAGGGGGAGTGACCGTGCACTATATTTTTGCGGGTCTGCGTCAGTTCGAGGTTTTCCAGCAGATTAAGACGGCAGGGGTGATTCCAGACGATACCGTCTATCAAGGTGATGAAGAGATTTACACTTACTCGACAGGCGAATACTCGAGTTTCGAGATAAAGGAAACTGAGGAAGGATTGGTTGTGCTCACGACCTATTCCGCCGATTGAAGAGGAATGGTTTGCCGAAGAAGTAATTAAACGATGATTCGGATACACAGGCATTTCTGAAAAAATTAACGAGGTCTCCATGGATACAGGATTGCTCGGTCTCATATTCGGCGGCTTGATCTACGCTGTCACCACCGTTTTTTCCGGCGATTTTGTCTACTATGAGAAGGTGTATCAGCCGGACGAGCTCTTGGTGAGCGAGGGAATAGCGGTGTTCGCCTACCACGAGAAATGGGGATTTGCCGCGACGAACGGCTGGAAGGTGATCGTGCCTCCGAAGTACGCGGGCGTGTCGGTTTTCACGAACGGCAAGGCGCTCGCGCTGACTGTCGCGGGGCAATCGAACTCCGCGCCGAAGTTTGTCCGGGTCGACAAGTCCGGCAAGGAAACGCCGTTTGTCCTGACCGTCCCGTCGAAGGTAAACGGAAAGACGCCGGTCTATTACTCGCCGGGCGATAAACTCCATGTCATTTCCATGAAGCCGCTCGTGATGCTGGACGGTATCGCCGCCGACGCCCGCCAGGTCGAGGTCATCCCGTCCGGAGAACAGGCGGAGATCCTCGAAATGCCAGTTGCGGCAAATGAGATTGTGATCGCGGGAGTTCCGGGATACTGGGTCAAGGTGAAGTTCAGCGGAAAGACCGGGTGGGTGTTCGACGGGCATCTTTCGGCGATTGAGTTAACCGGTAAGATGGACGGGGTGTCTATCAAGGAATTCCTTGTCACTCTCCTTTTCGGTGAAGGGAAAACGCCTTCCGGGCATATCGAACGTTTTCCTACGGGGATCGGCTACGGCGCATATCATTATACGGAAATGGATATCTATTCCGGCAAGGCCGCATCGCTTGTCTTCGTCTCTACGGAGCCGGAAGCGGGATTGCTGAAAGAGTTTTATATCTACGGGATGAGGCTTCATGAGGTCTTCCGGCAGTTCGAGAGCGCCGGGTTCATTCCCGCCGAACCGAAACCGTTAATGGACGGTACGATGATCGGATGGGAGTACTATGAGATGAACCTACTGCTGGAAAGCCTGCCCGGCGGGATTGTCCGCCTGAAGATCGTGTATCTGCCGTGATCAGCCGAAAAGCCCCGGGTCGGTTTCTTTGTACTCCGCGCCGAGATGGTCGTAGGCCTTCTTCGACGCCATCCGTCCGCGCGGGGTGCGTTGGACAAACCCGATCTGGATGAGGAACGGTTCGCAGACGTCCTCGATAGTCTCGGTCTCCTCGTTGAGCGCGGCCGCGATAGCCGCGACCCCGACAGGGCCGCCCTTATAGTGATCGATGATAATATTGAGAAACTTACGGTCAAGCGAATCGAGCCCCTTCTCGTCGACTTCCAGCTTGCCGAGCGCGTAGCCCGCGAAGCCGCCGTCGATGCCTTCCTTCTTCTCCACCAGCGCGAAGTCGCTGACACGCCTGAGGAGCCGGTTCGCGATACGCGGCGTGCCCCGTGAACGGCGCGCTATTTCGGACGCGCCCTCGGAGGTAACCCCGATATTGAGGATACGCGCCGAGCGCCCGATGATCGTCATGAGCGCCTTCGGGTCGTAGAAGTCGAGCCGTTCGATAATACCGAAACGCGAACGGAGCGGCGACGAGATCGATCCGCTACGTGTGGTCGCGCCCGCGAGGGTGAACTTCGGCAGGTTGATCCGGATAGTACGCGCGCCAGTGCCCTCGCCGATCACCACATCCACCTTAAAGTCTTCCATCGCGGAATATAGCACTTCTTCGAGCACCTTCCGCATCCGGTGTATTTCGTCGATAAACAAAACGTCGCATTCTTCGAGCGAGGTCAGGATCGCCACGAGATCGCCGGCTTTTTCGAGCGCCGGGGCGCTCGTGACCTTGATATTCCGCCCGAGTTCGTTCGCCATAATATTGACGAGGGTGGTCTTCCCCAGTCCGGGCGGGCCGTACAACAGGACGTGATCGAGCGCGTCCTTACGGATTTTCGCGGCCTCGATAAACACGCGGATATTCTCCTTGACCTTGTCCTGCCCGATAAACTCGGTCAGCGTACGCGGCCGGAGCGAGTCGTCCATGTCCTCGGCGAGATGTAACGGGTTTGTCAGTTTTTCTTCAATCATATATCCATCCGGGCGCCGGGTAAAACCGCCGAAACGGTTTATATCGAGGCGCACATTATTATAACCTATCGCCGGGATTTTCGCTATATTCATATGGAATAAAAAAAAGCGGTATAACGTTTGGAACGGCATACCGCTTTATCGACTGAATTTGTTATTAATGGTATATTGCGAGGTCGCCCGTGCCGGGAATGCCGAACTCGCTCGCAGTCCAGTTCGAGATATTCACAAGATACACCTTCGTACCGTAGTACCCTTCCGAAACCGCGATCTCCGCGCCGTCGAAATCGAGACCCTTGAAGTTTTTCCCGCCGAGGACGTTCGTGATATACGCGCCGTTCGTGCTGAAGACGGCGAGGCCGAGTTTCGACTGGCCCATCCCGCTGTCGAGGCAGAACAGGCGCCCGCCGGATACCTTGACCGCCGTGAACTGGAGCCCGTTGGAGAGAACAGCCTGATTCCACAATCCCGCCGATATCCCGATCAGACCGCCGCCGTCGTAGTACCCGGCGTAGGTATCCCAGTTCGTGGTATTCCATACCCCCGTGCACGCGAGATAAGCCATGCCCTGAACCGCGCAGACCGACTGCGGATTGGTGAGGCTTGCGATCTGTGCGGCAAGCGAGTAGTCGTCTCGGTCGAGCGCGATCAGTTTGCCGTTCGCGCTTCCGAATGTTCCCGAGTCGGCGATATAGATATAACCGCTGTCGAGATCGAGCGAGTAGGCGTAGTTTGCCGCGAGCGCGATATTGGTCAGGGTCAGCGCGGGATTGGACTGGTCGAGGACGCGGAGCCAGTTCGATCCCGAGAAGACGATATAGATCTTACCGCCGGCGAGTTTGAGCGCGGACGGTGCGGAGCCGTCGGGGAAAACTACCTTTAGAGCGGGCAGGACCCCGTTCAGGTCGATCCGGATGAGGGACTGCGCCGTCCCGAAGCCGTTGTGCACGATGTATGCAAACCCGCCGTCGATCTCGATATCGGTCGGCGACTTATCGAGTGTCGCGACATCTGCGGTCCGGCCGGTCGACGGGTCGAGCACGCGCAGGATACCGTTCGCCTCGTCGAGCACGAGAATGCTCCCGTGAGCGACCGGGACATTATCCGGCGTCCCGTTGGACGGGAACTCGGAACAGCTTACCATGACGACGATGAGAAGCAGAGGTAAAACTTTCATTCTATTCTCCAATTGTTATATTTCAAAGGTGAGAGCGGCTTTCAGGTTGAAGCCGGGCAGGGGATATCCTTCCTGCTCGCTGTATTGGATATTGAGGATATTGTTCAGGCTGACAGTGAGGAAGAGATAACGCACCGAAAGGTCGAGCAGATAGTACGGCTCGAGCCAATGAGCGTTCAGTTCGTCGGTAAAACGTTCGCTGACCGCCCGGAACGCGAGTTCCGCCGAGAAGTCCTTACCGAAGGATACACCGCTTGTGAAGGTCAGCTTGTACAACGGGGTATAGATGACCCGTTTACCGAAATAGGGTGACGCCTCGTCTGAGTTGACCGTCCGGTTCAGGCTCATCCCGGCGCCCGCACGGAACTGCCACATGCCGGAATTCCATAGGTATTGCGCGAAAAGCTCGGCGATGAACGCCGACGCGGTGCCGGTATTTCCGGGCGACCACACCCCGAAACTGTCGGGTTTCCAGAGGATCAGGCTCGTGAACCCGCTGAGCCCCGCTGATGCAGTGACCAGCAGGTTCTCCCCGGCGAACACGATTCCGCCTTTGAGCGCAATTCCGTCTTCCGGCGTCAGGTTCGTGTTTCCCGAGGAGTAGCCGTCGTAAGGCCAGTACAGGTCGTTCATTGTCGGCGGGCGGTAATGCCGTGAGATGCCCGCGTATATCTTAAGCGAATCGGCTGGTTTCCACGCGGCGGAGAATCCCGGTACCGGTACGGGCACAGCTCCGATCCGCCAGATAGTATGGAGATTTGCCGCGAACTCGAATCCGCCCGCGGCGAGCGATATTCCGCCGGTCAGCCCGACATCTTCGATCCAACGGACACCGAGTTTCGTGCTGTCGAGGAAATAGGTTGTCGAGGCGGCCTTGAGCTCCCACGCCCATGGCGCGGGTTTGGCGTGCAGGGCGAACGAGGCGTTCAGTGTATGGCCGGTGTGGGTGTCGTCCATCCCGATCGAGTTCGTGAAACGGTTCACCCAGTTCTGGTATGACGCCTGCATTGAGACGAGCGGGCTGTTCCAGCCGAGCGATATCGCTGTGAGAAAGTCGGTCTGTCGTCCGAGGCCGGGATACTTTGTCCCCGCGCCCCCGGCCTTACCGGTGTGATACGCGGTCATATTCCAGTCCGCCAGGCCCCATTTCGCGATCAGAGAGTAACGCCAGAAATCGAGGTTTTTCGTCCACGCCGGATTGCCCGAGGGATCGATATAGGAATAGTAGTTTTGCGATACAGTGATGGAGCCGCCGAGGATGAGCTGGCTGCCGGGTAACGGGAGGGCGGTGAGAAGTTTCAGCCCGGCCTCGTTTAACGAGCCGCCGGACAGTTCGATAGCGAGCTTCTGCACGAACATCGACGGCAGCCTGAAATCGATCAATCCGCCCCCGGCGTTTATCCCGAACGGGGCGAGGTTGTTTTTGTAGATATCCGCCCGGATCGCGAACTCGAGCGGGAGAAGCCCTATATCGAACGAGTGGTTTTGAGGGAAATCGAGCACGAGGCCTTCGAACGCGATGCGTGTGTGCGACGACAGTCCGCCGTCCACAGAGGCTGTGTTCACCTGCCCAATTCCGCCCCCTGCGCGGATTGTGACTGCCGCCGACTGTACGATGAGCGCGACGCTTCCGCCGGAATTGACCGGCGCGGGCTCGTAGTCGATCCCCGGCGACGGCGGGATGAGGAAATCGCCCTTGTATGAAGAATCGTTAGTGGCCCCGAGGGAATAGTACGGGTAAAGCCTGACTGCGGTCAGAAGAAAAACAGTGAAAAGGAAGAAGAAACGCATGCCGTACTCCCGCGGCGCGGATTCCGCGGGGATGGAAAGAAAGGTGCCGTGATGGGCCGCCTTCGGTTCCCTGTTCCCGGGGAAAACGCGGTATGTTACGGCAGGTCTCCTGACTCACGGGCTCGTTCCGCCTTCCCGGGTTTCCCCAGTGGCTTCATGGAAAGAGTGATTGTCCCGTATACAGTGCCGGGCAGCGTTCCGGATTAATACCGGATTCCCTATTAAGCCCCGAAGGGCGCCGTAATCGTGTAATGATAACAAGCGGCGGCGCGGAAGTCAAACTTTTCCGGTTTTGTTGTATTGCGCGGGACTTGGACGCAAAAAACATGCTATCATCTGCCTTGACAAGTTTCTTCTTTTCGTATAAAGTCTATCCAACAAATAAGTAACCGGATCGTCAAATGAAAAAGTGCTTTTCTCTTCTTTCAATCGGATTATTCTGCGCGGCAATGCTCTCCTGCGGCTCGCAGTATCAGTTTGTGAAAACAATGAAAACGTCGCTCGGCCAACAGGAGATTAAAGGATATGGCCATTTTCTGGCTATCCTGAAACAGGAAATAGAGTTCGATTATTCAAACATCAATCTCGACCTCTCGGAACTGAAGGACAAAGTCCCCGACGGCGGAATGGTTTATCAATGTTTTGCTTATTCCAATTGGATGACTGTCCGGGCGCATGAGTATGCCAATGTCCATGTCAATAATACCGCCGATGGAATCGCCGCATCGGGCATGGTCAACTATGTGGAAATGGAAACGCTCTATCAGCTTTTTCCCGCGAATAGCTATCAGGATTCTCTTTACTCGGTACTGAAGATCGGAGATGCGGGCTATCAGTTCGAAGATAAACTGAAGGCCTTTCTCCCGATGCCGGGGAAAATAAACTATCCGGACGGTGTTCTGGATGTCCATTCCGTTCTACCTGTTTTCTTTCCTTCCGACGCGGTAAAAGGGAAGGAGTATTTGTTCACATCGAAAAACGAGCAGATTAAGTCGTATGTGTTCCAGACGGCGATTGGTTCCGACTGGAATGAAGAATATCTCGAGAAATCTAAGGTTCTAAAAAGCTATGTGTTTCTTGGTACCCGTGATGTGAAAGAGATACCGACTGCGTTTTTTATGATGAAGAGAATCGAATATGTCAGCGACCTTCTGACCGAAGAATGGGATATAAAATGGGCCCGGCTGGAATGTATCGGGTTTTCAATAGAAGACTGGAGTATTGTCCGGTATTATTCGATCGATCTTGAAAGAAAAATAGTCTATGAACCGAAGGGCTTCATGGAATTGGACTGGAGTATTAACGGCGTCCAACGGTTTGTGAAGAAGGCCTCGTCTGACCAAATGATTATTATCGACATGGAACGAAAGTTCCCCGACACGCCGGAAGTGAAATAAACACCTTTTTGTGCTCATGTGTGCAGAGTGACAACAGGCATAAGGAATCTAGAAGTTCGACACGCCGGAATTGCGGAGTTGACAGGTTCGGCATGAAAGGGGTATAATATATCAAGTGAGGAAAGAATGGAATATCGAATCAGGCTGGAAATAGAGCATCTTCCGGAAGGATTTTACGTTGCGGTCAGTCCCGATTTGGAAGGACTTACCGCACAGGGCAGGACTATCGCTGAAACTGTCGAAATCGCGCAGGATGTTGCCAAGAAGATCATCGAGTCCTACATCGAACATGGAGACTCTATTCCCTCGTCTTTAAAACCCGCCGCTGAAAAAATGAATCTCGATGTTACGGTCGGTGTCTGATGGGCCGTTTGTCCGGATTTAATTACCGGGCTATTGTCTCGAAATTAAGACGGGCTGGATTTGAGTTCGACCGTCACGCCAAAGGCAGCCATGAGATTTGGTGGAACCCTATCAACCGTAAGGGCGGCTCTAAAAACTCTAATTAGGGCTTGCTGAAAAACGAATAACTCATTGATATATAATGAAATATTTTAAGATTCGCCTTAGAATAATGCAAGGAAAAACGAAGA
>MIBE01000044.1 GCA_001829415.1 Spirochaetes bacterium GWF1_51_8
CCCCGGAACGCGGAAGATATTTGCCTTGTTTTAAATTACTAGGGTGACATTTTAATTTTGCTCTAAATGGTGACATTTCTATTTTGCTATGACACGCCTTTCCCCATACTTTTGACGAACCCCCGGAAATATGCTATAATATGGAGCACACTGTCGCCCGATATAGAGTATACCCCCGCTACGCCTTTCCGTCCCGCACATCGAGGGCACTCGTGGAAGGCGAGCGAGGACAGGCCTATACTCTCACGGTGGAATAAAAAGTGCGGAGACGGATATGAAAAGCCTCAACGATTTTGCGGGAAAACTGGTCCTCAATCCGGAAGTTGCCGGGTTCGCGGGGTCATGCAAAAATCTCTCGATCGCCGAGAACGTTGCCGAACTCTACGAGCTTTCGGTGCCCGAGGCCGACCTCAAGGGATACTTCACGGTAAAGTACGACCTTCCCAGCAAGCGTGTCGTGGAAGAGGCGTATGTCTGCAAGGTCAAGAACGGCATATCGGTTAACTACTTCGATCCGTATATGCGCAGGCGCGACCCCGAAACTATGCTGATCGGCGATGCACGTCCGACCGACAAGGCCCGTTATTCCGATAAGTTCGGCAAGAACTTCGTCGGCCTCCGCGAGGAGACGTTCGCATGGCTCGCCGCGCAGGACCTGATCGCGGTGCCGTTTATATCAGGGCACGACTCGTGCGGGATACCCTCGCTCGCGTTCATGCCGCGTAACGCCGCGTTCTTCGGGTACGGCTTGGCGCTTCTCCAGGGAATGACCGTCCTATCGGAATACGAGGGCAAGTTCGAGCCGAAGGTGTTTGTCTATGTCGCCCCGCCGTTCCGCCACACTCATTTTTCCGGCAAGCAGATCGTCGTCCATAACCGTCAGGATAACCAGTACGAAATATTCAGCTACAACCTTTACCCGGGCCCCAGCGCGAAAAAGGGCGTCTACGGCGCGCTTCTGCATTTCGGCGAGATCGAAGGCTGGGGTACCAATCACGCATCTCTCGTACAAGTCATCACCCCCTACGACCTCAAGGTCAATATCATGCACGAGGGCGCGAGCGGCGGCGGTAAGTCCGAGATGAACGAGCACCTGCACCGTGAGTTCGACGGCTCGCTCCTGTTCGGGCGGAACACTGTCACCGACGAAACGAAATACATCGTCCTGCCGAAGGGCTGTAATATCAGCCCGGTCACCGACGACATGGCGATGTGCCCCCCGGCTATCCAGAAGGGTAACGGCAAACTCACCGCGCTGGACGCCGAAAACGGCTGGTTCATCCGTGTCGACCATATCAAGAATTACGGCACAGACCCGGATATCGAATCCCGCGCGATTCATCCCAATAACCCGCTCCTCTTTCTCAATATCGACGCTCAGCCGGGAAGCACCGCGCTCCTTTGGGAGCATATCGAAGACGCCCCGGGCAAGACCTGCCCGAATCCGCGTATCGTCATCCCGAGGCAATGCGTTCCGTCAATCGTCAATAAACCGATCAGCGTAGACATCCGGAGTTTCGGTGTACGCACCCCGCCGTGCACCGCGGAGAAGCCGTCCTACGGTATCCTCGGCCTCTTTCACATCCTGCCCCCCGCTATCGCATGGATCTGGCGGCTTGTCTCTCCGCGCGGTTTCGACAACCCCAGCATCATCTCGACCGAGGGCATGGGCTCGGAGGGCGCCGGGTCGTACTGGCCGTTCGCGACCGGCCTCAAGGTCAATCACGCGAACATCCTGCTGAAACAAATCACCGAGAACCCGAGGGTGCATTACAGCCTCTCGCCCGTGAAGCATGTCGGGGCGTGGGAAGTCGGGTTCATGCCGCAATGGATTATGCGCGAGTACATCTCGCGGCGCGGCGGTATCCGTTTTACCCGCGACGAGCTTTCGCCCTCACGGAGCATTCTGCTGGGCTATTCGATGAACCGTCTTGTCGTGGAAAGCCAGGCCTTCGACTTGGGATTATTGCAGGTGGAACATCAGGCGGAAGTGGGCGTGAAGGCGTTCGACGAAGGAGATAAGATACTGACCGACTTCTTCAAGAAGGAACTCGCCGGGTACAATAAGGAAAATCTCGATCCGTTGGGCAAACGGATCATAGACTGCTTTGTTCACGGCGGCAGCGCGGAAGAGCTGGAAGGCATGATCGAGGCCGAGACGGTATTTCTGGACGATTAGATAGATCCCGGAAGATTGTTTCAGAGCAGTCCGAGCTCTTTTTCGAGAATAGCGTTAACCAATTCAGAGACAGACTGTTTTTTTGAAGTAGCGATTCTTGTCAATTCGCTTTTAACATCGACTTTCAGGTAAACAGGAATCTCGATTTCAGATTCCGGTATATAGAATTTGCCTTTCTCCGCGCCGGAGAAATCATACTCTTCCTTCATTTTCCTTCCCGTCTATTTTTGTATTGATTCGTTTCTTTTTCAGTCGCTTTTCTTGAAGATATTATTCTTACCTCTTCCCATTCCTTCTCTGTTCTAATACAGGTAAACACCAATGATATTATCCGGTCATCCGGTATTTTACCGAGTAGAATCCATCTTTCTTCATTTACCGAACGTCCCTTATCGAAGACCGCGAGATGGTTTTTATCGGAAAATACCTGTATGGATTCCTCGAAAAGCAGGCCGTATTTACTGAAATTACCGGTATTTCTCTTTAAATCCCATTCGATTTTCATTTTACCCTTCCGATCTCATTATTTCTTACCGCCCGGCCGGAATAGCGATTTCATTGTATTCGTTTGAGTACCGAATACCGCCGTACTATAAATTTACACTTTCGAGGATTTTTACCCAGCGGTACGAAATAAAGATTTTCTAATAGAAACAGTTAGTCCCCGTAACCGTACTCTATCCCCTTCTCAAATTCCTCACGCGTGAACACGACCTCGTTGATAGTGATCGCGCCTTTATCGGAATAGACGCAGTCGAAGAACTGGTACTCCGCGCAGTCGGAGATATTGATCCCGCCGCCGTTCTTCTTAAACTCGCATTTCTCGAAATGAATATACCCGATTGAGTAAAGTTCCAGGCTGGAATCGACATGATTGACGAACTTGGTGTTCTTCGCGGTCACGGAATCGAACCCGCCCAGCCACAGCCCCCAGTACCCGGAACCGTCGATGACGCAGTTTTCAAGACTAAGCGAGCCGCAGTTATCCCCATAGATCACCACCCCCGTGCACATCAGTTCCTTCGGAGGGTTGTAGTGCTTGAGCTTGATGTTTTTCAATGTCACGCTTCCGCAGTTCATGATCTCCATGACGTTCGCGTTTTCGTCCTTGATGTAGATATTCACTTCGCCTTCTCCGGCTATCGTGATATCCGATTTATCCTGTAAGAGAAGCGTCTCGGGCAGGAAGTAGTCTCCGCTTTTCAGCGTAATCACGCTTCCGTCGCCCGCGTTCTCGACCGCCTTCAGGAAATCGTCCACGGACATCGTTTTAGGCTTATCGTACTGGTTCATATCCGGGGCGCCGCCGATGACATTTTTCATGTTCGGCGCGGGAATCCAGCCCTTATACCCCTGCGAAGTCTCCACCATCACCCACACAGACTGGACGGTCTTTCCGCCGACATTGAAGTTTTCCTTTATATCGGTCTGGTAACCCTTATAGGTCACCACCTCGCCCTTCTTGCACTCCGTGAGCACGATACTCTTCACGTTCGGTTCGGCATAGACCTTTTCCTTCGCGGTCAGGATTTCCATCTCGGCCTTCTTCTTGACCGCACCTGCGAACACCCATCCCTCTTTCCCTGTCTTCGACTTCACGAGCACCCACGGCGCGGTGTATTTCACCCCGCGAAGCTCGATCGTCACCGTGTCGGACGTCTTTTTGCCGAGATAGCTCAAATCCTCACCCTCGGCGAACTGGTAAAGCACCTTGGAATCGAGACTCGGTTTGTCCCGTAAATTCAGTTTATCCACCCATGAGAAATATTCTTTATCCATCGCGATTTCACCCGCGGACAGGTATCCGGCGAAAAACAGCGCTATTGCGGACAGCAGGATTCTTTTCATATTCCCTCCATATCTCCGAAACATTTTTCTTCTATAATATTGTGCCACGGATCGGCGGAAAAATCAAATGACGGGTTTATTCGATGTAGCCGAGGTCTTTGAGGAGGAAGAATCCCCATTTCTTTCTGAACCAGAAAGAAATGGGGGAAAGAAAGAGTTCCCGCCCTGATGCCGGTTATTCCTGCTCGCAAAGCGGAAACATTAACAACGCGAAACGCAAAAACGCCGTAACTCCTCCCCCGCACCCCTCGTAAACTCGGGGATAAATCGCGGGGTCGTCAAACAGACGGCGTTTTTGCGTTTTGCGAGGAACGCTAACTGGTAAGTATGTATGAGAATAAAATCCGGCATAGCGGCGGGGTCAGACAACCGAATACATAACTGCATGGTAGAATAGATGTTGGCTGTTTCACCCGCGCACTTTAAAGCGCTTCAAACCACCGGAAAATCCGACCAAGGGCGCATGTCCGACGCAGTTTCAATGTCGCTTCACACAATCATTTCATGCGAGTTGCGCCCGTCTCGGATTTTCCGGCTCTTCACCTGAGCTTTATCAGCGCGGCGGGTAGCTTGCCCCGCGTTCCTATGCGGGGTTCTTTGCTTACTTTCTTTCTGCCCGCCTAGAAAGAAAGTAAGAGTGCATTTTTACATTTTCAAAAATCTTCAAAGTTATTAGAAATCTCGTTAAGCAGTTTGCTTACAAAGGAAAAATCAAATGACGGGTTTATTCGATGTAGCCGAGGTCTTTGAGGTGATTGATAATCGCGCGCATCGGCGCCCCGATCACGTTGTCGAAATCGCCGGAGAGTATTTCGATCAGCTGGTCGTTGTCCTGCACCCCGTATCCCCCGGCGAACTTAGTCACGGGATGATTTTTTACATAACTCTCGATAAACTCGTCGCTCAGGTCTCGCATGCAGAGCACCGTTTCGACTTCGTCGTTGATCTCGAGCTGGAGTACTTTATTAACAATCGCGTATCCGGTCAGCACCGACTGGCGTTTCCCCCGGATCGATTTCAGTATCCGTATCGCGTCCATATTATCTTTCGGCTTGCCGATAATCTCGCCCCGGCAGATGACCACCGTATCGAATCCGATCGTCAGATCGTCGGGATACTTTCTCGCGACCGCGTGGGCTTTCATTAACGCGAGCTTACGGACAAGTTCATGCGGATCGGATATCCCGACCGATTCCTCGTCGACGCTCGAGATAGAGATTTCAAAATGCTTGATGTGGGTTTCGAACAAGCGCTTCCTACCTTCGGACGCGCTCGCCAGAATCACCTTATTCATCATCGCTCCGTTTCAGTATTTCCACGAACGCTTCCTGCGGAATATTTACATTCCCGACCATCTTCATGCGTTTCTTTCCTTCCTTCTGCTTCTCGAGAAGTTTCCGTTTACGGGTGATGTCGCCGCCGTAACACTTCGCGGTCACGTCCTTCCTCAGCGCGGATATCGTCTCGCGCGCGATGATCTTCATCCCGATTGACGCTTGAATCGGTATCTGGAACATGTGCTTGGGAATGAGATCGCGGAGCTTTTTCACAACCCCTCTCGCGCGGCGTTCGATCCCTTCCTTATGCACCATCTGCGATAACGCGTCCACCGGCTTCCCGCCGACAAGGATGTCCATCTTCACCACTTCGCTGTCGCGGAACTCGAGGAACTCGTAGTCGAACGAGGCGTATCCTTTGGTGAACGACTTCAGCTTATCGTAGAAGTCATAGATAATCTCGGCGAGCGGCAGTTCTACGAATATCTCGATACGCCCGCTGTCGATGTAGATCAGGTTCGTCTGGATACCCCGCCGTTCCTGCACCAACTGCATCACCTGCCCCATATACTCGCTGGGCATGATGATATTCGCCTTGACATACGGTTCTTCCACCCTGCTTATTCTAGTAATATCGGGAAATTCGGTCGCGTTCTCAATAGTAAATACTTCTCCGCTCGTCATCGTGATTCGGTATTCCACCGACGGCACGGTCGAGATGATGTTGAGGTCGAATTCCTTCTCCAGGCGTTCTTGGATGATCTCGAGATGGAGAAGCCCGAGGAATCCGCATTTGTACCCCATTCCGAGCGCGGCGGAATTCCATTTCATGAACGACAGCGATGCGTCGTTCAGCTTCAGTTTGTGCAGGGCTTCGGTGAACGGCTCGAAGTCTTCGCCGTCGGTGGGGAACAGCCCCGCGAACACATATGCCTTCGGCTCCTTGTACCCCGCAAGGGCATGCGCGCACGGATCGTTCGTGTTCGTGATCGTATCTCCGACACCGAATTCGCTGACCGATTTGATGCCGGCGATCAGGTAGCCCACTTCTCCGGCGCTCAGGTCGGCCTTCGGCACGAGACGCATCTTGTAGTTGCCGACTTCTTCCACCTCGGTGTCCTTGCCGGAACGCAGGAACCGGATCGTGTCGTGCGCCTTGATCGTGCCCTGCATGACACGTATCTTGACGACGACGCCTCTATAAATATCGTAATAGGAATCGTACACGAGTGCCTGGAACTTTTCTTTATCGTCGCCCTTGGGCGGGGGGATTTTCGCGACTATCGCCTCGAGCAGTTCGTCGATCCCCAAGCCGCTTTTCGCGCTGATCAATATCGCATCTTCCGGGTCGAGGCCGAGGTCCTTCTCGATCTGCTCTTTCACCATCTCGATATGCGCGGTCGGAAGGTCGACCTTGTTGATTACCGGAAGGATCGCGAGATCGTGCTCCAGCGCAACGAAGAAATGCGAGAGGGTCTGGGCCTGGATGCCCTGGGATGCGTCGATCAGCAGAAGGACGCCTTCGCATGCCGCGAGACTGCGCGAAACCTCGTAGGAGAAGTCGACATGCCCGGGGGTGTCGATCATGTTGAGGGTGATCAAACGGCCGTCCTTGCTCTTATACGGGACACAGACCGTCTGCGCCTTGACAGTGATCCCGTGCTCCTTCTCGACTTCCATCGAGTCGAGCACCTGCGTCTCGCCCTTCGACGAGTCGTACAGGCCGTTCTTTTCCAGGATGCGGTCGGCGAGCGTGGATTTACCGTGGTCGATATGCGCAATAATCGAAAAATTTCTCAGCAGGTCTTTATAATCGGGCATAAATTCTCCAAAGAATGATAGGATATACATTATAAGGCAGGAAGAGAAATTTGGCAATTGCGGGAACGCTTGTCAACTGAGCGGACGGGAAAAACAACACGGATTCGGCCTGCCGGGCGCGCGGAAACGCCCCGGAGCAGCCGGGCATGAGAAAAACGGGATTATTCGGACTTATTAATCGTTTTTATCGCGGCGACCAGCTCTTTCTCGGTCAAAAAACCCATCTCGACAAGCATCTGGCCGAGCTTCTTCTCGGGTGATCCCTTCTGCTTCTCGAGAGCTTCGTTGATCTGAGCGTCGGTCACCATTCCTTCTTGTATCAGGTATTCACCCAGTTTCATAAATCCCCCTGTTTAGGATTTTGATTCATTATCGGTCAAAGAATAACATAAACATGAGAAATGTCAACAGGAAAAGTTAATATCTACATGATAGATGCGTCAATAAAAAAAGCCTCGTCTGGGGGGTTGTTAACAAACTTGTCTTGTCATTGCGAGGCGTCTTGGTGAGCGCTTGTCCCGACTTCACCGCCGGGATGCCGAACCATAGCCGAAGCAATCTATGTTATTAACTGATTAATAATTACATAGACTGCTTTATCGCTTCGCGTCCTGTCTACCTTCGGTAGAAGGCAGGCTCGCAGTGACAAGAAATCCATATACCGACTTCGTCAACATGCCCCGGAGGGGCCTTGCGTCTTTCTTAAAAATCCTTAAAATCGTCAAGGGGTATTTTATCCTCCGGCTTGATGATTTCCACACCCTCGTCTTTGTGCGATAGCTGCACGGCCTTTTTATCTTCATGTCCCGTTTCTATCTTCTTATGCTCGATCAGGTGACGCGTCTCTTTCTGCTTCTTCGCGTTCCTCTCAATCGAGA
>MIBE01000045.1:0-4461 GCA_001829415.1 Spirochaetes bacterium GWF1_51_8
TTTTATGGCTTTTCTCCGTTCTAGGTTGTGGTAATCTAAGAATCGGATGAAAAGCCTCTTTTATTTATACAGGTCCCGTCTTTGTTACGCTACCAAAATTTTTCGTAGCGCGGTATCGCAGTGACAAAAAATCATACATTTCATAACTTCGTCAACCCACCCTCAGCGGGGCTTTTCTTTTCTAAATATTTACACAATCGGAATTACAAGTTAAAATAGAGCGACAACCCTTCGGAGGCCTCGCGAAATGGATTATAAAAATATTATCCGGGATGTCCCCGACTATCCCAAACCCGGCATCCTTTTCAAAGATATCACTACTCTCTGGAAAAACCCGTCAGCGTTCAAAAGCAGTCTCGACGAGCTGGCGGAGAACTACCGTAAGATGAATATCACCAAGGTGATCGGCGCGGAGTCGCGCGGGTTTATCGTGGGCGCTCCGGTCGCGTATATCCTCGGCGCGGGTTTCGTACCTGTCCGTAAAAAAGGAAAGCTTCCCGCCGGGACGATCTCCGAAAGCTACGCGCTCGAGTACGGCGAGGCCGCTCTCGAAATCCATCAGGACGCAATCGAGCCGGGAGAGAACATTCTGATTGTCGACGACCTTCTCGCGACAGGCGGGACGTGCGAGGCGATGATCCGGCTGATCAGGAATCTCGGCGGTAACACCCTCGGCGCGGCGTTTCTGGTCGAGCTCGAGTTCCTTCACGGGCGTGAGAAGATAGACGCCCCCGTGTTCTCACTCATCAAGTATGAGTAAAAAGTAACCCCTCGACAAGCTCGGAGCAAGCAAGTGGGAAAGAGAAAGCATGAAAATATGAATTATCCCCGAACACTGAGCGCAGCCGAAGTGTTCTTTTAACTGAATTAAAGAAAGTAAAACAGCATAATTATAAGAATAGATGAAAATCTTCCCGAAGCCGCGCATGGAATAAGCGGGAAGGAAAATAAAAATTATCAGGAAGGGAAAATGAAAAACAGGTTTTGGGTTGCACTCATCATGATCTTCATTACATTTACTGTAAGTTACGCTATCGATAACGGGAGCCAATGGATTTACACCGGCTTCTCGCCGTCGAGCTCGGGAATGGCGTTCACGGGGGTAGGCGGGACGGGTTACGCCGGGGACTTTTTCCTCAATCCCGCCAACGCCGCGTTCGATAAACGTTTCCGCATCTTCGGGCAGTACGGGATCGCCACCCCGAACTTCCTCGGCAACGTGGGCGTCAGTTTCCCGTTAGAGTTCGGGATGCTCACCGCCGCGCTCCAGTCGATCTACTTCCAGCCGCCGTCGGTGAACAGCGTCATGGCGATCCATGTCGGCTTCGCGAAGATGATTATCGACGACTTCGCGTTCGGATTTAACGTGCACCTGCTGAACCAGGCCGGTACCAATGCCGGCGACCTCGCGATCGGACTCGATGTCGGGATGGTGTTCGAAATTAAGGATAGGCTTCCCGAAGCCGCCGCGCTCGGTTTCCACAACAGCAAGGTCGGCTTTGCGCTGATCGGTCTGGGTAAGGCCGCTGCCGTCAATCCGTCGACGCCGATGCCGGGCCTCGGCCTGCGCCTCGGTATCCACACCGATTTCCTCGACGCCGGATGGCTCAAGACCGCTCTCTCGTTCGATACGACGTTCCATCTCGCGCCGATGAACATCTTCGCCAATCTCGGCCTCAAATTCACCATTGCCGAGCATTTCAATATCATGGGCGGGCTGTACTTCGGGAATAACGGGATCGGCGGGACGATTTACGGCAATCTCTTCTACACTCTCGGCGCGTCCTTCAAGTTCCAGTTCAACGAGACGCCGGTGGAGTTCTTCTATTCCTACAATCCGTACCAATACAGCACCAATTCCGGCGCGCCCGGAGCCGCCGCGCACTTCATCGGCGTGGAAATAGCGTTCGGCCTGCCGGACACCGAGTCGCCCAAGAACGTGATCGCGTTCGACAAGACCAACGCCAGCCTGCTCTACTTCTCGCCGAACTTCGACGGCGCGCAGGATAATATCAAACTAACGATGAAGATCGACGACCTGAGCCTGATCGACGACTGGAAGCTCAGGATACTCGACAGCAATAAACAGACGGTGAAGACGGTCAAGGGCGTGGAAGCCCGCGACGTCACCCTCGACCTCGCCCTATTCTGGCAGAAGCTTTGGGAGAAAAAGGAGTCGGTCAAGGTGCCCGAAGGATATGTCTGGGACGGCACTACCGATAACGGTTCCATTGTCGAGGAGGGCACGTACCTCGTCCTGCTCGAGTCGATGGACGAACTCAAGAACAAAGGGGTATCGACGACCAACAAGATGATCGTCGATCTCACCCCGCCGCCCGCCGTGCTCGGGATCAGCGACAACCTTTTCTCGCCCAACAGCGACGGCAACAAGGACACCCTTGTGATCACTCAGGAACTCGGCGCGAACGACTTCTGGAAGGCCGAGCTCCGTAATGTCAACGGGCTCCTCGTGAAGGAATGGAACTGGGGAATGAACCCGCCGAAGGAGATTGTCTGGGACGGTAAGGACGCGAAGAACGCGGCCAGCCCCGACGGCTCTTACGACTACATCGTTTTCGGCAAGGACCTCGCCGGGAACAAGACCATTATGGCGATCAAGAATATCAATCTCTCGACCGCGAACTATTCGGTTTTCATCGCGCTCGATAAGCCCGGTATCTCGCCGAATAACGACGGCAACAGCGACAGCGTGAAGATCACGCCGACATTCTCCGAAACCGCCGGAATCAAGAAGATCACGTTCACGGTCACCGACGATAAGGGCAATACCGTCCGCAAGATGGAATTTACCGCTCCGCCCGTGAACCTGACATGGGACGGTAAGGACGACAAGGGAATGAACGTTCCCGACGGGAAGTACTATTTCGTCCTCGACGCGGAGTACGCGAACGGGAACAATCCCAAGTCCGAGAAGCATCCGGTGATAGTGGATACCGTGCCGCCGACAGTGGCCGCGCAGTACGATCCGCCTTCGCCGTTCTCGCCCGACCAGGACGGGGATAAGGATATTATCAAGATCAAGCTGACGGTGGACGACCCGCAGGGCGTGAAGAAATGGAAGATGGTGATCTACGATCCGGACAACCGCCCGTTCAAGACGTTCGCGGGCGACGGCCCGCCCGCTCCCGAGTTCAGTTGGGACGGACGTTCCGATAACGGCGAACTGGTCGAAAGCGCGCAGGACTATAAGGTAAAGATCACGCTGGAAGATAATATCGGGAATAAGATTACCGATAAGGAACTCCCGCCGATGTCGGTCGATATCCTTGTCGAAATGACGCCCGAGGGGCTGAAAATCCGTGTCAGCAGTATCGAGTTCGAGACCGGGAAGGCGGCGCTCACCAAGAACGCCAAGCTGATCCTCGACCGTGTGGCGGAAATCCTCAAGAAGTACTCGAGCTACCATATTCAGATACAGGGACATACCGACAACACCGGAACCTATGAGATCAATAAGCCGTTATCGGAAGCGCGCGCGGAGGCGGTAAAGAAGTACCTTGTGACAAAGGGCATCGCCGCCGACCGGATGACGACGGTTGGGTTCGCGGACACGAAGCCGGTAGCGGATAACGGCACGCCGGAGGGCAAACGGAAAAACCGCCGTGTGGAGTTTATCCTGATTAAGAAATAACGGGATACGCTTTCCCGCTTCGGAGGCGTTATGTCTCTGCTGCACGGATGTATCATGATACAGGTTATATTTGCTTTTATAGTCCTTCCTGTAGTATGGAAGGTATTTAGAGGGATAGGGAAGGATTTCTTGGAAGTAAAGCTGGTAGTGAAATCGAGAGACTTTATTTATTATTCTTGGGGAATCCGCAGGATCATACTGACAGGCTATCTCTTTGTTATCGTACTCTATTTCCTGTTCACGGCGGGGGTTGCGGTTTTTACCCCGTTAGAGGAATGGGGAACGAATCAGGGTTTAGTGTTTTACTTCGTACCGTTGTTATTCCTCGCCGTGCTTTCTCTCCTGCTTTGTGTTCTACTGGGAAAGAGTGAAGAAAGCGGATTTTTCCGGAAGCCTGAGAATAAACAGCTCGATGCATCTTTAAAGAAATATAAGAAAAACATCGAACGAAGTTCTGGCGGGGATTAAGAAAAGAAAGAGATCAATAAGTGATATATAGTAGGAGAAGGAAAAGATGAAGCAAATAGTTCTATTAACGGCAACGCTATTTTTATTTACGGGATGTATCTTCGAGGATATGGCGGTAATGGAGTACCAAAAGAAAGAGGCCGCCGAGCTTGAGGCGAACGCTATTGCGGCGCTCGACGCGTTGGGATACAGCGGGTACAAGATCCTTGTGTTCGCGCACGCGGGTTACAATGCGCCGGTGGTCTCGCAGAGTTTCGAGGGCTTCGAGAAGTTCGACGGGGAATCGTATATTCCCGACGGCCCGCCCTCGCCGGAACAGGATATTCCCCCGGGCATGGTTC
>MIBE01000045.1:4467-13931 GCA_001829415.1 Spirochaetes bacterium GWF1_51_8
GGCAGAACTCGTCCTACTTCTCAAAGGAAAAGAGCGTCCAGAATTTCCAGGAAGACAAGTCGCACAAGTACCGCGTGAACTACTTCAGCCTTCTGATCGTCTTCGACTCGCTCGAGTCCGGCAAGATCGCGCGCCTGATGGACATATTGAAGGACACGGTCATGGACTACAAACGAGGCGATAACGTGGTCATCGAATCGAAGGAAAAGAAATAGATGGGTTCTTAAGAAACTGAAAGGAGAACGCTATGCGGAGAATTGCGGTCATCGTATCGTTCCTGTTGTTATGGGGGGTTGTTTCGGCCTACGAGAACAATATGGCGAATATGTCCACACCGTCGGAGTTTATCCCGGGGCAGATGGAGTTCGAAGTTTCGCACCACCTGTATGACAGGCTGGAAAATATCGGGGTGTCGGGACTGTTTAACGCCGGGGCGGAAGTCGCACTCGGGTTCCGGGCATGCGTCCTCGACAACTTCATACCCTATCTCAAATACATCAACGACAGGGCCGAATTGATCTTCGGCCTGAACTATTCGATCATCAACTCGGGCTCGTTCATCCGCGCGGCGGCCGACCTGTCGCTTTTCACCTATATCCCGGGTTTCGGCCAGGACAGGCAGGTCAACTTCTTCTTCCTTGTCGCACTTCAGACTGTCAGACTGGGCGAATTCCTCAGTATCAATCTCAACCTCGGTTACGATAACTTCAACCAGGCCGCCGGGGGAGCGCTCGGAGCGGATATGAAGATCGCCGAGCCGTTCCATATACTTCTCGAGTACGGGATGAACTTCGCGGTGCCCGCCGGAAATCCGAATATCGGCAAGACGGGGTATTTCTCGCTCGGGTTCAAGTTCGCGACAAGCGGGCATCACTTTATGTTCGTTTTCCAGAACACGCCGGACACCGGGATGAGAAACCTCCTCCTCGGCGCGCCGTCGTTGGAAAGCTGGTACTTCGGTTTTACCATACAGCGGATGTTCGATTTGACTTAGATACCGGAAGCGAGTATATTTAATTAAAAACACAGGAGGAGAGTATGAAATACAAATCCGTCCTTATGTTTTTAACGGTACCGGCGCTTTTGGCGGCGTGTACGACGTTCGCTCCGACAGGCGGGAATAACACACCCACTGACCCGAATACGCTCTCGATTCAGGGGTTTGCGTTCCTCCCGAACACGGTCACTATTCTCACCGGGACGACGCTGACATGGGAAAATAAAGATTCGGCCAATCACACCGTGACCAGCACCACGGCGGTGCAGTCGTTCGACAGCGGTGCGTTGGCGCAGGGCGCGAAGTTCAGCTTCAAGTTTACGGCCGCCGGGACGAACAATTATTTCTGTTCGTTTCATCCCGCTATGACCGGTAAGGTAATCGTCACGAACTGACCGCTGCGCGGGCTAACTCCGATACCGAGGTTGTGATAGGATAAACTGTCAGACCGTGATCGGAGAGGGCGATAAGAGTTATAGCATCAGCGCGGACTAATCCCGATACCGAGGTTGTGATAGGATAAACCGTCAGCCCGTGATCGGAGAGGGCGATAAGAGTTATAGCATCAGCGCGGACTAATCCCGATACCGAGGTTGTGATAGGATAAACCGTCAGCCCGTGATCGGTGAGGGTAATATGAGTTTTAACTTCAGCGCTGGCTAACTCCGATATCGAGGCTAAGCCGCAAGTACACCGGAGATGAACGGAGAGAGATATGAGTTTCGAGTGCCTGTATAAGAAAAACGAGTTTTGCGAGCTCAGGAAGCTGGAATGTATCCCCGGAGCTAAGGGATGTATTCTTTACAAGTCCGGGTACGCGATGCTTGACTTGCCGAAGGCCGAGGGGAAACGGAAACTCCCCGGCGAAAAAAATTGATAAGAGGGAAGATATGCTGGGAACTGACGAACGCAGACAGATCGAGAACCTGACAAAGACCGTGGCCGATCTTGAGAAGAAGGTGGATATGCTCATGAGGCACCTGAATCTAAGCGCGCCGTCGGGCGACCGGAGTTCGTTCGAGTACGAGATCAGCGACCTGATCCGGCGCGGAGACAAGATAGAGGCGATCAAGCGTTACCGCGAACAGACCGGAATGGGACTGAAAGAAGCGAAGGACGCAGTCGAGGCGATGGAACGCAATATGTAATTCGTGAAGCAGTTTATTTCAGCACGGGAACGTCGACCGATTCGACCAGTTTCATGAAGATATCCATTTCCTCCGGCGTAATCTCTCTGCCGGGTAACGTAATAAACACGATGATGCCTTTCCTGACAGTCACCCCGGGATCGATCGCGGTGAGGATGCTGGAAGTTATCCCGTCCATCGAATAGGTGATCGAAAACGAATCGTAGACCGGGTGAAAGAATTCGAACTCCTCGATATCGAGGTTCTTCTTCTGCTGGGCGATGTTATACGCCTGCCCCATTACATATTCCTGCATATCCATCCCGTTCTTCGCGAACGTCTGGATTGTGATCACCGCTCCGGGCTTCATGGGCGAGCTCTTGGTGCTGTATAGCATGTAAAGGACATAATCGTCCTTGATCTTCTGGGGAACCGCCTTCCAGCCCGACGGCAGATCGATAGTAAATTTGAAATTATAAGCGTCGATCGTATAAATGTTCTTAGCCTGCCCGGCGGATAAGGGAACGGCGCAAAGTAAAAGCATGAAAATCGTTTTCCACATTGAAAAATCCTTTATTATTATTGCTTACCGGGTATACTAATGGATCGGGTTACCGGTGCTCAAGCTGATCGTCCCTGCATTCTTCCGTAACGCTTCCAAATCGACGAGACTTTCCGTATCCTGCTCTTCGAACCGGGTGATAAATTATATCCCGAACTCCATTATCCGTCAAAAAATATTTCTCTAAACGTATTGACAATCGCAGGAAAGAGTGTTACTATATCGCATAACGATATCGTAAAGCGATACAAGAGGTTGATATGAACCGTTTGGAAAGGGATTTCTTTTTAGGGTTTATCAAGATGCATATCCTGCATCACACCGCGAAGGAAAAAGTATACGGGAAGGAGTTCCGCGACGAACTGGCGCGTCACGGGTACGAAGTTTCTTTCGGCACGCTTTACCCGATTTTTCACCGTTTGGAACGCGACGGTTTTCTGCGCTCGGAGGAAATTAACGTGAACGGAAAAATCCGCAGGTATTACGGGATTACGCAAAATGGACAGGAGATTTTAGAATTATCGAAAATCCGCGCAAAGGAGTTATTTATGGAATTATTTGAGGAGTATGAAAATGGAAAATAAAAAGCTCGACCGCAATGTAATCCTGACGGGGCTCACCTCGTTTTTTACCGACGTATCGTCCGAGATGGTGTATCCCATCCTGCAGGCGTTCCTGACCGCGGTGATGACCGGGGCGAAGGCGCTTCTCGGCCCGATCCTCGGGGTGATCGAGGGGATCGCCGAGTCGACCGCGAGTCTGCTCAAGGTCTTTTCCGGCTACTGGTCGGACAGGCTCCGCAAACGGAAGGGGATGACGATCGCGGGCTACGGGACGTCGGCGGCGGCGAAGGGGCTCTTCCTGCTCGCGTCGCTCGGGTGGTACTTCGTGTTCCTCGCTCGTTTCCTCGACCGTGTGGGCAAGGGCATCCGCACCGCGCCCCGTGACGCGCTTATCTCCGAATCGACGCCCAAGGACGCGCAGGGAAGGGCGTTCGGCTACCAGCGCGGGATGGACTTCGCCGGGGCGACTGTCGGCGCGGCGTTATGCTACTTCCTCGCTCGCGAGTTCCTCGATCCGTTGGGGCAATCCCTGACCGACATGAACGCGTTCTATCTCATCTTCCTCATCTCGATTATTCCGGCGTTTCTCGGGGTGATCGCGCTCTTTTTCGTGAGTGAGAAGAAGGAACCCGCCGAGCTTTCCGCGAAGGCGCGTCCGAAACCCAATCTCCGGCTCTCGGGCTACGACCGGAACCTCAAGGTGTTTTTCCTCGCGCAGTTCATCTTCACCCTCGGCAACTCGTCGAACCAGTTCATGCTCCTGCGGAGCATGGATGTCGGGCATCTGCTGTCCACGGTGATCCTCATGTACATCGTGTTCAATACCGCCGCGACCGCGCTTTCGCCCGTCTTCGGTTCGTTGTCCGACCGGATAGGCCGGAAGCGGCTGCTTGTGCTCGGGTATGTCCTTTACGCGATAGTCTACGCGGCGTTCGGCTTCATCGACCCAAGCCTGAACTGGCTGATGTGGGTGTTCTGGCCGCTCTATGGGATCTACTACGCGATGACCGAAGGGGTGGAGAAGGCGATGGTGAGCGACCTCGCGCCGAAGGAGTCGAAGGCGACCGCGCTCGGATTTTACCATACGATCGTCGGGATCGGCCTCCTGCCCGCCAGCGTGATCGCGGGATTCCTGTTCTCGCTTCTGCCGGGGCTTCCGTTCTGGTTCGGCGGAGCGATGGCATTGACAAGCGTAATAATTCTCGCGGTATTCGTGAAAGAAAATAAAAACCCGGTATCGGGAGAGACGAAATGAAAAACAACCGGCTGAACGAAGACAGGGAGCAGATTGAGAAATACCTCCTTCGACGGATGACGTCTTGTTCGGCGGGTATAAGGAATAATTGAAATGTGATGTTTATTTGGGAGGAAAAACCATGATTATACAAAATATAGTATAACAACTTGCACACATAAGAAAAGGAAGATGAGAAGAATTAATGGAAATTCTGGTCTATTTGGTGGATCGCAATTATGTTGGTTTTTAATGCGTTCTTCAATTTGATCGGGAAAACCATAATTTGATTTCTCTAAATATGTAAACTCTTCCTGTTTTCTTTCAATAATAGCTAGTCTTAAAACTTTGGTAATTGTATCTGATAAGTTTTTTAAATGAAATTGCTTCAAGATAAACCATAATGTACATCCAAAAACTAGTATTAAAAATGCACACACATATATTTTTTGATTTGCACAAATAAACAAATTGCGAAGTTCTTTTATCCAAGAATAAATAAAAGCTGTGGAAAAGGTGAGGTATAATGAAAATGATACCCAAAGTTTGTTTTCCTTTGAATCATGATACTTTATGTAGTTTTCAAGTTGTTTAGAAAGAAACTCGATCAAACTATCTTGATTTACGTTCTGCTCTGGTTTTTTCATTCTCGCCTTTTTATATTTCAGTTTCATTCTGTTTTCTCTTATCTCATTCCCCTATTCATACCTCAGCGGGTACTGTTCTGGGTCGCTCAAATGATGAATGAAAACATTGGTATCGTAAACAAGATTCATTCCCATTCCTTACGAATTTCTTTCTGAAACGCGACCGGATCGATTTTACGTTTTTTTAATATTCCAGCGGAATCTCTTATTCCCGAATAGTCGTTACGGGCAAGGACAGAATCCGGTACATTAATCTCTATTTCGTTGTTATCCATAAAAATAAGGTTTTCCTTCGGAAGTCTGATAATAGGCATTCCAACTCTCCATTTTTACTATTAGCATAAAGAACCTGGAATAATATTGAAACTATACTTTTTCGGAAAAGGATAACAAGGCTACTTTATCTCCAGGATGTACACCGAGCCCTGGTTGACCTGTCCGGCGACATCGTCGCCCTCGATGCCGATCACGATCAATCTGCCGTTATCCGACATCGCGGCGCTCTGTCCGAAGTAATCCTCCGAGGCGCCATCCGTATCGACGATACTCATATTCGTCCATTTCGTCCCGTCCCAGCCGTAGAGATATGCCGCGCCCTGGTTGGTATTCGCGCCCATATCCGCCATCGGCGCGCCCGCGATCAGAAGGGTAGCGTCGGGGTTGATAGAGAGGCAGGTGCCGAAACTGTTGCTGAGTGAGGCGCCGTTAAAGTTGGTCGATTTCCCGCTCATCTGTGTCCACACCGACCCGTTGTATTCCGCGATAATCACCCTGCCCTGATCGCCGTTCAAGCCGGGGATGCCGACCGCGGCGAGATTGTGATTGGACGAGACCGCGACGGAACTCCCCGCCATCTGCGAGCCTCCGGGGATACCGGATTCGAATTTCTGCTGATAGCCGGTAGGCTGGGGAATCGATTTAACATAAGCCGCGCCGTGGCCAATCTCAGTCCCGGGCGCTCCGATCAGCCATGCGCCGCCGTCGGGGGTCTGCGCCACGCTCGCGCCGTACAGCACACGGATTCCTTCGTCGGAAGATTGGTATCTTTGCATCCAGTTCGTCCCTGTATTGGTAAAGATGTATGCGAAACCCGCGCCTTCGCCCGGACAGCCGATGATGAGGCTCGAATGGTCGGGAGTGACCGCGAGGCTGTACCCGAAATGCTGTCCCGGCTGGGGGGCGGGGTTGCTCAGCATTGTCATGTACCATTTCGAACCGGTGTACTGGTAGACGAAGACAAGTCCTGATTCGGCAAAGGAACTGCATGCCGTATACGGGACGCCGACCGCGAAGGTCAGGCCGTCGCCGGAAACAGTCACCGCCGTGCCGTAAAGCCCGGCGAGACCCGAAAGGTTCGATTCCATGAAGATGGTCTCTATCCATGTGCCGCCGTTCTTCTTATAGTGATAGACCGCGCCGTAGCCGAACGCGTTTTGGGCGCCAACCGCGAACGAGGTGCCGTCGGCGGATACCGCGACGCAATGCCCGAAGCCGTCATACTCGTCAGAATTGGGCGATACGAACTTACCGCTCGTGAGTGTCAACGGCGGGTTGACTATAGGGGCAACCGCGGCCGGAGCGCAGGCGGTAATCGAGGCGAGAACGGTAACGAAAACGGATACAGCGATTATCTTCATATATTTCTCCTGTGGATGAGACTGTAAAAAGAGTATAAACCCGGTATGAATAAAAGACAAATGAAATATTATTATTGGCATTTCAAAATCCGTAAATAAAAGGGCATTATCAAACATTTGGGAAATGGCCCTGTCATTGCGAGTGAAGCGAAGCAATCTATTTTAATATTAGAAAATAAATTACACCGACTGCTTCTACCGCGCTTCAATGAGTTTCTGTAGCGCGGTATCGCAGTGACAAAAAATGAAATATTCTATTCTGAAAACTTTTCATGATGAAAGAGTTTTAAAAGTGCCCTTAATACTACTCGAGGTGCTTCACGACGATCAGCGTGATATCGTCCGCGAAAGGCACGCCGTCGTTGAAACGCTCGATCTCCTCGAGAACCTTCGCGGCGATCTTATCCGCGGTGAGCTCGAAAACCTTGTGCCGGATGAGCTTCTCGAACATCTCCTTCAGCCCGTCCTCGCCCAGCACCTTTCCCTCGGGATTGAACTCCTCGAAAAGCCCGTCGGTAAAAAGCACGAGCGTGTCGTTCTTCAGGAAAGAATGCTTGTGTTCCTTAAACGATATCCCGGTCACTACCCCGAGCGGCTTCCCTCCGGCGTTCAGTTCGACAAGTTCCCTGTTTTTCTTGATCAGGTACTGGTTGGGATGCCCGGCGCTCGAGTAATTGATGCTCCTCGGGTAAATATTGATCAGGAACGACGTGAAAAAGTTACGGCTCCCGATTCTTTCCGAGAACGAACCGTTGATATACTCGAGTCGCTCGTGGGGGAAGAGGACATCGAGGCTTTCCTTGTTCAGGACGTCGAGCTGCATGGTGGAAAGCGCGGCCTGTGTGCCGTGCCCCGACGCGTCGGCGATCATGATCGAGGCGATCCCGTCGCGGAGGCGCGAGATGTTGTAGTAGTCGCCGCTGACCGCCTTGTTCATCGGGAGATAGCAGACCTCGATACTGAGCTTATCGATCTTATGGTAGAGTAACGGGCTGGTCAGGATCGCTTCCTGCACCGAACGCGCGATTTCGAGCTCCTTCTCGGACGTTACGAGTTGGTTCTTGATCGACGAGTAGTTGCGGAACAGGATCACCGCGAGCGACGCCGAGAACAGGAACGCGCCCCATGAAAACAGCGTGATGAAACGGGGGATGACCTGAAGCTCAACCAACAGATCGAAACCCGCGAATACCGCGAGCGCGATAAATCCGAGGCTGAACACCCGCGACTGGATATTCCCCCGGATAGCCGAGATCGCGGTGACCGTGATAATGACAGTGAGCGAAACAAGGATTAATATTTCGAAGAAACGGAGCATGTTCATCAGGTGGAATACGCCGATCACATCGAGGAACAAGCCGATCACCAGGAACGCGAAATGGCCGAGCGAGATCGCAGCGAGCACTTTCTTGAAGCGGAGCTCGATAATCTGGCGGATAAAAAGGCCCGCGGCGGCCGGGACGAGCATGGTCGCGCTCAGATCGAGGTATTGCCAGAAGAGATAGTTCGGGTAAAGGATGATCTTGAAAGGCGACTGGCAGACAAGAAAAATTCCGAGCGCCAGTTCGCACCCGCTGAAAATGAGATAGTTGATCCGGTCGCCGATCCTGATCCCGATAAAAAAGATGATCAGCGCGGCCGCGCCGGCGAGTATAGAGATGAACCCGAGGAAAAGCGAATCCAGCCTGTTGCGGATGAGGAAACGGAAGTACTGGCCTTCCGGCCCGGCGTAGACCCCGTGATAGATCCCGATCCTCTGGAACTCAGAATAGAATCGGAAGTAAACGTACTTCCCCTGGTAACCGTCGGGCAGATGGATGAAATGCTCGCCGTATCCGATAAACGACTGCACCGGTTTGGTGTCGAAGTCGCCGAAACCGTGAATCTTTTTTCCATCGAGATAGACCTCATAGATCTGATCCGCCGAGAAGAGGAAGAGACACGCGTCCTTCCAGTAGATATCCGGGAGTTTGACCCGTTCCCAGAAATAGTTATTGGTCGGCGGCTTCTCCGGGTCTTCCTTGAGCGAAAATACCGTCCATTCGACGGAGGAGCCGTTGTCGTAAGTCCAGACCGGGACGCCGTTTTTGTCGAACGGCGAATCGCCCCATCGGTACTCCCATCCGTCCTCGAGAAGGAGAATTTCGGACGGGGATTTATTCGTAACTGCGGGAGAAGCGGATATGATTTGTGGGATAAAAAGGAAGAAGATGTAAATAAACCGCATAGCGTATCCTTAGTGCAATATGATATTCGCATAATGCAAAAAAGTCAATAGCCGAATGAAAGTGTTCCGGCACGACTTGATTTTTTCAAAGCCTCTCTGTAAAATAAATTCAATTTTATTTGGGTGGAGGCAAATATAAATTTTCCTGTCTCCACTTCTGGGGATTATTCATAGATAGTTTAGAAATCTACTTATCTGCGCTAATATGTTCAATCTATGTTTCTCAGCGATAAATTGAGATATGATATTTTACCCCAATTTGACACAGATTTCGCAGATTCTTACGGATTTTTATCTTTTTCTCAGTTTCACGCTGATTTCGCAGAGTACACTGGGATATATATATGTTGAAGCTACGGTTATTCGAACTGTAAAAAATCTGAGGAATATATGGTAAAAGTATTGGTGGCGTAACAAACAAGAGACCTCCAGTCTAAACAAGCCTCAGATTGTATAGGAAGCTGAAAATA
>MIBE01000046.1:0-40401 GCA_001829415.1 Spirochaetes bacterium GWF1_51_8
GAATTCCATGTAGATGTTCGTATCCGATTCGTCCGTCAATCTCACCTTCGTGTCGCTCAGGGAGAACGTGTAGATCATCGGGGTGCTGTCGCCGAGGGCGGTATGGTTTGTGATTCCCATATTCGTGGCTCCGGTCGAGTAGGAAGTGTTGGTTATCGTGCCTCCCGTTGCGGCCATGACGAGTTTTTTCGCGCCGCTGTCAGTGTTCCACGTACCGAACACGTTGCCCGTCATGACATTCGTGGAACCGCCGCCGTAGTTCGTCATGTTAAAGACCTGGGTATAAGAACCCTGTGTGTAAGTAACGACCGATCCCGAAACGTTCTTGCTCACATAGGAACCCGTTCCGCCGGGATTGGAAAAGTTGGTCAACCACCATGTCCCGATAAACCTCTGAATATCGGGATCCGCGGACGGCACAACTGCGGGCGCGCATCCGGCGGCAATCACGGCGGCAAAAATCCCCGCCATCAATCCTAATAAAACTTTCTTCATAGCATCCTCCGCTATTTTGATTTGGTTCGACGCGGTTTTCCGCGCGAACGTAAGCATATTAACACGCTCGGTTTATTCTTTCAAACTATTTTACCTATATGCAATAAAATACTCCATAAGGAGTATGTCTATTTCATTACATATAGGGCTGTATTTTGATTAATAGAGCGTATGTGTGTATCCACGTGCTCCGAAAGACAAAGGACGGCGCAAGTATTGCGGATGCGTCCCGTCGAAGGATATCGGACGATACGACACCTGCCCGCACTACTGCGTGTACAGCTACGCGAACCCGTCGAGGAAAACAGTCGTGTCAAGGATCGCTTCGCTCGACCCGGATTCGGAATCGATTTCGGGATAATCTGTTAAATTTATCGCATTGATAAAAATATTGTCTCCGCGTTCGAAATAATCCTTGTCTTTTTCTATTCGTATGTTAATATTATTATGTGGACTTGCGGAGGTAATTAAGGGTGAAAATTTCCAGGTGGATTTTTATCTATCTGTTTATCCATCTTGCGCTGGTTTCCATCTTCCTCGCCCTCAATAATAAATCTTTCCATGATAATATCGGTTTCTTTATCCAGGAAAGCTCGCAGAAAAAAGAAGAGCTTTTCCACCTCATCTACTCGTTAAAAACAGAATCGATCTGGAAAATGGCTATCGATTACACCTACTGGGACGACATGGTCAAATTCGTGAAAACCGAAAACAAGTCATGGGCGACTGCAAACCTCAGTATGATACCCGAGACTTTTTCTATCGACGCGGTATGGGTATATAATCCGGATGCTAAACCGGTCTACTTCGACTCGGTAATCACCAATCCCGATTTTCGGGACGTTCTTCAGTTTATCAGAATCGACCCAAAAAGTATTATCTCTCATTTCGCCACAAACAGAATGCTCGAACTTTTTATCGAGCAGGGCGGACGATTCTTCCAGATATTCGGGATAACTATCCACCCGACCGCCGACGCCGGCCGTATTACCCCGCCGGCAGGGTATTTTTTTACCGCGAAGGAATGGGATCAGGAGTATCTGCAGGAGTATAAAGACGCTCTTCAGTTCGAAATTATCGAGCTACACCCGTACCAAACTCCTCTCTCGAATAGAGGGTTTTCAGCGGACGATCCCCTTCTCACCGGATATATGCCGCTTCCGGGTAGCGGGAATCCGTTCGAAGTGATGTTCCGTTTCAACGAAGGTTCTCTCGGCGAATACCGCGACCGTCTGATAGGCCAGGAACTGCTTCTCCAGCTTTTCCTCATCATCTCGTATGTATTCATGTTCTTCTTCCTGCTGAACAGGATCGCCGTCCCGAACCGCAGGATTTCGCTCGCGTTAAAGAACAATTCCATCCAGCCTGTGAAGGATCTGCTGAAATCGGACTCCGAGTTCGGGGACATCAGCCGTATGATCGAAAAATTCCTGATCACTACCGACGAGCTCGAGTTGACGAACACCCAGCTTAGGCTGATCGAGGCACACCAGCGCACCATGCTCGACAATATCCCGTTCGTAGTCTGGCTGAAGGACCGGGAAAACCGGTTCATGGATGTCAATAAAGAGTTCGAGGTTTTCTATAAGCTGAAACGGAATCAGATTCTGGGGAAAACGAACGAGGAAATCTTTCCGAAGGATGTAGGTTTACTGTATTCAAAAATCAACAATGAAATGACAAAAAAACAGAAAAAGCTGTCCGGAAGAACCTCAATCAATTTCGATGGGCGGATCATCTATATCGAATACTTCCTTTCGCCCGTTTTCGACCAAAAGGACGATTACATCGGGCTTGCCGGTATGTTCCGCGATATAACCGATCAGACTCTCAACGAAGAAGAGCGAAGTAAGCTCCAGAACCAGATCAACCAGATCAATAAGATCGACACGATCGGGAAAATGGCCGGAGGGGTCGCGCACGAATTCAGGAACTACCTGACCATCATCAAGGGGTATGCCGAACTCCTGCTCATGCGTACGGATGCCGACCCCGGCGATAGCCAATCCCTCGAACAGATCGTCAAAGCGGCGGATAACGCCACGGTTATCACTTCCCAACTGCTGGCATTCAGCCGAAAGCAGATTATCAGGCCGCAGACGATGAACCTGAACGTAAAACTTTTCGAGCTCCAGGCGGTGATCCAGCGCCTGCTCGGCGAGAATTACCAGATCAAACTCCTTCTCGATCAGGATATCAAGGTGATCTCCGCCGACCCCATGCAGATCGAACAAATCATCTTCAATCTCACGTTAAACTCGCGCGACGCCATGCCGCACGGCGGTGTCATCACATGGAAAACCCGCAACGCCGAGATCGGCGAAGAGTACTGCAAAACCTATACCTACGCCGTCCCGGGGAAATACACCGCCTTCTCGATCATCGATTACGGGACGGGAATGTCCGAAGAGGTACTGAAAAAAATCTTCGATCCGTTCTTTACCACAAAGGAATCGGGTAAAGGGACTGGCCTCGGGCTTTCGGTGGTGTACGGGATTGTGAAACAGCATAACGGCTGGATCAATGTCGAAAGCGCCCCCGGCGAAGGAACCTCGTTCGAGCTCTTTTTCCCCGTGACTCACGGCGTACAGAACTCGGCGATGGCAAACGAAGAACGGGTCGCGCAGGTGTTCCGCGGTAACGGCGAAATGATCCTTTATCTCGAGGACGAGAACGGTGTCCGTAACCTTGTCGCCGACACATTGAATTCATGGAACTACCATATTATCGCATGCCCGGATATTATGACGGCGCGTGAAAAGTACGAGGAGAACCGGAAAAATATCCGCCTTTTTATCTCGGATATCCTTCTCCCCGACGGGAACGGGATAGAGTTCGCGCAGGAGATCCAGTCCGATAATCCCGGCCTGCCGGTCATCCTGACAAGCGGGTACGCGGACGCCGCTATCCGCGCCGACCAGATCGAATCGATGAACCTCGATTTTATCCAGAAGCCGTTTACGCTCGTAGAGCTGATAAAACGAATCCGAGGTCATCTCGATCTCAGTGAAACTTCTTCCGGCGAATAGGATTTACCCCCCGGCGCGGAATAATATTTTCGCTGAAACTCCTTGTCTAAAAACCGGGTTCTTTCTATAATAAGGGTAGTTCAAAAACCTTGATATTTCGAATATTTCAAGACATAATCGATAATAAATAGCTCAATGGTCACTTCATTATGTTGATTATTTGAAGTAACAAATTACTATCGGGTTTTCTAAAAACTTTTAAGATTTTAGAAAACCTTTGAACACATTCTTACTTTCTTTCTGAGCGGGCACCGCGCCTTCCGCCTGCCTTACATCTCAGAAGGAAGGCATGTCTGCTTTTGCGAAACAGAATGCAGGTGAACAGGACGATGGCGTCGGCGGACAGGGAAAGAAAGTAACAAAGAACCCCGCAAGGAACGCGGGACAAGCTACCCGCCGCGCTGATAAAGCTCAGGGGAAGAGCCGGAAAATCCGGAAAAGGCATAACTCCTTCCTTCGGTCGTCCGACCCGCCATCCATGGCTCCTGTCGGACCTTCTCCCTTCCGTGGGAGTCGTCGGACAAATGCCTTTTCTTCGGATTTTCCGGGAGTTTTAAGCGCTTTAAAGTGCGCGGGTGAAACAGCCAACTTCAATCTACCATGTAGTTATATCTTCGGCTGTTCGAACCCCGCCGCTATGCCGTGACTTCTACCAAGCGGAACGGCCAGAAACGCCGATGTCCGAAGCGCGACTTTCAATCGCTTTTTTTGGCAGTTGAACGCGAGTTTCGGCGTTTCCCGTTTCGCGCCCCTTCTCTTTGGAACGGCATCGGGCGGGGAACCTCTTTCTTTGGTTCTTTCTTTCTGGGTTTGAAGAAAGAAAGAACAGAGTGTTTTGCACCTTGGAGAGTATTAGAACTCCCCTATACTATAACAGAAAAGAGGGTATCTATGAGAGTCTTGCGTTTCGCTCTCGCGCAGATCAACACGACAGTCGGCGATATCGACGGCAACCTGAAGAAGATGAAGGACGCCGTAGTCAGGGCGTCCGATGAGAATGCCGACGTCCTCATTTTTCCCGAATTGACTATCCCCGGCTATCCGCCGGAAGACCTGGTTTATAAAGCCCAGTTTATCGATTCGAATATCAACGCGCTGAAAGAGCTCGCGGATTTCACATCGTCATACGATATGCTGATCTTCGCCGGGTTTATCGACCGTGAGGACGATATCTACAATGCCGCGGCGGTGCTCCACAGGGGAAACCTTGTCGATATCTACCGCAAGATTTACCTTCCGAACTACGGCGTGTTCGACGAGAAGCGCTATTTCGCGTCGGGCTCCACCATCCCGATCTATATCTACAAGAACGTCAGGATCGGATACAATATCTGCGAAGACCTCTGGTATCCCGACGGCCCGGGGCATTACCAGGCCTCTGTGGGCGACGCCGAGGTCATCCTGAACGCGAGCGCATCGCCGTACCAGACCGGGAAGCAGGAATTCCGCGAGAAGATGTATTCCGCTCGCGCGGGAGACGAGATCGCCGTCCTGATGAACTGCAACCTGATCGGCGGGCAGGACGAGTTGGTGTTCGACGGGACATCCACCGCGTATGACGAAACCGGCAGTCTGATCGCGCGGCTGGAACCGTTCTCCGATGACTTCCAGTGCTTCGATATCAATGTCGAGACGGTTTTCCTCAAGCGGCTGAAAGACATCCGACGCCGTGAGCGCAAGACACTCCAGACCAGCCCGTTCCCTATCAAGGAATTCCAGATCGGCGGAAAACAGCTTCCGTCCGCCGCGATAGAGAAGCCGCCGTTCGTGAACGAGCTCGCCGACGAGACAAGCTCGATCTACCGGGCACTCGTGCTCGGGACACGCGACTATATGAACAAGAACGGGTTCAAGGACGCGCTGATCGCGGTATCGGGCGGGATCGATTCCGCACTCGTAGCCGCAATCGCCGCCGAGGCTATCGGCCCGGAGCGTGTGCACGGTATCTACCTGCCGTCGCGCTTTTCAGCGTCTATCAGCGGCGAGGACGCGCACCTGCTCGCGAAGAACCTCGGGATCGATATGCACGAACTCGCCATCCAGCCCCTTTTCGAGGACTACCTGAAAACCCTCGAGGCGCCGTTCCAGGGGAAACCGTTCGATACCACAGAAGAAAACCTCCAGTCGCGTATCAGGGGCAATATCATCATGGCGCTTTCCAATAAATTCAACTGGCTTGTCCTGACGACGGGCAATAAAAGCGAGATGAGCACGGGCTATGCCACCCTCTATGGCGACATGGCGGGCGGCTTCGCGGTTATCAAGGATGTACTGAAAACGGTGGTGTACAGGCTCGCCGACTATATCAACTGCGAGAACGAGGTCATCCCGAGGCGGATTATCGACCGTCCGCCCTCGGCGGAACTCCGGCCCGACCAGAAGGACACTGACTCCCTGCCGGAGTACGACATCCTCGACCGGATCATCTGCGCGTATGTGGAAGAGGACTGGTCGCTCGAAGCGATCGTGAAGGATATCGGCGACGAGGGTTTGGTGAAGCGGGTGATGAAGCTCATCGACCGTTCGGAGTACAAACGGCGTCAGGCGCCTCCCGGAATTAAGATCACCCCGAGAGCGTTCGGGCGCGACAGGCGTATGCCGATCACGAACCGTTACCAAGCGTAGAAGGAATGCACGATGAGTAAGAACCCGCAGGTATTCAGCGAACTCGAAATGAAGATAGGGGGCGCGATCCGCGAACGTTACACCGATACGCTGGAAGCGGAACTATCCCCGGAGCAGAAAAAGGTGCTCGACGAGTGGATGGATGTCGAAATCCGTCACCTTCTGGCGTCATCGGTATCGATCTCGAAGCTCGAAATCCGGACGGCATCGGTCGTCCTCATGTTCGGCAAGAAGTTCGAGAAGGTCAAGGAGATACTCAGGATCATGCACGACCACGAGCTGACTGAAAATTCCGAATTGTTCGGCCGTCTGCTCGGTTTATTGTGAGTTTTCCCCGGCAATTAAGTAATTAGTGTATGGGCGATTCCGATGAGCGAGGCTTTTGCGCGTAAAATAAAGTTTTTTGTAGAAAAATAGCGCCCAATGGTCAATTCTTTTGTTAAGGATTTAAGGGAGTTCTAAAAACTCTCCTGTGATGCAAAACCCTCAATGCTTTCTTTCTGCAAACCCAGAAAGAAAGCATAAAAGAAAGAGGTTCCCCGCCAGATGCCGTTCCAAAGAAGAGAGGCGCGGAACGGGAAACGCCGAAACTCGCGGTCAATTACCTTAAAAAGCGATAAAGAGTCGCGCTTTGGACATCGGCGTTTCTGGCCGTTCCGCTTAGAAGAAGTCGCGGCATAGCGGCGGGGTCCGTACAGCCGAAGACATAACTACATCGCGGAATTGAAGTTGGCTGTTTTACCCGCGCACTCTAAAGCGCTTCTAACCACCGGAAAATCCGACCAAGGGCGCATGTCCGACGCTGTTCCTTTGTCGCTTCAAGTGGTCATCTCATGCGAGTTGCGCCCGTTTTGGATTTTCCGGCTCTTCCCCAGAGCTTTATCAGCGCGGCGGCTCTTTCTTTGCTTACTTTCTTTCTGACCGTGCAGAAAGAAAGTAAGAGTGAATTCATGGATTTTCTAAAAACCTTCAGGTTTTTAAAAGTGGGCGGTGCCCTTAAGCTATGACTATATTTTTAAAATATCGAGCCAAATGCTTGAAAATACTTATAAAAAATGCTACATTAAGAGAGAATAAAATATGGAGGATTATCCATGAAAGAACTTAAGAAGAAAGGAACCATAATGGGTGTGTTCTTTTTATTCGCCGTGATGGTGTTGTCATGCGGGTCGTCGGGCGCCGCGGTCCAGCCTCAGAATTACGGCGGAGGCAATTCCGGCAGTCAGCAGGTGATCGACGACGAACTGGTCTTCCAGTCCACCGGCGTAGCTCCCGAATGGAACGACGCTAAAAATATGGCTTATACGGAAATCGTGAAGAAGGCCGTGGCTTACCTCGGCTATGATGTCAACAACGCCGATATCAAGGGCAACTTCCTCACATGGCAGAAGGCCTCTAAGTATATCAACGGCAAGTGGAAGAAATGGGTTTCTTCTTCGCGTAACGAAGCCGGCGAAATGGTTCTTCAGTTCGAAGCGCCTATTTTCGTCAAGAAGCTGAATGACGATATCAAATCGATGGGAATCGGTAAACCCGCTGTCACTCCCCAGAAAGACCCGGAGATCGCTCCTGTCAATCCCCAGAAAGACCCCGATGTTAAAGATAACGGCAATGTCACGGCTCAGGATTTCAACGACGTCGATATTTCGTCGTTGACCTTCCTCGTCACCTACAACGAAAAGCAGTTCGAAGGTTTGGATCCCGATTTCGAATCCTACGCGCAGTGGGGCGTCACGATGATCAACAAGGAACTCGCGGCGGCTAATATCCAGGTTTTCGATGTCGAAACAATGGAACAGCTCAAGGAAGAAAAGAACCTTCTGCAGGAAGCCAATTCCGGCAGTTTGGATATCGGCATGCTTCTCGCTAACGAAGTATTCGCGGAACTTTACGCCCAGATCACTCCCGATGTGAACTATCAGGGTAAAAAGGCTCATGTCATGCTGACCGTAAAGGTATTCGCCCGCACCACGGGTAAACTCGTCGCCACGATCGAAAAGGGCGGCTTGGAATACGAACTCAACAACAAGACCGTATCGATCAAGGCCAGTATGAAGGACGCCGTGGCGAAAGTGATGAAGGAACTTGTTCCCGCGCTCAAGAAGTATATCGGCGGCGGACGCTTCTACTATGTCAGCATCCAGGGCCTCGCTTCATCGAAGGAAGCGATCTCTTTCTCGTCGGCGGTGAAGAAAGTCAGCGGGGTTATCAATGTCACGATGAAGTCCGGGTCGAAGTCTGCCGGAACGTTCGATTTCTATGTCCAGTTTAAGGGCAACCCTACCGACCTTCTCGAAGCGTTGTTCACCGACCTCGGCAGTCAGCCCGGGTTCGAAGATTTCGACCTTCTCGAGATGCGCGGTAACGAATTGATGTTTACATTACAATAATAAGGATAAAAAAACTAATTTAAGGAGGGTCTTCAATGAAGAAGGCTATTCTCGTACTGAGTGCATTTGTGTTCGTGTTGATGTCCTGCGGCGGACAGGCTACCCAGCCTACCCCTCAGCCCACCCCTCAGCCTACTAAGGCGGCTAAGATTGAACTGAACATCATCCAGCAGAGCAAGACTCCTGCTCCCGATTGGGCAACCAGCGATGAAGCATGGAGCGAAGGCGCCGAAGGCGGAAAGAAGTTCGTGTATCTTCGTGTCGAAGCTGAAGATCCCCAGAAAGAAACCGCTAAGCTCTTAGCTCAGGGTCAGAAGATCGCCCAGATGGCTGACGCGATCAAACAGCTTGCCACCCACGAGTTCGCGAAAGTGACCGAAGGTATGGCGGGCGAAGGCGCGGGTCTCGAAACCTACGTCTATGACGCAGTCGCGGCTGTTTCCAAGAATGTCGATACTTCCGGAGCTCTGGAAGCCGGCACCTATTGGGAATATGTTCAGGAAATCAAGGGCGCCGATGACAAGACCTACTATCGCTACATTATCCGCTTCAAAATCGACTATGACAAGTTCATGGCCGCCATGAAGGGCGCATGGGGCGCACAGGTCAAGGCTATCAATCCCGAACTCAAAGAGAAGGGACAGAAGATGCTTGACGCTATCAACGGCGCACAGTAATCGAAAATTTGAACTTTAAGCCCCGCTTCGGCGGGGCTTTTTTTGTCACAGCGCGGCCGCTTATCCCAAGCAAGTCTCCGTCACCCTGAGCGTATGGTGAGCGCTTGTACCGAGCGAAGCCGAGGTGCAGCCGAAGGGTCATTTCCCTTCCACGATTTTAATTTCTTCCTCAGTTAATCCATACAATTCATACACCAGACGGTCGATCTGATTGTCCAGCTCTTTACATCGCCGCTCGTAATAAGATTTATCCTTGTCGGTTTTCGCATGATGCAGTTCTTTTTGCGCGGCAAGCATCTGATCGACAAGGGAAACTAGCTTATCGTGGATTTGTTTATCCGAAAAGTAATTAAAATCAATTATTCTGATCGGTAATTGACTAGTATAGATTTTTTTAAACCTTAAAAATCCACCGCTAACATGAGCCTCTTCAAAATTTACCTTAAAGTAATATTTTAATATATTTGAATGAAGCAAACCTAAAATATACTTAAGAGAATATTTGTTTGCAAATGTCTGAATTGAATATAGAGTATTAACAGAATAGTATGAATCTTCATCATAAACTGCTTCTGGGATTTTTGAAATATCTCTTAATAGAATTTTTGGTTCTTCAAAATATTTTGGTTCACAAATATTCCCATATTCCCCCTTTTCTTTTTTTATTAGTGTTTTATCATATCTAACATATTTTCCAGACCATGAAAAACCATATCTATGGACATCTTTCCCGAAAAGCAATTTTTTACAACTACTATCTATCTCTTCATTGACAATTAGTTTTTCCCTTACATTACCTGTATGAATAGTTTCTTTTATTGAGCAAATATCTCCAAGTTTTATTGATATAGAATCAATTTTTTCCAGCCATAGTGGCTTATCTTTAATAACAAAATTCTTGTTCCTATCGTTTTCAAAAATCTTTTGTTCCAAATCAGAATACTTGTCATTAAAATCATTTTTATCACTTATCTTCTTAAAATGGATGATATTACTACTTAAATTATTTTTAGACTTTTCTAAAATAAGGACATACGGATACGTTGAAGCATCTTTAAACACATCTATGGTTGATACATCAACTATTTTTAAAACTCTGCATTTCATTAATATGAATTCTCTCAATTTAAATCCATAACTTGCAATTGTCCATTTATTAGATGTGATATACCCAAGCAATCCGTTATTTTTTAAGAGGTTAATTGATTTTTCATAAAAGAGTTGATAAAGATCATATTGTCCCATCGCGCTTTGATATTTCTTATTAAAATACTCTTTGATATAATTATCAAGCTCTCTATTTCTAACATACGGCGGATTCCCAATCACGCAGTCGAAGCCGCTTGCGCTGTCGCCCCCGGATTTGAATACGGCGGGAAACGCGGTCTCGAAATCCATCGGGTTCAGCTTGCGCTCTTCTTCTCCCGAAAACAGGCTCCCGCTCAGGATATCCGTGCCGATCAGCGAATTCCCGCAGACGATGTTTCCGCTGAGGTTCGGGATAATCTTCTCGTGAAACAGCACCTGCATATCGTTGGCGGTCGCCGTAGTCTCGTCCTCGAGCATTTTGAGCGCGAGGGAAAGCTGGGTGACCTCGACGGCTTGTGTATCGATGTCCACGCCGTAAATGTTATTGAGAAGGATATTCTGTTTCTGCCTGATACTGAGCACCCACCGTCCTTCTTTCTCGTAGCACCCGTCTTTTACCGCCTTATCGGGGTTATCCCGGTAGTAGGTGTTGTGGTAATCCAGCAGGCAGTCGAACGCGCCGATGAGAAACGACCCGCTCCCGCAGGCGATATCGGCGATCCTGAGTTTGGAAATTTCCGCCGGGGTCTTTCCTTTTATCAGTTCGCCGACAGTGTTCTTCACGATGTAATCGACGATATACTTGGGCGTATAATAAACCCCGCCCGCCTTACGGACTTCCGGCTTCTCCTCGACGGTCACCCGTTTTTCGGTGGCGTGGACGACCTTGCCGAGAAACCTTTCGTAGATCGAGCCTAAGATATGAATGGGAATAACGTTAAAATCGTAGGGAGAATTCAGATGAGAGATATCGTCGCATATCTGGGAAAAGCCCTTCAATTCCGGCCCTGAGAAATCCTGTTCATCGATGAAATGCTTTTTAAAAACGATTCCGTTGTATTTTGCGTCTAATTTGCGGCAGACTGAGATAAAGTCCTTCCAGATATTTCCGCTTCCGCCCAATTCGCTGATGTAGTTCTCCTGTTCGATCAGTTTATCTTCGAGGAACCTGATAAAAACGAGACGGTCGATAGTTCTCTGAACCGCTTCGGTCAATTCTTCGCTGTTAAGGTGAGTATCGTTTTTCTTAAACGCCCGCGCGAGGGTTTCCCTTGTGCCGTCGATAAATTCAAGGAAATCGTCGTCAATGGGTTTGATATTTTCCTTAAACAGTCCCCGCTGAACGGCTTTACCGGAAGGCTTTTTTAAATCCTTGGCGTACCGTTCGACCGAGTTATCTAAAACCGCCTCGCGTGAAAAGAGATAGTATATCTTCGCGAAAATCTCGTTATCCGTATACTGAGAGTAATGGTAGTATTGGTGCGATCCGTTGAGGACATAATTGATATTCGGTTTATAACGGCAATCGAGGATATGAAATTCCTCGAAGTCGGTCAGAATTGCTAAAGGCGTACCGGCGTTCCATCCGTACTTGATAGTCTGAAAGTAGTAGTTTTTATCCTTAAGATTTTTCGCGGGCTTTTTCGCCTCGATAAAAAACATAGGGTCTTTATAATTCGGGTCTAAAAAGAAAGTATAATCGGGACGCTTTTGATTCGATTGGGTCTTTTCAACCTTCACTTCCTGCCGGTATGGGTCTTTTTGGGTATCGTGGTTGACATCCCACCCTAAAGCGATGAAAAATTTATTGATAAAATCGATTCTGGCTTCAGCTTCTTGGTATTCGTTTGATAAGTAATAACTTTCTTTACTCCGAAATGTTTCAACTAAGGCTTTGACGTCCTCAAAGGCTTTTTCAAAATTTGTACCCATGTTTTCACTCCGAATCGAAAATGAGAATACATTTTAAGCTAATTGACGATAAAAATAAATATTTATAGTGCATTTGTTTTTTATATTTGCCATTTTGGCTTAAAAATGACTATTATATATGACTATTATAAATACAGGCTATTAGCAAGTAGTCAATTTGATTTTTTAACAATCTGACTATATAATGTATCCCAATTTACTATAGGAGTATATTCAATGCAGAAGAATGCCGGTTATGAAAAAAGGATGCTGATCGCGTTTATCGTATCATTCGTCCTTCTCGCGGTCACATTTCTCATTCTGCCGAAAAACGAACCCGCCCCTCAGGGAACAACCCCGGGTGCGGTTACAAATACCCTGACGTCTTCCAATATCCAGCCTGAAAACATTTCTCAGGCCGCGGCTGTTAAAAAGACCGCCGATGTGAAGATCAAGAAAGACCTGCCGATCGATATTGTCATGATCTCGAATAAGAGCGAGCTTCAGTTGACAATCTCGACCTACGGCGCGATGCTGAAAAACGTCGCGATCAACGGCGCATGGAACCGTCACACCAACTCGGTATCCATCATGTCGTCGAACCAGATCGGGCGCACGGGCGACCTCTACTTCGGCGATACCGCTTATATGCTTTCCGATTACGGCCGTCCGACCTACATGGTAGTCGAGAAGACTTCCAACTCGGTCACCCTCGCCGCGGAAACCTACTTCGGCAACTCGAAGATACAGATCACCCGTAAGTACACTGTAAGTTCCAACTATGTCTACACCGAAGAAATCTCGCTGAAGAATATGACTTCCGCGCCGGTTTCGTTCGATAAGAACGGGAAATCGTTCTCGATCCTGTCCAGTTACGAGTTCTTCCCGAAATCGCTCGCGAACGGCAGGAACGTCCAGAAGGCGTTCCTCTACGACGGCAAAGAGAAGAAAGAGGCGATGGTCGCCGGACTCTTCCAGCCCAAGAAGCTGATCGATATCTTCGAGCGCCCGTCATGGATCGCGATGAACGACAACTATTTCATCACGGTGATGAAGCCCGAGGTACAGGAATATACCGCGAAATATATGATCCTTTCAATGCCCACCGCGGATAAAGTGATCGAAGAAATGAGTATGTCGCTCGAATACCCGCCGTTCATCCTCGCGGGCGGCGAAGCGAAAACATTCAAGATCACCCATTACGCCGGCCCTATGAAAGAAGATATCCTTGTCAAGATAGACCGCTCGTTCGATACGTTGTTCGACTGGGGCTTGCTTTTCAACTGGCTCATGAAGCCGATCGAGTGGCTGATCACGAACGGCCTGCACCTGTTCGCCTCGTTTATCGGCAACTACGGCGTGGTCATCATCCTTCTCGCGTTTATCATCAAGCTCCTTCTTTCACCGTTGTCGGTCAAGGCCGCTATCTCGATCAAGAGAATGGGCCTACTCCAGCCTAAGCTGAAGAACCTCCAGGAGAAATTCAAGGACGATCCCCAGCGCCTCCAGATGAAGATGGCGGAATTGTATAAGCAGGAAAAGGTCAATCCGTTAGGCGGATGCTGGCCGATGCTTCTCCAGATCCCGGTGTTCTTCGCGCTCTTCCGTGTGCTGTCGAACTCGGTGGAACTCCGGGGCGCGGTATTCCTCTGGATCAGAGACCTGACCCAGCCGGATACTCTCTTCACGCTCAATCTGCCGATCCTCGGGGACGGGTTTAGTTTCAACCTTCTCCCGATTATCATGACCGCGATCCAGCTTTTCCAGACCAAACTGCAGAGTTCGAACAACCCGACTATGCAGCAGAGCAAACTGACGAACTATCTCCTCCCGATCATCTTCCTGTTCCTCTTTTGGAGTATGCCGTCGGGACTCGTGCTCTACTGGACAGTCCAGAACATCTTCACGATTGGCGAGCAGTACTTGATCAACCTGGACAAAGCGGTTAAGCTCCCGCAATAGAAAGATGCCGGACAGAAACGACACGATCGCCGCGATCGCTACTCCGTCAGGGACGGGGTCGGTCGGGGTGATCCGTGTCTCCGGCGATAAAGCCCTGGAAATCTCGGGCCTCTGCTTCTCCGGAAGCTTGGGCCCGGATACGCCGGGCAATTCCCTTCATTATGGAAAAATCATCGATCCCCGCGGCAAACATATCCTCGACGAAGCAGTCGTCTCGGTATTCCGCGCGCCCCGTTCCTACACAGCCGAAGACGTGGTCGAGTTCTCCTGCCACGGTAACCCGTACATCCTCCGCGACACCCTCGATCTGATCGTCTCGCTCGGCGCGCGTCATGCCGAACCGGGCGAATTTACCCTTCGCGCGTTCCTGAACGGGCGGATCGACCTGACCCAAGCCGAGGCCGTGAACGACTTAGTGCGCGCGCATACCGGTTACGCCAAGACCGCCGCCCTCGCGGCGTTGTCCGGACGTCTTTCCGGCAGGGTCGCGGAACTCCACTCCTCGCTCATGGACGTCCTCGCGCAGATGGAAGCGGCGGTCGATCACAGCGACCTCGATATCGAATTCCAGTCTCCCGAGACACATCTTACCTCGATTGAATCGCTGATTGGCGGACTGGAAAAACTCCTCGCCACAGCGCGGGCGGGAAAAATCCTTTCACACGGGCTCCGTACCGCGATAGTCGGCGCGCCGAACACCGGCAAGTCGAGCCTGATGAACTTGCTCCTCCGCACGGACAGGGTGATGGTTTCCGAGATCGCCGGGACTACGCGCGACACGGTCGAGGACGAGCTTAATATCGGCGGCATCCCCGTGCGCCTGATCGATACGGCTGGTATCCGCGACACGGGCGACACGCTCGAACGGATGGGGATCGAACGGAGTCTCGCCGCGCTCGAAGGCGCCGATCTGAGGATCATGGTGTTCGACGGCTCACGCGCGCTCGATAACGCCGACCGCGAGATTTTCGCGCGGGTTAAATCGGGCGACTGCATCTATGTCCTCAATAAAACCGACCTTCCGTGTGTCACGGGACGCGATGTGTTATCGGTCGAGCTCGGGATCGATACGATAGAGATTTCCGCCGCCGCCGGGACCGGACTGCGCGAGCTGGAAAACGCGGTGCGTGATTTTTACTTTTCGATGGGGGTGAACCCGGAGACCGATGCGCTGATCGCGAACTCGCGGCAGGAAAAATGCCTGCGCGATGCCTCGGATTATCTGAAGAACGCCGCCGGGGCGATCCGAAAAGGCCTGTCCGAGGAATTCGCGGCGAGCGATCTCAGGAAAGCGCGTCATTCTATCGAGGAAATCACCGGCAAGACTTCCGCCGACGACATCCTCGACCGTATTTTCTCGAAGTTCTGTATCGGGAAATAACTTTTATTAAACCCCTCTGTATTGCCCCATCGCCGGACTGTATTCCTTTATTTTAAAACATCGCTTGACATGCAGCGCTGAAACACATAGAATAATAGCCTGAAATAAAATTTTTCGGAGGCCGGGCGATGATTTGGAATATTCTATTGTGGGGATTTGTCATCGGGATTATTCATTTCGTGATCGTGGGCGTTCTATACGGGAATCCGTTTATCGGGAAGATTTATAAGGACGCTCAGGATCATCCGGGCGTAAAAAAATGGCCGAGTCAAGCATCGTATATGATAAAAATGTTCTTAGGAACTCAAATCGAAGTATATATCATGACAGCGGCATATTTTATTATCCGGGGATTTTTCAGCGAACCTTTTTCGTTACAGACCGCGGCGATACTTGCCGCGCTTTTCTGCGGTATCAGAGTGTATCCCCGGTTTTGGAATATGTGGATACAATCGACTTACCCAAATAAACTTCTCCTGATCGAGGCGGTCAACGGCACTATCGGTACGTTTATCATAGTATTGGGACTGTATCTGTTTCCTGTGATCTGACGTTTTTCCCGGTAACAACGGCAATCACAGTTTCTGGAACGCCGCGAGCGATGCGAGGATCGCCTGATCCATGTTGTAGTAACGGTACTGCGCGAGCCGTCCGAGGAAGATCGTGTCGTTCAGCGCGGCGGCCTCTTTCTCGTACTCACGGTACTTCGCGATCCATTCGTCGGTGAACATCGGGTAGTACAGTTCGTCCGTACCCACCACCGCCTCGCGCGAGAACTCCTTGACCGTCGTGGTGGTCGGCGACAACTGCCCGGTCATGAGCTTGAATTCCGAAATCCGCGTGAACCCGTAATCGTTGGGATAGTTCACGGTCGCCGCTTCCTGGTAATTCTCCTTCGGGTAGTTCTCGAATACGAAATCGATCGTGCGGTACATGAGCTTCCCGAAACGGTAATCGAAGAACGCGTCCACCGGGCCGGTATAGATCAGCTTCTTCTTGTATTTAAATTCATCCTTCACCTCGAAATAGTCCGTGTTCAGCAGAAGCTTGATATTCGGGTGGTCGAGCATCCGTTCGAACATCTTCGTGTATCCCTCGACCGGCATCCCCTGATAACGGTCCTGGAAATAACGGTCGTCCCAACTGATATAGACCGGCACCCGTCCCGTGACCTCCGGGGTAAGCTCCTCGGGCTTCAAGCCCCACTGCTTCTCGGTATAGAACGCGAATATCTTCTCGTAGACATACTCCGCGAGAAACTTGAGGTCGGGATCGTTCTCGGCGCGGAGTTTCAGGATCGGCACCTTCTGCCCCATCCCGTACTTCGTCACGAGCTTCTCCTCGATCCGTTCGCCAAGCGCCTTCGGAAACAGCTCCTCGAGCGTGTTGAGGTTGAACGGGATCGGCACCTTTTTCCCCTCGATCACCCCGAGCACCCTGTGATGGTAGATATGCATTTCGCCGAAACGGGTGATGTATTCCCAGACATCCTTCGACGAGGTATGGAAAATATGCGGGCCGTACTGGTGAATCAGAATACCCGCCTTGTCGTAGCAGTCGTAACAGTTTCCCCCGAAGTGGCGCTTTTTCTCGATAATGAGCACCTTCGCTTTCTTCTCAGTCGCGAGTCGTTCCGCCATTACCACACCGGAGAACCCAGCCCCGACAATGATATAATCGAAATCCATTTATTTGCTCCTTATTTTTGTCATTGCGAACCGTGAGCGGAGCCGAACGGTGAAGCAATCCGTCGAACATCTATTTCACCAGAATATCCGTGTCAATCCGCCCGATCCGCTTGCCCCCGATTCCAGTGGAGGCATTATCCGGCACCTCGACTTCGCTCGGTGTCCATATAAATCTATACTGCATAGTGTAGATAACATATACAAACAAGAAATTATATCTTCACGCTCCGAAGGTACTCCGCGTCCTGCTCGGGGATCGACGGGTTGATAAACATCCCGGTACCGAGCTCGAATCCCGCGGTACGGGTCAGTCTCGGGACGATCGTGATATACCAATGAAAGAACTCCGAGTTACCGTAGCCGCGCGGAGCGGAACGGACGATGAAGTTGTAGTCGGGATCGTTGAGGCCGATATACAGCTTCCTGAGCGTCCCGCGAAGGACGTGCGCAAGGTCGGCGACTTCCTCGTCGGAGATCGTCCAGAAGTCGGATGAATGCTTCTTTGGGTACACCCACATATGGAACGGTGACGCGGCCGCGTAGGGAACGAACGAGACGAATCCCGGCGTCTCCATCACCACGCGCTCGTCGACCTCAAGTTCGTTATTCATCACCTTACAGAACACGCACCCGCGATGCTCCTCATGGTAACGGATCGCCTCGTTGAGACGGGTCATGACGTCGCGCGGGATCACCGGCAGCGCGATGATCTGCGAATGCGGATGCGGGATCGACGCGCCGGCTCTCGGGCCGTGGTTCCTGAACGGGATGATCGTCTCGATATAATCCATCTTCGAGAGTTCGACATAACGAGTCCGGTACGCCGCGACCACCGTCTCGACCTCCTCGACCGTCATCGTCGCGAGAGTGGTGTTGTGGCGCGGAGTCTCCACTATCACCTCGTGATGCCCGACACCGTCCATCCATCGGAAGAACCCCTCGGTGTAGACATGGATATTGTCGCCGGGCGGTTCGAGGGCCGGGTAACGGTTCGCGACGGCACGGAGCTTCCACGCGCCCTTTTCCGGCACGCGCAGGAACTCTTTTTCTTCGTGAGTGTGCGCGGTTTTGGGGCAGAACGGGCAGTTCTCGTCATGCGCGGGTAACGCCTCGGCGGTCGCGGCCTTGTGCTCCTTGAGCTGTTCCGGACGCTTTGCGCGTTCGGTAGCGATCACGACCCATTCTTTCAGGATGATGTTCTGCCGGAATTGAGGCATAGGCACTCCAAATGAGTTAAAAGTTAAAAGTAAAAAGTTACAAGCAGTATTATTATAGGAAGGGATGGAATATTTGGCAAGCGTGGTTCTGAAAAAATGCGTATCCGATCCCCATCCCACTTGAAATTTCCGGGTTCTCACGGCATACTACTATATAAAACTTATGGATGTACTATGTTTCGCGTCCTGATCTTACTTGCCGTCCCGCTTATTCTGCTCGCCTGTGTGAAAGAACCCGAGGTGATCCCTCCCGCCGCGGCCCATCCGACAAACGCGGTGTGGCTTGTGATGGTCTATCTCGACGGCGACAACAACCTCGAATCGGACGCGCTCAAGGATATGAACGAGATCGAGGCGGCGGCGTGCCTCACGAACACCAATATCATCGTCGTCGTCCTGTTCGACCGGAACTACGGCTACAGCATCTCCGACGGCAACTGGACGGGCACCCGTCTCTACCACGCCATATACCAAAACGAAACTATCGACAACAAGATCGTCTCGCTCCGGCTCTCCGGGATGGGACTTTCCGGTACGGGCGACGATGACGAGCTCAATATGGGCGACCCCGCGACCCTCGCGGCGTTCGTAGACTGGGCGGGCACGGTGTACAACGCTCAGCACACCTTCCTGATCCTCTGGAACCACGGCGACGGGTGGATGAACGATTCGACGTTTCAGCCGCTCGGCGTGTGCTACGACGACAGCCACGGCGACGACTTTATCGGGAATAACGAGTTCTCCTACGCGCTCGAGGGGAAGGGGGTGGACGCTGTCGGCTTCGACGCGTGCCTGATGACGATGTACGAGACCGCTTACGAGCTCAAGGACTGCGCGGATACGTTGATCGCGTCAGCCGACCTCGAACCGAACGGCGGCTGGCAGTATCACGACTGGCTCGACCGTTTCGACACCTGCCTCACCGTCTCCAACCTCTGCCGCAGCCTCGTGATGTCCTACTCGAACACTTACGCTTCGTCGATCAACTACTACACGACCCTTTCCGCGATAGACCTGACTAAGATGGATGCCCTGCACATAGAGTTCGAGGCGTTCGTACAGGACCTTTTCGCGCTCACAAACCTCTGGTACAACCCGGCTCATTCGAACTATCCTGCTCAGTTTGTCTACACGGTCACGAACCTTGTCGAACGGTACTGGGAACCGGTCGAGTACGGGTACTTCCACGCCGACCTGTACGATCTGGCGTCTAACCTGAACCTTGCGTCATCGCCCGCGCTCATGTCCGCTATCGCCGACGCGGTGATCTGCTACTATAAGCACCCGCTGGGAAATATCTACACCGGAAACCCCCGTTCGCACGGCCTCGCGCTATATTTCGGGTCGTACTTCCGCACCCTGAATTCCAGCTCCCTGCCGGTGCATCTCTACGACGACTACGATTATACCACCAATTCGCTTTCGGCCTTCCAGACCAATTCGCTCTGGGACGATTACCTTTACGCGCTCTACCAGTTCCCGCATTTCACATGGACGGGCGTTGGGACGAATACGGATGTACTCGCAGACCGTGAACGGGACTATTACCAGATATGGGTGACATCGGCGGGAACGCTGGATATCTTCTTGGACGCGCCGCCGTCATGTAACGACTACCTCTATCTCTACAAGGACGACCTTTTCGAGACAAACCGGATCGCGTCATCGGAAAAAATGACCGCGGGAACGAACCAGTCGATTTCGAATATCGCGGTTACGCCCGGGTGGTACCTGATCGAGGTGTGGCGGTACGACACGTCGAACCCGTCGGAGCCGTACACCCTCGTGATCGGCGGCACGGCGGGGATATACTAAGGACGGTTCAAAAACTCTATCTTAATATACATATGTGTTTTACAGAGTAGAAAAGAGCATGTTTATGTCACTGCGAGACGCAATGCGGCGAAGCAGTCTGTGTAATTTATTATAAAATATGAAAATAGATTGCTTCGCTCACGCTCGCAATGACAAGGCAATTTCTCTAACCTTTGATAATACTCCAATTTATGAGTTTTTAGAAGTGCCCCTAAACCATATAACATCGCCTGAGAGTTGGTTTGGTGTATGATCGGATGAAAACCGATATCGAAACCCGCCGAATCTTGCGAAACGGGCGCGGAAATGCTAAAATATTCCTTATGAAGTGCCACCGTAGCTCAGCTGGTAGAGCAATTGATTCGTAATCAGTAGGCCAGCGGTTCGATCCCGCTCGGTGGCTATTCTTTTTTATCCTCTTCTTTGACTTCCGCCGTTTTGTTCGATTGAATCGTCCGCACCTGATCCCTGCCCATCTGCTTCGCGAAGTAGAGCCCCTCGTCCGCGATCCGGATACATTCGTCCAGTTCCTTATCGCCCGTGCAGTACGATACCCCGAAACTCATCGTGACCTTGATCTTCTGGCCGTTATAACGGATATCCAATTGGCGGAGGTACTGGCGGAGGCGGTTGCAGAACTGGATCGCGCCCTTCAGTTTCGAGTCCGGCAGAAGGATGATAAACTCCTCGCCGCCCCATCTCGCGACGACATCGGTACGCCGCAGAGCCGCATACACCGCCGACGCTACCCGTCTGAGCACCTCGTCGCCCGCCGACGGCCCGAAGCTGTCGTTCATCACGCGAAGGTGGTCGATATCCGCGATCGCCATCGCGAACGGCGTTTTGTAACGTTTCGCGCGCATCAACTCGATCCGCGCCTTTTCGAGGAACGCCTTCCTGTTACAGATACCGGTGAGCGCATCGGTCACCGCGGCCACTTCGAGTTCTTTCCGCGCGAGTTTCCTGTCATACGAATTGATCGAGAGCAGATAAGAAATATATCCTACGATACCGAACGTGATTAAAAAGAGGCCGAAAAATACCAGCCGCAACGGCTGGAGGATGACTTGGATTCTGTCGTGGGAGACCCACGAGATCAGCTTCCAGTTCCCGGAAGCCCCCGCGAGCGGGATTGCGGCGAACGTGAAAAGGCCGCGCGGGGTGTAGAACTGCCCCTGACTGTTCGATACAACCGCCGCCCATTCCTCGGGAAAACGGGCCGTCATATTGGTCGCGCTCTTCCCAGGCAGAATATTACCCCATTCCTCATCCGGCGACGGGCCGATCATCCAGTAACCGGCGGAGTCGGTCAGGAGCAGTTTGCCGTAAGAATCCCCCGCCGATTCCTTCTCGCCGTTGAGCTTCCCGATCAGCTTCTTGACGTCGTAGTCGATTGTCAGTATCCCGGATTTCATGCCCTGCGGATTGTATAAAAGTACACCCGCGATCATCTTGGGCAGGTACGGAGACTCGACTAGCCCGGCCTCGCTCCGGATATCGACACCCGATAGAAAAATCTGTCCCTGTGTCAACTCCATGATGCCGTTAAAATAGGCTTTATCACCCTTAAACTGCAGCTGGTTCTCGGGGATGACCACCGCGCTGCCGTCGATCACCTGAACCCGCACCTTCTCCATCCCGTCGGTACCGGTCAGCCTGATCCGCCCGTAGTAGGTTTTGACCTGCGCGAGCGCGAGGAAGCTTTTTTGGACATTCAGCTTAACTTGGGGGGTGTCGAACGACGCGGATTCGGAGAGGATGGGCAGGTATTGCAGGATTTCGAGGTCGCGCGTGAGTTCGATGATACTGTTTTCCGCCGCGCTTCCCGCCTGCTCGACCAGATGACGTTCGCTGTTCTCCATCCCGCCGATCAGGACCTGTTTCGCGCTGAAAAAGAGAGACAGGAATACGATCCCCACCCCCAGGAAAAGAGGGATAAAGTAAGGCAGGAATTCCTTGAGGATTTCGCCGGTCATACGGTGCTGCATTTTTCTCGGGAGCGCCGAGAGGCGCGGGGTTTCTTTTTCCATGCATGATTATAAGGGACGCGGAGAAATTTCTCAAATCGGGCGAAAAGAAAAACGCCCCGTCAGGGGTGTGTTGACAAACTCATTTTGTCATTGCGAGGCGTCATGGTGAGCTTGCCGAACCATAACCGAAGCAGTCTATTTAATTCATACTCCAGTATGTAAATAAATTGCTTCGGCCTTCGCCTCGCAATGACAAGGCAACTTCGTCATCACCCATAGGCAGTACGGGGCGGTAGGGACTATCTCATCATAATGGGAGATTCCAGGTTACGAGTTCTCAGCGAGACGTTTTTTCAACGCGCCTGTATACGGAAGTGTCAGAAACAGGATGAAGAACGCGGCGTACAGAAGGACGATGATCGCGATACCCATATTCTTCCCGACTCTTTCAAGGTTGCTGATATCCTGAAGAATCGCGACGACTCCGATGATGCACCCGAAGATCGCGGAAAACACGATCAGCGACTGAAGCGTCTTGAAGAACACGATTCCCTTGCCGATCTCCTTTTTATCGAACGGCGCGGATTCGCTCGCGTACTTGAACGCGTTACCGATCTCGCGCGGGCTGAAGAACGCTAACGACAGCAGGAAGGCGAAGCCGGGCACGAGCGCAAGCGACGCGAAATCGATATAGAGGAACATCCCCTGCAGACTCCCTGTCGCGAGAAAAAATGTGCCGACAGTCAGCAGAACGAACAGGAGCAGAAATATCCAGAATCCCTTTTTCATAATAATCCTCCTACGGTTTGAAATTCTTTTCGAGAAACTTACGGGCTTCTTCGAACTTGCCCGGGATGTCGTATTTCACATAGAACTCCGATGAATACTTGGACAGCCTGGACGGGACATACAGCCCGGCGAACGCCATGATCAGGTAGACCGCGCAAACCGCGAGTCCGGCCGCACTCACGATCTGCCCGATAAACACCGGGCGCTCTCTCTTCACCGCGGGCAGTACCGGCTTGAGACGGTCGAACTTCTCCCGGAACACCGTCCCGTCATACTCCATCCGCGCGATCTTTTCGCCGAAATAGCCCTTTATCTCTTTATCGATTTTCATCTTTTCCCTCCAAATGACCCGCGATCTTCTTCCTGAGTTCGAAAACCTTCGATTTTATCGTACCCTCGGGAATACCGGTCACTTGCGCGATCTCGGAATATTTCATCTCCTCGTAGAAACGGAAGTAGGCGATTTCCCTGTCGGTCTGTTTCAGCCCTTCGAGGTACGCCCCGATCCGCGCGAAAAGGTCGCCCGCGACCGCCGCGTCTTCCGGCGTAGACTTGTTATCCGGATACTCCGTAGTCTCGTCAAGAGGGCCGTGAACTACCTTCCGCTTCCGGAAATAGTCCATGCAATGGTTCCGGGCGATCGTGTAGATCCATGTGCTGAGCGCGTAGGCTGGATTAAACAGATCGAGCTTTTCGTAAACCTTCAGCATCACTTCCTGGAAAAGGTCCTCGGCCTCGGCATGCCCCGCATTCCGCCCGGTGACCTCACGGATAAAGAAAAGCACTTTCCGGCCGTACCGCTCCCATATTTCTCCGAACAGCTTGTCCCGTCCGCCTGCCGCCGATAACCCGTAGAGTCTGATTTTTTCGATCAATCCGCCCATCCGGCTCCCTCTTTTCATTTTCATGGTCACCTTGAATAAACGCCGATTCTCGGCGTCAAGGAAGTGACCATTTAGTGTCTTCTTGGATATATGGGCACTTCTAAAAACTCATAGTAGTTTATATAAAAGACAATCTTCCTTTCTTTCTGACCGGCCAGAAAGAAAGGAAGTAAAGAACCCCGCACGGAAATACGGGGCAAGCGAGCCGCCGCGCGGATAAAGCTACAAGTAGAACCGGAAAATCCGAGTCGGGCGCAACTTGCATGTAAGCTCGGTGAGAAATAAAAATAAGCTTGCGTCGGACATGCGCCCTTGGTCGGATTTCCCGGCAGCAAGTCCCGCATTCGATAGTACAAAGAAAGTAAGATATGCGGGACAAGAAGCGCTTTAAAGTGCGCGGACGAAACAGCCGAATGGGATAACTCTTTAGTAGAACTGTAGTTGGCTGTTTACCTCCGCCGCTTTGACGCGATTTTTGCTAAGCGAAACGGACAGAAACACCGTCTGTTCGAGCCTTGAATTATCTCGCATCAGTGATTTCTTTCGCGGCGAGTTACGGCGTTTCCCGTTTCGCGTCCTTGTACTTTAGAGCGTCATTCCGGCGGGAACTTCTTTCTTTCGTTCTTTCTTTCTGGGTTTGCAGAAAGAAAGAACAGTGCCTTTTTGGATTTAAAGTAGTTTTTAGAAATACCCTTACTATATTATACGGGATAAAATAAAAAAAGTTGGGTTTTTCACAAAATAAACCGCCGGACGCCTTGACTTCTTAATAGTTGTAATATACAATAGATGTAATATGAGTATAATAATTGCGGAGGTATCATTCATGCTAAGTAAAATTCTCTCAATTATCGGCGGATTTCTTACGGCGGGGTGGGGTATTACTCATCTGATTCCCACAGGAAACGTCGTCAAAGGTTTTGGGGGAATTTCAATCGATAATTCGCGGATTATTTTAATGGAATGGATAAATGAAGGATTTACATTAATCTTCATCGGGTTAACTGTTATTTTAATCGCGCTTATTGAAAAAAAGCCGGCCGCCGCGAAAAAGATCGTTTATATCCTCTCTACCGCAATGCTTATTGCTATGGCCGTGCTTTCAATATTTACCGGGTTTCAGAATGATTTTTTGCCTTACAAGCTATGTCCGGTTATTTTCACCGTATCGGCGGGTTTAATCTTCCAGGGTGTTTTTACAGAATCCAAATCCTGAATAAATATAATAAAAAGGTGTATAACATGGATCATAATGACTACGGCGAACTAAGAAAAACGCTAAGGATTTTGGAGCGTGAAATCGAGAAGGTTATTGAAGATCAAAGCGGATGCTGCGGGGTGAGTTTCGCCCAGTGTCATACGTTATTGGAGATAGAAGAAATTGGGGAAGTTTCTATTAAGGCGCTCTCGGAGCGTCTTGAATTAGATAACAGCACATTAAGCCGCACTATCGATAAAATGGTAAAAGACGGTCTAATTCACCGGACTGAAAATCCATCCGACCGTCGATATCTTATGCTTTCGCTTACCGACAACGGGAAAAAAACCGCGAATTCGATCGGATTGATGTGTAATGGGTATTATCGGGAACTTTTTGAGAATATTCCCGTTGAAAAACACAATCAAATCATAGATAGTATCGGGATTCTCGCATCCTCGATGAAAAAGATGCGGAAAAAGTCTTCAAATTCTAAGAATTGCTGTAAATAAACTAAAGCGAGGTTTATTATGGGATGCGGATGTAATAGCCCGGAGTGGATTGTCGGGATGCACAATATCGGACTACGGAACATTCCACGTGTCTCGGGAAAACTTTCTTTCCGCGACCGTTTGGGCGCATTAAGGATGCGTCTTGGGATCGGACGGATGAAGTATTCCGTGCCGCCGGGTCTGTATACTATCGGGACGCCCGATGAAAACTCCGATGTTTTCGTCACCGCGAACTACAAGCTGAGTTTCGATAAACTCCGTGAGAGCCTCGACGGCATCTCCGCGTGGATCCTCGTTCTGGATACGAAGGGCATCAACGTCTGGTGCGCCGCCGGAAAGGGGACGTTCGGCACCGACGAGCTGACCGGCAGAATCCTTCGGACAGGCCTCGCGAAGATAGTCATGCATCGTAAGCTGATTCTTCCCCAGCTCGGCGCGGTGGGAGTTTCGGCGTATCAAGTCACCAAGGCCGCGGGATTTAAGATCGCCTACGGGCCGGTGCTCGCGAGGGATATCCCGGGCTATATCGCGAACGGTTACGAGAAGACGCCTGAGATGCGTGAAGTAAAATTCGGGTTTATCGACCGTCTGATCCTCACGCCGATAGAACTGAAAGCCGCGCTCATCCCCCTTTTGATCGGGTTGGCGGTTTATCTTACAGTCGCGTCCCTGCGCTCCGGGGTGTTCAAAGCCGAGTTCCTGATCGGGTTCCTGCCGTTCCTCGGCGCTCTTATTACCGGCGCGGTGTTAGTCCCCGTGTTACTGCCGTTCATTCCGGGCAAGGCGTTCTCGCTGAAAGGCTCGATCGCGGGACTTTTGTGGGCGGGGGCTTCGATTTGGATATTCAGGCCGGACTTCTGGACATCGCTGATCTACTTCCTGACTATCCCCGCGATTTCCGCGTTCCTCGCGATGAACTTCACCGGCGCGAGTACGTTCACCACCCTTTCCGGGGTCAAACTGGAAGTGCGGATCGTCACGCCGTTCGCGGCCGTCCTCTGCGCCGCCAGCCTCGCGCTCGGCATTTTACAGACTGTCAACGTCATCTAAGGAGAAACCCGATGAAATTCACCTACCTGAAAAACGGCGAAAGCCTCGCGCTATCCGCGAATAGCTGTACCGGCTGCGGAACCTGTGTCGAGGTCTGCCCTCACGAGGTATTCGATATCCGCGAGAAAAAAGCCGTAATCGTCAACCGGAATTACTGCATGGAATGCGGGGCTTGCGCTCTCAACTGTCCGGCAGGAGCGCTCGAGGTAAAAAGCGGAGTGGGATGCGCCGCCGCCGTGCTGAGCGGTCTCCTCAAGGGGAAAGAAGCCTCATGCGGCGGAGACGGGGATTCATCCTGCGGGTGCGACTCACAGGATGTGAGAAGTCCCGTGCTGACAGGACGTCAAGGAGCGGGACGATCCTCACAGGATGTGAGAAGCTCTTCCGGCGGGTGCTGTTGATTCCCTGAATTTTTCGTGCCTGTCAAACTTTTTCCCTATTATCGAACTCAAATTTGAAAAATATGACGTTTGTCTCTATAATATTAGGCTTTATTATTATGAATAGGCGGCAGGAGAGAAACATGGATTACAAAGTAAAAGATATCGAACTGGCGGAATGGGGCAGAAAGGAAATCGAGATCGCGGAAAAAGAAATGCCGGGCTTAATGTCGGTACGTGAAAAGTACGGTAAGCTGAAACCGCTCAAGGGAGTGCGTATTTCCGGATCGCTCCACATGACGATCCAGACCGCGGTCCTCATAGAGACGTTAGCCGAACTCGGCGCGGATATCCGTTGGTGCAGCTGTAATATATTCTCGACACAGGATCATGCCGCGGCCGCTATCGCGAAACGCGGTATCCCGGTGTTCGCGTGGAAGGGCGAATCCCTCGAAGAATACTGGTGGTGCACACGTCAGGCGCTCAACTTCCCCGGCGGTAAGGGCCCGGAGCTGGTTGTCGACGACGGCGGAGACATCACCCTCCTCATCCATTGGGGATACAAGGCCGAAAAAGATCCGAGTTCCATCAAACGGACTCCCGGCAGTAAAGAAGAAGGGATTATCCTTCAATTGATCGAAACGATGCTGAAAGAAGAACCGAATAAATGGACGGCCACGGTGAAGGACTGGAAAGGTGTTTCCGAAGAAACCACCACCGGCGTCCACCGTCTGTATCAGATGATGGAAAAGGGCGAATTGCTCGTACCGGCAATCAACGTCAACGACTCGGTGACCAAGTCCAAGTTCGACAATCTTTACGGGTGCCGCGAGTCGCTGGTCGACGGGATTAAGCGCGCGACCGATGTGATGATCGCGGGTAAGGTCGCGGTTGTCTGCGGATACGGCGATGTGGGTAAGGGTTCCGCCAAGTCGCTCCGCGGGCTGGGCGCACGTGTCATCGTGACCGAAATCGACCCCATCTGCGCGCTTCAGGCCGCGATGGAAGGCTACGAGGTCACGACTATCGAAGACACTCTCGGCGAAGGCGATATCTATGTCACTACCACCGGGAACTGCGAAGTCATCACGATCGACCATATGAAGAAGATGAAAGATCAGGCGATCGTCTGCAATATCGGACATTTCGATAACGAGATTCAGGTCACACAGCTCGAAGACTTCCCCGGTATCAAGAAGCTCAATATCAAGCCCCAGGTCGACAAGTACACATTCCCCGACGGGCATGCGATTTTCCTGCTCGCGGAAGGCCGTCTCGTGAACCTCGGATGCGCCACCGGCCATCCCTCGTTCGTCATGTCGAACTCGTTCACGAACCAGACCCTCGCACAGCTCGACCTCTGGAAGAACAAGGACACCTATAAGCCCAACGTTTACCGCCTGTCGAAACAGCTCGACGAGGAAGTCGCGAGACTCCATCTCGAGAAAATCGGCGTGAAGCTGACCAAGCTCAGCAAGAAGCAGGCCGACTATATCGGCGTTTCGCCCGACGGACCGTACAAGCCGGAGCATTATAGATACTAAAGCACCTTTTTTAATATGGAAAGTGTGTATATAGAAACCACAATACCGAGCTATTTGATCTCGAAATCGAACAGGGACATCGTAATACTTGGACACCAGATGATAACTCAAGAATGGTGGAATGAAAACCGTTTTGATTATCATCTATTTTCTTCTGAAATTGTGCTGGATGAAATAAAAAACGGTAATCCGGAAAATGCGCAAGAACGTTTTAATATCATGAAATCCATTCCATTATTGAGGTTTCATCCTGATATAAAATCACTCTTTTTCGAATACCAAAAACTATTTCACTTTTCAGAGAAACAAAATGTTGATTTTTTACATATTTCTTATGCTGTCTATTATCAGATGGATTTTTTACTTACATGGAATTGTAAACACCTCGCTAATGCTCAAATACAGTCCCGTTTAAAAGCGTACAATAAAATTTTGGGATATAATACACCAATCATTTGTACCCCTGAAGAACTTATTGAACCAACATGGGAGGTCTAATATGCACAGTGACCCCATCGTCGATGAAGTCCGTTCCTCACGGGAGCGAATCGCCCGGGAATGCGGTTTCGATATTGATAGAATTATCGGCAGAATCCAAGACTCCGAAGCCGAACTCGAAACCCAAGGATGGAAATTTTCATCCCCGGAACATACCGTAATAAAATAATTTCTTTATATCCACCTATCATAAAAATCCTTGCGTTTAGACGGATTTCCTTTATACTATGTTTATCGTTATTCATATCGGGAGAATGAAATGCGGATGTTCCTGACGGTTTTCCTGTTTTCCGTTTCTATCCTATCTATCGTCTCCTGCGACGACGAGACGCTGACGGTCGCGTGCTACGAATGGGCTTATTCCGTGGGCGGGCCGCAGGACGACCGTTTCTACGCAATCGCACAGCTCGCCGACGGGAGCTATGTGATCGCCGGCGAGAGCTGGTCGTTCGGCAATAAGAAGGCGAAGAGCGAGCTCATCCTCCTGAACCTGAAGGTCTCCGGCAAGACCAACTGGGTAAAACTGACCGGCGGGCCCGCGTTCGAGAAGGGTATGTCCGTCACACCTCTCAAGGACGGCGGCTTCATACTCGGCGGCGACACCACCTCCTACGGCTTCGGGCATCACAACCTCTGGCTCACCCGTTTCGATTCCAATTCCCTGCCCGTCTGGCAAAATATCTACAAAGGCCAGCTCGGCGATACGATCAGCGGGGTAATCCCCCTCGCCGACGGCGGAATGGCGGTCTGCGCGACGTCCGATTCGTTCGGCGCGGGCTTGCAGGACTACTGGCTATTCCGGCTCGACGCGAACGGGATGACGAACTGGCAGAAGACGTTCGGCGGACGCGACAGCGATATCGCGGGCGGAGCGGCGGCGGGACGCGACGGCTCGTTCGTGATCGCCGGTAACGCCCGGTCGTTCGGGAGCGGTATCTGGGTAATCAAGATCAATCCCGACGGCACTTTGCGCTGGGAGAAGTACTATTCCGGCAAGGTCACCGATAACGCCAACTGTATCGCGGCGACCAAGGACGACGGCTTTATTATCGCGGGATACACATGGTCGTTCGGCACAGGCAGGAGCGATATGCTGGTCATCAAGATAGACAAACGTGGCGAACTGGTTTGGGAGAAATGTTTCGGCGGGCCGAAGAACGATGTCGCCTATGTGGTCATCGCTACGGCCGATAACGGGTGTATCGTCGCGGGGATCACCGAGTCGTTCGGCCTCGGCAAGACCGACGTGTGGATTTTGCGGCTGAGTTCGGCGGGCGACCTCGTCTGGCAGAAAACGTTCGGCGGCGCGGGTTACGACTATGTCCACGGCGGGTGCGCCTCGTTCGATAAAGGCTTCGCCCTCGTCGGCTCGAGCGATTCGTTCGGCGCGGGCAAGTTCGACGCATGGGTGCTTAAGCTCAATATGAACGGTGAAATCTCCAACGAGACTTCCATGTCGCCCTCGAATACCAGTCCCGTTAAAGTCGTCATGCACCTGTCGTCCGCGTATGATAACGTATCCGAGCTTCTGAAGGGGCCGAAGATCGATATCATCATCAAGGGCGATTCGTTCGCGATGATCGAGGCGACGTCGAACATCTATACCAATATCGCGATCCCGTTCATCCCGATCAAGCTGTCGCTGACACAGTAAGAGGCTGATTTGAGAATATATTTTATCCGTCACGGCGAAAGCGAGGCAAATATCCAGCGCGTCTTCTCGAACAGGGATGTGAAGCACGACCTGACCGAAAAGGGGCGAACGCAGACCGAAGAACTCGCCGTGAGGCTGAACGGGATCAGTTTCGCTGGATTTTACACAAGCCCGGTCTACCGCGCGTTAAGAACGGCGGAAATCCTCAGGAACAGGCTCAATCTGCCGGAACCGTGTATCGACGAAGGACTCCGCGAGTTCGATGTCGGTATCTTCGAGGGGCGCTCAGACGAGCAAAGCTGGATGGAGCATAAGACTCTTTGGGAAGACTGGCTTGTCCGGGGCGAATATGAAAAACGGCATCCCGAAGGGGAGAACCATTACGATATCCGTGAACGTTTCGGGAAGTGGCTGGACGCGGCCGCCGGGGAGTTCGGCAAACGGGATGTCAACATCCTCGCGGTTACCCATGGGGCGCTCATGATGTGCGCCCTCCCGTTCGCGCTGAAGAACCTGACACCCGGATTTACTTTTAATCACTTGCTCTCCAATACGGCGATAGTGACCGCCGAGGAAAGAGAGGATGGTTTCTATTGCATGCAGTGGGATACGTTAAAGATAGAAACTGACGGGAGCGTGGTTTGAAGTTCTATTTTATCCGTCACGGCGAAAGCGAGGCCAACGCGCTAAATTTACTTTCAAATTATATCACCTCCCCATACGGTTTGACCGATACCGGGCGGGGTCAGGCGGAAAACGCCGCTGAAAAAATCCGCGGGATCGCATTCGATGGTTTTTACACAAGCCCCCTCCCGCGCGCGATTGAAACCTCCGAGATCATCAGGACGATTAACGGGCTTCCCGTCTACCGGATAGACCGACGTCTTGCCGAATACGGTGTGGGCGAACTTGAAGATAAAGGCGATTCGGAGAGCTGGGCGCGCAACGAAGCGCTTTGGCGCGACTGGTTTACGCATGGGCAGACGGAAAGCCGTGTTCCGGGCGGGGAAAGCCTGGATGACATAATCGCCCGTATCAGAGAATGGCTTGATGCAGTGAAAGCGGAATACGTTGACCCGGCCGCAAATATTCTCGCTGTTACCCACGGCGGTGTGATGAACGCGGCATTACCGTTCATCTTGGAGAACATCACGGGTGAGTTTTCGCACCGTTATCATATCAGGAACGGATCGCTCGTCGTCGCGGAAACATCCCCGGACGGCCTGCGCTGTAAGGTCTGGAATAATGAGAAAATTGAATAACCGGAGGCCATTATGCAAGTCGTCGAAACAATCCGTGAGATCCGCGAAATCTCGCGTAATATCTGCCTTTCCGGCAAAAAACTCGGTTTTGTCCCGACAATGGGCGCGCTCCATGAGGGGCATATCAGCCTTGTAAAAAACTCCCGCGCGGAGAACGATTTCACGGCGGTCAGCATTTTCGTCAACCCGACGCAGTTCGCGCCGAACGAGGACTACGCCCAGTATCCGCGCACGTTCGATAACGATAAATCCCTGCTCGAGCAGGCTGGATGCGATTACCTGTTTTTCCCGTCGCCCGAGGAGATGTACGGACAGGCCGGCACACTGACATGGGTCACGGTCGATCTCCTGCCGAACCACCTCTGCGGCATCTCGCGCCCGAACCATTTCCGCGGCGTGACGACGGTAGTGGCTAAATTTCTCAATATCGTCCAGCCCGCGCGCGCCTACTTCGGACAAAAGGATTACCAGCAGACCGTGATTATCCGCAGGATGGCCGCCGACCTGAATTTCACCTCCGAGATCCGCGTGATGCCGATAGTCCGTGAGACGGACGGCCTCGCGATGAGTTCGAGGAACCGTTACCTCACCCCCGCCGAACGGAAGAACTCGCTCGTGCTTGTCGAAACGCTCGATTACGGCGAAAAGCTGATCGCCGGCGGTGAAACGGACGCCCCGGCAATTGTCGGGAAGATGAAGAAGCTGATCGCGGAAAAGGTCCCGTCGGCGAAGATCGACTACGTGTCGGTCGTGCACCCGGAGACGCTGGAAGAACTGGGCGTCATCGACGGCAAATGCGTGATCGCGTTAGCAGTGTATATCGGTACGACAAGACTGATCGATAATGCGATAGTGGGATGAGATTTTAAAAGGAACGCTTTTAGAAACTGAATCTAGTGTTTTTAATCTCTTCTTGTTTTTTATATAATTCATTTGTCATGGTTTCTCTTGGATTTATCTTTGCGGTCATTCCCTAAAATTCTTCAAAACACCCGAAAAAAGCTCTCTTCAATATAGGGTTTTTGTCTCCTCTCTGCGTTCTCCGCGTGAAATTCTTTTTTCCAAAAAAGTTTGCTGAGAAATATTCCTCGGCAATACTTCGACTACGCTCAGTGCAAGGCTCGGGATGACGTTCCTTAAAAACCCTACCCTCTTCTCTCCGCCTCGACAAGCATCTCCTGTAAAATATCGCGGTAGCCCTGGATGACGACGGTTTCGCCCGCGATCTGTTCGAACTCGCCGATCTCGTCCCGATCGACCATCCCCGGGACGACCGTGGTGCGGAAGGTGTGCGGAAGTCCGGATGTGCGGATGACGGCGATCGATCTCTCGATCCGTGTCAGGTCGAGGCCGGACAGCCCGGCTGTGGGCGCGTATTTCTGGAAAGTGTTTTTGATATCCATCGCGATATAGTCGATCACTCCGCGCCGGATGTACATCTGGAGTATCTCCGGCTCGTAGCCGTTAGTGTCGAGTTTGACCTTGAGGCCGCGTTGTTTCAGCTTCTCGAAGAACGGCACGAGCTTGATGCCGTGAAGGGTAGGCTCGCCGCCGGTCACGCAGACTCCGCCGATCCGACCCGCGCGCGAGTCGAGGTATTCGAGGATTTCGCTCTCCTCGATATCCGGCGCTTCCCGGACACTCCCCGGATCGACAAGTCCCCAGTTGTGACACCACGGACAGCGGAAATTACAGCCGCCCGTAAATACAGTCGCGGCGATTACACCCGGAAAGTCGATTAATGTGACTTTCTGGAGTCCTTTAAACATAGGATTGTTCCTGAATGAGTTTTACGATATGATGGAAAGCGGGTATGCCTTCCCGGAACCGCCCGCGCAAAGAATTCACCTTGCTCATTAGAGGGTGACGAGACTCCGCGCCGAAACCGAAGTTAGGACACTAAAGCCATCACCTTCGGGGACAGTTTTCCTTCGTAGGTATTCCGGTCGCCGTACTCCTGCTTTTTGCCCTCGTTCCAGTTCTGTACGGGACGGTAATAACCCACGATGCGCGAATAGACCTCGGTCGGCATCACCAAACGCCCTTTGCTGGTATCCATAAATCCCCTCCTGAGAGACTGATATCCGAAAATAGACTGTTTCTAATACGTATCGATATACTTACCGTATTTTTTCAGGTCGTCTTCCGTATGAGGATACGGGCATGTCCAGTGTTCGCCCGCAATATAGCCGTGCACGGGGCAGACCGAGAATGTCGGGGTGATCGAAAAATAGGGAAGGTGATAGTTGCTCGCGATCGTTTTCACGATATTCGCGATCATCTCCGGATTTTCGACACGTTCCCCGAGAAAGACATGAACAACCGTCCCGCCGGTAAACTTCGACTGCATCCCGTCCTGATGATCCAAGAGCTCGAATATATCATCGGTATCATTTACGGGAAGATGAACGGAATTTGTATAATACGGGACTTCGTCGGTGCCCGAGGACAGGACGTCGGGATAACGCTTCCTATCGGCCTTAGCCAAACGGTAGCTCGCGCCTTCGGCGGGCGACGCCTCGAGGTTGTAAAGGTTGCCGGTCTCTTCCTTAAACTCTTCCAGCACTCCGATCATGAAATCGAGCACCTTTTCACCGAACTGGCGCCCTTCTTTCTGGCGGTACGGGACATGCTTCATGTTCATCACCGCTTCGTTCATCCCGATCAGCCCGATCGTCGCGAAATGGTTCGTCCAATAGTTGCCGCTCTTCTTCTTGATATCGCCGAGGTAAATCCGGCTGTATGGGTAAAGCCCCCTGTCGGTCAGGTCTTCGACCACTTTACGTTTTATTTCGAGGGAAGTCTTCGCGATCTGCATCTGCGCGCGGAGTATCTCGAAGAAGTGATCCTCGCTCTCGGCCTGGTACGCGATACGCGGCAGGTTGATCGTGACGACGCCGATCGATCCGGTCATCGGGTTGGCGGCGAAAATCCCGCCCCTGCGGACGCCGCTTTCCGGTTTCGCGATATCGATGATCGATTTTTTATTGAGCTGGTTCCTAACCTCGCGGTTGTCGAGACGCAGACGGCAGCACATACTGCGCGCGTCCTCTTCGCTCATGTCGGAATTGATGAAGTTGCTGAAATAGGGCGTTCCGTACTTCGCGGTCATTTCCCAGATCGGTGTGAAGGCCGGGTTGTTCCAATCGAACTTTTTCGTGATATTGTAGGTCGGGATCGGGAAGGTGAACGGACGGTTACTGCCGTCACCCTGGAGCATTACTTCCGCGAACGCCCGGTTGATCATTTCCATCTCGGCCTGATAATCGCCGTAAACCTCGTCCTTCATCTCGCCGCCGATAATAACGGCCTTATCTTTCAGGTAGCTCGGCACGACGAGGTCGAACGTCAGGTTCGTGAACGGGGTCTGGAAGCCGGTGCGGGTCGGGACGTTCAGGTTGAAGATAAATTCCTGCATCGCCTGCTTCACTTCCTCGTAGGACATTTTGTCCTTCCGTACGAACGGAGCAATCAATGTATCGAAGTTCGCGAACGCCTGAGCGCCCGCGGCTTCGCCTTGAAGGGTGTAGAAAAAGTTGACGATCTGACCGAGAAGCGCGCGGAAATGCTTCGCGGGCTTGCTCTCGATCTTGCCGGGAACTCCGCCGAACCCCTGCATCAGGAGCTGTTCGAGGTCCCATCCGACACAGTACGCGGAAAGCGATCCGAGGTCGTGGATATGCATCGCGCCGCTCCGGTGAGCTTCGCCGATCTCGGGCGTGTATATTTTCGAGAGCCAGTAGTTCGCTGTGATACTCGACGAGATATGCGAGTTCAGCCCCTGGAGCGAATAGCTCATGTTGCTGTTCTCGTTGATACGCCAGTCGCGGAGATTGACATAGTCCTCGACAATGTTCATGCTCTCGGAAAGAGTCTTGCTGATATTGCGGGTTTCCGCGCGTTTCGCGCGGTAAAGAATGTAGCTCTTGGCGGCCATCCGGAAACCCATATTCATCAGGGTCTCTTCGACCTGGTCCTGAATATGCTCGATCTCCACGACCTTCGCGGCAAGCTTACTGACAACAATCGCGGTGATATCCCACGCCTGGTTGTAGTTGCCTTCGCCGCACGCCTCGAACGCCTTATTGATTGCGGTTGCGATTTTCGCGGGATCGAACTCTACTACCCGTCCGTCCCGCTTTTTCACAAATGCGACCTGGTCCTGTAAACGCTTGGAACGGACTAAGTCTTTTACTAAGTCCTCCATATTCCCCTCCCGAAACTGCAAACGAGCCGGCCGCATTATTAAGATAGGAATATTATAATTAGCATGGAAAAAAAAGCCAAGTCTTTTTTTGAATTTCGCGGTTATTTTTTCCAGACACGATGTGATATAAATTATTATCAAGTAACGCGAATAATCAGCGATAGAAATAATTTAACATAAACTCACATATTATCTGTTTATTACTACAATGTGCGAAACACTCTTTTTTGTGCCCTTTTGTGCGGTAATGTCCGCTCGTGCCCTGTGTCCGGCGGATTTTATGTCCTGTCTCCCTATGAAAAAACAGCGTGCGTAAAAAAACGGGAAGCGCACCGCTTCCCGTTATCTATCCCGCAAATCCGGCTATTTGCCTTCCAGTTTCTTCAGGATATCTTCAGCCTTTTTCTTCAATTCCGGATCCATCGAGTCAAGTTCTTTTGACCACGCGTCAATCATGCTCTTCCTGAGGTCTTTATAATCGATTGAACTGAGCACATAGTATGAATAGTACTTCTTCTTGCTCTGCGCGTCCTGTACAAGCTCCCAATACGTATCCACTTTTTTCATCCCGGATATGTCGATATTCTTCGATACGGCCGACATCGTGCTCTTGATGTACGGTTCGAACTTCCCGTCGACCACTTTCAACGAGATTTCGAACTCGTAATGCACGATGCTTTTTATATGTTGCGCGAGTATCCCTATCGATTCCGCCTTGGCCACCATTTCAGCATTTTTCACTGTATCCGCGGTACCGCCGGCTTTAAAATAGACGGTCACCACTTTTTTATTCGTGACCATCGTCCACTGGTTGGTCTCGGCCACCCATTTCGGGACGGTGTCCGCGGACGAGGTAAGCACGACTTCGTCGGCATATAACGCTGCGCCCATCGTCAGCATGAACATGAGAGAAATTACAATTTTCATCATTTTACTCCTACTAAAAAAAGGGAACCTTTCAAAGTTCGTTTTTATAGGATAATCCACATCCTCGAACCTATCCGGGTTCCCGAAATTATTACACTAATGAAACTTTTACTTTACTTCGTCCTGAGCGGTCAATTCGGGCTCCGCATTGTTGATAGCGTCAGTCATCTGCTGGCCTTTGTCCTTGAGCTCGGGATTGACTTCTTTTACCTTATTGACCTGTTCGTTCCAAGCGTCCTGCATCGCTTTCTTGAATGCATTGTAGTCGATTTTAAAGCGGAGAACGTAGCGATAGAAGGTCTTTTCTTCGCTGCCCTTGATCTCTTGTACATATTCCCAGTATTCGCCGGCATTGAGAGCGCCGCCGGTCTTGACATTCTTGGAAACAGCGGCTACTGCGTCAAACACGTAGGTTTCGAGACCCGCGCCTTCGCCGGCCATCCCTTCGGTCACTTTCGCGAACTCGTGGGTGGCAAGCTGTTTGATCGCATCGGCCATCTGGGCGATCTTCTGGCCGTCAGCCAAAAGCTTAGCGGTATCTTTGTTGGGGTCTTCGGCTTCGACACGGAGATACACCCACACCTTTCCGCCTTCCGAACCTTCCTGCCACATTGTATCGCTCGCGGCCCAATCCGGAGTAGGAGTCTTGCTCTGCTTAATCACGACTCTTTCGATCTTCGGAGCCTTAGGTCCGTCGGGCTCGACAGGCTGTACTACCGCAGGGGCGCCCCCGCCGCAGGAAATTAAACTCACTAAAAACATCGCCGACATTGTAAGACCAAGTGTTCTCTTCATTTCATTCCTCCTATGAATAGGTTATTATTTTCATTTATCAACTTTAGTGTATCATTATTGAATAATAAATTCAAGTAAAATTCGATACAAAAAAGCCCCGCCGAAGCGGGGCCGAGATAAGCATTCGAATTTACTGTGCGTTGTTGATAGCGTTGAGCATGTTCTGTCCCTTCTCTTTGAGCTCGGGATTGAGAGCCTTGACCTGCTGGCCCCATGCATTCTTCATCGCGGCCATGAACTTATCATAGTCGATTTTGAAGCGGATGATGTAGCGATAGTAGGTCTTATCCTGAGCGCCCTTGATCTCCTGGATATATTCCCAGTAGGTGCCGGCTTCCAGAGCTCCGGAAGTATCGACATTCTTGGAAACAGCGGCTACTGCGTCATAAACGTAGGTTTCGAGACCCGCGCCTTCGCCGGCCATACCTTCGGTCACTTTCGCGAACTCGTGGGTGGCAAGCTGTTTGATCGCATCAGCCATCTGGGCGATCTTCTGACCCTGAGCTAAGAGCTTAGCGGTTTCTTTCTGGGGATCTTCAGCTTCGACACGAAGATACACAAACTTCTTTCCGCCTTCGGCGCCTTCGCTCCAAGCTTCATCGCTGCTGGCCCATTCGGGAGCAGGAGTCTTACTCTGCTGGATCACATAGAATTCGATCTTGTCGGCTTTCTTGGGGGTATCCGGCACTACGGTCGTACCGCCGGTATTTCCGCCACCGCCGCAAGACATCATCATTCCTACTAACACAAACATACCTAAAACGAGAATAGACTTTTTCATCCGAAATTCCTCCTAAAAAAATTACTCGAATGCTCAATCTCAGTTTATCATTGCGTTCATTAAAATTCAAGAAAATGAGGGAGATTATTATTAATATCCCTCTATTTTACAGAAATCGTTTTCTCCTTTAAAATATAGCCTCTCTTTTCCGTGTGATACCCGTGAAAGGGAGTTCGGAAGGCCGGGAACCGGATTGCCCGTTTGTTCGGAGGTAATATGGTCATCCAGATAATCGGATTTGTCGCGCTCGGTTTGGGTGCGGGAGTATTGAGCGGAATGCTCGGGGTCGGCGGCGCGGTTTTCGTGATCCCGGCGCTCGTGATGTTCTACGGCTTCGATCAGCGCCTTGCACAGGGGACTACGCTCATGATGATGGTGCCGCCCATCGGCCTTTTGGCCGCGCTCGAGTATAACCGTGAGGGGTTCGTCGACCTGCGCGCCGCGCTTATCATGGCGGCCTTCTTTTTCGTCGGCGGGTATATCGGCTCCAAGTTCGCCCTGAAGATCGACCCGTTAACCCTCAGGCGCGTTTTCGCGGTGTTCCTTGTCATGATCGCGGTAAGAATGTGGTTTAAATAGATAAAACAAATTGAGAGGAAATAATGCATAAGTATTTGATTCAGGGCGGAAACCGTCTGAGCGGTGAAGTCAGGATCAGCGGGTCGAAGAACGCCTCGCTTCCTATTCTCGCGGCGACTATTCTCACAGGCGAAGACGTCGTCCTTCACAATATCCCCGATCTCGCGGATATCCGGATGATGCTCCTTCTCCTCGACAAGCTCGGCAAGAAGACCGAATGGATCGGGAAGAACACGGTGAAGATCACCGAAATCGACAACACACCCTACGAGGCTCCCTACGATATAGTCCGAAAGATGCGCGCGTCCATCGCGGTGATGGGGCCGTTACTCGCGCGGCGGGGGCAGGCGAAGATATCCTTCCCCGGCGGATGCGCAATCGGCCCGCGTCCGATCGATATCCATATCCGCGGGATGGAAGAGCTCGGCACCGAAATGCTGGTCCAGCACGGGTATATCTGGGCGCAGGCGAAGGAACTGACCGGTAAACGGATGAACCTGCTCGGCACTCACGGCCCCAGCGTCCTCGCGACCGAAAACGTCATGATGGCGGCGGCGCTCGCCAAGGGTATTACAGTTATAGAAGGAGCGGCGGCGGAACCGGAAGTCGAAGCGCTCGGCGAGTTCCTGAACAGGATGGGTGCGAAGGTGAAAGGGCTCGGCACCACCTCGATCGAGATCGAGGGCGTCGAACGGCTGAACGGCGCCGAGTTCACGGTCATTCCCGACCGGATCGAGGCAGGGACGTTTATCGCGGCCGCGGGTGTCACCGGAAGCAGAATTCATATCAAAGATCTCGATATCCACCATCTCGATTACCCGATCGAGAAGTTTTCCGAGGCCGGGATGGAGTTCGAACTCCTTTCGGAGACCGAGATGATCGCGATAGGCGGGCCGTCGAAACCCGTCCAGATCGAAACAAAGCCCTATCCGTTCTTCCCGACCGATCTCCAGGCTCAGATCATGGCGATGGCCTCGCTCTGCGACGGGATCAGCGTAATCAAGGAAAACATCTTCCCCGACCGTTTCACCCATGCCGCGGAAATGAACCGTCTCGGCGCGGATATCCAGGTCGACGGCATGACCGCCGTCA
>MIBE01000046.1:40424-40691 GCA_001829415.1 Spirochaetes bacterium GWF1_51_8
GGCGCGTCGGTGATGGCGTCCGACCTCCGCGCGGGCGCGGGGCTCGTCGTGTCGGCGTTAGTCGCGCGCGGCCTGAGCGAAGTCCTGCGTATCTACCACATAGACCGGGGCTACGAATGCTTCGAGCAGAAACTTAAATCCCTCGGCGCGGATATTACCAGGGCCGAACAGGAGTAGCTATACTGCGCGAAGGCGTGCCTCCGCGCGGGCGCTTGATGACAAACTCATTTTGTCATTGCGAGGCGTCATGGTGAGCTTGCCTGCCTT
>MIBE01000047.1 GCA_001829415.1 Spirochaetes bacterium GWF1_51_8
TAAGAATCGGATGAAAAGCCTCTTTTATTTATACAGGTCCCGTCTTTGTTACGCTACCAATCATTTAATGAATATTTATACCAAGATGAGAGGAGTTTCAGATTCATTTCCCCTTTTGACCCTCCATGGATAATACATTCCATTGGGGCTTGTCCTCGCGAAGCGGGGGCGGAGTTGAACAGAAATCGAGCGTAGCGAGAAGATACCTTTCAGCTTCGATCTCCCAAAACCCGCGCGGGGAAAAGGTAATCATACATTTGAATAGACAAAGCGTAGATCAGAGTTCGGCGAAACAATTTCGAGCGCGAAGTGCTGTAAGCGCGCTTTCGAGATAATGAGGCGTAATTGTACGATATGTTAAAGAATAGACAATATTTTTCGCGAAATCATTCCAAGTCTTTAGTTCTTCGGCAGCGAGTAAGAAAGGGATCTCTTTGTTATACATCATTGAAATCATCAAGTCAAAGGCATACCACTCGTTAATAATTGAAAGAAAAGGTGCATTCTTAAGAGTATCGATTGGAAATTCAGCGATTTGCTGAATAGGATGTCGTCTCCAAACCCAGTAAGCGGTGTAGGCCGCAACTTTAATCGGATTTATTCGTTCAATGTCATGAAAATCTTTCAAACGTAGGATATCTGAGAAATAATCGATTAGAATCTCACGAATCAAATTCTTAGATACCTGAAAAAATACATTAATCTCATTCAGTCCTAGGAATTCATTTGCTGTAAGAAAAAGAAAAGAATATCGGTCTTCTATTCTTTCCCGCCCAAAAGTGTCGACTAATGATTGATAAGTTTCATTGTTTCCGGAGTATATATCCGCCAAATCAGAAATCCTTCATTAATTTCTTGATTTCGGAAGCGCCTGCAACTTTTTGAAAATTCTTATATGCGGATTCGAGAGAATAATCGTCCGACTGATTTGTAAGGATTCGTTTTTTTATTGTACCATCTTCGATCATTTTTACAAACTCAGCCGCATCGGCTCTTGTACTTTCATCGACATGATCGATAAATCTACTCATATTGGTTACCTCTGAGTAATTATAATAAATCTCATTCAATCTGTCAATTCAGCATGGTCGTCGAGTCAGTCCTCACTGTGAGGCGGGGACGGAGCCGAACGGTCACCGAGCGAAGTCGAGGTTCAGTCCTCACTGTGAGGCGGGGACGGAGCCGAACGGTCACCGAGCGAAGGCGAGGGGGGGGCTAACATTCAGCCCGGTCGTCGAGTAGCTATGAGCTTGCCGAAGAGTCACCGAGTGGAGCCGGGAAGTTACCTTTCAGCCTCGATCTCCCAAAACCCGCGCGGGGAAACGATCTTCACTCCGCCGTACTCACCCGCTTCCAGCATCGCGGAGTCGCCCGTGATCAAATATTCCGCCTTCTGACCGGCGGCGAATTCGATAATGGAATCGTCTGTCGGATCGGCGCAAATCGATTTTGATGGGATGACGTCGGGAAGGACATCGCAGGTCTCACGGAGGTAAGCCGCGATCTCGGCGGAGTATCCTGCGGGGAGTTTGATCTTCCGGGTGAGGACACGTTCGACTTCGGAAAGGATTTGTTCGCAGAGGACGATTTCATGACGCTTGACACAGAGTTCGAAAAGGCTCTGGCAAAGCCCGCGTGAGGCGAATGCCGCCACGATGACATTGGAATCGAGCAGGAGCTTCATTTCATGATCCGGAACACGTCCTCGTCGGTCAGGATACCCTCGGCTTCCGCGAACGGGAGCGACTTCTTCCGCAGGTCACGGAACTTTTGTAGAGACAAGTACTGTTTGAGCGATTCGCGTACCAGTTCGCTTTGAGGCTTGCCCTCTTTGCGGCTGATCGATTTTAGTTCCTCGTACCATTCCTCGGGAATCTTTATGGTAATGCTTTGCGACATATTTTCACCTCGTATTACAATGTAATACGCTTTTTGGGATTTGTCAAGGAAGAATGATAATTCTCGATGGGTGATCTGTCAATTCAGCATGGTCGTCGAGTCAGTCCTCGCCGTGAGGCGGGGACGTAGCCGAGGCGGGGTATAACATTCCACTTCCCCCTCTGCGTACTCCGCGCCTCTGCGGTAAAATGGGGTATAACATTCAGCCCGGTCGTCGAGTAGCTGTGAGCTTGCCGAACAGTGTATCGAGCCCCGCTCCTGCAAATCCGTTTGCCTGCGGGGCTTCTCACGTCCTGTGAGTCGCGCCGCTCCAAACCACCGGCTCGTTCGGCCAGTTTGCGTAGTCGATCTTACCCTCGGCGAACATCTTGATCACCGACGGGAGGACCTGATGCTCCTCTTTCAGCACGCGCGCGGAAAGGGCGTCCTCGGTGTCGCCCGGACTGATCGGGACTCTTGCCTGCATAATACGTTTGCCGCCGTCGATCACCTCGTTGACGAAATGCACGGTACAGCCGGTTTCTTTGTCGCCGGCCTCGATCGCGCGGGCGTGGGTGTGCAGGCCGGGGTATTTGGGGAGGAGCGACGGGTGGATGTTGATGATACGGTTCTCGAACGCCCGGATGAAAAGGGGCTTGACCACACGCATAAAGCCCGCGAGGACGATGAGGTCGGGGCGGACTGCGCGGAGCTCGGCGATATACGTCTCTTCGGCGGGGCCTTCGAGCTTGGTCTTGAACTCGCCCGGCGCGATGTACTTCGCGGGGATACGGTTCTTCCGGCAGAACTCGAGCGCGCCCGCGTCGGGTCTGTCGCAGACTACGAGCACGATCTCGCCGTCGAAGAGTTTCTTTTGGATAGCGCGGTGGATCGCCTGGAGGTTCGAGCCTCGTCCGGAGACCAGTACCGCGATACGGAATTTCCGCTTGGGAGCGGGTGGCACTATGCGCCCCTCAACAGGTTTACGATATCGTTAATAAACACGATCGCCGCGAGCGAGATGATAAAGAAGAGCCCGATATATTCGATGACGGTGAGGACTTTTTCGCTTGGTTTGATCTTCGTGACCATTTCGAAAAGGTTGATCAGGAACGTTCCGCCGTCGAGTCCCGGCAACGGGAGCAGGTTGAAGAACGCGAGCGCGACCGCGATCATCGCCATGAACTGCATCAGCTTCACGAACGTCGTCTTGGTGGCGATATCGCTGGTGAGCTTGATGATCCTTAACGGGCCGGAGATGTTCTTCTGGACGTCGATTTTACCCTTGAACATGACGACGAGGCCGTCCCAGACCTTCACGAGCGAGTTGTTCGCTTCCATGAAGCCCATCGCGAACGCGTGGAAGATGTTATCGGCGCGGACTTCTTTTTCGGTCGTCTCGTACTTGACTAACGGGTAGATGCCGAGGAGACCGGCTTCTTCGATAATAAGGTTCGTGCCGAACTTGTTGGTCAGCATGATCGAGTCGAGCTTGATCGTCTTCTCGAACACCTCTTCGCCGCGCTGGATTTTGAATACGACTTCTTTATTGGGATTGGCCTTGATCTCTTTTGTCAGGTCTTCGTAGAGCTTGACTTCGATCCCGTTGACCGCGAGGATACGGTCGCCTTCTTTGAGGCCGGCGGCGATAGCGGGCCGTTTCTCAAGAAGCTTGCCGATCACGGGTTCGGCTGGGTCGGTATAGGGTTCGATGCCGATAAACCCGGCGCCGGACTGTTCGCTGAGGATCGGCGTGACCTTCGTAGTGTTGGTGACATCGCCGCGCAGGTATACTATCACGAGCTCTTCCTTCGCGCCGAGCATGACTGTCTGCATAATATCCGTATACTGTCCGGTTGTTTTACCGTTGATTGTCAGGATGACGTCGCCGTTAGTGAGCCCTGCCTTGAATGCCGGGGTCAGTTCGCCATCGGCGGTCTGCTGGACTACCGCGACTTTCGGCACGATCACTTCTTCCTTATAGCCGAAAAGGAACAGGCAGAAGAACACAAGGATAGCGAAGAAGTAGTTGAAGAACGACCCTCCGAGGATCGCGAGGATACGCGCCCATGGCGGACGGTTGTACATCGCCTTGGGGTCCTTCACCGCCGGAGCTTCGGGCGTCTCTTCTTTCTTCTTCGGGTCGCCGGGACCGCGGTCTTTCGTTTCTTCGCCGCGCATCTTGCAGTACCCGCCGAGCGGGATGAGCGCCAGACGGAACTTCGTCTCGCCCCATTTCCACGAGACCAGCTCCTTACCGAAACCGATCGAGAACGTGTCCACTCCGATACCGGAGATTTTCGCCATGATAAAATGGCCGAGCTCGTGCACTGTCACAAGAACGCCGAGTACGAGTATCGCGATGACTATGCCTAATATATCCAATTTCTTACCCTCCGAAACGTTACCCGCGTAATTCGCGGATGTATATTGTAGCGCGGAACCGTCTTTTGGTCAAAAATTTGGAAAACAAGATTCGGAGAAACAAAAAGTTAATACGCAGTGGAGTTGCGGTGAAAAAGGATTATAGATTTATGCCGTAACAGGAATTAGAGCACCCGGCAAATCAGATTGAAAACGGGTGATTTCGGATGATGAATTCCGGTCTATTTTTTATCAGCATCCTTCCTAATAGAATAATAAATATTCATGATTGTAATTACTTCTTTATGCCTGAAGTGATTAAAAGGGATTACCAGCGCGATCAATAGCAATAAATATAGATTAATTACGTTAATATTGAAATACGAAGGACATCCTCTGAAATAGTATAATAAAGCGCAGATGATGAACGAGTAGCATATTCCCGATAAGAATCTGACCGTCCCTTCATAAAAAAGAATTTCCGCCCTATTCTCAGGAAATCTTGAAATAATATTGTCTTTACAGAAATTGATAAATTCACGATTATTCATTTTTCTAATTTTACCCTTAAAGTCTGTTTTTAAAATTTTTCGATAAAATTTCGCTACCTTATCGGGAATATATCTAAAATGGGTATAAACGTTATAGTTCATATAAGGGTAGTCTTCTACGACAGTTTCAATCGTATTCTCAGGGCTATTCCCGTTAAAAATTGCTTTTATTGGAATAAAAAACATTCCCAGAAACGACGAGAGTTTATTAAGATAATTGGGGCTGATAAAACGAATGGCGAATCCGATTGCATAACTAAGAGCAAAATAGAGAGCATATACTATCACGTTGTCAGACGTCACCCGGGCTATTCCTGATTGCCCAGCCTCCGCACTAAAAAGAGTTTGTAGCATCTGCGATATTTCCGGCTGATAAAGAAAGAGAAGATTTGAAAGCAGAAACATTCCCGGGATGATAATACCAAAGAAATCGCCTCTTCCGTACTTAAAAAAGTCCATATTTTATCGCCCCCGTTTTGCTTTAATACTAAGCATTATATACTGTTTATCTCCTTTTAGTCAACACGGAAAGAGGATTTAAGATTATTACTGCATCAATTTGCCTGAAGAATCTGATAATCTTATATTGCAGTAACTGTTGTCTACTGGAAGTTTGAATAATTTTCTGAAACAGGATATGCTGTCGAAGTGAAAAGAGTTTTAATATTTGCGGAGGCGCGTGGAGTGAAGACAAAAAATGTCGTCATGGTCATCGCCGCGGCGGTTTTTGCGGCGGGGCTGTATTTCCTGATGGATTCCGGGATCGCGAAGCCTTCGGCGAGTATCGATATCGATCTCTATGAAACGGATCAGACGGCGCTTCACACCTTTAACTTCTGCCAGAAAAACCATTACGAACCTACTCTCAAAAACTTCGGGTCGAACAATATCGCGTTCCATGCGTTCACCAATGAAGACGGCTATTTCGTAATCCGGGCGAAAGGCAAATTAAAAAATCCTGTCGTCTTCGATATTGTTTTCAGCAGGTTCGGGCACTTTATAAGGTTGGAGGCGGATAACGGCACTGCCAAGGGGCAGATTTTCCCGATCACGGTATTCAACACGAAAGTGGAGTAATACCTAAAAACAGGGATGTTTTTACTAGGAGTTTCTCTTGCACACTCCCCGCGCGACGTTAGGGCTGTCGGGGTTGACATCGACGGTACGGGTTTTCGGGACGAGAACAAGATCCATATCTTCCATCGGAATAGCGCCCAAAAGCACCTGATCGCCCATCACCAGCGCTCCCGCGAAACCGATACGGTTCTTGAAACGGATTTCAACCGGCCCGGCGTAGGGAACAAGCTTACTCGTACCGTCAGCGAGAGTCACTTCCTTCTCGGTTACCGTTTCGAGTTCCAACTGCACGGCGATATGCGACGGTATACAGAGGTATACCGATCCGGTATCGGCGAGCGCGGATACCTTCAAGGGTTCGAGTTCGGGCTTTTTCGGGTTTCGAAGTTCAAGTATCGTATTGATTATTCCCATTTTGTCCTCTCGCATGTATTATAATTAGATCGGGAAAATAGTTCAAAGTTAGAAACAGGTTTCTTCAAACTGAAAACAGTGGATGATAGAATAGACTGCTATATAAAAAGTAATCATAGAGTATTTCTTTACAACGCGGAAACAATATAGTATTCCGGATGCGATTTCAGGAGGAGCGGATTATGAAAACAAAGGTAATTGTTCCTATTATCGCCTCGGTGGTTATGGCAATCGTGATGATTGTCCTGAACAGCGCGGGGCTATTAAAAAGCACCATCACCATCGATCTCGAGCTTTTAGAGGCCGATAAAAGTACCCTGCATAAGCTCAACTTCGATATCCGGGAACAGTATAAAAACGTCCTGTCTCTGCTCGATGAAAACAGCATCCCCTACGAAGCGTTCACCAATCAGGAATACCCCTTCGTGATCCGGTGCAAGGGCAAGATGAAAAACATGGTTGTGTTTTACTTTAACTTCAGCGTGATGAAACAGCTTGTCAGTATTAAAGCGGACAACGGCAGTATTAAGGGAGTGATTTTCCCGGCGAAACAGAACCCGAAATTGGAGTAGAGCCTATTTCCCGCGAATCCCGGCTGCCGGGATCAGTTTGACATCCCCGGCCTCGTTCGACTCATACTTCTTGTATTCGTCCGATCCCCGCGCCACAAGTCCGATTTTTCCTTCTTCGTTGAAATGCAGGCCCCATCCGTACTTTTTCGGTAATGGCGACGAGCTGAGACTCGCCTGCGGTTTACTGAAAAGCTCGTTCCAGAGCTTATCCCGCAGAGATTGGGCGATCTCTCCCGTGATCTCGTTGTGC
>MIBE01000048.1 GCA_001829415.1 Spirochaetes bacterium GWF1_51_8
ATTTACCCTTCGTGAGCTTGATCTCCAGATTCGTCGCCGCGACATATTTAACCATCGGGAAATCGAGCGGGATGTTCGCGGTTATATACTTCCCCGTGCCGTCCGATACGATCAGCGCCGCTTCCTGCGCATACCCGGCGTCGAGAGCATACGAGCCGTCCTTCGCCGTCATCGTCATATTCGTCATACCCTTCCAGATCAGTTCGAGGCGTATTCCCTCGAGCGGCTGTGACGTCGCGGCGTCGACAACCTTGCCGTCGACCCGGATACTGAAATACGGATCGGCGTAGATTACCTGATTCCCGCCGCACGCGGTAAGGCAGACCGCAACCGAGAGCATAATGGCCAATCCGAATACCGCAATCGCATTCCTCATCGTCCGGCCGCCTCTACTCAGTCATTGTTGTACAATTAATTCGTCTTCTTTAAATAAATCTCGATAGTGACCGAACCGGGAAAATTTGCCGCAGGGATATAATAGAAGAAGTTCGTGCCGATATATGCCCCGTTGTTCGTGCCGTCGATATCGCTCATGATCAGCCTCGTGTTCGTGTAATGCGATTCGAAGCCGAACGAGCCGTCGGCACCCGTGACCGTCGTGTTGGTATAGTTATTGACCACAAGCTGGGCGCGGATACCCTCGATCGCGTTCGACGTCGCCGAGTCCCTGACATGGCCGTCGATGCCGGTAGTGACTGGTCCCATGTACGCGGCGACCGGCAGGATACTGGAGCACGAGCCGAAAAAGAAGCCGATCAGCGCCGCATACCACTTTTTCATCCTTTCTTTCATATAATCCCCCGCTCTTTTATCTAAAATGGTCGCTTTTAATATCCCGCAGTACATATTAAAAGATCAGAATGCGGGACAGGGAAGTGACCATTGGGCGTGTAAAAAAGTTAAAAATCTCATGTTATCAATGCCAAATGTTTTTTGAACCACCCTTATCATTATACCCCTCTTTTTTTCGAAACGCAAACGAATTTCCGATTGCCCGCGATTCAACCATCCGCGAAATCTTCCGAAAATAAGTATAGTATCTTTTTAACGGGAGACTATACAATGAGAAACCTTGCAGTGTTTTTATTATTTTTCCTCTTCGCGGGAAAGCTTTTTGCGTATAACGAGTTCGAGTTTATCAAGGAACTGACTATCTCGGATAAAGCTTGGAAGGTCTACACCCTCGAAAACCTCGTCCAGTCCGTGAAGGCCGGGAACCGGGTCTATATCCTGAAAGAGACCAAGGTCACGAATAGCGAGTTCCTCGATCTCTACCTCGACTTCGAGAAGCCGTTACAAAACCTGCCGAACTACAAGGTGATCGCCTCGGAGTACGAAACCAACCCCTACGAGAATACGAGCGGTAAGAACTCCGGCAAGTTCTACTTCAACGAGCACCACATCTCGCTGCTGCCGTTCGGGACGTCCATGTTCTCGCCGGGCAAAATCCCCGGGAGCTTCACCATCGAGTTCTGGCTCTATCTCTACAAAGGCTTCGACAACCAGTACGTCATTAAGTACCTCGGCTATAACCCGTCGGACGAATGGGACAAGAACACCTACGGCTACTCGATCTATGTCAAGAATAAGAAAGTCATCTACAGCTTCAATAACTTCTTCTGGTCTATCGATAACGAACCCTACTCGCTCCAGATCGAGGAAGAGGAACAGGTGATCCTGCATAAATGGGAGCACCACGCGATCTCTTACAACATCATGAACGGGCAGATATCGACGTACAAGAACGGTATCGAACAGCAGGTGAAATGGGTGACGACCGACGGTAAGGTTCTGTCGCCGATCTACAACCCTTATGTCAAGGACGAACTGTCCACGCCGCTTGTGATCGGTAAGAACGCCTTCTTCTCGCTCGACGACCTCAAGATCAGTTCCATCGCGCTCGACTATTTCAACATGAACCGTTTCGATAACAATCCCGGAATTCTGATCACGGACGTGTACAAAATGACGGAGAATATCGCGACGCTGAAGAAGATCGTCTTCGGCACAAGCGTCCCCGACCTCTCGCATGTCAAGTTCGCCTACCGGATATCGTCGTCCTATTTTCTTCCGGGCGACCCCGTTCTCGAATGGGTATATGTTCAGAATAACACCGATGTTTTTCCCGCCGAGTACGCGAAGGGAAAATACATCCAGTTCAAGATACTGGTCTATCCCTACGAGGACAACCAGAAAGTGCTTTCTATCGATTCGATCAAGCTCAGCTACTCGATGGACGATTCGCCCCAGCCGCCGATCCTGATCTCGGCGGTACCCGGTAATGGGTCGGTGAAGGTGACATGGATGCCCTCGGTCGAGGAAGACGTGGCCGGATACGAAATTTATTACGGCACCCACGAAAAGAACTATATCTGCGACGACTCGTTCTCCGGGAAATCGCCGGTCTTCGTGCCGTACAAGCAGAGCGGAAAGCTCAAGACGTTCGATTTTACCCTGACCGGAATGATGAACGAGACCCCTTATTTTATCGCGATCAAGTCGGTCGACGCGAACGGCAACCGGAGCGTTTTCTCGAAGGAGTTCTATGTCCGGCCGTCAACGGTCTATAAAGAAAACGGGTACAGTGTCGGGGAATAGTCCGGTCAGAGCTTGATCTCAGTCCCGACACCGGAATCGGTGAATAGTTCCAGGAGGAGCGAATGCTCCACGCGGCCGTCGATATAGTGCACCTTCTCGGCGCCGTTCTTGAGGCAATAGAGCGCGGCGTCGATCTTCGGGATCATGCCCGCGCCGATCTTCCCGGCGGCCTGCAATTCCGCGATTCTCTTCTCATCCACGCTTTCAAGGAAAGTCTTCTCGTCGCCGTACTCCGCGTACAGCCCCTTGACGTCGGTCATATAGATCACGCGTCTGGCCTTGAGCGCGGCCGCGATATGCGCCGCCGCCGTATCGGCGTTAATATTGTAAGTCCGGCCGTCCACCGCGCCGTAAGCCACCGGGGAGATCACCGGGATAAACCCGTCGCGGGTTAATGTCTCGAGCAGTCCCGGATTGACACGGCTGATTTCGCCGACCTGTCCGAGGTCGCGGTTCTCCTCGCCGGCCTTCTTCGTCGCTTCGATCAGTTTGGCGTCCTTGCCGGAAATCCCGACCGCCTTGCCGCCGTTTCTATTAATGAGCGATACAATATGTTTGTTTATTAAACCGCTCAGCACCATTTCAGTGATCTCCATCGTCTCGTCGTCCGTCACACGGTGCCCGTCGATAAAGACCGCTTCCTTGCCGAGCTTCTGCATCATTCCGGTGATATGCGGCCCGCCGCCGTGCACCACCACAAGGTTGATTCCCACGAGCTTCATCAGGATGAAGTCGAGGATCACTTTCTCTTTCAGCTTTTCGTCATCCATCGCGCTTCCGCCGTATTTGACCACTACCGTACTGCCGTAGAATTCCCTGAAGTACGGCAGGGCTTCCATGAGGACGCGTGCTTTATCGAGTTCGCCGGACATTGCTTTCTCCTAATTCTTGAATATTATCTTTACATAGTTTTTCTGGAGCTCGACGATTTTTCCCGGGCCGTCGTACTGTCCGGTCATATAGATAAAGACGGCATAGATCGTGTCCCCATCGAACTGTTCGACCGGCTTTGCTTCATCGTCGCCGATAGTGAAAATGTTCTCCACGATCCGTTCGCAGACAAGGCTATCGCCCTGTTTCGTGACATTGTTGAAACGGTGATCCTGATCCGAGGTGTAGTACCAGTAATGGCAGGAATAATCGGAGATGAAGATTTCCTTGCCTTCGTTGAAATCGCCCTCTGCCATCCCCATGAACTTTTCGACCGGCTTAATGATTTCCCATATCGGCACATTCCTCTCGAAACCATTCAAGATGTAGGGATCGAGGTTGAAATTAAGCTGGAGATGGTCGGTCTTTTTAAGCTCGATAAAAATGCTGAAAGGCTTCTTTTTAAGAGTGACTGTATGGAACGAGACCGGGACCTTCTTACCGTCCTGCACGAACCAAAAGGAGTAGTACTCCCCGGAGATCATCAGCAGATGAGCAGGCTCGTTCATCCCGGGTTTCACCCCGGAATTCGGCTTCTTTTTCGTTTCCGCGAAACAAATACCCGTGACAAAAGGGATCGAGATAAAAATGAATGCAGTGATCGAAATCAGCTTTTTCACAATGACCTCCTTAAATACAAATCTTGCCCGACGAACGGCACAGCACCGTAGGAAAGACATCTCGACTGCGCTCGATGTCCGCCTCGTCTGACGGACAGCGCTGCCCCTCAGGAATGACATCTCGACTTCGCTCGATGTCCGCCTCGCCAATCGAACGGCCCTGCACTGCGGGAAAAACATCTCCACAGCGCTCGATGTCCGCTACAAAACAAACCTCTCCTGACGGACGGCGTTGCACCCGATAGACAGCGCGATAGGTAATGTCGCGATATGGCAGGGCAACGCCTTCACCTGCACGTCCATCACCGTCTCGCCGAAACGGAGCCCCTGGAAACCTTTGCCCGACAGATTGACATCGCGCTTTACCCGTGCCGCGATTGCGCTTTCTTCAGACGTCATCCCCTCTTCGCCGATTGTTCTGAGAAGCACCCGCTTCGACCAATGAAGCGCTTTTTCCAAAGTTCCTCCGATGCCAATCCCGATAAGGTAAGGCGGGCATCCGCGCGACCCGGCGGCGAGGATCTGCTCCGACGCCCAATGCGCGGCTTCTTCGGGCGCGGTTGTCGGCAGGAGCATCGCGGTACGTGTGAGGTTTTCCGAACCCCCGCCCTTCAGCATCACATTCCCTTCGAGGCCTTCGCTTCCCCCGGTTTCCAGATGGATGAACACAGGGGTGTTGTTTCCCGTGTTGACACGCGTCAACGGGTCGGCCAGCGAGGCGCGGAGAAGGCTCGATGTGTACACCTCGCCCGCGGTCAGGTCTGCGGCGGCCTGAGGATCGAAGTCCAATATAGTATTTTCGCCTATCCGAAGGTACAACTGAACATATCCGGTGTCCTGGCAGACTCCGCGTTTTTCTTCGCACGCGGCCTTACTATTCGCGATAAAAATATCTAAAATCTCTTTTTGGTCGACGCCCGCCGTCTTTTCACGGAGCCGTCGAAAATAGCTCAGGATATCGAAGCGGATATTGAAATTCGCTTCGATCAACGCGGCGCGGAAAGCGGATTCGAAATCCGCGCGCGCAATCCTTTTCATTACTTGCCGTCCCCTGAAACCGGCGCAGGAGTCGTTGCGGGAGAAGGAGCGGATGCGGGGGTTGCCGTCGATGCCGATTCGGTCGAGGCCGCTGACGGCGCGCCCGATTTCTTATAATCGTTAACATAGTACCCGCTGCCCTTGAACATCAGCCCCGCACCGCCGGAAATCTTCCGTTTCATCGCGGAACCGCACGACGGGCATTTTATCTCGGGGTCTTCGGTGATCTTATGAAATATCTCGTTAACCGTCCCGCATTCCGTACAGCGGTAATCATAATTCGGCATCTATATCCTCCGGATTATATTTTCAGCGTCTTGATCCGTTCGACAGCCGAGATCACATCCTCGCGCTTTCCGAACGATGTCAGGCGGAAATAACCCTCGCCGCACTTTCCGAATCCGGCGCCGGGTGTCCCTACCACTTGAATCTCGTTGATTAATTTATCGAAAAAGTCCCATGACGACAAGCCGCCCGGCGTCTTTAGCCAGATATACGGCGAGTTCGTCCCGCCGATAAAATCGATCCCGATGCTCTTCAACCCGTCGCCGATAATCTTCGCGTTCTCCATGTAGTACGAGATGATCTTATTACATTCCGCGCGGCCCTTTTCGGTGAAGACCTCGTAGGCGCCTTTCTGGATCAGATACGCCACACCGTTGAACTTCGTGGCCTGTCTGCGGTTCCAGAGCTTGTTGAGCGGGACGGGCTTGTTATCGGAATCGTAGGCGACAGCGTCCTTCGGCACGATCGTATACCCGAGACGTGTCCCGGTAAACCCTGCGGTCTTCGAGAGACTGCGGAACTCGACCGCGACTTCCTTCGCCCCGTCGATCTCGAAGATACTGCGCGGGATTTCAGGATCGCGGATATATGCTTCGTAGGCGGCGTCGTAAAGGATCACCGCTTTATTCTTTCGCGCGTAGTCGACCCAGCGCTTGAGCTGGTCCTTCGTGATCACCTGTCCGGTCGGGTTGTTCGGGAAACAGAGGCAGATCAGATCGACCGGTTCCTTCGGAAGCTCGGGCGTGAAATCGTTCACCTTGCTGCAGTCGAGGTAGACAAGCCCCTCGTAACGGCCGTCGACGAACTTGCCGGTACGCCCCGCCATCACGTTAGCGTCGACATAAACCGGATAGACCGGATCGGGGACGGCCACCTTCGTATCGAGGGAGAAGAGTTCCTGGAAGTTCGCGGTGTCTTCCTTCGCCCCTGTCGTGATAAAAATCTCGTCGATAGCGATATCCACGCCGCGCGGGAGGAAGTCCATCTTCCGGATCGCCTCACGGAGGAACTCGTATCCTTCGTCGGAACGGTATCCCATGAAAGTATCCGCGCTCCCCATCTCCTTCGCGCCCGCGGCAAGGCCGTCGACCACCGAGGGAGCGAGCGGCTGGGTGACGTCGCCGATCCCGAGACGGATCACTTTTTTATCGGGGTTCTTCGCCTGGTATTCCTTGGTCCTCTTCGCGATTTCCGCGAAAAGGTAATTTCCGGCGAGTTTTTCGTAGTTTTCATTCACTTTAATCATCAAAATCCTCCGTACGTTGTTTCACGTGAAACATTATATTACAATAAAACCTTGAAAATAAAAAATTCTAAAAAATCTCTCTTACTTTCTTTCTGAGCGGGCAGAAAGAAAGTAAGCAAAGAAATACCCGCCGCGCTGATAAAGCTCAGGAGAAGAGCCGGAAAATCCGGTAAAGGCAT
>MIBE01000049.1 GCA_001829415.1 Spirochaetes bacterium GWF1_51_8
CGACGAACTCTTCCTTGAACAGGGTGCGTATCTTGATTTCCATTTTCGATTTTTCGAGCTTGTCGATATCGTCGTAAATCTCCTTGAGCGAGTCCGGGTCTTCGGCCTTATAGAACTTGCCGCCCGTGATATCCGCGATCTTACGGAGCACGTCCTCGTCGAAACCGATCTCCGACTGGAGATAGTACTCGGTCATGGCGTTAAAGTCCGCCGGCGCGAGGTAGCCGTGGGGATTCCCGATCCCGATAGTATAAACGCGGATTCCCATATCGCGCGCGATATTCGCCGCGGTCAACGGATCGATCCAGCCGGCGTTGTTGACGCCGTCGGTGAGCAGGATGATGACCTTGCTCTTCGCGTCGGACTTCCGCAGACGGTTGATCGCGGTGGCGAGTCCCATCCCCATCGCGGTACTGCTGTTCTTGGGATCGAAGCCGATGTCTTCGGTGACGATCTTCAGGAGCATATTTTTATCGAGGGTGAGCGGGCAGCGTGTGAAGCTGAAGTTCGCGAAGGTCACGATCCCGATCCGGTTGTAGCTCTGTTTCTTGATATACTCGACGATCACTTTTTTGGACGAGTTCAGGCGGTTGTATTCGATCAGCTTGTGCTGGGGATCGTAATAAATTCTCGTCCCGAGGACGTCGCGGTACGGCATAGAGGAGGGTATCTTGTCCACGAAGAGCATGCTCCCGGAAACGTCTATGGCGAGGACGATATCGATACCGTAGTTCTTCTCGTTCGATATCTGCTCGCCGCCGAGCGGACGCGCCAGCGCGACGATCAGGAACGCGAGCGAGGCGCAGAGGAGAACGTCGGCGATGATATCGAACATCCGCCCCACCGCCGTAGTCCGCCGTGAGAGGAGACTGTTCGACGAATAGAGAAGTGTGGGCGAGAGATTGACTCCCCGGTACTTCAGTATGAGGTACAACGGGATCGCGAGCAGGAACAGGAGAAACCACGGACTTCCGAACATCATTTGGTTTCCTCCGGCGGTGTTTCCTGTGTCTGGACCAGTTTCACACGGTCGACAAGGTTCAAACCCTCTTTATACACCTGTGAAATGTTTTCTTCGGACGCCTTATGCTTGGCATACTTGACGCGGTCGCAGATTTTCAAGATGAAAAGCACGATCTCCTGCACCTCGGTATCGAGTGATGACGCTTTCATCCGGTCGCGGATTTCCGTCGTCGCCATTTCGAGCGCGTTGATGTCCAGTGTGTTCTCGAGGAACTCGCGGACTATCTCGGACACCCCGGCGAAGTAGTCCTTCGGGTTCTCTTGAGCGAGCCCGCTTGCGGCGATCTTTTTAAGGCGGAGACGGGTGTGCTCGTAGGGGTCTTCCGGCTTCAGCTTCTTCGGGCGTTTCTCACGGCCCGCGAGGAGCGAGCGGATAACGAAGAACGCCGCGGCGGCAAGGGCAAGCCCCGCCCCCGCCCAGATCAGCCAGCTCCAGTCCGCGAAATCGTATATCTCCATCAACGGCTGTAATTCCTTTTCCTTGGTTGTCAGTTTATCGTTCTCGACCGGGATGCGGGGCGTATAGAAGATATTCGTGTCCGCGCCGGTAACCGATGTGACAATAAAAGCGGGCAGGAGAAAGTTGCTGACCTCGAACGACCGGATTGTCACGATAAACGTGTTCGAGGCGATTTTTATCTCTCCGATCTCGAGGGATGTCTCGTAGAAATCGAGGTTCGTGACCGTAGCGGAGATCAGTTTCTCCGTGCCGGATATAGTGTATGAGACGGACGCGGCTTCGCCGAAACTGAACGCGCCGCCCTTCATGCCGACCGCGAGATTGTAGTTGGTCGGATAGACTATGGCTCCCGTCTGCGCGGAAAGCGCGCCCGTGATTACCGCGATGAACACGAAAAAGAATATGGAACGCTTCATGATGACCGCCGTCGATGTTTTGAATAGATATTGTAATACACCCGGCGGTTTTTCTCAAACAATAAAAATATATTTCGCGGGAGTGTTGCTTTGACATTTCTTATTTGTTATATTAATGTGTATTAAATCATTTTCCTAGAAAGGAGAAGAATATGGCTGAAGAACCAAAAAAGACGGAAGAGAAGAAGACCGAAGAGACATTTCGTGTGTCCGGCGCGGAAATCCTCGACAAGATCAACGAGATCATCAAGGAAGGGAACGCCCGGAGAATCGTGATCAAGAATGAGAAGGATGAGGTTCTCGTCGAGTTTCCGCTTTCCGTGGGCGCGGTGGGAGTTGTGCTTGCGCCGTTGTTCGCCGCTGTCGGAGCGATAGCCGCGTTGGTCACCAAGTGCACCATCACTGTAGAGAAAAGGCAATAACACAAGGCCGTCCGCGAGGACGGCTTTCTTATTTTGCGGAATAAGCCGCCCGTTTTGACGGTGCATCGTCAGAAGGTTAATTTCATTTTCCTTTCCAAATCCGCATATCAATAGGTTTCGGGGGCGAGTTATCAAATATCCTTCACGATTCATTTCATTTGATATTTTCCGAATCCGATATTATAATATTGGTGAGGTGTTGAGGAATCCTGTTATTATCGATTATAGAGTACGCCGTCATATGCGGACATCCCGCTTTTTTCCGGGTGATAAGAAGCGGGGGGCACACAAAATTCTTTTCCGGAGTCTTGATGAAACCAACGGATATTGCCGAACGGATCGATCGCGGCGAAAACGTGACATTCGATCTTTGTGTGATGGACTTTGAAATCCAGCAATATGTTCATACTCTTGTCCAGGCGTTAATTAAAACATATACAAGACCCGATCTCGAAGAGTTTATCTATAGCACACTGAAAGAAATGATCATCAACGGCGTGAAGGCTAATCTTAAACATTACCTGTTCCGGGCGAAAAATATCGACGATGCCGCCGAAGCGCGGGGTATCGGATTCGACGAACTGAAACGGCTTCTCGATGAAAACGAGCTGGAACGTTTCAAGGAGATCGCTGAAATAGAAGGCCTGAAGGTGCACCTGACTGTGATGCATTCTACCGAAAGGATTATGTTCCTTGTGGAGAACAACACCCCGATGACGCAGAACGAACGGCGCCGTGTCCGGGAAAAGTTCGACTGCGCGTTACAGTACGACAACATCTTCGAATACTATATGGGTCATGCCGACGATATGGAAGGCAGCGGCCTCGGAATCACGATGATCGTTCTCATGCTCAAGGGGATCGGCGTCGATCCTCACTCGTTCTCGATCCATGTCCAGGGCCGCACCTCGACAGTCGCGAAAATCCAGCTTCCCCTCCGTTAGGCCTCACGGCTTGATATTTTCTTATCGGTTCATTAAAATATATACCCAATACCGTAAAAAGGATGCAAGTCCGATGAATTTACGTCCCGCGATATTCCTGTTCTGCCTGGCGTTTTGCGCTATCCCGTCTCTTCTTTTCCCCACCGTCCTGACCCCGATCTGGCAAAACGGGAAATGGGGTTTTATCGATCACACAGGCAAGGTAATTGTCAAGCCGGTATACGATTACGCGTATCCGCAGAGCGACGGGATGAATATGGTCAAGGAAGGGCCGAAGTTCGGGTATGTGAACACCAACGGCAAGGCGATCATCTCGCCGAAGTTCGCCGATGCTTTCCCGTTCGTCGGCGGGATCGCCCGCATTAAGATGAAGGATACGTTCGCGTATATCAATAAAGTCGGCCAGATCATCGCAAGCGGCGAGTTCGAAGAGGCATACGATCTCTCCGAAGGGCTCGCGAGGTTTAAGGAGAAGGGGCTTTACGGCTATATCAACTCGTTAGGCGATATCACGATCGTACCTAAGTTCTTCTTTGCAGGCGACTTCCACCAAGGATACGCGATGGTTAAATACGGCAAGACGGTCACAAACAAAGCGGCGTTCTTTTTCGACGCTAGTTTCTTCGATGACGCCTATTACGCGACGTCGTCCTACCAGAGCATCGTGCAGACTATCAAACTGAGCGGATATATCGGCAAGAGCGGCGAAGTGAAAATCCCGTTCCGTTATAAGGACGCGCGCGACTTTTCCGAAGGGCTCGCGGCCGTGATCCTGACTAACGCCAACGCCGGGGGGAAGTGGGGTTATATCAACACCAAGGGCGATCTCGTGATCCAGCCCCAGTTCGACGCGGCTCTCGATTTTCACGAGGGACTCGCTGCTGTCAGAGTGATGGGGAAGTGGGGCTATATCGACCGCAACGGCAAGTTCGTGATCCCCCCTCAGTTCAGTTACGCCGACGATTTCAATGAGGGAACCGGTCGCGTGAATATGGGCGGAAGGATCAATCCCGCCGGGAAGTGCTTCGGCGGAAAATGGGGTTTTGTCGATAAATCCGGCGAGTTCATCTGCCCGGTCATTTTCGACTGGGTCTCCCGTTTCGAGAACGGCCTCGCGAGGATCGAGCTCGACGGAAAAATGGGCGTGATGAACAAAGAAGGCAAGTACAAGGTCAACGAAAAGGTGGAATATATCTATCCCGTGTTCAACGGCCTCGCGCGGGTGAAGTCCGGCGGGAAGTTCGGCTATATCAACGACACCGGGAAGCTCGTCCTGGCGACTCATTATATGCAGGCGGCGGATTTCCGTGACGGCCTCGCCCTCGTGCTGATGAAGACCAACCAGAACTACACTCTCGCATATATCGACAAATCCGGCCAGTCCAAATGGCAGGTGTCCGCGAACCTCCGGTATCCGTTCGAGCCGGGAAGCGTCCTCAATGTCCTCTGCCCGACCGGACTCGTACTCTACGATGCGGCGTCGATGAACGGCAAGAAGATCGTGACGATCCCCTACGGCGAAACGGTCGTGATGAAGAAGAAGTCCCAGAAGAAGGAGCTTCTCCGCAGTCACGGGCTGATCGGCGGATGGCTCTTCGTGCAGTTCCGCACGGTCGAAGGGTTTATCTTCGAGGGCTACCTGTCGAAGCTCCCCGCGCCGTATTACAGTATGGGACTCGAGGCATATTTTGACGAGAAGATCGGATTGATCTACCAGACCGAGGCCGAACGTATCGACGACGAGTCCGAGGACTACTACAAGGCGTTCAATCTCGGGATCGAGATGAAGAAAACCAAGCTCGGCGGGAAAACGGTGAGCTTCTTCACTGTCCCCGGCATTTCGATGCAGGAAGCGTTCGTGCTGGTCAAGCATTGCATGGGTTTTCATTATATGGCACTGCCGGACAGCGAAGGCTCCGAGAGCAAGAATATCTCCGAGACGCAGGTGGACACATGCTCGGTTAAGGTTTACCGGAACTCTCCCACCGACATCACGAGGATCGATTTCCTCATCCTCTCCGGCGGAAGCGAGATCACAATCAAGGTCGTTCCCGTCGGCGGCACGGTCGAGATCACGATGGAAAAGATGTAAATCTACACTTATCCCAAGTACAACAGAAATAATCCCTCATCCGAAATCTTGCGATTCCGGGTAAAATCTTTCATAATTTGCGCGATAGAAAAGGAGGGCATCATGAAAGACTTTACCCCGGAGAGAGCCGAGCTTATCGAAAGCCTGAAGAGCGCGAACATCTTCCATTATCTCAACGATAAAGAGCTCGAGGAAATCATCAACCTGTCGCAATTTTACAGCTTCGAAGCCGGCGAGAAGGTGATCGACGAGGGGGATGTCAGCGCGCACCTGTACGTCGTTATCAACGGGCTGACGGAAGTGTATGTCAAAAACGAGATCGGCGAATTCGTTTATATCAGCCCTATCGGTAAGGGCGATGTATTCGGCGAGGCGGCCATCTTCATGGATGTTAAACGGACGGCGAATATCATCGCGAAGGAACGGCTCGAAGTTCTCCGGATCAGCAGGACAAAATTTGTTCACTATATCAAATATTACCCGTCGGCGGGAGTAAAAATCCTCACCCTGATCATCTACAGCCTTCTGCGGAAGCTTCGCGAGGCTAATCAGGAGATCGCGCTCGAACGGGCGAACTACTATAAGCATGAGGAAATGGATACGCTGATCAAGGAATTCCTCAATGCCGACTCGATCGGCACCCCGCGTGTGGAGTAGGACAGTACCAAGGACTTTGGTTTGTTGAATCAATCAGGACAAACTGAAGGTATATAGTCTAATGGTCACTTCCAATAATTCAGAAATTATAAGTGACCATAATCAGTACTGGATGGAGATAATCGCGTTGACTTCGTCGGGCGACAGCTTGTCGAACCCGAGGTACACATGCTCCTGGTATAACGCGTTACCCGTCAAACCCGCGGAGATAATGCCCGAGATGATGATCAATGTGTAGGTCGTTTTGTTCACCGATTCGTATTCGTTCGCGATATCCAGGTAGGTAGTGACATTATTCGCGTAATAGAGGTCCTTGTAGTATTCGGACTGGTAATGGGTATAGATGCTTGCGCCGACTATGCCTAAGGTAACACCCCATCCCGCGTACGCCGCGAACCACGCGGCTTTCTGGGCGGATTTCGGCGACACTTCCTCATAGTCCTTCATCCATGCCGTAATCGTGATCTCCTCTTCGGGGTGTTTCAATGTAAATACCGTATAGAACGGTACGAGGCCGTTCGAGGTGATCGTCTGCACTTTCACACGGTGCTCCACACCGAGCGCGAGGTTCGAGACCTGCACGGGCGTATTCCCCACATAGAGCGAGTCGATAAACACCATGCAATTTGTCGGAACCGAGCCGATGAACACCATTCCGCCCTCGGCGAGCTTGCTGATCGGCGTCTTGATAAGGTTCGTGATATTGGTCATGATCACGGCCTGAATATTCTTCATATTATAGCCGTCTTTGATAAACGCGAACTGATGCGTTCCGCCGGGAACGCTCGGGTAGTAAAGGGGCGATTTCCCGATATACGACCCGTCGAGATAGACATTCGCGAGTTCGGGCGAGGTGGAGAGAATGACATCGCCCGTCGGGCGGTTCATGATCATCTGGCGGATCGGCTTGAGGAAATCGATGATCTTATCGGAAAGCTCGTCCTCGCGGCAGACTAACGTATGAATTTCTTCGTTGGTCACGCCGGTCACCTTAATCAGCTTCATTTTGAGCTCGATCACAGTCGGCCCCTTCCCCTGCGACTGTATCTTGTACGACCCCGTGATATACATCGTGTTCTTTTTCAGTTCCATCGCGGGCTTCACCGTATTGGTCGCTGGCGCCGTATCCTTCTTCGGTTCGGCTGCGGGCTGAGTCTTTTTGTCTTTATCCTTTTTGGGATCGGCCTTTTCGGTCTTCGGGGGAGTCTTCGGATCTTTCACATCCTTCGGTTTGTCCTTGGGGTCGGACTTCGGCGCTTGGTTTGTCACGGCGGCCGCGGCTTTTACGACATTAGTCGGAATGGACGGCGCTTTATTCGTGACGATGACGAATTTCTTCACAAGCGTCACCGGGACGAGCGAGAAGCTGTCCTTCAGCGCCGGGAACTCGTTCGTGATCAAACTGAATAAACCCGACTTGAAGACGCGGTTCAGGTTGGTGTTCACGAAGTTCGTGCCGGTGTAGTTGGTCGTGATATTGATGACGAGATTGGTGATAACGTTCGTGTTCATCCATTGTACCTTCAGGCTGAAGTTGGTCAGGATGATGCTTCTATAGACGTCGTTTGTGACAAGGAATTGCGGGAAGTTCGTCGCGGACGCGAAAAAGTTCGTATTTGTCAGCAGGCGGAACGTTTTCTGGGTGAGGACGGAAGCGACATTCGTGACATAGTTCGAGAAGAACTGGATGTTGGCGAGGATCGACTTCTCGACTTCGGGAGAGACAGTCAGGGTGGTGCCTGTGAACGGCAAGAACGCTTTTTCGCCCTCGACCGGTTTCATGTAGGCGAAAAGCATTTCGGGAATGGCCTTCCCGAGATACGAGATTTCCTTCGATGCGGACAGGTTGGTGAAGAAGTGCATTTCCACCTTCAGGTCGCGGGTGTAGGAACTCACTATACTCGCCTGCACGGCGGTTTTCGCGTCCTCGGTTTGCTTGATTAATGACGGCCCGCATGAGATAAGCGCGGAAAGGATCAGTACTGAAAGAGGAAATGTGATTTTCACTGGCCGCCCCGTTAATTCTTCTCGAACATGACAGTGAGGCTCGCGATGGTCTCGTCGAAATCGCTTTCGTAGACGCGGAAGATGGTTTCGAAGTCGTACTTCTCCTTCATTTCATCCTTGAAGAAGTTTACGAAGAACAGGCCGAGGCCCGCTCCGATCTTATCGTCGATCTCCCCCATAAATCCGTCGGCGATTGTATTGAGTTTAGTCGAGACTTTCTGCTTGATATTCGAGAGCCCCATACTGTCGATGGGAGTATTATTTTTCACTTCGATCTTGAAAATTTTATGCGTAAATTTCCATGAGATTTTCACCCATTTCTTGTGGTCGTTGCAGAGCTTCAGGAGCATATCGCGCTCGTTGCGGATCAACGGCGGAACATTTTTCGGGTCGGTCGCGAGCTTCTGCCGCATGATGATATTCTCCAGATTCGCTTTTTCACCGTTCGCGGTCAGCTCATGGATAATATTTATAGAGGTCTCGAGTTCCATACGGTCGACAAAGTCGAGGATGGAATCGTTCAGGTAGGTGATCAGTTTCCTGCGCTTCTGCGGCGCGGTCAGTTTCAGCGTGACGCCCTTCGTGTAGGGGAAAAGCTTGGGTACTTTGTCGAGGATGAGCCCGATATTGTCCGGCTTCATCATGATAGTATAGAGAGGAATCCCGCCGTCGTTAGGCATGGACAGCATATTTTTAAACTTGATAAGCCCAAGGTTGTTGAACATGATTCCGATCGAATCCTGAGAGTACAGATTATTCTGCGCCTCGTCAAGAACCTCGTTTATCGGGACTGATGGTGCTTGCGGCATCGTTTCCTCTTCATACTTTCATCGAAACACGAAGGAATATTTTATCCCAATGCGCCGTTTTAGTCAATTAAAGGGAATTTTCCCTTAAACTGGGTGTATCCTTACGGCATGCGAGTCGTCGGGGGCCCTATTCACATTATCACCGCGAGCCCGGTATTCAGACTCGCGGCGATAAATCAATTTTACATAGTATTCTATCCCGGGAATTAATCCCGTTTCTTGATATCGATCAGTTCGAAGATTTTTACCGGCTCTTTCTTACCCTTCACCGCGATATAATCGAGCTCGCGGACGAGAGCGTAGTCTTTAATCTTCTCGTAGGTCTCCTCGGTGATGATAATATTCGTGTGATAGACCTTGTTCGTCGCTTCGAGACGCGACGCGAGGTTGACACCGTCGCCGATTACCGTGTAGTTCTTGCGCTGGTTCGAGCCGACGTTACCCACATTCACAACGGCGGTATTGAGGCCGATTCCGATATCGATCGGCTTATCGCCCTTAGCCTGACGGGAAACGTTAAAATCATGCAGCGCTTCCATCATCTTAATGGCGGCCTGACAGCCCTTGAGGGCGTGGTCGGGCATATCGATCGGAGCGCCCCAGAACGCCATCACGGCGTCGCCGATATACTTATCCAAAGTTCCGCCGGTTTCCATCACGATATCGGTCTGCTCGGAAAGGTAATCGTTCAGGAAGTTGATCAGGTATTCCGGTGTCATACCTTCCGAGATGGAGGTAAACCCGCGGATATCCGAGAACATAATCGTCAGTTCCTTCGAGTCGCCGCCCAGTTTCATTTTCTCCGGATGCTGGATCAGGATATCCACGACAGCGGGGTTGACATAGCTCGAGAATGTGCTCTTGATGAAGCGTTTTTCCTTCTCTTCGGTGAGCAGGAGGAAGATTTCACCCGCGATCAATGTCATTACCGTAGAGACGAGCGGGACAAGGGTCAGGATTTCGATATTGAACATAAAGAGCGTGAAACCTACACCGAGCGGGACTACGATGGAAACCAGACCGGCGAGGACGGTGAAACGTGTTCCGCGTGAAATGAGCATCGCGACGATCACCGAAAGGATCGCGGTGTAGAGAATGTTCACCCAATGCGGGACGGAGATGATATAGTCGCGGTTCATGATTGTGCCGAGGGCGTAGGCGATATGCAGGATCCCGAACATGTTGCCCAGAGGCGACATCTTGACGTCCTGTACGGCCTTCGCGCCCTTCGCGAACATACCCACGAGGATAATCGAGTTCGCCGATACACCGCCGTTCATTACATCGTGGAACGGCAAGACCTTGATATACTCGTCGTTCTCGGTCGCTTTATAGTTGATTGCGAGTCGGAAGCTGTCGTCGACAGGGATGGTGAAATCCATCTTCTCGCCGTTATAAGTCGCGTCCTTGATCGTGATCTTTCCTTTTTCTACCTGGATATCGCCGATCTCGGCGTCCATGAGCTGAATCGCCATCGAGAGCAGGATGCTGGGGTAATAGACATATTTCTTCTCGATCACCGCCGTCATCTGTCCGTCCTGGTCGGTCTCATAGGTCAGGAGATAATAGAGGGCGCGGATCACGAGGGGGTACTTACGGGACAATCCGAACTGGGTGTCTATATTCGCGGGGCCGCAGAATGTCAGATTATCGACAATTTCCGGGATGATGAGATAGGCCTTATCGTAAGTAGGTATCTTCGAGAGGTCGTCGTAAGACAGGTGGATATTTTTCTCCGGGTCGAGCTCGAACTTCTTGATACCCTGTACGATGTTGGAATTGTAGTCGAGGCTTTCGGTCAGGAGTTTGTTGTACTCGTGCTCCATCGCGGCCTGTTCGTCGACCGCCTCGATCTTCTGAACCGTGCTGTTGTCGAGGATGAAGTCCTCGCCGATTGGGCCGTTATAGTTCTGTACGGCCTCGATCAGCGCCTGGTCGCTTTCAGGGTTGCCCTTCACACCGAACAGGATGTCGAAGAAAACGAAGCGTTTATTGACAGGGTTTTTCTCGTTTGTCTGCGAGTTCAGGTTTTCCAGCAGTTGGGCGTGGTATTTCCTGTCGAACGGCCATTCGCCGAGCTGGGCGAGGGTTTCCCCGGTGATCCCGGCGATCACGATCTTCTGATAGACGCCTTCCTTCTCGGAGGTCTTTACCACCTTAGCCCCTTCAGCCGAATGGAACCCGGTGAGAGCCTTAGTATTGAAACGCCACGTGATGGATGTCTGCTCGATCGTATGGAACATCGAGTTCAGCGGGAACTTGGATTTCCCTTCGGGATCCATATAGTACCCGCCGAGCACTATCCCCAGCACCGCCGCGCAGAGAATAAGCATGATGAGAATCTTGTTTATTTTCTTCTTAGCGGGCTTAATCGCATCATCCTTCTGAACCGTCTTTTTTTTATCTTCAGCCATAGGTGTCCCCCAAATATTTTATGCTTTCTGCAGTTTGAAAATCACGCCGCCGAGAGGAGGCAAGGTCGCGTTAATGGAATGCGGCTTGCCCTGCCATGAAACGGGATCGGCCCAACGTCCGCCCTCGTTCCCGATATTTCCGCCCCAGTATTGGTAGGCGTCGGAATTGATGACTTCCTTATAGAACCCGGGATAGATGACCCCGATCCGGTAATTCTGTCTGGCTACCGGCGTGAAGTTGAGCGCCACCACCACGAAGTCCCCGTTACGGGCGCGGCGGATAAACGAAAGGACGCTGTTATCGGAATCGTAGAAGTCTATCCATTCGAAGCCGGACGGTTCGAAGTCCACCTCGTAAAGCGCGGGTTCCGAACGGTAGATATGGTTCAGGTCGCGTACTAACTCCATCAGCTTCTTGTGCGGGTCGTACTGGGCGAGATGCCAGTCGATACTGAATTCAGCCTTCCATTCGTCCCACTGCCCGAAGTCCTGCCCCTGGAAAAGGAGCTTCTTACCGGGGTGAGTCCACATATAGAGATAGAGGAGGCGGAGATTGGCGAATTTCTGCCAGGTGTCGCCGGGCATTTTATTGATGATCGAGTTTTTGCCATGGACGACTTCGTCATGCGAAAGGACGAGGACGAAGTTTTCGCTGAACGCGTAGATGAGCGAGAAGGTGAGTTCGCCCTGGTGGTATCTTCTATGCACAGGCTCCTTCGAGAAGTAACGCAGGGTGTCGTTCATCCAGCCCATATTCCATTTGAACTCGAAGCCGAGGCCGCCGACATAGGTGGGGCGGGAAACACCGCCGAACGCAGTCGATTCTTCCGCGATAGTCGTGACGCCCGGGAAACGCGAGTACACCACTTCGTTCATCTGCTTCATGAATGAGATCGCTTCGAGGTTTTCACGGCCGCCGTGGATATTCGGGACCCATTCGCCCTCTTTGCGGCTGTAGTCGAGGTAGAGCATCGACGCCACGGCGTCCACGCGCAAACCGTCGATATGGTACTTCTCGCACCAGAACACGGCGTTCGACATCAGGAAACAGCGGACTTCGTTGCGCCCGTAATTGAATATCTTGGTGCCCCAGTCCATATGCTCGCCCTGACGGGGGTCGGCGTGCTCGTAGAGCGAGGTGCCGTCGAAGTAGGAGAGGCCGTGCGCGTCCTTGGGGAAGTGCCCGGGAACCCAGTCTACGATAACCCCTATATCGTGCTGGTGCATATAGTCGACGAAGTTCATGAAGTCCTCGGGAGTACCGAAACGGCTGGTCGGCGCGAAATAGCCCGTCACCTGGTAACCCCACGAGCCGTCGAACGGGTGTTCCGCGACGGGCATAAGTTCGATATGAGTGTAGCCCATGTAGTTACAGTATTCGGCGAGGTCGCGCGCGAGGTCTTTGTAGGAAAGGTACTCGTTATCGGCGCTCCGTTTCCATGAGCCGAGATGGACTTCGTAAGCCGACATCGGCGAGGAGAGGTTATGACGCTTGGCGCGTTTTTCCATAAATTCTTTATCGTGCCATTTGTACTTATTGATATCGTAGACTATGGAACCTGTGCGGGGACGAAGCTCGGAATAGAAGGCGTAGGGATCGGCCTTCTCGAGTATCTGGTTGTTCTGGGACTTGACAGCGAACTTGTAGACTTCGCCATCGTTCAGTCCCGGGACGAAGATTTCCCACACCCCGCATCCGCCGAGGGTTCTCATCTGGTGACGGCGTCCGTCCCACGCGTTAAACCCGCCGATCACGGATACGGCTTTGGCGTTCGGCGCCCATACGGCAAAATGTACGCCCTTGACCTTGTTGACCGTCATCACATGTGCGCCCAGTTTCTCGAACACGTTCTGGTGGGTGCCGGTGCTGAAGTAGTACATATCCTGCTCGCCCATTACGGGGAGGAAGCAGTAGGGATCGCGGTATTTTTGGGTATCGCCATTGTGGTACTCGACCTTGTATTCGTAGTCGAAGACGTTCTTTCGCCCTTCGATCACGACCTCGTAGAAACCGTCGTCATGTATCCTCTCCATCTCGAACTCTTTTTTATTTTCAACATCGATCACAGAGATTTTTTTCGCGGCGGGATTGATAGTGCGGACTGCGACTACGTTTTTCCCCTCGACATCCATCGGGTGCATTCCTAAAATGTGAAAAGGGTCGTGGTAGTCGAAATGCATGACTCGATTGAGAATATCCTTAGACACGGTATGAATCATAAAAAGCCTCCTCGCTTTCCACAGTTTCACGGCTTATATATTAATGCAAAAAGTAAAACTTTCAATATTTTTTGTGTTTGGAATGGAGGAATCGAAGGATTTATTCTTGTTTCAGCGTAGAAACAAGATTTCCGCTATGAAAAAGTTTTTCAATGGGTTTGCCTTTTTTTTAGACCTGCGGTAAGATATTTACAGGAGGTCAATATGAAAAAATATTTATTGTTATTATCTGCCGCCGGAATGGTTACAGCTCTTTATGCCGCAAATCCCCCCGCGTCCTCGATGGAACCCGTGATCGAAGAGGCTAAACCGAAGTCGGCTAAGGTTACCGCCGAGGCGGTTGTCACTAATTCAGTCACTAACGGAAACTTCACGCTGAAGTGGGTAAAGACTAAAAGTTATGTTACTCTCATCATTAAAGGCAAGACCGCAGGATGGGTTGCGTTCATGATAGGCGCCCAGCAGAAGATGAAGAACGGCGATATCTATATCGGTTATGTCAAGGACGGAAAGGCGTATGTCGCCGATCATTTCGGCGCGGACGTGGTCAAGCATAAAGCCGACGATACCCTCGGCGGAAAAAACAGTATTATCGAGTACTCCGGCGTAGAGAAGGACGGCTTCACGCAGATCGCGGTCAAGATCGACATTACCCAGAAAGACGCGAAGGATAACGGGTTCGCGCCCGGCGAGTATAATGTCATCCTCGCGGCAGGCCCCGATGATAATTTCACGACGAAGCATAACCAGATGAAAAAGGTCGTGATAAAGATCAAGGAGTAGCTATGAAATCGAAGTTCCTGAAGATACTCAACCCCATCCTTTTCGCCGCGGCATTGTTCCAAATGTTTACGATCACGATTATTAAACTCCAAAGCTGGGCGGTATTGGAAGCGCCGGCATGGATATATGAGGCGCATGAAATTAATGGGCTTGTGCTTATCGGGCTCATCGTCATTCATATCGTGCTTAACTGGCCATGGATCAAGACGAACATTTTCAAGATCAAGGCGAAATGAAATCAAAGGTGGCGGGAGCCCCGTTATTTTTCCCTGAAAATATGTGGATTTTGCGAAAATTACTGAAATGGTATAATTTATCGTATCGACGGAGTACGGGATGAATACGATAGTCTTTAAAACGAAAATTATACCGGTTATGTTTATACTTTTTTTATTCTGCTTGCCGTCTTATGCTCTGTTCTATAACCCAAACTATAAGATATTTAAAATCAATGAATTATCTTATATAAGAATAGGTGAGACTAAATTCGGCGGATATAAACAAATCGGCGGTCCAATTTTCTTATGGAACGGATCGTTTTATGTTTTTTGGTATTTGGATGCGCATAATGCTTATAGATGGGGAAATGTAAAGTACGGACAAAAATATTTCGTGAAGGTAAATGGAGTTAATTTCGGACCGTATACCTATCTTTCCGATTTCGGAATATCTCCGTCAGGCAATAAATTTTACTATACTTATAATATCGGCGGTTATTTAATAAATAAGAATTGTCACGGCGGGAAATGGTTTGTATTTATCGATTATCAAATCCTTGGTCCTTATGAAAAAGTTTACGGCTTGAAGTATTCGCCTCAATCAGATACTCCCGGATTCACTTTCAAGCTAAATAATCAATATTTTATTCATATAGGCGGAAAACTTTATGGCGGGTATGCATTCTGTTCGCAGCCTTTTTTCGCTGAAAGTTCCGACGACTTCTGGTTTTTCTATAGCAATTACAAGTGGGATGAAAAGAAGGAAATCAAGCCGGAATATATTTGTATTAACGGAAAAATTATAGGTCCATGCGCGCATATCCAGTCCCCTGTTTTTTCTCCAAACGGAAAAATTTTTGGTATGATATACAACATCGGCGGTATTTATAGCGCAAAATACGGCCTTGAAGGGGGAAAATATTACGTGTATCTGAAAAATAAAACCTACGGAGGTTTTACAGGCGCCCATAACTTGTTTTTTTCACCCAGCGGGAAATACAATGGATTTCTTTTCTATGAGAATGGGAAAAACTATCTTGTCCTAAACGGTAAAATCTATGGCGGGTACGAATGGGTATGGCGGCCGATATTTTCGCCTGACGGTTTAAAATTCGCGTATTCTTATCGCACGGAAAGCGGCTCATTTATTAACTACAACGGAAAAATAATGCCTGCTCCCGCCGACTTCGGGAATATCGAGTTCGACAACAAAGGCAATCTAATTATTAATCCCTCGCAGTGCTGATTTGACGGCGGCTTTTTATCGCCGAGGTGTATCGTTTAAATTTCTCAGAAGTCCCGGTGCGACATTCCAATTCTCATCATCGTCGGTTCTGAGGGAAACCGTTTTTTTATTCAGACGGACGATAACACCCTGCTTTCGCCGACCGTCCGGGGCAGTAAAAGAAACGCGCTCCCCTATATTGAAACGCATCATTTGAGTAGTGCTTTTTTCCTGAGAAATGAGTTTAAGACGCTCTATCACCAAACGGTTAAGATATATCAATTCTTTCTCGGACAGATTTTTAATAAATTCTTCAATCCGCGGGATTTCGACTTCCTGTTTTTTTCCGCTCACTCTTACCCTCTTCAAGATTGTAATATAAAATCGGTACTTCTCGGCTGGAAATATTCTAAAAGATAAAAAAACTCCGGTCAAATCTTATCGAATAGAATTTTAGAGTTACAAATTTCCGAACACCGTCAATTCTCTCAGGAAATTCTCGTCGTCCTCTGCGTCGCGCCCCCTCGTCGTAAGATACCCGCCTGTCAGGAATCCGTTCGCGCCCGCGAGCATCAATAACCCCTGGAAGTCCTTCATCACGGTTTCACGCCCGGCGGCGAATTTGATCACAGCGCGAGGATTGACAAGACGCATCAGCGCGAACGCTTTCAACGTGTCGGCCGCGGCGGGAGGCGGTGTGTGTTCGAGCGGGGTTCCCTTGACCGGGACGAGCACGTTAAGCGGTATGATCTTCGCTTTCAGCTCCCGGAGCGCGAACGCCAGCTCTATTCTGTCGTCCGCCGTCTCGCCCAGCCCGATAATCCCGCCCGCGCATGCCGTGATCCCGGCGTCGTTCGCGTAACGGACTGTAGCGATCCGGTCGCCGATGGAGTGGGTGGACGCGACCAGCTCGCGGTACCTCGACGGATTGACCTGGAGATTGTGATTGTAGAACGCGACGCCGTGAAGGGCGAGCAGACGCGCGGTTTCAGGAGAGAGGACGCCGAGCGACGCGCCGAGGTTCCGCGCGGGGTAACGGAATTTCACGCGGTCGATTGCGGAAAGGATTTTCTCGAATTCCGGGGTGACCTCGGTGTAGCCGAGCCCGGAAGTGACGATGCAGAAGCAGGCGATATCGTTTTCATAGGCATTCTCCGCCGCGCGGAAAATCTCGTCCTCCGAGACCAACGGGAAAACCGGGGCTTGGGTCTCGGAAAAGGACGACTGGGAACAGTAACCGCAGTCCTGACTGCACCGGCCGGACTTAGCGTTCATGATGGTGCAGATATGCCGCGATGGCGAGAACTTCAGGCGGACTTTGTGCGCGAGCGAGGCCAGATCGATAATCGGCGCGCCTTCGAGCCGCATCAGTTCGCCCGCCAGCTCCTTATCGACCGGTGCCCCGTCGAGAACACCGTATGCCTTTTCTATAGCCGGATGCAATATACCCATAATGTCAACCTTAATCAGGATATAGTTTACATACAGTATATCCGGCCAGGGAGGGATAATCAAGAAATTCTTGCGAAAATATATCAATGGGTATAGATTATATCGATGTATCAGGAGGGTTGAATGAAAAAAGCGATTTTTACCGTTGTAGTACTGACGGTTATCCTTTGGAATGGGGCGGATGCGTCTGAGCTTTCGCCCGAGACACAGAAACGTTTGAAAATGCTCGATGCGCAGTACCCGTCGATCTCCGCGCAGGTGATGGAGAGCGCGGCGAATAGCATACTCGGGACGGATTACGATAACGCCGTGAACAAGCTCGCTGGGTACCTGAAGGACACGGGAGCCGATATTCGGATGGGGATGGAGATGATCCTGCAATCCGCATTCTATCAGGCAAAGAGTTCCCCGTCGGCGGAAGGAATCGTGATCGACGGCGACGGCTCGGAGTGGATAGGGGCGGGATGGGATAAGTTTGACGAGAAGGGGGACAATCCCGGCAAGAACTCCACGCTGGATATTGTCCGTGCGGGCGCGGTCGTGCATGACGGCGTCCTCTATGGCGTGATCGAGACCGTGAAGCCGCCCTCGTACCCGAACCGCTTCGTGGTCTACCTCGACAGCGACGCCGACGGATACTACGACTACCAGTTTATCGCCGGATGGGACAAGAGCGGCGCGAAGACTGCGTGGATGAACGACTTTATCAAGAAAGTGTACAACTTGTCATTCGAGTCGGATGCCGAATGCGGAAACGTATACGAGTATGCGATCAGACTCTCGGATTACGGGATCGACATCGAAGGACTGGCGGAAAAGTTCAATATAGGGGTGCAGACTGCGGACAAGGATTTCAAGTATGTCGAATCGCTGGACCTCATCCCGGTCGCCCGCTCAATGGAGAATCTCCCGTTAACGCTCCTGCTCGCGCTGATGGACAAGGGCGTCGCACCTGCCGGGGACAGTATCCCGATTGCGCTTGCGCTCGCTAACGCCGACCTCTATTCGGTGTGCGACAAGGAAGTTCGGAAGATGATCCTCGCCGATATGGTGAAGCATTACGCGCTGTACCGGAAGATTGTCACATGGCAGGAAAGCTGGGGCTGTCCTTATCTTTTATCCTCGATTCCGGTGATCCCGAAGATATTCTGGGCGGAACGGCACCGCTATTCCTACTATTATATGGCGGATGCGATGAATATCTTCAAGGTGAAGGCGATCACGAAGGAAATCTATACCGAATTTGCCGATAGGATAGACGTGCTCGAGGCGATCCACGCTCTTGTCGTCAAGAACGGTCTCGGCAAGACTGATATTTCGGTTGCCGGGGGCGCGCTGGAAGATTGGGTGCACAATCACCGGCTCTATCTCAGCAGTATGGAAAACCTCGAGCAGTTCAGTAAATGGGGATGGTACGCCGAGGAAATGCTTGCCAAGGCGAAAAAATTGAAAGGCGAAGGAAAATATTTCCAGGAATACTTCGGCCGTCTCCATCGATGGGACGATTTCGGCTGGATAAACTATCAATATACGCACCTGATTAAAGAAGGATGCTTTATCGGCGACTGCGGCGATACCACCGTGGCGCAGATGGCGTTTTATAAGATGGCGGGGATCGCCCCTGTGTCGTTTCAGATGATCGACCTTTCGGGGAACGCGGTCTATACACATAATTTTCCGGGGCACTTCGATCCCAACCTCAACCGCTGGTGCTTTTACCAGGTGCCCAATCCGATAGGCCCGGGCGGGAAAGATATGAATAACAGCAAGGTAGTCCTCCATTTCAATAAACCCTTCCCGCACCCGTGGCTCTATAACGGCTACTACCAGAATGTCAAAGAAGGATCGTTAGATGTTTCAGCCAGCTATAATTATCCCGGCGAGATTACAGTCCTCCGCACAATGATCAATTTCCTGAAAACCGGGATGTCCGCCTCGAAAATGGAATTTCTTTACTCGACGAATATCACGTTGACAAAAGAGGTATTATTCGATAAAATCCCGGATAAACTGACCGATTCCGACGGCGATGGTCTGTACGATATTGTGGAAAAAGAGCTCGGCGTGAATTCCGCTTCATGGGATTCCGACGGCGATCTGTACTCCGATCTCTGGGAGCTCCACAACGGACAAAGCCCGGAGAAACCCAATGCTTCCGGCACGATAGCGCTGGACGGATTTCTCGGCGACTGGAAAGACCTCAAGGGCGTAACGGAAGTGAAAGACCTCAAGGGCGACTCGAAAGTGAAAGAGAACGTTTTCGATATTTCCGCATTTTATATTTATCCTCAGAACGATCTGGTTTATCTCGGGGCGGAGTTCTACGGCGATCCCGCGAAGAACCGTATCCAGAATATCGAGTTCTGGATTGACGCGCCCGGCAGGATACCGTCCGGCATCTGGTTCGGCGGTGGATACGAGAAGGTATGGGGATCGTACGATTCTTTTTTCGGAAATATTTCGGTTCAGTACGCTCCGGGAATGTGGAGCAATCTTACCTCCATGCTGAGCGAAAGGATCGTGTTCAGCGATGGCATCGAAGCCGTTCTGCCGTTGGCGTATCTCCATTACCCGGTCTGGCTCTCGGTAAAGTTCCTGATGTCGTCGGGTCCCAAGGGAAAAGAGGTACAAGGGGCGGACGAAGCCGACAGGATTTATATCCAGCTTGCGGAAGATAGCGATAACGACAGCCTCTCGGACGGTCTTGAGAAGGAAATAGGGACGGACGGAAATAAGTGGGACACCGACGGCGACCTGTTATCCGACAACTGGGAGTACTGGCACGGTCATGACCCGCTTTCAGCGAAGAGCCCGTCGATGAAGGAAAAGACCGCGCTGGACGGTTTCGCCGGGGATATCGCCGCGCTTCCCGGAAGCGTTACGCTCGACGATCCGAAGGGTGATACGCTTCTGGAAAACGCCGGATTCGATATCGCGTCGGTAACCGCGGCGGTGTCCGGCGGGATGCTGTATGTCGGGGTGAAGTTCCACGGCGACAACACCGGAAAGTATTGCACCCATTACGGCCTCACAATCACCGCGGACGAGAAGCGGGAATACTGGATCGGTTCGGGCTGGGATTCGATGGCCGGGCCGGATCTCAGTCAAGCACTCTGGATCACCAAAAGTGACGGTAAAGGCGGGCAATGGCCGGCAATTCCGAAGATGGACGGTGCCATGTTTTACGCGAAACGCGACGCGGAGTTTGTAATACCCGTGGCGTATCTCGGTAACCCCATAAAATACAGTATTAAAGCGGCTGTGACTGTAAAAGTGAAAGAAAATGACTTTAAGTGGATGGATGACGCAGGCGAGTTAAAATTATGAGAAAAAACTGTCATCCGGGTTAAAGTATTCAGATATGTAATACCGATAAATAAGACGCCGAAAATACCAAGGAGGGTAAATACATGGTAGGGAACATCGGAAGCCCGGGTAACCCGGCGCAGATGATCGCGAATTCTGTACAGAGCATGGATGAGCTGTCACAGAAGATTATCACTGCTATTCAGGACATGAGCTCGAAGTTTGTGAAGGTATCCGCTGAAATGAAGGTAGGCGCGATGACCGACGAGAACACCGGAAAAGCAGTGGACATGTTCGTATAAGAGTAGGCGAATGAAGGGGCCGCTCTTCGTAAGAGGGGCGGTTTTTTAATGCCCGCTTCCGAGGGGATAGAAGCTCAATAAACATTTATACTGTTTGTTACCAGATGATGTCCACATCATATTCCGAAAGTTTGGAATCGTTCGAAAGTATCGGAAGGTTTTCTATCTTCGACTGCGCCACCAGCATCCGATCGAACGGGTCCTTGTGAATGAGCGGCAGTTCCCGGGTTGTCAGTGCGTGCAGGAGTGTAATCGGGAGAACGGTATACTGATTATTCTCTATCTGTTCCGTGATAAATATTTCCGGCGCCGCCGACAGTACCAGTTTACCGAGCTGGTATTTTATCGCTATTTCCCACCCCGACACGGCCGAGAAAAAAATCTCGTTATCGATGTTTTCGACAATTTCTATGATTTTCCGGGACAGCCTCTCGTCATTGATAGTGCACCAGAGGAAGGCGTGGGTATCGATCAGGTATCTCATTTATAAAATCCGTCGACGATCTCGCCGGGGATATCGTCGAAGTCAGGTTTGATTTCAACCTGCCCTTTTGCCGAACCTATTACACGCTTAGAGATTTTATCTTTTATCGGGATAAGTTCCGCGACCGGATGACCCGACTTCGCGATGATTACCTTTTCGCCGCACCGCGCCATTTCCAATAACCGCGATAGATGGGTTTTCGCTTCATGAATATTGTACGTCATTGTTTCCCTCCGCCAGTTTTTAATACAGTTAAGTATAGACTAAAAAACGGTCTTAGTCAACCGGTTAGTCATTAGAAAAAGCATCATGACAATTGCCGATATCAGGGATGGCCATGTGTGTTTGGAAACAATGACAGATTATGAATAATAACGGCTTCTTAATGCCCGTTGCCGTTCTCGGCCTCGCCGATAGCGCGGATGTCGTGATAGAGCTGATTGAGCTGCTCCATGTTGTCGTGGACGAAGCTGTTCGACTTCTCGGCGCGGGTCATCATTTCCACGAACGCTATACCGATCGCATCGATCAATGCGACAATCTCGTTCGAGAGGCTCATCACATCGTCGATACCGGAATTACTTTTATCCAGCATATCGCCCGAGTCCCGGATCGCCTGCTCGACTACCGACGACGACGACATGATATTCGTGATCGCGTTGAGGATATCCCCGGCGTTGACAGACATCTGTTCCACCCCGACAATGACTTCCTCGATCAGGACGATCACGCCGCGGATTTCTTCGTTGATCTTCTGGAAGGATTCTCCCGTTCCGAACGATATCTCCACAGTTTTCTTGATCTCTTCTATATTACGTTTGAGGCGTTCGGTGATGCTTTTCGAATTACGGGTCGTTTCCTCGGCGAGCTTGCGGATTTCACCCGCGACGACCGCGAAACCCTTCCCGGATTCACCGGCGTGGGACGCCTCGATAGAGGCGTTGAGCGCGAGCAGGTTCGTGCGGGTGGCGACATCGGTGATCATATCGGCGATACTGAGCATCCCGGCCGTGGAGTTGGATATCCCCTTGATCGACTCGATTCCGGTGTCTACCTGCTTCTCGCCCGAGTCGACGCTCTGGATCAGGTTGTCCATCGAGGAACGTTTGATCCTCGCTGTCTCGGCGAGACTCCGGATCGATGTCACGATCTCTTCGATTGAGGCGCTGACACTCCCGACGAGATTGGAATAATCGGTAACCTTATCGCGGACTATCTTGGACGCCTCGACTACGTTGGTATTCGCTTCCGACGAGACGCAGATCGCGGAGTAGAGCTTCTCGATCCCCGAGGTGACGTTTTCCATGTTTTTCGACATCTCGCGGATCATCCCGATCGCCTGCTCCGAGCTTGCGGACATATCCTCGCTGCTGGTCAATGTCTTCGATTGGGCTTCTTTGAGGACGCGGTCGAGACTTTCGAACTTCCGCTTATTCGACATCGCCCGCGACTCGGCTTCCCGCACCAGTTCTTTCTGGAGCGAGAGGCTGAGCGTACCGAAGATTCCGCCTGTGATGACCATGACAAGCGAGGTGGCGATAGACTGTATATCGATCACTTCGATCACGAAGTTCTGTTTGGGGTAGCTGTCGAGGAAATAGAGCGCGAGCACCGCAAGGCAGTTCAGGACAGTGACCGTTATAGTCTGGAAACGGTGATACCCGACAAGGATCGTAGTAGCGAGCAGGAAGAGCCCCAGTGTCCCGAACACGTAAGTTTCATATGAACCGACATACTGGTCGAACTTGATGGCGCAGAACATGATGAGGAAAAGCACCGAAAGAAACAGGTTTACCGCAAATTGGTATTTCCCGAACCGGATGAGGAGTATTGTCACCGAACAAATAATGAAAAATACAACCAGAAGCACACCCACGACGATTGCGCCCGTGAGGAACATTGTCAAGCCGAGAAGAACCGCGAAAACCGCGAGCACGAGGTTTGTGATTAATAAAATTCTGGTTTTTTTGCGTACTTCCAGTTTCTCGCCGGCGTATTTTTGCAAGAATATCTCGAAAAAGTGTTTCACGTGAATAGCCCCTGAAAAATAATAATACCTGCCGGATTTTCTCGCAAGTTTTTACAAACGGGGATATTTCACTGGGGTAACCTTGACATTTTCGGCCTTTTTAAATAACCTATAAGTCCTGAAAATAATGATTTATGGAGGAATATATGTCCCCTGAAATTGACGTAGTAGTAGCAAGGGAAATAATCGACTCGCGCGGTAATCCGACTATCGAGGTCGATGTCATACTCGAAGACGGAAGTTACGGCCGCGCGGCTGTACCCAGCGGCGCATCTACCGGCGAACGCGAAGCGGTCGAGCTCCGTGACGGCGACAAGAAGCGTTACCTCGGCAAGGGTGTTTCCAAGGCCGTGATGAATGTCAACGAGACGATTGCGGAAGCGATTGTCGGCCTCGACGCGCTCGACCAGGTAGAAGTTGACCGGACGATGATCGAACTCGACGGCACCCCGACCAAGAGCAAGCTCGGCGCGAACGCCATCCTCGGCGTTTCTCTCGCGACCGCGCACGCCGCGGCGAACTTCCTCGGCCTTCCGCTGTACCGTTATATCGGCGGGACGAACGCGAAGGTTCTGCCTGTCCCGATGGCGAATGTCATCAACGGCGGCGCTCATTCGGACAACAAGGTCGATTTCCAGGAATTCATGATCATGCCTATCGGCGCTCCGTGTTTCGCCGAGGCGATTCGTTATCTCTCCGAAACGTTCCATACACTCAAGAAAGTCCTGAAAGATAAGAAATATAACACCTCCGTCGGTGACGAAGGCGGTTTCGCGCCCGATCTCCAGTCCAACGAAGAGGCGTTAAAATGTCTTGTCGAAGCGATCGAGAAGGCCGGATACAAACCCGGCGACGATATCGCTATCGCCTGCGACCCCGCCACCTCCGAGCTTTGGAACCATGCAGCCGAAGACGGTAAGAAGGGCTACAAGTTCTGGAAGTCAACCGGCGACATCATGACATCCTCGCAGATGGTCGATTACTGGACGGAAATGGTTTCCAAGTACCCGATTGTTTCTCTCGAAGACGGATGCGCTGAGAACGACTGGGAAGGCTGGAAGATGCTGACCGACAAGCTCGGTAAAAAGATTCAGATAATGGGCGACGACTTGTTCGTGACCAATACCGAATGGCTGAAGAAGGGGATCAACGAGGGCATTGCGAACTCGATCCTCATCAAGGTGAACCAGATCGGCACATTGACCGAGACCCTTGACGCTATCGAGATGGCGAAGCAGGCGAGTTACACCGCGGTCGTATCGCATAGAAGCGGCGAGACCGAAGACGCCACTATCGCGGATATCGCCGTCGCGACGAACGCCGGGCAGATCAAGACCGGTTCGATGTCCCGCAGCGACCGTATCGCCAAGTATAATCAGCTCCTCCGTATCGAGGAAGAACTGGGCGATTTCGCGGTCTACAAGGGCAAAGACACGTTCTACAATCTGGGGAAGGTGTTCAGAGCATAATCAATTTTAATTCAAACAATAGGACGGCGCTTCGCTCTGCGACGGCGCCATCCTTTTTTTGTATCCCCCAATGAATTGGACTGAAGCCCGGTTTGCACACATACAAAACATCATATCATAATATCTTTGACTTTTAACCCGTACACTATTAAATTTAATCAGCACGGATTATGGAGGACGATATGAAATCCTTGAAATGGGAAGACATCTCGTACGACGGGATGGTTTGTATGCGTTCATCCGAAGTGATTGTCACCCGTGAACTTGTCCAGCGGATCGAAGATAGTATGCTCCGGCCCGCGATGAGGCCCGCGCGCGGAGAATGCAAGGCCGTTTCACTCAATACGGATAGGTACGGAATCGGTTTTTCTGTCTGCCGCGGCTGCTGAGTGAACTTTATTGTGAAAGGTAAAATAGGTTTTTAAGGAGGAATATATGACGTCATTAGTAGTGAACGATATTCCCAAAGATGTCATGAGATGCGTAAGGTCTCTCGCGCGTACCGAACATATCTCAGTCAACAACGAACTGGTATTTCTGTTGGAGAACGGATTGTTCAAACGGACGGTACAGTCCCGGCGCTGCGATTGCCCCACGGTTTCTATGGATGCCGAGGCGATAGAAAGAAGCGGATTGTCCGGACGTTGGGACGACTGACGGCAAGCCGGGAAGATGATGACGTTTATACGCAGTCTTTTTTTATTGCCGTGTACGTGTTGACATTTAAACTATTTAGTGTTAATATATAACTATAATAGTTAGACGGAGGGGATATGTCTTCCATCACGGTCAGAAACATTCCCGAAGATGTATTCGAGAAAATAAAAACCCTTGCCAAGACTGAGCGGCGAAGCGTGAATAATGAAATGGTAATTTTAATAGAAAAGGGTTTGAAGGAACAAATAATTCATAGCAGAAAGGACGATTCCGTCCTCTCGAAGGAAACACAAATCATTTTATGGAAGGAGCTGTTCGGTAAATGGGAGGACGACCGTTCGACCGGAGAGATCATCGCGGATATCCGTGACGCCAGGACTGTCGGCCGGGAAGTAGAATTATGATACTTCTCGATACCGATATCTGTATTGCTATTCTTCGGGGACAGAAAAAAGTTCTTGAACAGTTTGACCATTGCGCGGATTCCGCGGCGATCTCGTTTATGACAGCGGGAGAACTTTTTTACGGCGCATATCACTCGTCGAGAATTGAGCACAATCTTTCCTTGATCGAACGCTTTCTTTTGAGTGTCCGGGTTATCCAGAGCGATTATTCCATCATGAAAAAGTTCGGTGAATTGAAGTCTATGATCGCGGACAGGACGCTTCCCGATGCGGATATCCTGATCACATCGACCGCGCTAGTATACGGCATAAAACTAATTACTGGAAATATCTCTCATTTCGAACGATTCGGCGATTTGAAAATCGAAAACTGGCTGAAGTAACCTTCTATTTCCCGATCTCTATCGTTTTCACCTTGATCTGCTCCGGGATGCTCCAGACCTCGATGCGGTCGGGGTAGAGGTAGTAATACTCGTCGAGCATCGGATTGACCGCGATATCGAGCGGGTCGATCTGCATCCCGCGGATATTCTGTTTGTCGCAGTTTCGGTAGATAAACACCTTATCCGCGCCGTAGACCATCAGGCTGTTGTCGGCCGCGAGGATTTCGATCCTCATCACCTTGAACGGCGGTGCGTCGATAAACTTCGATTCCTTACTATAAAGGTGGTAGGAGAAAATACGGTCGTTCTTATCGATAAAATAGAGATAGGGCGCGTTGGGATGGACCGCGAAGATCACCGCCTCGGGCAATTTCGCCGAGAACGATTTCACGCTGTCGGGGGTATCCGCGAATTCGTAGACTGTCAGAAGATTGCCTTCAAACCCGGCGAGAAACTTCCCCGCCCAGTACTGCCCGGTAACGATCTTATCCGGCATCGTGAAATACCCGTCGGCGGCATAGTCCTTCAGGAACTGCACCTTATTTCCGCTTTGGACATACAGATAACGGACATCCATGAAGAGACGCACACCCTCGGCGACCTTCGTCCATTGGATGGAACTGCCGCTGAAATCGAAAGTCATTGCTTTATAGTCGACTATCGCCGCGAAAACAGGCTTGCCGCCCTCGATCGGGGTATAGATCATCGGGTCGACGATCCGGATATTGGTGATGATAGTGAAGTTCGGGGCATGGAAAATAAATTGCTTGCCGTTGTAAGCGATGATCGTGCCGTTAGTGCCGGGCGCCGCGATAAACGGGACGACCTCCTGTGCCGGGCCCGCGCAGGATACGATTACAGAAAAAAGGATAAATAGGATAAGGTGTTTCATTGTTGTTAACTCCGGCACATATTATAACCGAAGTTGAAAAATAAATCAAAAAGGGCAGGGTGAGGAACCCTGCCCTTTCGGGTATTGAGAAGGATTATGATATCTTAGGGTAAGGCTACAAATTCGACCCAGTTGTCGTTATATCTGCACTTGGTAATGTAGCCTTTCTTACCCCAGTGGTTTATGGTTTTATAAGGCGTACCGGCTTGTGTACGGTCGCTCTCCCACCATGTGTTCGAGCCTTCGCGCATAAACGCTTTGAATTCGAACCAATCGCCCTTCGTTCCCTGCATCTTCACATCGAACTTCCACCAATGCAGGCCCATTGTGTTTTCAGGGTCTTCGCCGTAGCCGTTGATGGCATAGGTCTTCTTGGCGCCCCATGATGCGGGCCATACGTTACAAGTCCAGTCGAGCGCCGATTCCGTGCCCCAGTCGAGCGATACGTCGTTAGCCTTGATCGCGGCAGTCGTCGCGTTCTTGGTGTTGAGATAAGTGACCGGTTCCGCCATCGCGGGATATACCGAGGGAACCAATCCGGCGTCGTGTCCGCCCTTTATGAAGATGTCCTGGCCGACAACGGTTTCCTTAAACATGAAGACTACGGTGCGGACGCCGGTGGACGGAGGAGGAGTAGAACTCTTCGTCCAGACCGCGTATCCGGTTCCGGTGGCGGCGATAGTCCATCCGGCTCCGGGATCCCATGACCCGTTACCGATCTTGACCGCTACTTTGTTGTCGATTATCGCGGCATACTTGGAACTGTCGGCCGCCGCTATACTGACTACGCTGGTCGAAGTGATACCGTTGTTCTTACGGATCGAGATTAATGTCTTGATCGCGTCATGCAGGCCCCAATCGTAGAAATGAACCCAATAGACGCAGGGGATACCGGGGTGGGTCAGGATGTAGGCATAACCCCACATTACCTTGTCGGACGGGAAAGGCCAGAGGTTCTGTCCGCCGGGGGTGCTGGGGCCGGTGTCGTGGTTATCGATAAAAGTGATTGCCTTTGCAGGCCACCATCCGATCAAGCCGGAAGGTTTGCCTTCGGAGTCTTTCAGGCGCCAGAACTCGTTGTTGGCGCAAGCCTGACCGAGAATACCCTTGGTGGTAAAGTCGAACGCGCCGGAAGTTCCGCCTGTTGCGCTGATCCAGTTGCATAACGCCTGACGGCTGGGATTGGGATTGTTGATATCGAGGTCGGCCCAATACTCGCCGATTGAGATGTAAGGAGAAGTTGCGTTGTTGTACATCTGATTGTAGGAACCAGCGTAACCGCGGACGAAGTCATAGCGCCATCCGTCGTAACCGATATAAGTTTTCAGCCAGTTCATCCAGTCCTTGAGGCTGGTCTGGACATAAGCCTTGGTATGATCGACATCGCGCGCGGCGGCATATCCCTCGCCGGTGTCGTATGCGCCGGTCGCTCCAGCCCATTCGTCGCCCTTACAAACCGAATCCGCGCCCCACACAGGGTCGGTGAAATCAGCCCAGTTCGCGGTTCCGCAGCGGTGATTGATCACGATATCGGCAACAGCTTTGATACCGACTGTATGAAGAGCGCCGATTGCGGACTTAAGCTGGGCTTCCGTTCCGTACTTCGAAGTCTGGACATACAAACGGTTGGGGAGATAACCTTCGTCGCTGGCTGCGGCCGAGGACGGAGGGAACCAAACGATTGTAATACCGGAAGCGGAAAGATCGCCCGCCTTGGATTGAACTACGCTCCACCACCCTGTGGTCTTCCACGACGTCCAATGAAAGCCCTGAATCATAACATCTTTGCTTGCGCCGTCGAGAACGGCTGAATAGGATACGCTGACCGAGAGGAGAAAGAGGGATAGAATCATCCCGACGAACATAAACCGTTTCATAGAGACCTCCGAAATTACTAAATTGAACCTTGGACGTGAACCAACTTTTTCATATGTATGCCTGCGCTGATAGCGCTTACATGAATATTACATCAAGAATCGTGCCAAGACTTGCAGGATTTATCTCGTTATTCCAGCGCGAATTAAAAATCGACGGAATCGCCTTTTTTACCGGTTTTCACTTTTTATGTGCGGGATGCATTTTGTCCGGTCTACGGTGTGCGGAATAGGTTACACGTAAGATGCCGTGTTATTGTAATTCGCGGGATTTCACCTTAAAATATCCGTTCAAGTGTAACCTTTTTTGTTCCCGCGGGTATATTATAGCAGATCACGGAAAAAGTAAGATACGGTGATAAAATGACGGATGAAAAGGAAATTATCAGAAGAGCGAAAGAAGGCAGTCTCGTTGATTTCGAGAAACTTCTTTCTCTCTACAAGAAACGGGTCTTCGGGGTGATTTATCTTCATCTCCGGAACAGGGCGGATGCCGAAGATTTGTTTCAGGAAGTTTTTTACCGTGTTTTCCGCGGATTAAAAAGCTATGACCCCGGCCGCAGTTTTTTTACATGGATCTACACGGTTACGCTGAACGCGGTACGGACATACCTCGCGAAGAAGAAAGCGCGGAATATCGAAACGAGTATCGAGTTTTTCGAGGACGCGGTATTTCAGGATACGGAGAGTTTCAGCGCCGAGGACAAGATCATGCTTTTCAAAGCGTTGGACGCGCTTCCTCTTGAGGAACGGCAGTTGATCTTTCTCCGTTATATGCAGGGGATCGGTCTCTCTGAGATCGCGGAAATGACCGGGCTCTCGGAGGATAATGTGAAGGTGAAACTTCACCGGATCAGGAAAAAGCTGGAAAAGGAAATGGAGGGACACGATGAAAATAAATAAACTCCTCAACGAAGATAAACAGTGGATGGAGATAAAGACGCCCGACGGTCTCGAAGAGCGGACGATGCGTTATATCGCGAAAAGGATCGCCGCGGAGGCGGTATGGAAACGGGTGCTAAGGTACACGTTAGCCGGAATGCTCTCGGTGATGATAGCGGTCGGGACGTTCCTTTTCCTCGACAGCCGGAATACCAACAAAGTGATCCTGATCTACGCTTACAACGGCGAATCGAAGGTCGAGGTGATCGGGAACTTCAACAACTGGGAAGAAAAGATATCGATGACGCACGACAAGAAGAACGGGGTATGGGTGGGTGAGATTCCGGTGAAAGGGAACGGGGTATTCGAATACCAGTTCGTGATCGACGATGTGATCTACACCGCCGGAACCGCCGAGTATAAGATTGTCGACGAAGACGGCAACGAACACGGGATTATCATGTTATAAAAGTTTAGGAGGTTACTATGAAACGGATAGCGATTGCGCTGATTTTCTCCGCTTTGGTTGGGATTGTTTACGCGGAAGACGCAGTTGTCGAACTGAAGCTCCAGGAGGAACAGACATTGATGACCGCCCTGAAGCAGAACTTCGGTGAAGAAAAGGCTTCGCAGGTCATGGCGCAGGTTCAGACTAAGGAGATGCCGCAGAACGAGTATAAGTCGATGCTCCAGTTTATGTGGCGCTACGCCCAGAAGAACGGGGCCGCCGGTACTCCCGACGACGTAGTAGCGGCCGGAGAATTCTACCAGAAGAATAACGGTCTCGTACTCGGCACGGCGAACGAAAAGCATCAAGCACTTATGAACATGGCGCAGAAGATGATCCAGACTCAGAAGAAGCTGAACAATTCCGGTGCCGGCGAGCAGGTGAAAAACATGACCGCTCTGAAAACCCAGGCCATGATGAAAAACCAGCTCAAGGAAAAACAGATGAGCGGCGAAGGAATGATGAACAAGTTCCAGTATCGCCTTCAGTACAAATGGGGATACGAAACAGGGAAGAAAGTCCCGGTCGGCGCCCCGAAACATTAAGGAGATAACAGTGAGAAAGATAGGAATTCTCGCAACGCTTCTGGTGCTCAGCGCGGCACAAGTGTTCGGGATCCATCCGGAACTCGCCCCTATTCTCAGCGAATGGGGGCTTGCCCCGTCCGAACAGAAGATAGTCGTTTCGATATTCGAGGACGCCGAGAGCAAGAAGACCGACCAATCCGAGATGCTGAACCTCCTCAAGAAATGCAGGCTCAAGGGATTGTCGGTCTACGATACATCGATCGAACTCCTGAAAAAGATGCGGGTGCTCGACGGCTTGTCGAAGCTGAAAATCCCGTATTCGGACGACGCGGTCATCATGAAGTTTACCGTCTACCTCGCGGACATGTTCACGTCCGTGGAGCTGGAACGCTTGTTCAAAGAAATCGAGACGAAAGCCCTGCCGAAGAATAAGGTACGCGCGATTTATGAGACGGCATTTTACCTCGCCTCGCAGGAAATCCCGAATAACGACATCTTCCAGATCGTCTATCTCCTTGTCCGGAACGGCCAGAGCGAGGCGGCGGACCTCGGCGCATTGAAGAACGCGTTTGTGAAAAGCGCGGCATATAAAATTTCAAAAACCGACCTTGCTGTGACCGTGAAAAACGGCCTGCTGAAAGGGAAGAGCCTGAAGTCAGTCCTGTACGAGTTGGAAAAATAACGGAGGATCGCATGAAACTGTATAAAAGAATTATAGTTCTGATTGGGATAATCGCCGCAGTCCCGGTTTGGGCGGATCAGGGATTCCTGAAGGCCGGGATAGGGGCGGGATTCGATTCGAATATCTTCGGCGACGGGGATAATATTTCCGGCATTATCGGTAATGTCAAACTCGCGGGCGAAGGAGTGACGGACGGCGAACTGTTTAAGCTTCACGGCGGAATCGCGATCGACGCCGAAGCGAATCCCTACTATTTCCTCCTCGACGCCTCGGCGGGTGCGGGGATGATCCTCACCCCGGATATTTACACTCTTTTCCGCGTGAATGCCGGATATAACTTCCGCATGTATATCAACCACTCGCTCGATATCGGCCTGATAATCAAACGCGATCTCGGCACTGCGATCACCGCCGACCTGTCGTATGGGTATCAGCCGGTGTTTTCCCTCTCCGGTACGTCGAACGAATCGGTACTCGGCCATTCCGTGAACGGCGGCTTGAGTATCGCGTTAGCGGATTCCCTGAGCGTGCTCGCCCACGGCGGTTACGGGATCAGGAATTACTTCGAGCTCCCGTACTCGGGGGATATCCTGCGGAACAGGAATTGGGCTGTGGAGTGCGGGATTCTGCTTCTTCCCGACTACGACACCTCGGTCAAGGCGGCGTACTCATATACCAGTTATCTCTCGTCCTCACAGTCATTTACGGTGTATTCCACTACAAATATGCTCTATTTGTATAACGACGCGGAAGTGCATAGTATCGCGCTTGAAGCCGGTCTCGACATCGGTTTCGATGTCAGTTTCCGGCTGATGGGCAAGATAGATTTTATCCGCCTGATCGCCGTGTCGCAGTATGAGACGGCTTATCTCGCGGTATTGAAAACCGATATCTTCCTCGATCCGTCGTGGAAGATGGAAATCCCCATCACGTTTTCGGGAATGTCCGGCGCGGTCTCGCAGTCCTACGCACGGCTGAAGGCAGGGGTCGACATCTTCTACCTCTTTTAGACCAACCTTTATTGTGATACCGGGCGACCGGAAAAGGCCTCACGCGAGGCCTTTTTTTATTTCGTTGACCGCTGGGAGTAAAATCTCCGGATTTACAGGCATGGACAAAAATCTTTCACCTAACCCGTGAGACGCATGAATACAGGACACATTCGGAATATATGGTTAAAAAATAACCTAAAAACGCAGACGTGATTAATTATTCACCATTAACAGCGGGGTATGTACCGGAAACGCTGTTTGTTAAGTCATATCCCTGTTGTTAGTTATAAAATATTGAAAATTCCGCTTGATATAGGCATGATTCTTGCGCGAATTTGGGCACTTGATTTGGAGGTATCTATGAAACCCATTATCCGGGGAATGGGCGTCCTGCTGAAGGCCGCTCCGTTCCTCCTCTGCCCCGTATTGTTGTCCGCGCAGGCCGCGAATCCGCCTATTGACAAGGGGGACACCGCATGGATTATCGTGGCATCCGCGCTCGTTCTGCTCATGACCTTTCCCGCCCTGGCGTTGTTCTACGGCGGTCTGGTCAAAAAGAAAAACCTTCTCAATACCATGTACATGTCGTTTGCCGCCGCGATCGTGGTAAGTATTCTCTGGGTCGCGGGGATGTACTCGCTTATTTTCAACGGTAACGAGCTGATCCCGGGGATCATCGGCGCGTTCGACAAGGCGTTCTTCAACGGTATCTACGCCGCCGATCAGGGGATGGCGATGCCGTGGGCTGGGGCGAATGTCACGTCCGGCGTGCCTGAGAACGTGTTCTCGATGTACCAGATGACGTTCGCGATTATCACTATCGCGCTCGTATCGGGCGCTGTCGCCGAACGGATGCGTTTTGGGGCGTGGCTCCTGTTTACTGTGCTGTGGTCTCTGATTGTTTACGCTCCGCTCGCGCATTGGGTTTGGGGCGGCGGTTTCCTCGCGAAGATGGGAGTACTCGATTTTGCCGGGGGGCTTGTGGTGCATGTCTCGTCCGGTATCTCCGCGCTCGTAGCGGTTTTGATGATCGGGAAGCGCAAGTCGAAGGATGAAACTCTCCCGGGAAATATTCCCTACGTCGTCATCGGCGCGGGGCTCCTCTGGGTGGGGTGGTTCGGGTTTAACGCCGGGAGCGCGATAAGCGCGAACGGGCTTGCCGGGAACGCGTTCGCGGTGACCAATACCGCCGGAGCGGTAGCCGCGTTGACATGGTTTGTCCTGGATTGGATTTTTACGAAAAAACCGACTATAATAGGCGCGGCCTCGGGATTGATCGCCGGATTGGCGTCTATCACGCCCGCTGCGGGATATGTCACGGTCGGCGCCGCGATGGCGATAGGGTTGGGCGGAAGCCTGCTCTGTTACTTCATGGTCGCCGTTGCGAAGAAAGCGCTCAAGTACGACGACGCCCTCGATGCGTTCGGGATACATGGGATCAGCGGAATCTGGGGTATGACCGCGACAGGTATCTTCGCGAGTTCGGTGATTCAGCCCGCCGCAAAGGGACTGCTGGAAGGGAACGCCGCGCAGTTCGGGACACAGCTCCTGGCGATCCTCGCGGGAATCGTGCTCTCGGTTGTCGGGACGATTATCTGCCTGCTGATTGTGCGTATTTTTACACCGTGGACTGTGGAGACTAAGGTGGAAGATGCCGGACTCGACTACGCCGAGCATGGCGAGACCACCGAGCAATACTAACGATAAGGAGAGACCTATGAAGAAAATCGAAGCGATAGTCCGCCCGGAGAAACTCGAAGCGGTGGTCGAAAAGCTGCAGGAGTTGGGATACCCGGGACTCAATATCACGAATATCCAGGGACACGGCCGCCAGAAGGGGATGAAAGAGATATTCCGCGGGCGAGAGTACGATATAAAGTTTGTCAATAAGGTCAAGATCGAACTGGTCGTACCGGACGAGAAGGTCGAGATGATACTCGACGCGATTATCGGGATCGCCCAGACCGGCGCGATCGGCGACGGGAAAATATTTCTCTACGATATCGCCGACGCCATCCGTGTCCGCACAAAGGAACGCGGCGAGACCGCGTTATAACAACCGAATATTTATCGAGCGCTCTCTTGAAAAAAGAGGGCGCTTTTTTTATAATATGGCAGTTCGAATAAGGGCGTGTTGTCAAACATATTTTGTCATTGCGAGGCGTCATGGTGAGCACTTGTCCCGCCTTCCCCGTCGGGATGCCGAACCATAGCCGAAGCAATCTATTTAATTACTGGATATATAAATTAAACAGACTGCTTCGCTGCTTCGCGTTTCATGGTGATAAAAAATCATGTGTTTCATGAATTCGTCATCAAGCCCATAATCGCGCTTTTTCAAACAAATAATGGGATACTAATTCGCCCAATAATCAGTTCCCTTGATGAGTATTAAACTGCCCAAATATCAAAACAAAATGGAGTCCGCGATGAATGCACATGACCATATCAAGTCTCATTTCGACGATGAGGCCGAATGCTTTGACGGGATTATCATTAAGCTGATTCCGTTCTATACCGAGATGATCGGGGCGCTCACCCGCGCGGTCTGTAAGGATACCTCGGCGTCGCTTGACGCGATCGATCTGGGGTGCGGGACGGGCACGGTCGCGCTCGAGGTGATGAAGGTTTATCCCTATGCCCGGATGACGTGCATGGACCTGTCCGCGAATATGCTCGATATCGCGAAAAGCAAATTGTCCGGCTTCAAATCGGCTGAATATGAAGAGGGCAATTTCCGGACATACCGTTTCCGCCGGGAGTACGATCTGATGGTATCGTCGCTCGCCATGCACCATATCGAGACGTACGATCAAAAGTTCGAGTTCTACCGCCGTATCCATGCGGCTCTCAAGCCGGACGGTGTGTTTGTCAACGCAGATATCGTGCTGGGGACTTCGGAGGCGATCCAACTGATGTATCTCGAACGATGGAAAGACTATATGGGGAAAAGTGTCGGGGCGGATGAGATCGACGTCGTGTGGAAGTATTACAATTTCGCGGTTTTCCGCGGGGGGAAATAAAAAAACCACCCCTTCAGGAGGGGCGGTTTTTAGCATTCAACTTAAATTAGAAAGATTTTTGGAAAACTTGAACCCTATCATTTCCACTATCAAGTACATAGATGAAGTTACCATTAACAACAATATCCTGCGGGTAATTGAATTGGCTGGTGCCTGAACCGAAAGAACCAAACTTCCAATAATAAGAACCGGAATTCTTATCGAAAACCTGAATCCTATTGTTTCCCGAGTCAGTTACATAAATATAGGTGCCGTCGACATCAATTTTCGCGGGAGTATTGAACTGCCCGTTGCCTGTACCCGAACTACCGATTGAATATACAAAAGCACCTGTAATTTGTAACTTCTGTATTCGATAATTATACGGATCGGACAAATAAAGGTAGTTATCGCTATATGCAATGGTAGAATCATAGCTGAACTGACCTGAACCGGAACCGAAAGCTCCCCATTGCCCGAAGAAACTGCCATAGGTATTGAATTTTTTTACCTGCATAATCGGAGCTGCAATTCTTAGCAGATAGACTTTGTTATAGTCGCCCCCGGTGTTTATCGATGCAATGGAATTCAACCACGACATGGCTAAAGCGTTAGTCGAAGAAGGAGTTCCCTCCTCGCCGAACTTCCGCATATAGGCACCGGTTGAAGGATTAAACGCCTGTACGCGGTAATTTGCGCTGTCGGCAACACACAACGTCCCATCTCCAAGGTTACAAGCAAGATCCTCAGCATAACTTCCCGTCTTCGTTCCAAGCTGACCATTATTTGTACCTTCTGACCCAATTCTTAGTGTAAAATTACCGTTAGTATTGATTTTTTGAACACTGCACCCGTCCAAAATATATAGGTATCCCAATTCATCAATATCCATAGCTGTCGGATAGTCAAACTGGCCGTTACCGCTTCCGCTTGAACCGAAAGAATAGAGATATTTTATTTTACCCATTGAAAAAGGAATAATATTGGTAAGGCTTGTTTTATTCTGGAAGTCCACGCAGTACATATAGAAGGTATGATTTCCTTCAGAAATATTCCGGTAGTAGGTAATGCTGAAATTTGTCGCACCGCAGGCTACAGCGGTTTGGTAAGCGTCGCTGTCAACTTTGTAGTAAACTCTATCAACAGGGAGGAACGATCCGGTCACTGCTTTTCCTGCAAGTGTTATTTGTCCAGTCCACCCATAAGTACTGTAGCATAAGAACACTTCATTCATTGATGGAGAAGTCAAAATAACTTGAGGGTCATTCGCGCTTGCAGTTTTTAGCGGGAGCTGGGTAGAATAATTTCCATATCCGATATAATTTTTCGCACATACTTTATATATATAGTAGCTATCGTACTCGATCGTTTCATCATCAAAAGTAGTCCCGGTCGTGAAAAAATATTTCTTGACATGAGTATTTGTATTTTCACGGACAAGAAGATAGCAAGTTGCTCCAACACTTGAATTCCATTTTAGCCCTACAATACGCGTACTCAGCGAGTTTATCATCAATCCTTCCGGAGCGGCGCATAGCGGTGCATTGGTAGTTTTCGTCGCGGTAGGTGTTCCTTCCCCGGCGTAGTTCATCGACTGCACATAGTAGGAATAGAGGACGTTTGTTGTCAACGCCGTATCGATGATCGAGGTCGCGGAGGTGAAAATCGTTTTCGCGGGAACACCGCCGGTCGCGGTACGGGTGATCTTGTACTGCAACGCCCCGTTCACGGGACTCCAGCTCAGTCCGATACTTCCGCTCGGGTTGGATGTCAGCGCGAATCCGCCCGGCGCCGCTAACGGTGTAATCGTCTCTACCTGCGATAATGATTGCGGGCTTTCCACCACTCCGTTGACGGCACTCACCGTATAGGTATAAGCAAATCCGTTCGTCAGCTTCAGCTTATCGAGATAACTGAGTTCTTTGGTGAAGTAACGATCCACCAGGTTTCCGGCTACCTTTTTGTAAACATAATATCCGGCGGCGAGGTTGACAGGACTCCAGCTCAAGCCGACCGAGCCGTCTGGGTTGACATTCGCGTTAAAATTCTGAGGGGTGGACAAGCTCGCGGGGTGCTCCATCGAGGCGTCCCAGCCCCAATGATAGAGATTGTGCTTCCAATGGAAGAGCGTACCCATATCCCATTTCTGGTACAGCCCCAGCCAGTCTACTCCCAATGCTACGAAACCGTTGCCCTTGAGGCCGACATTGAGGTCGAGGCTGACATTACCGGTCATCAAACCGGGCTTGAATGTCACCTTACCGGCGACCACACCCTCGATATACGCGCGGACATCGACACCGGCGTGCAGGATCCACGCCACCGACAATGTCGGGCGGATACTGAGGTACGGCGTGACTGTGACCGAACCCTCGAAGCTCGCTTCGAACGGGGTGCTTACGATATCGCAATAGGCGATCGGGGTGAAGAACGCCTTAGTCGGCCATCCGATCTGCGCGCCGAAACGGGCACCCGCGCCCGCGACGATATTGAACCCGGTCTTGAATTCACCGAGCGCCTGAACTGTCGCCTCCACACCGATATATACCGGCATCGAGACCTGGAACGGTATCGGCCCGAGCCAGAAGAGCTGCGACGGGTTCGCGAGCATCTTCTCGGTTCCCCATGTCTTCTTCGCGAGCATCTGGGCTTCGAGACTGAAATTGCCGGTCAACTGCAGCTTGATCTCGACCCATCCGCCGGCCCAGAACCATCCCACCTCGGCGTTTCCGTCAAGGATCAGGTCGATGCTCGTATTATTGCGCAATCTGAGTTTGAACGATGCGTCATTGATAATATAGTCATCGTAGTAATAACTGAACAGGTTGAGAGTTAACGCCTTCGCGCGGGTTTCGCTGTCGGGCGAGAACTTCGCCATGATCTCCTCGACCGTCCCCTTGAACTTCATGAACATCAACTCGTACGGCGACGACTGGTCGATTTCGCTCGCCTTGAGGGTCATTTTCTCGCCGGACTTCGTCGTCGAGATCAGACGGTATGTCTTACCGTCTACCGCGTTCACCACGAAGTCGCCGGCTTTCAACGGCGGCACGGCTTCGGTATCCGCCTCGATATTGAACGGCCCGGCGCCGGTCACATTCGAACTGCTGATATTCACCACCAGCGCTCCCGACGGATTCACCGCCACCAGTCCCGACGGCAGACTGCCGCCCGGATACTCGTCGGGCATCAGCATGAATAACGCGCGGGTCAGTTT
>MIBE01000050.1:0-44830 GCA_001829415.1 Spirochaetes bacterium GWF1_51_8
TCGATCGACTTTCTCCTCCTGTTGTCGGAGAAGCTCGATGTCAAGTTCGACCTTGTCCGCGTCCCGGTGTGGAGCAATGTGATAGAGAGTATCGATAACGGCGAAGTCGATCTGCTCTCCGCCGTCTCCTATTCCGCGTTATTGACAAACCGCCTCTTGTTCACTATGCCGTATGTGATCCTGCCCGGCGCGATTGCGGCTCAGGGCGGAGTGACGGAGATGCTCGATCCCGAGAAGCTGAACGGGATGAAGGTCGCGGTGGTGGAGAACGGGTATTGGCACGAGTACCTGAAACGGAACTATCCCCAGATAGAACTGTTGCCGGTTGCGGATATTGCGACCGGATTGCGGAAGGTCAGTTACGGGATGGCCGACTGTATGGTCGAGAATAGAGAGTCGGTCTCTTTCTACCTGAAGGGAGACGATTTCTCCGGATTGAAGATCGCGGGTGAAATGGATGTTCAGGCGAAATACGGATTCGCGGTCAGGAAAGACTGGCCGTTGTTTCAGGGGATTCTCCAGAAAGCAATGTCGTCCTTATCGAAGGAAGAACGCGACGAGATCATGGAAGAATGGCTGAGTTTCGGCCCGCCTCCGATCATGCACAAGGAGCAGTGGGCGTCGATCCTCGTGCTCGTTCTGGGTATCGGCGCATTCCTGTTCGGGACATTGATGATCAACCGTTCGCTCAAACGGCAGGTGATCCAGAAGACGAAACAGTTGAATATCGAGCTCGCCGAGAGGATCAAGGCCGAAGAAAAGCTCCAGCAGACCCGCGACGAACTCGAGATACGTGTGCAGGAACGTACCCGCGAGCTTCAGGAACTGAACCTGAACCTTCAGGAACAGATTGAAGAAAGAATAAGAATCGAAAAAAAGATAGAAGCCGACCTGAATTTCCGCCAGAAGTTTATCGACGCGATCCCCATCCCGATCTATTACAGGGATACGGAACGCCGTTTCCTCTTCTGCAATACCGCGTTCCTCGATGTCCTCGGGATGACGCGCGAACAGATTATCGGGCGGAATGTCCAAGAGAGTCTCGAAGCAGCGAATATCAAAATTGAACTGGGGGAAAATGATTCATCGGTATGGGACGACAGTTTGGATAACGCCACGATGGAAGCGGAGACTATGTTCCGTGACGGAAAAACACATACCATTCTTTATAACCGTTCGTTGATCTATAACGCCGACGGGACGCCCGACGGCGCGATCGGCGCGATGCTGGATATCACCGACCGCAAGTCGGCCGAGGCGGCGTTGCGGGAATCCGAAGCGAAGTACCGTGTGCTGGTGGAGAATCTTCAGGAAGGCGTCTTCATTATCGACGAGGGGCGGTTTGTCTTCGTCAATGACGCGTTCGCGCGGCTGGCGGAATGTACCAAAGAAAAGCTCTATGCCTCGACGGTGCTCGATGTCATATCGCCCGAGTACCGTGCGGAGTTTATGCCGTTGAACGACCATAAATCTGAGGATGTGCTCGGCGCGGAGATCGAGAACTTCGAGTTCATCGGGCTGACCCTGTCCGATCAACCGAAACGGAAGTTTATCACCATGTCGTCGAAAATGATCACCTATAACGGCAAACCCGCCGCATTGGGGACGATCCGTGATATCACCGAAAGCAGGAGAATGCAGGATGCGCTCAAGAATTCCGAGGAGCAGTACAGGACTCTGATCGAAAATATTCAGGAAGGCGTTTTCATCCTGAGGGAAGAAAAAATCGAGTTCGCGAACCAGTCATTCCTGAAAATGGTGGGATTCCCGCGCGAGGATGTGCTCGGGAAGAGTATTAACGATTTCGTAAATTCCGAGGACGGTCCCGAAAACGTATTCACCCGGGATAAAATGTGTATGAGGCAGGGTTTCTGCGAATTCTTTGTTTCATTGAAGAACCAGGCCGGTCCGAAAACGACCCTTCATATCTCTTCCGCGCGCATCGACTACCTCGGGAGCGAAGCTTTCCTCGGGACGGTACGCGATATCACCGAAAAGCGGCGCGCTACCGAAGAACTGATGCACCGCGATATGGTGCTCGAGGGTGTTTCTCACGCGATGCTCGAACTTGTGACCAATCCGAATTTCAGCGAAGCTATCCGGAAATCGCTCGGCAGTATCGGGTCGAGTATGGAAGTGGATAGGGTATTCCTGATCCAGAACGATCATGACCAGTCCGGCCGCACTTTTATGAATCTCAAGTTCGAATGGGTGTCGTCATCCGTCCAGAAAATCGGCGATTCCCGTCAATTACAGCAGATCGCCTACGACCGGCTCTCCCCGATGTGGCTCGGCAAGCTCTCGAAGGGCGAGTTTATCGACGGCAATGTCCGCGACCTTCCGGAGAGCGACCGTGAGCTTTTCGGTATGTTCGAAGTCAAATCGTTTCTCGCGGTACCGATCAGGATCAAGGATTATTTCTGGGGTTTGATCGCGTTCAACGACTGCCGGAAGGAGAGAGTCTGGTCGTCGTCGGACGAGTCCCTTTTGACCGCAATCGCTGGCGCGTTCGGCGAATCGATCTCGCACCATGACGCCGAGATGGAACTGATCAAGCTCTCGCAGGTGATCGAGTACAGTCCGTCGTGCATCGCTATCTTCGACCTTAACGGCAACTTCGAATATGTCAATCCCAAGTTTCTCGAGATATCCGAAAATTACTTTCAGGGGAAGGAAGGGATTAAGTCCATCGATACGAACGATATCTCGGTGGAGATCAAGGACGTGGTCCTAAGCGGCAAGGTCTACCATGAGGAAATGACGTTCGTGGACGGCGAGGACAAGAAATGGCTCGATACCTATATCTACCCGATCAAGAACGACTCGGGCGAGATCATGAATATCGCCTCGCTTCAGATGGATATCTCCGAACGGAAACGCGCCGAGGAAAGGGTCAGGCAGTTTGTCGCGCTCCAGAAGTCCATTCTCGAAAGCGCGGAAAATGTAGCAATTGCATCTCTAGACCGGAATTATAAATACATCCTTTTCAACAAAGCCCATGAAGAAATGTGCTGGAAGCTATGGATGATGCAGCCGAAAATCGGGATATCCCAGCTCGACTGGCTGAAAGGGATTCCCAAAGAGTACGAAGCGAACAAGAAAGGCATGGACTTTGTGATGAGCGGGAAAAGTGTTACGGAGGTCAGCGCGTTCTTCGAGAGGAAACTCCCCGACGGGCATTCCGTGTTCGTCCCGTACGAATATTCCGATAAGACCGATGTCTGTATATACTATGAAAATATTATCAGCCCGATCCTCACCGACGAAGGCGAGATCATCGGTATGACGTCGTTCGCCATCGATATCACCGAACGGATACGCGCGGAGAACGAACTGCGCAAGGCAAAGGAAGAGGCGGAAGCGGCCACCAAGGCGAAGAGCGAATTCCTCGCGAATATGAGCCATGAGATCCGTACGCCGATGAACGCGATTATCGGGATGACCGAGCTCGCGCTGACCAACGACCTCGACCAGAAACTCGCCGAGTACTTGTCGATCATCCGTTCGTCGTCCCAGTCGCTTCTCCAGATCATCAACGACATCCTCGATTTCTCGAAGATCGAGGCCGGAAAGCTCGAACTTGAAACGACCGAGTTCAATCTCTCCGAAATCCTCGACCAGATCATCGACATTTTCCGCAACCGCGCGGTCGAGAAGGAGATCGAGATGATCATCTCCGCCGATAAGGACGTCCCGATGATGCTGATGGGCGATCCGCTTAGGATCAGCCAAATCCTCATCAACCTTGTTTCCAACGCCATCAAGTTTACCGAAACAGGCTCAGTGATTATAAAGGTCGATTCGCTGGAAGGGCAGGATCATACCGCCCGTCTGAAGTTTTCCATCCAGGATACCGGTATCGGGATCGCGAAGGAAAAAGTCGCGCTGCTGTTCGAATCGTTCACCCAGGCGGACGGCTCGACGACTCGGAAATTCGGCGGCACGGGCCTCGGCCTCGCGATCTGCCGCAGCCTCGTCGAACTGATGGGCGGCGATATCTGGGTGGAATCGGAGCCCGGTAAGGGTTCGACGTTCATCTTCACGCTGACACTCGAAGTCCAAAAGGAGTCGAAGAGCAAGGGGCGTGTGTTCCCGAAGGAACTGTCCAACCTGCATGTCCTGATGGTGGACGACAACGAGGCGACCCGTATCGTGCTTTCGCAGATGCTGAACTCGTTCGGCTTCGCGGTGACGGCGGTGCCCGGCGGGAACGAGGCCGAGAAAGAGCTTGCCTCCCGCGCGGACGGTAAGGCGAAGGACCAGTTCGGCCTTCTGATGATCGACTGGAAAATGCCCGACCGCAACGGGATAGAAGTCGCCAAGAGCATCAAGTCCCGCGAGGAATGGAAAGACATCCCCGTCATCCTCATGACCGCGTTCGGAAGCGTCCGCGAGATCAACGAGGCGAAGGATGTAGGGGTGAACGCCTTCCTGTTCAAACCGATCAAGCAATCCCAGTTATTCGATATAATCATCGACCTTTTCTCCGGCGGTAAGGACAGTATGCGGGAGCGCCAGACCGAGATTATTACCCGGCAGTCGCTGAACCGTTCGTTTGTCCGGGGGGCGCACTTCCTGCTGGTGGAAGACAACCGGATCAACCAGAAGGTGGCGGTGGAAATCCTCTCGCAGGCGGGGGTGAATGTCGAAGTGGCCAATAACGGCATAGAGGCGCTCGACGCGTTGAAGCACAAGGCATACGACGCCATTCTGATGGACGTGCAGATGCCGGAGATGGACGGTTTTGAGGCGACCCGGCGTATCCGCCAGGACCTCAGGATGATCCAAGTCCCGATTATCGCGATGACGGCGAACGCGATGAAGGGCGACAGGGAGAAATGTCTCGAGGCGGGAATGAACGACTATATCTCGAAACCCATCCATATCGACGAGCTCTTCTCGGTGCTGAAAAAATGGGTCGAACCGGGCGCTGTTCCTATCGAGAAATATCCCCCGGTAAATAAGGAAGCTGGTAAGGACACGCTTCCCGACGAGATCGACGGGCTGGATATTTCCGGGGCGATGAAGCGCCTCGAGAACAATAAAGAGCTTTATCTCGAACTCCTGCACGATTTTATCGGTGAGAATAAGGACTTCATGGCGCGGATCCGTTCGGCTATCGACGGGCACGAGAAGGAGACCGCGCACCGCCTCGCGCACACGATCAAAGGCGTTTCCGGCGCGATCGGCGCATCCGACCTTTACCTCGCCGCGCGCGAACTGGACGAAGCCCTGAAGACGTGGGAGCACGACAGCTTCGCCGCGCTTCTCGCCGATACGGGCAATGAACTCGAACGGGTAACGCATAGTATCGAGAAGTTCCTGAAATCGTCGAAGAAGAAATCCGGGAAGAGAGAAGCTGTTCCGCGGAATATCGAGAACCGGAAGCCCGAGATCGTGCTCCTGAAAAAACTGCTTCAAAAGGGCGAGCTCGAGGCTGAAGATGTGATCAAAAAGATCGAGGGCGATTTCCTCAACTCGGCCCTCGGCGATCTATTCGCCCGCATGAAAAAGCACGTATCGAATTACCGTTTCGACGACGCCGAGAAGATCGCGGCGGAAATAGGCATCAAAATGGGAATAGAATGGAGTTCGGAAAATGAATGATAAACGCACGATACTGATTGTGGACGATACGCCGCTTAATATCAAGATTCTTTCGGACGCGCTGAAGGATGACTTCCGTATCCTCGTTGCGTCATGCGGAAAGCGCGCGCTGGAACTGGCTCCCGCGGAACCCCGTCCCGACCTCATCCTGCTGGATATCATGATGCCGGAGATGGACGGATACGAGGTCTGCCGCCGGCTGAAAGCCGACAACGCGACGAAAAACATCCCGGTGATCTTTATTACCGCGCTGGAAAAGGGCGGGATTGATAAGCTGGGAAGAGAACTGGGCGCGGTCGATTTCGTGACCAAGCCGTTCAGCATTCCCGACCTGAAAACAAGGATATTAAAAGCGATAGAAGGTTGATGATCCGGGGTGAACGATCAGTGGAGGAAAAATGGAAGAGAAGAAATCGCGAATACTGATAGTCGACGACACGCCGATCAATATAAAAGTCTTGTCCGACGCGCTGAAAGACGACTACCGGATTTCGGTCGCGCAGAACGGCAAAAAGGCGCTCGAGATCGCGGGGTCCGCGGAAAAGCCGGATATCATTCTGCTCGACGTGATGATGCCGGAGATGGACGGGTACGAGGTCTGCCGCCGTCTGAAGGCTGTTCCCGAGACGAAGAAGATACCGGTTATTTTCGTGACCGCGATGAGCGAGGAACAGGACGAGGCGCACGGCTTCGAGGCGGGGGCGGTGGACTATATCACCAAGCCGTTCAGCATCCCCCTCGCGCGTCAACGGATACATCTCCATATCCAGCTCAAGAAATACAGCGATTCGCTCGAGGAGCTTGTCAACGAGCAGACGGCGATCATCCAGCAGGAACGCGATGTCGCGGTGCATCTCAGGATGAAGGCGGAGAGTCAGTTGGAAGAGTTCCTGATGGTGCTGGCGTCGGCGATAGAGTCCAAAGACCCGTACACCGGGCGGCATGTGGAACGTGTGGCTCTCTTCTCGCGCGACCTCGCCGCGAAGTATGGGATGGTCGATAAGGAGCTGAAGGAACTTTACCTCGGGGCTATCGTGCACGATGTCGGCAAGATCGGAATCCGTGAGGCGGTTCTGAGTAAGCCCGGGAAACTCGATCCCGACGAATTCGAGCATATCAAACAGCATCCGCTCCTCGGTAAAAATATCCTTTCCAAACTGAAAGATATCGATTACGCATACATCATCGCTTATAACCACCAGGAGCGTTGGGATGGACGGGGCTACCCCGAGGGGTTGTCCGGGACGGATATCCCGTTAGTCGCGAGGATAGTGACGGTCGCGGACTACTGGGACGCGATCACGTCCGACCGTCCGTACCGCCAGGCGATGCCGCTTGAAGACGCGATCAGGATAATGGGCGAAGAGCGCGGCAAGGCGTTCGACCCGGAACTGCTCGACCTATTTATGAACGGGCAGGATAAAATCTATCTCCGTTACCTCGACAGACGGTAACGCGATGAAAACAATTACCCTTAAACCGGGAAAGGATCGTTCCGTCCGTCAGCGTCACCCGTGGCTGTTCTCCGGCGCGATCGCTAAGGCCGAGCCGGGGATCGAGCAGGGCGGTATGGTGACTGTCGCGGACAGCCGGGGCGGATTTCTCGCCTACGGATACTATAACCCGCGTTCGAAGATCGCGCTGCGGCTTCTCGAATGGGACGAATCGCGCACGGTAGACGGCGAGTGGTGGCGCGAGAAGATCGCCGGAGCCGCCGCGCGGAGGGAGCATCTCTTCCAGTCCGCCGCGACAAGTGCGTTCAGGCTTGTCTTCGGCGAGGCCGATCTTTTGCCGGGATTAGTCGCGGACTACTTCGACGGGTATATCGTCGCGCAGTTCCTGACAGCGGGCGCGTTCAGGATGAAAGCCGAGGTGGTAGAAATCCTGCGCTCGTTGTTCAGCCCGAAGGGAATCTATTCCCGTCCGGAGCCGGAACTCCTCGCGCTCGAAGGGATGCATGACGCGCCGGAAGTCCTGTACGGCGAACTGCCCCCGGAGGACTGGAGTGTGGCGGAGAACGGAATCCGTTACTACGCCGACCTTCGCGCGGGGCAGAAGACGGGTTTTTATACCGACCAGCGGAATAATAGAAAGCGTGTCGCGGAGTACGCGCGCGGGAAGAAGGTGCTCGACTGTTTCTGCTACTCGGGCGGGTTTACCCTCGGGTGTCTCGCGAACGGGGCGCTGTCGGTGACGTCGGCGGATTCTTCAACCGACGCGCTCGCGCTCCTCAAGCGGAATGTCGGGCTGAACGGTTTCGACGGAGGCAGGGTGCGGACGGTCGAAGCGGACATCTTTCAGCTCCTGCGGGATTACCGCGATAACGGCGAGAAGTTCGATCTCGTGATACTCGACCCTCCGAAACTCGCGCCCACCAAGGCTTCGCTCGAACGGGCGATGCGCGCGTATAAGGACCTGAACCTTCACGGCATCAAAGCGCTTGAGAAGGGCGGGGTGCTTGCGACGTTTTCGTGTTCGGGCGGGGTGACGATGAAGGACTTCCGGACTGCGCTGGCATGGGCGGCCACCGACGCGAACGCGGAACTCCAGATCGTGGAATTCCTCTCGCAGGGCGAAGACCATCCCATCCGGGTGTCTTACCCGGAGTCGGAATACCTGAAAGGGATTATCGCGCGGAGAGTGAATTAACGCTCGATGATATACTTCATGTACTGGAAGCGCGAGAACATCTTCGAGACCGACGGGTCCTTCGCGGAAAGCGTTCCCCGCATATCGTGTATGCTCTTATACCCGTTCTTATCCATCCATTCGTTCAACTGCCGCGTGATTTCGGTAAGGTACTCGATCTTGTGCAGGTAGAGCGCCGAGGTCACCTGAACTGCCTTCGCGCCCGCGAGGATCAGCTTCGCGGCGTCGAGCCCGTTATGAATTCCTGTTGACGCGCAGAGGTCGATACGGAGCTGGGGCGACAAAAGGCCGATCCACCGCAATGGGATCATGAACTCGTCGGGCGAGCTTACCCCGCGTCCCTGCACCACTTTCATTTTATCGAGGTTGATATCGTTATAGAGGAAACGGTTGAACATGACGATCCCGTCGACACCGTGGAGTTCGAGGTCGCGCGCGATGGAGGAGAGATTGGTGAACTGGTTCGATATTTTCAAGGCGACCGGGATTTTCACTGCCGATTTGACGGCCTTGAGGATTTTCAGATAACGCTCTTCGATACCCTTCGAGTCGTCGCGGTGCTCGATATCGAAGATATAGACATTCACTTCGAGAGCGTCGGCGCCCGCCTTCTCGATCTTCGCGGCGAAATCGAGCCATCCGTCGGCCGATACGCAGTTCACGCTCGCGATGACCGGTATCTTCACCGCTTTTTTCGAGTCCGTGATCAGGTCGAGGTACTGGTAGACACTCCGGTCGCGTGTGACCGACTGGATATATTCCGCCGCTTCCGGATGCATATCGATATTGGAGGATTGGATTTCCTTGCTGATCTCCGATGTGATCTGCTCTTCGAAAATAGACTTGAGCACCACGGCGCCCGCGCCCGCTTTTTCGCATTTACGGATTTCATCTACTGTGTTCGACAAGCCGGAGCTTCCCACAATCAGCGGACTTTTGAGTTCAAGACCTAAATATTTTGTCCCGAGATCGGCCATAAAAATCCCCCTGTAAACATGTTACTAAAATTCTAAAATAAAATCCGGCGGATAGCAATAAACGGAAAGGATAAATTTGACTTTTTTTCCCTCCGGACATAGGCTTATTTCAGGAGGAATTTATGCGGGACGAAGTGTTTCAGGGGATGTTCGAAAACCCACGTATCTCGAGGGAATACTTCCATGTCTATCTTGTCGGGAAGTACACAATCCCTATTTCCATCGCGGGGCATCTCTTCCTTATGATCTTCTTTTTCACGATAGGCGTCATACCGCTTGCGGTGTTCAATATCTTCTCGGTCATCGTGTGGGTGATCGCGTATCTTATCGGGCTGAGGGGGAAGCAGGTCGAGGCGATGACGATGGGTTTTTCGGAAATCCTCCTGCATGCCGTTACCGCGGTCTATTTCCTCGGATGGCGGAGCGGATTCTATGTGTATATAATCGGGGTGGTCTCTTATATTTTCCTGTTTCCCACAAAGAAGCTGACCGGGAAAATCCTGTTTTCCGCGGCGCTCTGCCTGATGTATGTCGGTCTCAACCTCTACACGTCCGCGTTTCCGCCGGTGTACGCCATTGACCCGCTCTTCCTTACTGTCTTCGAGAACTATAACGGGACGATCCTGATATTCCTGATCGGGTATATGTCGTACTTCTACTCACGGTCGTCGTCGCGGGTGGAGAAAGCGCTTGACAATGAACTTGCCCGTTCGGACGCGCTGTTGCTGAATATCCTGCCGGAATCGATTGCGCGGCGTCTCCAGAGCTCCGAGGGACGGGTCACTATCGCCGACAGCTTCGAGAGCGTCACGGTCCTGTTCGCGGATATCGCGGGATTTACCCCGTTCTCCGCGAAGAATCCGCCCGAGAAGGTGGTCGAGATACTGAACGAGATTTTCTCGATGTTCGATATCCTCAGCGAGAAACACGGGCTCGAGAAGATCAAGACGATCGGCGACAGTTATATGCTCGCGGGCGGTTTGCCGGAACAGTGCGCCGATCACGCCGAATGCGTGGCCGAGGCCGCGTTCGATATGCTCGATACGTTGGAGGAACTGAGGAACTCGCGGGATATCCCGCTCTATATCCGGATCGGGATCGCGTCCGGCCCAGCGGTCGCGGGGGTGATCGGCACGAAGAAGTTCACCTACGACCTATGGGGCGATACGGTCAACACCGCGAGCAGGATGGAGTCTCACGGCGAGACCGGCAGGGTGCATTGCGCTCACGGGACCTACGAACTGCTGAAAGACCGGTACGTGTTCGAGCCGCGCGGGGAGATCGATGTCAAGGGCAAGGGCAGGGTGAAGACGTATTTTCTGACCGGGCGGAAGTATTAGATATCTTTTTTATGTTGGATTCTTTTCGATAATTAGTTCAGCCTGAAAAACCCCATATTTTACATAAAGGTATAAAAATATAGGAATACAGGGTGTTCCGTAATCCCAAAAACCATTGCAGAATTTGGCGCAAGAAAGCCCGCAGGAGCTTTCTCAAGTTGAAACCAGCCGCCGCAAGGATCGCGTTCATAACATTACCCTCGACCCCTGAAAGATAATTCCGTTTCATTCCGCAATCGTTTTTCACATGTCCGATATACGCCTCAATCGAGCTTCTCCGCCAACAGGAGGAGAAAGTCGATCGAAAGTCCGTCGATATCGCCGTCCTCGCCGAACCATTCGATCGGAGGGAACCCGGGATTCGGCGCTACACGGATAACCGGATGGCCGGCAAGCCAGGGGAACTCCTCGGCCGTCAGGTTGGTGAGCGAGGTTTTCGGATACCCCGCGGATATAGTAAATAGAGTGAAAACACAAATAAGGAGGGATATTTTTCTCACGGAATTTTCCTCGATCCGCGCGGTATTTGCCTGCGCGGTGAGGAAATTATAGAAGAAACCGGAAATTATTGCAAGTCATGGAAACCGCCGTGTATCGGGTTCATGGTGCGCAGTACATAGACTCAAACCTCTTAACCCCTCCGTCGCGGGTTTCAATCCTTGTTATGTTGGATATAGGTCTGAAAGACCGCGCCCTCGGGAGACGGGAATACGAAGCCATTTTGTTTGAGAAATATCCCGTTTCCGGGTATAATAGACTTCTAATGCATTCAATTCGGGGTTGTCAATGCCTCCCATATTCTGGACGGTGATTCTGCTGGTCTGTTCCAACGTGTTCATGACGTTCGCATGGTACGCGCATCTGAAAAATATGTCCGACAAGCCGTGGTGGCTCGCCGCGATAGCGAGTTGGGGCGTGGCGCTCTTCGAATATATGCTTCAAGTCCCGGCAAACAGAATCGGCTACACAGTGCTCGACTTGCCGAAGCTGAAGATTTTGCAGGAAGCGATCACACTGACCGTGTTCGTGCCGTTCGCGATCTTCTACATGGGCCAGCCGCTGAAGCTCGATTACCTCTGGGCGGCGCTCTGTATCATGGGCGCGGTGTTTTTCATTTTCAGGAGTTGATTTACCCGATCACCGACATCGGACAGACTTTCCGGCACTGGTAGCACTTATAGAGAAAGTATCCCTTGCCGGTGATATACGCCGAGGCGGCGCGGCATTTCTTCTGGTCGACTGTGATTCCGTTCAACGCCTGCCCCGGGCAATTGCTGATACAGAGATTGCATCCGTCGGGACACTTCCGGTCGATTATCTCATCCGCTTCGACTTCGATCCCAAGTAATATCGCGCCGAGGGTAATCATACTCCCGTAACGCGGATTGATCAGCAGGGTGTTCTTCCCGAGGTAACCCAGACCCGCGTAGTATCCGGCGTGCCGTAACGACAACAGACCGATCCCGCGCATGCGTTCCGCGTCCCAGTACTCGTAAGGGTCGTCGATCGGCACCATGACATTCGGAATACCCATATCCTGAATCGCGAGCGAAAGTTTCAGGGTGAGGGCTTCCATCTGGTTCTTTACCAAATTGTTGATATTCGTATACGGAACAGTGCTTTCGGCGAAAAGGTTCTCGGAGGGGATTCGTTTCGCGAGAACCGCTACCGACCGGCTTTTCGAGTAGATATCCCCCGGACGGAATCCCTCGGGCGCTTCGGAAAAACTTTCCGCCGAAGCGATACCGCATAAATCCGCTCCAAGTTTAAAAGCCGCGTCTTTAATTCTATTTTTCAGATTCATAGTTTTTACTTATCCCAATAGATTATCTTATACTCCTGCTTCCTGATCGGGTGAGCCCCGCTTATTTCATCGAAGGTCAGCGCCCGGTATTTTCCAAGGGCTGTTTTCGATTATGATATACAGGTTTCATACCCTTCAGATCTTCCTTGACGAAATCGGTATAGTGTTCATATCCGCTATTTATAAAATCGTGGAACGCTCGGTCCTTCATCTGCAATACTTCTTCTATATACTTATCATAATTAGTCATCGAAAAATACCTCCATCGGGTTATGTAGGTTCAAATCCTTGAAATATCCTAGGGTTTTGTTTAAGGAATTAATCTGTGCTTGTTTTTTGATATTTGCTAAATGCTTAAAATTCCAACTGAGAAGAATATCGAAATCGTAGAAAACGCAAAAAGCAACATGGAGAGCATCTTCAATTTTATTATGCGGAATAATACTATTTACGATATAAGCATCCGCTAACGATTCAATTTCCTCGGTTAAACTATCGTATACTTCAAGCCCGAATCTTTCGATAGTATCTAATAATTGGCGTTTTCGGGATTCGTCTTGTGTCCTGTTAATTTCAACATAAACGATTTCTGAAATAAAAACATCGTATTTGTCGAGATAACGATTGAAAAATTCTTCGGTAACAGTTTTATAATCTTTTGCATCTTCCGCAAAAAGGAAGTTTATTATTGACGTGTCTAAATAAATTTTTAGCTTTTTCATAATATATTCCAGACATCGATTATTATATCTAACACATATATTCTTAAGGGATTATAAAGCTTAATAACGAAGCCGTCAAATGATTCTATAAAGGAATGATATTTCTTACGATGAAATTTATCTTTACTTATCCCAGTACAGTATTTTATATTCCTGCTTCTTGACCGTGTTCCCGCCGGTGTCGATCGTTTCGATCATGACCAAATTCCCCTTGGCGTCGTAGGTGTAAACACTCCTGCTTTCTAACAAGTTCGCGGGGGAATACTCCTTCTTCGTGATCAGGCGGCCCTTGTTGTTGTACCAGAGTAGGTAGCCGTACTCGACAATCCCCGCCGGGGTGATCTTCCGTTCTTCCATCACTTGGCCGGAGTCGTTAAAGATATACTGATAGGTATACTCGAGCGTGCCCGCGCTGTCGTACTTTTTTTCCTTGGCGAGTTTGCCGTCGGAAGTGTAGAGGTATTCGAGGCGATACACAAGTTTGCCGTCGGGGGACTTACAGGCGATACTCTGCGCGACGCCCTTCGAGTCGTTGGAGTAGGCGTAGACCGAGTCGATCTTGCCGTCGGGACTGTAGTCCGTCTCGCCGGTCAGGAAACCCTTCGTGTCATAGACATAGGTATAACGGTAGCCCTTGCTGTTGTCGGGATAGACCTCGTTCTGCTCGGCCAACAGACCTTTCGGGTTATAGGAATACTTGAGGGTATAATCGATTTTGGATTTGTCGTTATAGAATATCTCTTCTATAATATGATTCTTGTCGTCGAACTTGTACTTGGTGAATCCGTCGATCTTACCGCCCGGTGAGAAATAGTACTTCTGGATCATGTTTCCGGTTTTATCGTAGAGGTATTTCTGCACCGAGAGGTAACTGCCCTTCATATAGTTATACGAGGCGACGATATTCATGTCCTTTTCGTCATAGTGATAGTAAACAATCTTCTCGACCTGCGAGGAACTGAAATAGGTCGAGTGTTCGATGGGTTTCCTGAGGGTGTTGTAGGCGAACTCTTCCCAATTCTTCAGCATGCCGTTCTGGTCGTAATACTTCTTCGAAGTGATGTTCTTCGATGTGTCGTAGCCGTAAGCGGTCTTCCCGGTGAGTTTCGGCTTCGGGTCGAACTGGCTCTTATAGTAGTTCTCCTCTTCGAGCACACAGCCTTCCCCGTCGCAGACATAGTCCTTCTTGGACGTGACGACATTCCCGTTCTCGAACGTCTCCTCCATCAGGAGAAATCCGGTTTCGTCATAGGTGTACTTCGTGATCGTCACCGTTTTTCCCTTTGCGCCGTCCGCGGTGACAGTTTTGGTGAGCGGTTTTCCCTGGGCGCCGTAGAGGAATTCGATCAGGGTCTTGGTTTTCGACGCGCCGTTATCGATAGATACCGATTTGAATTCGCGGTTGGTAGTGAGGATGAAACGGCAGACATAGAGCGACTGGTCGTAGAACTTGCCCTCGACCGTGATCATCGTCCTGTCCGGATTGTAGGCGATTTTGAAATCGCCGGTCGGGTCCTTGATAGACGTCATCCAGCCGGACAGGTCGAACTGGTAGACTGTCGAGAACGGTGATGAAGGCTCGCCGTCCGACCACTGCTTAATCGTTCCCTCGAAGCGTGTGAGAAGGATCGAGTAGAGGCCTTGATAATCCTCGGGAATAATCCCGTAAACCGTGCCCGCGGAAAACATTACTGCGGCGATAAACAACACACCCAGATTTTTCATAAGTACTCCCGGTAAATATAACTTTTTTTAGTGGTACAATATATTCCTTTATTAATTGCTTCCCTCTTGATTATTCTATTATTTCCACATCGGATCGTTCCCGAAACGGCGGTCCCAGAAATCCTGAGCCGTTTCTCCGATTCTCCCTTTAACGGAAATCGGATAGTTTTCACAGTACTCAAGAAGCAGTTTATAAGACTCGTTTAGCAATGCTGTTTTTTCGTTGCACTCCGCCATGTTATCCGAGCATCTGTCGGGATGTACTTCCCTGAGCAATTTCTTGTATTGGGCTTTCAGTTCTTTAATCGAGAATGTTTCCGGTAAATCTATTCTCAACGCGGCTTGTAAAATGCGTTCGTTTATCATTTTTTCATCCTTCTATACCGGCTTTTTACCGCTGACAACGACAAACGATCCTTCACCGAATCCACTTCGGACATCAGCTTCTGCCGATTTCCCGAAAATCGTCTGTCTGTATTCAAATCCGACAAATCCTGCATCTTTCAAGAAGTCTTCAATCTCAGTGACACTAAAAAATTCGGCCTCACGGTAAAATAGGCTATCCTTTTTATGTAAAAGGTATTCCTTTCCGAGTTCGCTTTCTTTATCCACAAATCCGATAATCAGCGTCCCGCCCGGTTTTAATACCTTTTTCGCTTCTAAGAGCGCATGAAGGGGATCGTCCACAAAACAGATGGTTGTAACCATTAGCGTGAAATCAAAACGCGAACTGTCATACGGAAGATGTTCGGCAACCCCAAGTGTCGTAATAATTCCTTTTTCCCGCGCGGTTTCCAACATAGTCGCCGAAGGATCGATACCGTAACGGATTTCAAGCGGCACGGCGAATCGTCCTGTCCCGACCCCGATCTCAAGCCCTTCTCCGCCGAGTGGGACCAGTTCGCGGACAGCATTTAGTTCGTTTATATACTGCGGCTTATGAATATCAAACCATGCTTCATAGCGTTCTTTATTGAGATCGAACGCTTCGGTTTTCGGCATACTCCGCTCCTTGAAGAGAACATATCATTTTTTTATTGATTTTTAAATCTATTTCTTCTTTACCGTGCCGAACTTTTTTCCGTTACCCCATACCCCGACTGTGTTCGATGAAATTTTCAGCTCCATATCCATCTTGAACGGCGGAAAGTATGCCGTCATGGAGCTGTCGGACACGCTGAACGGATACCCGGTGAAGTAGGCCTGTTCGGGCAAGGTGACGATGACGCGCTTGCCGTTATAGGTGCCCATCCCGAACGTGAAACTCCCGCCCGCCGCCCATGCTCGGATATCCATGAACGCGACGACGCCGGTGTAGACTCCGCTCCATTTCGACGGAATAGGGCTGTCGTTGCCCGCGCCGGACTGACGTGTGAAACGCCCGATCTCCTTGCCGTTCTGGGTGATCACGATCTGGCCGTTCGTATAGGAAAAGACCTGTTCGCCCTTGGACGTATTCACCGTCACTTTATTCTGCGTAATGACAGGGTGATTCCCGAGATAAAGGTAGTACTCCGGGATGGTAATCATATACGGAATGTTTTTATAGACCTTTCCCGACGAGTAGGTGATGCTGCCGTTAGCGACTACTATTTTTTCGGACGAGCCGTTGAGTTTCCCGGTATAGACCCCGTTCCATGTCTTTGGTACGCTCTGGAGGTGAGCCTCTTCGGGTACGACGATTTGAACCGGCGGTTCCCCGATATAAGTATTGACAGGTTTGGAGTTTTTCTTCGGCGAGATGTATTTGACGACCTGTTTCGTGACAAAGCCCGTGATTCCCGAACCCCAGAACGGTTTCAGGAGCCATGCGCCGAAGACAAGGCTGAATAGTGAAAACAGGATGATCAGTATGATACCGGATTTCTTCATGGCAATTCCATTTTTTAACATTATAGCAGGTTTCGCCGGGGAAATCAAACCAATGCGGGTTTATCCGTTCCGGGGGTTGACATACGGTAATTCCGTATTATAATGACTCATCTGAAAAGGAGGAATTCATGAAGCGGATTGTTTTAATAGTTTCGATTTTCATAGGGATGTATTCGTTAGCGATGGCGCAGGAGACGAACGCCGCGGTTCCGGCGACAAACACCCCTTCCGCATTTCCGGAAGAGGGCATCGCGTTCAAGCCGTTTCCGCTCGTGTACTACGATGCGGACGCCGGACTCGGGTTTGGAGTGAGCGTGTCGCTTTTCGGCTACGACGGCAAATCGAAAGAGTATCTTTGGAAGATTTACACCGAGTTCACTTATACGACGAAGGGACAGATGGATCCCGATATCCGTTTCGATATCCCGTCGATCTGGATCGCCGGTCAGCCGTTCAGACTCCAGGGAATGGCCGAGTACCTCTATGCGCTCGCGGAGAATTTCTACGGATACTCCGGTTCGATGGTTGACCCGCTGGTGACTGTCGGCCACACCAATTCGACCAATTACTTTTACCAGCAATGGCATCCTTATCTGTTTTTCACGATCAGCACTCCGTTGGCGTGGGGTAAGCAGTTCGGGCACGACAAGACATTAGACCTGATTGTCGGGACATGCATCGAGTCCTATACATTCCAGACTAACGAATCCCAGCCGGTGAAGCTTCCGTCCTACCTGATGAATACTCAGCCGTTAGGGATAGCAGGCGGGGTGGTGTGGTCGATGGTGGTCGGGCTCCGTTTCGACAACCGCGACTTCGCGCCCAATCCCCATACGGGAACCTATAACGAACTCTTAGCGGAATTCGCGCTCGCCGGGGGCTATAACTACTCGCGTCTCTCCTTCACCCATTCCGCGTATTTTACGCCGTTCGGGGGATATAAAAATCTGATCCTCGCGGAACGCCTGATGATCGATCAGTTGTTCGGCGACGTCCCGTTCTTTAAAGCGCAGAAGATCGGAAGCACCACCGTGCCTCTTTTCGACGGGATCGGCGGCGGGGACACGATGCGCGGGATCGCGAAATACCGCTTTATCGATAACCTGAAAGTCATATTTACGCCTGAGATCAGATGGCGCTTCCTCGACTTTGGCCCGTTCCTCTGGGATATGTGGCATCTCGAACTGGTCGTCTTCTCGGATATCGGTAACTCGTGGAAAAACTTCGAGGACTTCGCGTTCTCGGAAATCTATGCCACGTGGGGTCTCGGACTCCGGATTCTCTGGGGCGAAGACTTTATTATCGCGGCGGACTTCGGTTTCTGGCGCGACCAGATGGGTGTATATATCGGTTTCGATCACCAGTTCTGAACCTGTTAAGTGGAGAATGGAGCGATAGTGAATAACACGGAATTATTGAACTACATAGCCGATAAGATAAAACATGAATTGGGAAAGAGGAATATACCTGTTCTGAAACTAATCCTGTTCGGGAGCAGGGCAAGGGGCGACGAACGTGCCGACAGTGACTGGGACATTTTGGCCGTAACCGGAAGAACGGTCGAATGGAAAGAAAAACGCGAGATATGGTTTGAGTTATCATCGGCGCTTTCGGAGCAAGGGCTTTCCGTCGATATCATGATAAAATCGGACGAAGAGTTTTCGAGGGATAGTTCGGATAAGGGTAAGGTAAGTTACTATTCCTGTAAAGAGGGAGTCATGCTTTGAACCCCGAAACTATCGGACAATGGATCATCAAGGCGGAAAACGATTATAGAATCGGAATTCATGAGATGGACGAAGAAAATCCGGCGACTGATATGATCTGTTTTCATATGCAGCAGTGCGCGGAAAAATATCTTAAGGCATATCTGGCATATAAGGATAGTGAGATTCGGAAAACTCATGATATCGCGGTGCTTTTTAAAGGAATGCTGTCTTATCGAAGGTAGCTTCAATGAGCTGCTTGAGCAAAAGGCGGCGCTATTGACTCCCTACGGAACGGTAATCCGATACCCGGACGATTTCTATATGCCGGATATCGAAGAGACCTCGGAGGCGGTGAAACTGGCCGAAACAGTAAAATCCTTTGTTCAGGCAAAACTGCACGATTCGGGTTTCGATCACCAATTCTAATACTAGCCCCCGCGAGGGGGCTTCTTTATGGGGAAACAGATGAACAATAGTAAAGAGCGTTTCTCGGACAGGGTGGAAAACTATGTCAAATACCGCCCGTCGTATCCCATCCCCGCGGTCGAGTACCTTCTCGGAGTGCTCGGGTGCGGCGCGGATTCTGTTGTCGCGGATATCGGGGCGGGGACGGGAATTTTCTGCGCGCTGCTCCTCGGCCGTGTGAAGACTGTCTACGTGGTGGAGCCGAATTCCAATATGCTCGACGCGGCGAAGGCGGCGCTATCGGGAACCCCCGGCTTTGTGCCGTTGCACGCGCCCGCCGAGGCGACCGGCTTGCCGGACGGAAGCGCGGACGGGATTACCGCGGCGCAGGCGTTCCATTGGTTCGACCCGTCTGGGGCAAAGAAAGAATTCGCGCGTATTCTGAAACCCGGCCGACGGGTAGGGTTGATCTGGAACTGGCGGATCACCGATAGCGGGGATTTCAGCCGCGCCTACGATGAACTTGTCCCGAAGTACTCCAAGGACTATAAGGAGGTCAACCATCACCGGCTGAACGACGGCGATTTCAGGGCATTTTTCAGGAATGGAGTCTATGACCGGAAGGATTTCCCGAACTCGCAGTATTTCGACTTCGAGGGCATTAAAGGACGTCTCCTGTCCGCATCCTACGCTCCTAATCCCGGCCAGCCCGGGCACGAAGAGATGATCGCGGAACTGATGGAGCTTTTCGGGAAGCACAATTCCGGCGGAAGGGTGGAAATGCGTTACCGGACGGAAGTGTATACCGGGGAGGTATGATATCGTTTCCTGTGAAAAGATTTTCCGTTAAAACCGCCTGAGCATTGAAAATATGAGGGCAATTTTCCGAAATATAATTGTAAATTGACATTCGTGACAAGTTGATATATGCTTTTCCGGTGCAACAAGGAGCGATTATGGCCAAAAAACCCAAAACCGGCACTAATTCCAGCGATTCCCGCGATCTGATGAAAAAGATCGTCGGGCTTGAGAACGACTTGCGCCGGGTGAACTCAATCCTGAAGACCAAGGACGAATATATCGCTCATCTCGAAAAAGTCTCCGAGGCTTATAACGCGCTCGCGACGCTCGCCGCCAAGGAAAGAAAAGAGGCGGATGAGATTATCCAGGCTCAAGAGATGATCCGCGAGTATATGGTTAAGGAAATCCGCGACGCCGAAGATGTGATCCACGCTCATGAGAGCCTGCACGGCCTCACGGTCAAGGAGAAGCTCCAGGCAGAGGCCACGATCCGCGCACTCGAGAATCTGGAACAGCTTAGCGACAAGGAAAAAATCGAGGCGCAGAAACTGATCGACGCCCAGCAGAAAATCCTCGAACTTTCGACGAATGAAAAACGCGAGGCACAGGATACGATCCGCGCGCAGGAAAACCTCCAGTCGCTGACCGACCGTGAGAGATACGAGGCCGAACAGATCATCCGCGCGCGAGAACAGCTCTCGATCCTGACGATACAGGAGCTTTCCCAACGCGATACCGCGTTAAGGAACGTCCTCGAGATCAACCATTCGATCAGTTCCCTCATGGACCCCGATATCCTGTTCGATAAAATACTGCGCAGCCTCGCGCAGAGCCTGAACGCCCAGCGCGGCGTGCTTTTTATCTCCGACGAGATCGGGCCTATTCCGAAAAGCCTTTACCGGCTCGAGGAACGCGACCTCGCGAAAAAGTCGTTCCGCTTCTCCTCGGCGATCATCGATGAAGTGATGCGTTCGAAGAAAAGCAAGATGGTGGTCAACCAGAAGATCAGGATCGGGCGGAAAAACTGCAACGTCTCGATTATCAGCGTGCCCTTACAGTACGAGGGAAAAATCCTCGGCGTGATCTATCTCGATACGATCTCCGATACGGATACGTTCAAGCACATGGATCAGGAAGTCGCGGAGATATTTTCCTCGCAGGCGTCGTTATCGCTCAATAACAGCGCGCTTTACGATAAGATACGCAAGCAGAACGACGAGCTTCTCAAGCTCATCAATCTCAAGACCCAGTTTATGAGCCATGTCTCCGAGTACCTCGCTCAGCCGGTCACGAATATTCAGAACCAGCTCCAGAAGCTGATCGAGGATAAGACCCAGAGCCCGGAGATGAAGGAAAAAACGCTCACCCGTATCCTCGCGCAGGTGAATAAATTCGACAATACTGTCAACAAGGTGCTCAAAATCGCGTCCATCGAGCAGGAGGTAGACGACCTCTTCGCCGACAGGGTGAACTTCGCCAAACTCTGCCGCGAGACGATCGACCGTCATATAGAAGAACGCGAGAAGCGGAAAGTCACGATCACGATGAACTTCTCGCAGGAATTCCAGAACTTCCTCGGTAACGAGACGATCATCCGGACTATCCTCGACGAGCTGATCTCCAACGCTATTTTCTATAACCGGACGAACGGGATAGTCGATATCCGCGGGTACAAGAAGGACGATTACCTGCTGGTCGATATTATCGATACCGGGCAGGGTGTGAAGGAAAAAGACCTCGATGGGATATTCAATCAGTTCTACCGGACAGAGGATTCCGCGACTATGAACGAATGGGGCGCGGGGCTGGGGCTGTACATGGTCAAGACGTTTATCAACTATTACGGCGGTAAGGTAAAACTGCGGAGCAAATACGGAAAGGGAAGCACATTTACTATTTCTTTCCTGATTCATTGATTACGCCATTATTCCCGCCGGAGCAGTCCCGGCTGTTATTATTCCGGGGGCGGATTTGATTTTTTCCGGGAATTGATTTATAATTTTTGACTGAATTGTCACTTTGGAGGAATTTTTGTATTCCTTGCGGGGGATTCCTATCTCGAAAGGGATAGCAATCGGTAATGTTCTCATCCGGCATGACGTCATGAAAAGTGTCCATTACAACGCTCGTATCGACGATGCCCAGGTGGAATCCGAGGTATCGAGATACCGTGATGCTATTGTTAAAGTCCGCGAGGAAATCGAAGCCCTCAAAAAGCGCAATCCCGATCAGATGAACGAGCAGAACTCGCAGATTATCCAGTTCTATTCTCTCCTTCTCCAGGAAGACCTTTTCAATAAACAGGTTCCCGATACGATCAAGAACCAGCTCTATCCGGCGGATGTCGCGATGGTCTACGAGCTCGAGAATATCAAAAGCGAGTTCGACAAGCTCGAGAACGAGTACTTCCAGAGCCGTTACCTCGACTTCAAGGCTATCGCCGACCGTATCCTGCGGAAGCTATACGGCGATATCGACCTGACCGCGTTACAGGAGCCGATCATCCTTGTCGCCGAGGAAGTTTCCGCCGCGGAAGTGCTCCATATCTCCAAGGAATTCGTGCTCGGGATAGCCACCGAATCCGGCGGTACCACGTCGCACGCCGCGATTATCGCGGAATCCCTCGAAATCCCCGCCGTGTTCGGGATCAAAGACCTGCTCTCTTATGTAAAAAAGAAAGACCAGATCGTCGTAGACGGTTACAAAGGGATGGTCGTGATCGACCCCGACAACAACACTGTCAACGACTACCAGCATATCAAGGCGGCATACACCGCGAAAGAGAAAGAAATCTTCCAGGTCGTGGCCTTGCCCTCACGGACGGTCGACATGGAAGACGTCCAGATTTACGCCAACGTTTCCAACAACATGGACCTCAATATCGCTCGCCGTCACGGCGCCGAGGGAATAGGGCTTTTCCGCACCGAGCTCGCGTTTATCGCGAACCAGAAATTTTTGTCGGAAGTCGAACAGTTCGAGCTGTACAAGGAATTCCTGCTGCTCTTTCAGGAGAAGGAAGTCGTCATCAGGACATTGGATATCGGCGGGGACAAGTTCTTTATCAACGACAACACCCCGCGCGACGCCAATCCGTTCCTCGGCTGGCGCTCGACGCGTGTGTTCCTGAAAGAGGTGGATAAGTTCAAACAACAGCTCCGCGCTATCATCCGCGCGAGCGTGTTTAACGATAATGTGAAGATCATGATTCCGATGATCTCGTGCGTGGACGAAGTCCGCCGTGTCCGGGAAATCTTCAAGCAGTGCGAGAGCGAAGTCAAGAGCGAAGGGAAACCGTTTAAATACAATATCCCGGTCGGTATCATGATCGAAATACCGTCGGCGGCATTGCTGGCGGATAAGCTCGCGAAGGAAGCCGATTTCTTCAGTATCGGGACGAACGACCTCGTGCAGTACACCCTCGCGGTAGACCGGAACAACCAGTCGGTGGCGAAGTTCTACCAGCCGCTCAATCCGGCCGTGCTCTACCTGATCCGTTTGACGATCCATCACGCTATGAGGAACCATATCCCGGTGTCGGTCTGCGGCGAGATCGCGCGCAACCCGCTCTATATCCGTCTCCTCTTGGGGATGGGGCTCCGTAAGTTCAGTATCAACCCGGCGTATATCCCGCTTGTCAAGTCGATTATCATCAAGTCCAATTCGAAGGAGACCCGCGTTCTGTGGGACAGTGTGAAGAACAAGAGCACCCCGCAGGAGATAGAGGAAATCCTCAAGTACGACCTCAAGCGTAACCTTCTCGAAATCTACGAGTCCTACTTCTACGACGAGAAGCGCGACTGGAAAGGCCTCCAGCTCTAAAAGAGATTCCCATTCCGGTATCGTAAATCTAAAAACTATCTATCGGGTGAAGAAAACAGCCGCCGCACGGACGTGTTGACAAAGTCGGAATTCTCCTTTTTATTTGTCACTGCGAGACGCGAGGCGGCGAAGCAGTCAGGGTAATTTATTGTCGAATATTGAAATAGATTGCTTCTACCTCGCATCAAAAAATAATTGCAGCGCGGTATCGCAATGACAATTTATTGCCTGAACTCGGACGGCTTCAAGTTTACCCAAACCTACTTTCATTTCTCCGGATCGTAGTAATCCGGGAATCCCGCGAAAACCGATTTCAACTCCCAGCGGATATGCTCGAATTTCTTTTTCAGGTACGGATCGTCCGCGAATAACGCCGAGGCTTTTTTATACTCCGCCGGCGTCATATACGCCGCGAATACCTCGGCTTTGTCGTTATAGGGATCGTACATACAGTAACCGTTGAGGAAGCCCTTCGCGGGGTGCTGTGAAAACAGATCGCCGGAAAGGAGTTTGTCGGGCGGGATGTTCTTATACTGGAATCCCGGCGTGTTCAGCGATTGCCATTGCTCCATATTGCCGTGACCGGGAAGTGTATTATCGAGGTAATGGCAGTACTCGTGCGCGAACGCGTGGGAGACATAGGAGGCCGGAGACGAAAGGGTAATAAATATCAGTTTCTCACTGACATCGAAATGCCCGCCGACCGGCTGGCCGAGGAAAATAATCTTCTCCGTGAACACCACCCCCTTGATGCCGGACTTTTTGATAAACTCCGGCGGAAAACGTTTCAACGCCTCGATCAGCGCCGGGAAATAATCTTCAATCAGATCATTTTTGGATTTCACCGTGATATTCTGAAATGACCCGGCTTCTTTTACCTTGTACCCGCCCTTAAAATCGCCGTAAAGGATATCGATCCCGTAGGTCTGCTCGAGCTCTTTCAGCTTGTCCGTATGCCATTTCTTCAGTTCGTCCAACTGCGCGGTATCCTTCGGGTCTTTCTTCAACTCGATCTTGATCTCCTTGACCACGCGTACCGCCGCAAGAACCTCGGTATTATCCATCCGGACCACTTGAAAGATCGCATAGAGCTGGAAAGACCCCTCACCCAAAACAGTGATAGCCTCGGGATCGGATATCTCCAGCACCGTCTCGTCGATTATAAAACTGTCTTTATCGATATTGACATATTTCAGGGTATAAACCGTCAGGTTTTTCTTCGTGTCGTGGAGCAGGAATTGAAGCATGACAGTCTTGCCCTTCAGGCCGTCGAGGCGGAGTTTCTTCACGACCGCCTTCGCGCCGTATCCGCCCTTGACCGCGAGTTCGGCCTTCGGAAAGAACTCCGCGCTCGAGAGGGAGTCCGAAGGGTAGAAATCCGAAACAGCTAATAACATGAGAAAAACCGCGATGACCGGCGTTTTTTTCATATTTTCCTCCTCCGTTCTAAAAATATTATACCTCCTAATAAAATAAAAGCAAAGCCGATATTTGTTTCGGGGCAATAAATTCCATGCTGAAAGAATTGGAAAAATGTTGACTTTCAAATGCTTTCCAGTTAAAGTAAGAAGGTAAGGGATATTTATTTCTGGGGGCATCATGGGCGGAATTTATTTTCGAAGCGTTTTACTCTTAATACTCGCTCTTATACCTTTAGGGGCGGCCGCCGAAGAAAAGCCCCGCAAGGAAATCCTGATCCTTCATTCCTACCATCACGGTATGGAATGGACGGATAAGATTACGATGGGAATCCTCTCCACTTTTGCCAATTCGCCCTATTCGGGCATTATGTTTCATATCGAATACCTCGATACGAAAAACTTTTTCAACGAGGCGTATCTCTCGCAGATTTTCCAGATATACAAGGCTAAATATAAAGACAAGAAGTTCGACGTCATCATCTCTTCCGACGACGACGCGTTCAATTTCCTTCTCAAGTATCACGAGGAGTTGTTCCCGAAAAGCCCCATCGTGTTCTGCGGGGTGAATTACCTCGATCCGGCCATGCTCAGGAACAAACCGCTCTTTACGGGGATCGAGGAGAAATTCGACCTGAAAGGGAATATCGAGCTGATGATGAAACTTCACCCGCTCGCTCAGCGGATCATCGTGATCAACGACCAGACCGCCACGGGGAAGGGCAACGAGAAGCGGCTCGAGCAGATCATTCCGCTATTCAGCGATAAACTCCAGTTCGTGATCTACGACAACGAGACCAAAGCGAGTCTTCAGGTCAAGCTGAAAAAGCTATTCCCTACCGACCTTGTGCTTCTATTGACGTTCAACCGCGACAAGAACGGCGAGAATATCTCCTATCCCGAGAGCGCTTCGATGATCTCCAAAAACAGCCCGGTTCCCGTGTACGGGGTATGGGATTTTTATATCGGTCATGGTGTTGTCGGCGGTCTGATGACAAGCGGTTTTCAGCAGGGCAAACTCGCGACCGAACTCGCGATCCGTATCCTCAACGGCGAGAGCGTCACGAACCTGCCGATCATTCAGGAAAACGCCAATCAATATATGTTCGACTACGAAGAGGTCATGCGTTACCTGATCTCCGTATCCGAAATACCCGAGGATAGTGTCGTGGTTAATCGCCCGTTGTCGCTCTATGAACAGAACAAACTGCTTGTCTGGGTGATTGCGGCGGGAGTAGGCGGATTGATCATCGCGCTCGTGATCCTTTACTTTGTCCAGCTTCGGACACGGAACGCCTATCTTCACAGCGAGGAGCGTTACAAGAAACTCGCACAGGCATCGTTCGAGGGGATAGTCCTGCACGAGAACCTGAAGATCGTCGATGTCAACGACAGTTACGCAAAGATGACCGGATATAAGCCTCACGATATGATCGGGATGAGCGTCCTTCAGATCATCGCGCCCGAAGACCGTGTGCGCGTGGAAAAGCTGATTATCGAGGGTTACGATAAGCCGTTCGAGTCGAAACTCCAGCGCCGTGACGGTTCCAGTTTCTGGGCTGAGGCGAATGGCAGAAATATGAAGTACCAGGGGCGAGTCATCCGTGTGGCGACTGTCCGCGATATCACCGAGCAGAAAAAAGCGCAGGAAGCGATGAAGCGCTGGTTCGACTTCGAGAAGACCGTATCGTCTGTACTGGCATGCTTCATCGATATCACCGACATCGATGCCGCGATCAACGCGTCTTTGACCGATCTCGGCAGTTTTACCGGGGCGGACAGGGTGTACGTATTCCTGATCGGTTCCGGCGGCGATACGTTCGACAATACCCATGAGTGGTGCGCCGACGGTGTACAGAAGGAGATCGATAACCTGAAGAACCTGCCTATCGATATGTTTTCATGGTGGCGGGATAAAACCCTGAAAGGCGAGGTCATTGTCATAGAAAATGTCGCCTTACTGCCGAATGAGGCGCAGGCCGAGAAAGATATCCTGACTAAGCAGGGAGTCAAGTCGCTTGTCGCTGTGCCGTTACGCAGGGGAAAAAATATCGTCGGTTTTGTCGGCCTCGACAACAACAAGAACGAGGGCGTATTTAACGACGATTACGTGGCGATCCTGAGACTTTTCGCTGAGGTGTTGGGCAAGGCGATGCTGAAGCTCAGTTAGACCGCCCGGGGCAGGGAGACCGATGATGGACAATTTATCCAAATCCGTGAATCCGTTCGCGTTAAAAATACTCCCGTTCGTACTCGAGGGGGAAAGGGGAAACAGCCTCTTCTCGCCTCTCGGTTTATTTGTCATTCTTTGCTCGTTAGCCGAAGGGGCGTCGGGCGAAACAGCAAATCTCATAAACTCGTTTCTCAATGCCGGGAAGCCCGGCGGTCTTGCCGAGGCTTATGGCGGATGGATCGAAGGTCTGCCCGCGCCGAACGAAACCCTTTTCCTGTCGCTCGCGAACATGGTGATGATCCGCGATGACTTCGATGTGACACGCGATTACCTCGAGCGGCTGACTGGCGAGTACGGTTTTTTTGCCGCAGTGAGGAAGTTCGATTCTGCCGCGCTTGATGAAATCAACAGATGGGTGGGCGAGACGACGCGGGGTAAAATCACCAAAATACTCGACAAGCTCCTTCCCGATGAAAAAATGGTTCTCGCCAACTCGATATACTTTGTGGGGCAATGGGAAAGCCGTTTCCAGCACGAGGCGACGGAGAACGCCGATTTCCATTGCGCGGACGGCCGGACGTCGAAAGTGCCGATGATGTTCCTACGGGCAAACCTGAGATACTACGGGTGCCCGCAATACCAGGCCGTCGACCTCGGGTATGTCGGCGGACGTTTTTCGATGACAGCGGTACTGCCAGCCGACGGGGAAAGTCCCGATCAAGTGTTTGCCGGGTGTCTCGATCGGGGGATACCGTTCGGGAAAGAACCTGTCTATGGCGAACTGAGATTGCCGCGTTTCGAAATGGACGCCGGGATGGACGCCGGGGTAATTCTAAAAAAAGCGGGGCTGGAACAAATCTTTTCCGATCAGGCTGATTTCACCGGAATGAATCCCCGCGGAGATCTTAATGCCGGGCGGATGGTGCAGAAGTCGATCCTATCCGTGGACGAGTCCGGCACGATAGCGGCCTCAGTTACCGCCGCGACCATGCAGTTCAGGGGGATGACCCTGAAAAAGAGCGAGTTCACCATGACATGCGACCGGCCGTTCATCGCGGCCGTCTTCGATAATCAATACCGCCTTCCGATACTTTTCGCGAAAATCGCCGTACTATAACCGGAATCCGAGGAGGGAATATGAAAAAATTATTTATAGCGGGCGTCAGCGCCGTTGTGTTTGCGTCGTTATTCACGGCTTGTCCCAACGGGTCTACGGTCGCGGCGGAATGGAAATCCCCGCAGCTGAATTATACGATACTGAACGGTCAAATGGATTTCTCGTGGAATGTCGTAAAGACCCTGCTGAATACACATAACGGGGCGAATTTCATCGTGTCGCCCGCGTCGCTTCTGTTTGCTCTGACATGCGTGTACGAGGGCGCGGACGGGGTCACGCTCGCCGAGATGAACAAGACCCTCGGTTTCGGCGGGTTTGCCTTGCCGGATATCCATACCAACATGGGCTACCTGATGGACTCGCTCATGACGAGCGACCCGTCGGTCATCCTCAATATCGCGAATTCGGTCTGGGCGGTGAAGGGCAACACGCTCAACAAGGCTTACCTTGAAAATGTCAGCCTGTTCTACGGCGCGAAGGCCGAGACGATCGATCCCGCCGACAGCGGGAACCTCGAGAAGATCAACGGCTGGGCGAACAAGGCCACCAAGGGTATGATCCCCAAGATACTGGATCAGCTTCCGGGAGACCTGAGTATTCTCGTGATGAACGCCGTCTACTTCAAGGGAACGTGGGCGAAGGAGTTCGATCCCGCGAAGACCTACGATAAAGATTTCACCTGCTTCGACGGCACGAAAAAGAAAGTGAAGATGATGAAAAAGTCGGCGAAGTATCATTATATGGAAAACAACGATTACCAGGCCGTAGTCTTGGAATATGGAAAGGGAAATATCGGGATGGCCGCAGTGCTGCCGGCGCCGGGAAAGACTATCGCCGGGACGCTCGGCGGGTTTGACGCCGCCAAGTGGAGCGGGATGCTTTCTCTGATGACCGCCGTACCGGTCAATCTGGAAATACCGCGTTTCTCTACCGAGTCCGGGTTCGAACTGGGCGAGATGCTGAAAACACTCGGGATGCCGGGTGCGTTCTCGCCGGGCGCCGGGTTTACGAAGATAGTCGATAACGGAACCTTGTTCATCACGAAAGTGCTCCAGAAGGCCAAGATCGAGGTGAACGAGAAGGGGAGCGAGGCCGCGGCTGTCACTGCGGTCATGATGACAAAAGGCGCGGCCAAGGATGATCAGGAATACAATTTCTTCTGCGACCGCCCGTTCTTCTACGCCATTTTCGACAGGACGACCGGAACTATCTTGTTCGCGGGCGTGATGGGGAATCCGTAAGAGATTCTTTTTGACAAATCCTCATGAAGCTTATATCATCTATCGACAACGGATTTCATCCGAGGAGGATTCGATGCTGAAAAGGTGTGTGTATCTATTTATCGGTTTAGCGCTTATGACAGTGCTGGGCGGATGTCCCGGCGGGATGAAGCCGAAGGCGGGCGGCAGCTCGGTCCTCAAGGCCGTCCTCATCATGGAAGACGATTATGACGATCCCGGCTTGAACAACATCGCGGACAGTGTACGCGCCGACTTCTCCTATATCACGAAATTCCTCGATGTCCTCGAAAAGAACGATATTATCAATGTCGATAAGATCGTGATCCGAGGTTCCGAAGCCACAAAAGACAATATTATGAACGTCCTCAAGAAGCTCAAGCTGAACAAGAACGACGTCCTGATGGTCTATTTCTCGGGGCATGGCGGGATGGAAGGCGGGAAGCTTTTCCTTGAAACTTCCGATCTGGAACAAATCTACCGTTCGGAACTCGCTAAGGTGGTCGAGTCGAAGGACGCGAAACTGAAGCTCGTCTTCACCGACGCATGCAGCAGTTCTATCGACGGGCTGATCGCAGTGAAAACGCTCGGCGGCCTGACTAAGGCTAATAAGCAGAAAGCGCTGGTCGAAATCTATAAGAACCTTTTCCTGAACTACGAGGGGACGCTTTATATGACCGCCGCCTCGGAGGGCGAATACGCGTGGTCGGGCGACCGGGGCGGCGCGTTCACCGAAGCCCTGATCTACGAGACGTTACTCCAGAACCCGAAGCCCACATGGGAAGAGGTCTGCAAGTCCGCGAAGGTTAAAACGCAGGATAAGTTCAAGAAGATGATCAGCATGGGGCTGATTGATCCATCGACGCTGAAAGATATGAAGAAGCAGGGCATCAAGAACCAGTCCCCCAAGACTTATTCCATGCCGAGCCTGAAAGGTAGCGTGACTGTCGACGATGACAAAATAGACGAGTATGAGGATGTGGATAACGCCGTAGATACGGAAATCAAGCTCAAGAATATCACGGGCGACGAGGTGGCGGTCTATCTCGATAAAAATACTTCCGAGGAAGATTGGGACTTCTCGAACACCGAAGAGATCATCCTCGATTCCGGCGATTCCACGACACTGAAAGGGGATAACGATAAGATCGTCCTTTTCTTTATTCTCAACGATGAAGAAGGCAATTTCTTCGAACTCTCCGCCGGAGATTACGTGATCGATTATGTGAAAAAGAAAGAACTGGGCATCTTCTATGACGAGGATAATAAAGATCAGGACTCCGACGAGAGCGACTGGTGGGTGTGGGACGATGTCGACGATGTCGACGAGAACAACGACGAGATCGACGAGATCGATAATGACGACCGCTGGAATTTTGACAAAGACGACTATGAGAAAAACGATGACGACGACGAATCCGACTCAAGCGACAAAGACCATTTCTTCGGTAAATAGAGAGTTAGCCCGCGAAAGCGGGCTTTTTTTATTGCAGTATTAACGGCTCGGCATTCCGCCGTGGAAGGCGGGATAAGTGCCCGCCATGACGGCATTACATAAAAGAAGTCCTTTTTTTAATGCTATATCAATAGTCTGACGTATCGGTTATGACGGTACCCCGAAAGGGGCAATGGGATTATTCCTTGCCGGGCGACATTTCCATCCGTATAATGCTGGGCTTGAAGCCCTGCCGTTCCCAGAAACGGAAACCTTCGTTATCGGCCTCGGAAATATCGATCACGAGCGAAGACTGCTTGGGGAGATAGTTTCCCGCCAGTTCCGCGAACACGGCCTCGGGTACTCCGGGAAGATTGTATCCCGGACGGATATAGAATTCGTAAAGGTGGGTCTTCATCGAGTCCATGTTCTCCGGGTCGACCTCGTCGTAGTAGGCGGCGTATCCGATAGTCTGCTCGCCCTGTTCGAACACGATCACGCTTCTGCCGGACATAATCCAGCCGCGCAAGAGCTTTTCGATCAGCGTCTTTTTATCGTCGAAATCTTCAGCCGGATCGAAGCCTTCCGCGCGAATCGCGGCCAGGTACGGCGCGTCGCTTATTCTTGCGTATCTAAGTTTGGTATTCATAGTTTCCTCGCTTGTCCTCTTTTCTTTGATACTGAATAGTAGAAAAGAGGGCTTAGGACCGGCATGCGAAGGTGGTGTGCCTCATGACCAAGCCGACTCCTGCTATAATTATACACAGTAATAGGGAAAAGGGCAAATTAATGTCCGGATTCCATGCCCGCGAAAACCGCCCGTTGGAGTTCCAAAAGTTCGTCGAAACTATGCGCGTCGATTGCCTCGTGGGACGGCAGGATGACGAGCGACGGGTCGTGGTCGAGCCATGCGCGTAGTATGACAATCGTTTCGATATACGCATCGGGGATATCGGCGGTATGATACGGGGGATAGAACAGCCCGGCATACCCCTCGCAGATATCGCCCGCGAAAAGCAGACGGTGTTCGTCGAGATCGACGAGGTACGAGACGCATCCGGCGGTATGCCCCGGGGTCAGCAATGCGGTTACGCCGGGAACACCCGGGATTTGCGCCGAGGGGAAAGGTAGTTCAGCGCGATGGAAATCCTCTTCTCTCAGCGGAGTGAGCGTCATGCTGTTAAATAGCCCTTTCCGGTAACCGTCACGGCGGCTTAACGGGCGCATCGCTTTTTCGATCTCGCTCTCGTACGCGATGAGCATATCGGGACTGATCTGCTTAAGGTTGCCGCAATGATCGGAATGGAGATGGGTGAAGAGTACCGCGGTTTTACTGCTACGTCGCGCGAATTCCCCGCGCGCGGAATAGGCGATGGGGAAGTAACGCATCTCGCGCGAGGGGCCCATCGGGTAACGGCGGGAATCGAGTCCGCTGTCGATATATACGGTCATACCGTCGAAATCGATCCGGAAGATGTTCACCGGGATATTGACCGTGCCGTCAGGCGAGAGGCCGAGAAAGGAAAGCCCGGCGGGGCTGAGATACTCGTCCCGCCGGATTGTTAGTTTTCCCGTATCGATAGCGGAAATTGCCGGGATTGTTTTCATTCCGCTTATATCTCCAGAATAATTTGATAAACCTCGGAAAGGGATTTCCCCGTGGAAATCGCTCCATAGAGCGCGATCAGTTTGCCCGGATCGTTCTTGACAGCGGAAATAGCATCCGGTTCGCACCCGTTTTTCTCTACGGCCAGATTGAATAATTCACTATTCAGGTAGTCGATGGAATGTATTGCCGATTCTGGTGTCTCCGCTGAAATCTGGTTTTCGAGATACCCGTGCATAATTATTCCTGAAATACTGGCGATATCGAGTTCATAGATTTTCGAGAGCATATCGAGATTATGCCCGGTCATTCGGGCGGCCTCGTCTATCAGGAGACTCACCTCGATTTGAGCCTCTTTTTTCTGGTCTTCGGGACTGCACGATGAACTGGATGCCTTGGATGATGAGCCTGAAGAAACCCCCAAACCGGAAAAATCTCCGACACATGAAACAAGCAGAAATGAAAGAAACGGAATTATATAGAAAAATACTTTCTTTAACATACGCGCCTCCTGAAATACTCGACATACATTACGGATAAGGTTGATTTTGAGGAAACGGCGGGGCGGGATTTGCCCCGCCGGGAAATTCGAGTTTAAAAAGCAAAGACCATACTGAAAATCTCGCCGGGGGTTTTCTGGTCGGCAATTGCGTCCATCAGTTTCCGGATTTTCTCCGGGTCGTTCTTCAAAGCCGAGATGATCTTGGGCTCGCCGCCGTTCACCTCGACCGACTTCTTCAATAGCGCCTTGCTCAGGTAATCCTTTGACAGAATAGCGGATTCCTGCGAGAAGGCGGAAACCTGATCGCCCAGTACACCTTCCATGATGACGTTCGCGACGGTCTGGCAGTCGAGATCGTAGATTTTGGAAAGCATGTCGAGATTGTGGCCGTTCATCCGCGCGGCCTCGTCGATCAAGATACTGACTTCGACCTGCGGAGTGGCCTGAGGCTGGGCGGGACTACAGCTTGTGCTGATACCCCAAATCGCGAGGCCTATCGCCGCCGCGAGAACGACGGCACCGATGACGATCGTGATACTGGAATCGCCCGACGCGTTACCGGAAGAGTTTCCCGATGACTGGGCAGAGGAGTTTCCCGATGTGGCGAAAATATTGAAAATAGAAGCGTGCGCGGCGGAGAATACCGACGCATTCAAAAACAAAACGACTAACCCTGACGATATGCACTTCTTGAACATACGCACCTCCAAAACAGTTTTATTCTTTTGAAACTCCTTTCATCCAGAATAAAACTAAAAAGCGAAAACCAAACTCATGATTTCGCCGGGACTTTTATGTTCCTGATAAGCCTGATATATCTTTTTCGACATCGCGGGATTCTTCATCATCTTACCGATTACCGTCTGATCCTCGCCGTTGACCTGAGCGGATTTCTCGATCAAGGCCTTGCTGAGATAATCCATGGAATTGCACGCGGAGTCAGGGGTGATCGCGGACACCTTGTTATCAAGATACCCCTGCATGATCACCTCGGCGATAACATTTTTCTCGAGGCTGTAGATTTTCGACAGCATATCGAGGTTATGCCCGTTAATACGCGCCGCCTCGTCGATCAGGAGAGTGACCTCAGCCTGGGGATTGGGTTTGTTAAACGAACCGGTGGTGGAACTGAATCCCCATGCCGCCAAACCGATCGCCGCCGCTACAACGAGGAAGATGAATACCCCTGTCAGCCATTGCTCGGAGTTCGAGGCCTGGCTCGACGAGTCGCTGGACGCGTCGGACGAGGCCTGGAAGGAATAGTCGCTCGACGACTGCGTCGACGATTCGCTCGAAGACTTGGATGACGATTCAATCGAGGACTGCGAGGAATTCTGCATCGACGATTCGCTGGAAGCGTTTGCCGAGGATTCGAATATGCTGAAACCCGCGGCGAACACGGTTCTCAACAGCACCATATTCGATAACGAGGCGATCAGAAATACGGATATTAGCTTTTTCATTCGATACCTCCCTTCTCCCTACCTGTTAAATATGACATCGTTTTTTGCATATTTCAATACTCCATTTGGAGTATTTTACCAGTTTGTCAATAAGACGAGAGCCGGCGGCAGATGCGGAAACTCGCCGGAAATCAGCATCTTGTACCTGAAATAAATATACCCTTCCGTGTCGCCCGCGATCCGGTTCTTGTTCGATAACAGAAGCTCCTTCCATTTCATGGGATAAGCCCTGTTCGCGAGCCAGTCCTTCGAGTTCAACGAGAGTATAAACAGGTCGGGATTCTCTAAGAAGAACCCGAGCAGGCGGGTATCCTCCTCCGGGGAATTGTAGAAGTAGAGGAGTTCCAATGCACCGAGAAATCCCTTCAGGTCGTTGGTGCCGGATTTCCCGAGATAGCCGATGATCTTTTCCAGTCCGGCGCTTTTGTCCGGCAAAAGATGGGCTTTCACCGTCTCCTTCGCCCGGGCGACAATTCCGATCAGTACGGCGTCGCCGTTAGTCCGGAGCGCGAATTCCTCGGGCCCCATCGGAAAACCGGCGTTCTTGAACTCCCAAACCGCGCCGTAATCGTTGCCGGACGCGCAGGATATGCTCAACACTGCGATAAACGATATCAGGAAAATGTTTTTCATATCCGCCCTAAATCTTTAGTACATCATTCTATCCTGCGTGACGGTTGTTGTCAAGGAACGAACTGAAACCGTTCTTGCCAAATAATCGCGGATAGGTTATGATAACACGAGGAGCCGTTTATGCGAAGAGCGCCTATGCTGATTCTTGTCATACTTAGTTTTGCTTTACCCGCACCGGCATTTTCGCAGGAAAAGCCGATTACCAATATTCCGCCGCTTGTCCTGATCGACAATCCGCTTATGCCGTGGACAGAAGCCGAGATCGTCGCGGTCGCGGGATTGATAGCGTTACTGCCCTCGGAATACGCCGCGATGACAGCGATCAAGCTCAAGAAAACAATCAAGCCGCCCGCGCCGGGGCATTCGTGGAAAGACAAGTGCGTCCTCGATCTCGGGAGCCGCACAATCGTACTGAACCTTGTCTACGAACTGCCGTTACCGTGCACCGAGACCAATCTTTACCTCGGCAGTTTTTACAGCCTCAGTATCGACAATCCGCTTCATCTCACGAACAGTCCCGACAACCAGAGCTATTTCGACTGGAGCCAGCCCGTCCCGTACACGATCACGGACGACCCGTCGGCGGTCGTCCCGACTGTCCAGCGGCTGCTCCTCTACGCCCTGACCCGTTTTCTCGATAACGGGAAACACCTGAGCGACCTCGAGGAGTGGAGGACGATCGGGCGGTTTACGGGGCTGGACCTGCTCGGGAATTTGTCCGAGAACCTGAAGGTGGAAGGCTTTGCCTGCAAGGAGGGGATGGCCAATCCTGCGGAAGACCTCGCGACATTCGCGGTGGAGTTCTTCCTGCCGTCGGCCTATCCCGATCCGTCGATGCACCTGATCAACCGGCTGCCCGCGAAGTACGCTTATTTCAGCTCGCTCTTCCAATCCAAGCCCGACCCCCAGAAGGGGCTGGGTTCCGGGTACTGCTACTCGAACTGGATCGATCCGGCGGATGTCGACCATATCGAAATCCTATACGCCACGCCCGTCTCGTCGTCGATAGCGAACCTCGCCGGGCATATCGTGCTCCTGATCCAGAAAAAGGGCGAGGGCGATGTTCTCGGCATATCAAAATGCCTGAGTTTCGTCGCGAACATCTACCATTACGGGAAACTGCGCGACGAGGGGCTGACATTCGCGTTCCGGGGGATTTTCGGCGGGTATCCGTCGATGATCCAGGAGGAAACTCTCGCCGAAGTCGTCTACAGGGCGCGTTATATAGAAAACCGCAATCTCTACCGAATCAAGCTCGTGCTCTCGAAGGAGGAGATCGTGTACCTGATCCAGCGGCTGTGGGAGATGCGGAATACTTACAGCACGTCGTACCTTTTCTTCAACCGTAACTGCGGCACACTGATGGTGGATATGATCAACGAGGTTTTTCCGGCGGGGGGGAAGGTGCAGATGGGCGAGATGTTCGGGATGCCGAACAACCTCTGCGCGAAGCTCTATGCCGCGAACAGGCTCGGCGGATTTCTCTACCCGGAATACTGGAACAGCGTCGCGATAGCCCGTTTCGCGGCATGGCGGAATAATACGATTTTCCCGCAAATCCTTACCGCGCTCGCGGGGATGAAAACCTTGCTTCCGGAAGACGTATTGCGGAAATTCGCCGGGCTCTTTGTCACTGCGGTTTCGCGTGAAACGAATATCGATAAAGCCTCGGCATACAAGGAGCTTTCCGGGTATTACCTCGCGCTTTCCGGGCTGCCGGTATTCCAGAACGACCCGGAGCGGAAGAAGGAGTTCCTCGAGATCGGGCGGCTTCTGCTGAAGTACCTGATCTACGCTCTCGACAGGGAACGTTACCTCGGCCCGCCCGACGTCCTGACCAAGGCAAAGAACAATCCCGAGATTGACGCGGTCATCAAGGGGATTTTCAGCATACGGATGTACCTCCTGCAGAACGGCGCGGACGACCCCGATCCCGCCGAGGAGATACAGCAGGAGTTCGAGGACTATGCTCAGGCCTACCGTGAGAAGGGCTCGTATGTCTCCTGCGCGAACCCGCTCAGGGTGACTCTCGGCTCGTTCGCCTATCACGGCACGCAGTATGTCTCGGCGGGCTTCATGATGGGTATCCAGTCGCAGAAGATGGGCGAGCACGGGCTTTTCGCGATGCGGAACGATGTCCTGCTCGAAGTGGCGACCTACGAGTTCATCCCCTACGCCTCGTGGGATACGGTCGCGGGCGGGTTTACTAACGGCGGAATCGGGTGGATACACAAGCTGACCTTCCTCAAGCTCGAACAGGCCATCGGCGGGAACGATGTCGATTACAACGGATGGTTCGTGCCGTCGTTCGGGATCACGCTGTGGGAAGCGGCCTATATGCCGGGTCTTGGCGCGAAGAGCGATATCAACGTGTTCGATTTCAGCCTCGGGTTCTGCCTGTTCGAAGCGAACAATTTCGAGCATTATATCAACCTGCTCGCGGGGGCGGGCTTCTCCTACCTTGTGGACGATAGCGACGTCCTGACAAGGAGTATCGACGTAAAAGCGAAGCTGGATGGCAAATTCTACCTTTTCGGCAATTCGCAGAACATCCTGCGTTTCCAGTCGACTCTCGTGTTTCGCTTCGGGTACTTTTTCGTGCCGTACTGGGGATTTGCACCGGCAACCCCCGCAGTATGGCGTTCGGAGGTTTCGCTCAGCTTCGGGCTCGGTAAGTTCAGGGACAATGTGCTGACATTGGGCGGGTACTATGAGCATAAATGGAACGAAGGCCCGGGACAGGCCGGATTTTCGGGCGGCGAGACGAGTTGGGGGATTTTCGCCTCGATGAAATGGGATAACTTCACGCTCGGGATCGATCTTTACCGGATTCTCAATTACGTATTCTGAAAATACTCCGAACGGGGTATTGTGAAACGAATATGGGCGCGATAAACTATTCCTGTAAAACGAGGTGCATCAAATAGATTAGGAAATTTTCTGTAGAAGAAAGGCGGGAATTGATTCTACAGAAAAATTTCTTAAACGTTTAGTGAACCGTCCTGAAAGGGGCGGTTTTTTGTTTTTTCAGCCCCTTCACGGTATAATATCCCGGAGTATGAAAGCGGAGGATAAGATGGACTTGCCGGAATTGCGCGATATCTGCCTGAGTCATCCTGGGAGCGCCGAAGGGATGCCGTTCGGGCCGGAAGTGCTGGTCTACAAGGCCGGATCGAAGATTTTCGCCATCCTCTCGGAGACGGACGGGGTCGCGAGTATCTCGCTCAAGTGCGATCCGTATATCGCCCAGCATCTCCGTGAGACCTATCCGTCGGTACAGCCGGGTTATCACCTGAATAAGAAGCATTGGAATACGATAGTGTCGGACGGTACGGTGCCGGATGAGGAGATAGTGAAGATGATCGGTCATTCCTACGGCCTGATCCTGAAAAGCCTGCCCCGCGCCGAACGGGAAAAAATACCGCGTTCGGGAAAATAATCCTTCCGTTCGTTATTTCGCCTGCCCCTTATCGAAAAAAAACTCTACTCCGAGGAATTTCTTATGCCTATCTTTGTAGTAACGGATAATTTTTCCGCGGAATGTGTTTTCCGGTGTCGGGTTTTCGGAGAGGTAACGGAATTCCGCGATTTTACCTTTATCTTCTTTATGAATCTCACCCCGGTAGTGCTTCTCCACTTCAAGAAATCCTCCGTTCGCTGAAAGATTTCTGATTAAACAGATTAAAGTCCGGCTTTCCAATTTCATTTTAACAAACCGGAAAACTTGAAAACTCTGGTTTGTACCATTTTCCTCAACCGGGAGGATTATTTGACTGTTAATCTCCGATTCATCAGAGGAAAGCGAGAAGTGAGGGCTTGTAACAGCATTTTCTACGAAAGAGTTGATACTTTGGCTTTTCCTCTCCTGCTCCATCGAGGGGGCGAAGCGGAAAACATCACTTTTTTCACCGAAAACGAGCGCTTTTAGAATATCCATCGTCTCCTCCTTTGCGTGCATTATTATGTCCGGGAGAAGTATAAATATTGTCGGTTAAGGAGGAATTAGGATGGGGTTAAATGTTGAAAAAGGTTATTTCGATGTCTGATGAGCGGTCTGGTCTTCGCCGGGGAATTTGCCGGATTTCACTTCGCCGATATACGCAGAAACAGCCTCGCTGAACGGCAGATAGAGATCGGCATAGCGCTTATTGTGCTTGAAGTTCGTGTCCGGGTCGAGACCGAGCATGTCGGCGAGCACAAGCACCTGGCCGTCGGTAAAACGTCCGGCGCCGATCCCGATAGTCGGCACGCCGACTGAGTCGGTGACAGCCTTCGCGGCCTCTTCGGTCGTCCCCTCGATCACCATCGCGAATACCCCGGCTTTTTCCAGCGCGGCGGCGTCGTCGATCAGCTCCTTCGTTTCGCTGTCGGTCTTACCCGCGATCCGGTAGCCCGAACGGTTCACCGACTGCGGGAGAAGCCCGATATGCCCCATCACCGGGATGCCGAGGCCGGTCATCGCGCGGATAAGTTCGGAGCGTTCCTCGCCGCCCTCGAGCTTGACGGCGTTCGCGCCGGCTTCTTTCAGGAAACGCCCGGCGTTACGAATCCCTTCTTCCATCGACGCGCCGTAGCTCATGAACGGCATATCCGCGACCACCAGCGACTGCGGCGCGCCCCGGCGTACCGCATAGGTGTGATAGATCATCTGGTCGACAGTGACCGGCAACGTGTTGGGATAGCCCATGATCGCCGTGCCGAGGGAATCGCCGACAAGGATGATATCCGTTCCGGCTTTTTCGAGTATCTTCGCGGAAAGGAAATCGTAGGCCGTGAGCATCGCGAGCTTGGTTTTTCCTTTTAAGGAGAGTATCTTCGATACCGTCAAAATATTTATCCCGCCCTTACTTCGATTTTTTGGAAATGATCTTCCATTGCCCGTCGAACTTGCGGAGGAGATAATCGACATAGACTTCGGAATAGGGTTTGTTCTGCGTCCCCGGCTCGTTGACAGGCTTGCCGGGCTTGAGAGAATAGTCGATCTTCATGCGCCATTTCGTATAGACGATCGCGAGGATATCGTTGTTGTTGGTATAGACTTCCTCTTTCAGTATCTCGAAGAATTCGATCTTCTGCGATTCCTGCATAATGATCTTCAGCGCCTTAGCGTTCGTCTTGATCGTATCGATCGTCATCTGTGTGCGTTTCTTCTCGGATAGCTCGGTGATAGTCAGGAGCTGTTCGAAATCGCACATCGCGAGCATTTTATTCGCGGCTTTGACTACGCTGGTGGCGCTTGTGCCGTCATAGGGTACGGCTTCTTTGATCTTCACGAAGGCGAGCGCCGGGAGCAATGCGACCGCGCCGAGTATAATAAATAGTTTCTTAAAATTCATTTTCCTCTCCTTATAACCTTTTCTGTATTCTATGTATCGAATTTATTACCAAAAACTTGATTTTTCAAGCGGGTAATTATAAAGTATTAGACTGAAAATCACAAACTAGGAGTTTTGTATGTCAGAGAGCAAGAATAACAATATGGTCTTATTTATCATTATCGCCTTCGTAGTCGGAATCGGCGCGGGGGCTGGAGGAATGATGCTGTTCGGGGGCGCGGGCGGGCCCGGCGGTGCTGTTAAATCAGATAAAATTTATATCCATCTCGCCAAGGCTTCCGAAGTCGGAGCCGATTGGCTGGTGAAGATCGACGACTACGCGATCTCGAAGTCCGAATTTAACGACCTCTTCACCCTGATAAAGAGCACTTCGCCCCAGTTCCAGAATATCACTCCCGAACAGGACGCCCAGTTGAAGTACCAGTACTTCGAGAGCCTGATCGACGAGTTTATCGTTACTCTTCAAGCTGTCAACAAGGGCAATATTGATATCAAGACCGCGAACCTGCTGATCGATCAGTCGGCGCGCCAGTCGATCTACACCCTTTTCCTCAAGAACAATATGCCTATCGAAAGCAGTTTCAATCCTACCGAGCAGGAGATCGAAGCGTTTTACCAGCAGTATAAGGACCAGTTCAAGCAGTCCGGTATGAACGCCGAACAGATCAAGCAGGTGAGTGTCGAGAATATTAAGAAACTCAAGCTCCAGCAGTGGATGATGAGTTTCGTGACCCATATCAAGGAAGGATATAAGATCGAACGCAACTTCGACGCCTTGAAGGAACTCGGCATCTCCGAGATGGGAATGGGCGGCGGAATGCCCGGCGGCCAGCTTCTTCCCGGACAGGGCGGAATGCAGCCTTTGCCTAACCAGTAAGAAAAATTTGATATGATAAGGCCGTCGCGATGACGGCCTTTTTTTATTGACGTAGACGTTAAAGATTCTATTCCGTTTTTTACGCGCTGTTGAAATCGAACTTGTAATCCATGCTTGACTAGATTTTATTATAGTGTTATATTGATTATATACGATAAGGAGGCAAGATTATGAAAGAAGAAGAAGCAAAAAAAATAATCGAATTGATAAAAGAGAATGCTGACAAAAATCTTGATACTGAAAAAAAACTCAATCTGTTTTTAAATTCAACGGGGTTTTACGATAAGGATGGACATCTGAAGGTAGAGATAAAAAATGTATAAATCGCTTCCTTCTTTTATTCTCGCTTTTCACGGTTGTGATGAATCGGTGAAACAGAAAGTATTAAATAGTAAGGAAAGGTTAAATCACAGCAAAAACGACTATGATTGGTTAGGTCACGGAATCTATTTTTGGGAAAATGATCCTGAGCGGGCTATCGAATATGCTGAACTTCTTGCAAAGCATCCTGAAAGAACTAAGGGTAGAATTACTCAACCAGCGGTAATAGGCGCGGTTATTGATTTAGGAAGATGTTTAAATCTCGTTGAATCTCATTCTTTGAAAATTGTTAAGGAAGCATTTGTAAACCTAAAACAAAAAATGTATGAGTACCATAAGGAATTACCAAACAATCAAGCTGTTCAAGGAAAAACGGATTTATTACTGAGAGAGTTAGACTGTCTTGTATTCGAATATATACATGAGAACAATTCTATTCATCAAGAGTTCGATTCTGTTAGAGGCGTGTTTTGGGAAGGAGAAGAATTATATCCTTCTGCCGGCTTTAAAGAAAAAAACCATATTCAAATCTGTGTAAGAAATCCAAATTGTATAAAGGGTTATTTTGATCCTCTTGATCCGGTACCGGAGTATTCGATCCCTTAATAAAAGGGCGTTAAAGAGCAAAAGTATAAAAAAACCCCGCGTCGAGCGGGGCTTTTCATTGGATAAAGGTTTGGTTGTAATCCGCACTACTTCTGCGCCGAGTTGTAGAACTGGGAAATGATATCCTCGATCTCCCGTTTGACCTTCTTACGGCTCTTGAGAAGCCCGTTGATCTTCTGGGAAGACCGCATGACCGTAGTGTGAGCTTTCCCTCCGAAAAACTGCCCGATTTCGGTGAGCGAGAGCGAGGTGTATTCCGTGGCGAGATACATTGCGATCTGCCTCGGGTAGGTGATACTTTCCATCCGTTTCGGCGACTTTAGGTCGTTGATACTGACGCTGAAGAACTTGCTGACCACTTTCTGGATTTCCGTGATCGTCAGGTTTTTCGGCGCTTCGGCCTTGATCTTGTCCCTCAGGATGTCCTTGGTCAGGTCGAGAGAAATCTGTTTCTTCTTGAGGCTGGAATAGGCGATCACCTTAGTCAGCGACCCCTCGAGGGTGCGGATGTCGGTGTCGATATGGTTTGCGATATAGTCCATGACGCTATCGGGTATGTCGATATTTTCTTCTTTCGCTTTTTCGAGCAGAATGGCCTTACGGGTCTCGTAGTCGGGTACCTTGATCTCCACAGTGAGACCCGAGTCGAAACGGGTACGGAGGCGCTCCTCGATGGCCTGGAGGCTCTTGGGAGGCTGGTCGCACGCGAACACCATCTGTTTGCGGTCGTGAAAGAGCTCGTTGAATGTGTGGAAAAGCTCGCTTAACGTGGACGCCTTGTTCTGGAGGAACTGGATGTCGTCCATCAGGAGGACGTCGATACTCCGGTACTTTTCGCGGAAACGGCTCTTACTGGACTGCTTGTCGTCGCGCACCGCTTCGACGAACTCGTTGGTGAAGGCTTCGCTTGTGATATAAAGGACTTTGGCTTCGGGATTATCCCCGATAATCTTGTGGGCGATAGCGTGAAGGAGATGGGTTTTTCCGAGGGCGACGTTACCGTAGATGAAGAGGGGGTTGTAGCTTCCGCCGGGGAATTTAGCGACGTTCAATGCCGCCGCGTGTGCGAAGTCGTTGGAGTTCCCCACGACGAAGTGTTCGAATGTGTACTTCGGGTTGAGGTTCATCGGGTAGACGGATTCGCTCTTTCGGGATTTCCCGCCGCGCTCCTTGATCTCGTTGAACGACTTCTCGTTGACAACCTCGATCCGGAACTGGTAGGGTTTCTCGAAAAGTGCCTTCGCGATTCCCTGTGCAGTCATCAGGAAGTTTTCGACGAACCAGCCCTTGGTGAATTCGTCGGGGGCGCAGAGTACCAGGGTGTCGTCGTTGACAAGCTCCCGGAATTCGATTTTACCCAGAATGGCGCTGTTCAATTGAGAATCGGTTGCTTTCGATAGCTCAGTGTAAATGCTCTGCCAAATTTCCATATCCCCTCTCCTGGAGTTATTAATGGATCCAAACCTTCCCCTGCATCTTAACGGAATAATTATAACCCGGGATGCAAGCTCCACGCAAAAAATAGTAATGTGCTTGCAGGGTAAGCAGTTAGGGGAGGCCGCTTTTTGAGCGGAATCATGTCCTCTAACTCCTTGTATGCTTAGGAGTTAACCGGACTGGGTATCTGCTTTCCCGGTAACGAGTTAACTTTTTTACAAAACACTCTTCCATGCCGTTTATTGCATTAAATCCGATAATTTCTTAAAATATATAGCTTTATGAACCCCGGCTGAATTCGATTCTTTATGCACACTAACGCACAAGCTGTGCATTATTAATTTCGGAATAATGGAGAAATATTTTTATGTTTGAGAGGATTTATTTTGAGGAAGCGCTCACACTCGCCCGGACGGTCAAGGGAAAGACTTCTCCCAACCCCGCAGTAGGAGCGATTATCGTAAAAGACGATACTATTGTCGGACGCGGCGCCACGCGCAAGGCCGGCGAAGACCACGCCGAGGTGATCGCGATCCGTGAGGCCGGCTCCCGCTGCGCCGGCGCGGTGATGTATGTCACCCTCGAACCGTGCGTGGAGTATCCCGGGAAGCGGACTCCGTCCTGCGCCAAGGCCATCATCGCGTCGGGTATCAAGGGCGTCATCATCGGAATGCGCGATCCAAATCCGCATATCAACGGCAAGGGTATCGCCACACTCGAAAGCGCCGGTATCAAAACAAAGGTTCTGCACGAGCGCGAGATGGAACTGCGCGAACTGAACGAGGATTTCTTCAAATATATCCGCACCGGCATCCCGTTTGTCTACGCGAAGTACGCGATGACCCTCGACGGGAATATCGCCACCGCGGACGGCGACTCGGTCTGGGTGTCGGGCGAGGAAAGCCTGAAATGGGTGCACGACTTCCGCAACCGGGTCGACGCGATCCTCGTGGGGTCGGGAACCGTGCTCCGCGACAACCCACGTCTCAATGTCCGTCTCGTACCGAAGATTAAAAATCCGCTCCGGATAATCCTCGATCCGTTGGGCGAAACACCGCCGGACGCGCATGTCATGTCCGACGAAGACCCGACCGTTTTTATCGTCTCGCCGGACGCGCCGAAGGAGTTCCTCGAGCTTTGCGGAAAATCCGGCAAACGCGCGGTGACGATGGCCGCGCCCTTCGATATGAAGGCGCTTGTCGCGAAGCTGGGCAAGGACGAAGGGATCGAATCGCTTT
>MIBE01000050.1:44891-49555 GCA_001829415.1 Spirochaetes bacterium GWF1_51_8
GTTCGCGTTTGTCGCGCCGAAAATCCTCGGCGGGCGCGGAATTCAGCCGTTCGAAGGAAAAAGCGATATTCCCATGCGTGATGCTCTAAAACTAAAGGACGTTTCTGTCGAAAATATAGGAGGCGATGTATTGATTAAGGGGTATCTGTGATGATCTTTCAGCATGACCCGAAGAAGACTTTTGTAAAAGGGAAGGAGTTCTTCCTTGACGCGAACTTCAACGATGCGGCTAAATCGTTCCATAAGTCATGGAACTCCCAGCGTTCGGCAAAAGCCCTCTCGTACCTCATGCTGACCCATCTGCTCCGTTCGGACTTCCGGGCGATATCCCGTCTGATGAACGAACGCGAGTTTTTCGGCGGGTTCTCGTGGTACACCATGTACTGGTGCCGTTTCCTGACCGGCGACTTCTACGAACTCGACGACATCCTCGACCTCATGCTGACCGATGAAAATTATTTCATCCGCGCCTTCTCTCTCTACACCATCATTAAAAAAAGACGATCGAAAGAACACAGGGTGAATGCCGAAAAGTACCTCAAACGGGCGGGACTGTCTTACGAGATGACGTTCGAGGAAAGGCGCGCGTCGATCTATGTCGATCTGATCCATGACGATCCCCATGCCGCGCTCGAAAGCGTCCGCAGACTGGTCTGCGAATTCCCCAAAGTCCCGGAAGTGTATATCGATCTGTTCGAAGTGCTCGCGCGGATCGACGACCCAGATGTGTCGAAGGAGCTGATCTACGACCCCGCGGTACAGAACCACGCCCGCAAGGATTACCGGCTCATGTACCTGATCGCCCGCGAGTTCTACCGTGTGGACGACCTCGAAAACTCGAAGCTCGCGATGAAGATACTCTGCAACGTTTTCCGTTCGAACACGATTTTCTACTATAATATCGGGAATACGTTCTTCAGGCAGAGGAATATGGGTAACGCGGTCGACAACTATAAGAAGGCGATCGAGTTCGCGCCGTTATTCGAACGGGCTTATTACAACCTCGGGACGTTGTTCCTGAAAGCGGGGTATTTGATTGACGCGGAACGCGCCCTCGATAACGCAGTGCGGATCGTGAAAAAAAACGACAACCTCAATAACCTGACCGCGTGTTACATCTCCGGGAAACGTCTCGAAGAGGCTTATGAGTTCCTGCAGAGGGTGACTTATGTCGACCGCGAGTTCAAGGAGCGTTCGGCGATCCTGAAAAACCGCATCAAGCAGGTCATGATCCTAACCTGAAATCCGATTTCTTGACAATTTAATAATAAAAATATAATATTACAAAAAGTAAAAGAGGGAACACTTTGACTGATGATGAAATACTTAGGGCTATAGAATCAAATGAAAATGATCTTGTTGAATTCAAGGAATCCATAAGTGACCTAAAAAAAATTAAATCTACAGTTTGTGCCTTTGCAAATAATATTTCTGGAAATAAAAAACCGGGGATTGTAGCAATTGGGGTAAATGATAAAGGTGAACCAGTTGGTTTGCAAATCAATGATGAATTATTAAAAAGTATTTCCAATATTCAATCGAGTGGCGATATACTTCCCAAACCAGATATTGAAGTAAAAAAATATTTATATAGTAATCAAGAAATAGTGCTTATAATTGTCTTTCCCTCAAATTATACTCCAATTAGATATAGTGGAAAAATCTATATTCGTGTAGGACCCACCACCCAAGAAGCATCGCTTGATCAAGAAAGAAAACTAAATGAAAAAAGAAGGTCAAAAGATTTACCATTTGATATGCGTCCTTCTGAAGATGCAGAATTAAAAGAAATCGATTTGGATTTTATCAAAAAGTACTATTTTCCTCTTGCAATTTCTTTAGATATTCTGGAAAGAAACAACCGAGTAATTGAGGAACAATTGACTTCATTGCGTTTTTTATATTATAACGGAAAACCAACATATGGTGCAATAATCCTGTTTGGGTATGATCCTTCAAGTATTATTCCTTCATCTTATATTCAGTTCACAAGATTTGATGGCATTGAATTACTTTCTCCGATAAAAAACCAAAAAGAGTTTCGGGGGCCATTGATTCAAACTCTTAAAGAGCTTGATGATTTAATTTCTATGAATATTCAGGTTTCTTCAGATCCAAAGCAAAGGATAGAAAACAAGTTCCCTGATTATCCTGAGATTGCTCTCCAGCAATTAATAAGAAATGCAATAATGCATAGAAACTATGAAAGTACGAATTCACCCGTAAGGTTTTATTGGTTTTCTGATAGAATAGAAATTCATAATCCGGGTGGTCTTTATGGATTAGTCACACCCGATAACATAGGTAATTCAGGAGTAACTGATTACAGGAATCCTCTAATTGCTGAAGCAATGAAGCTCTTGGGGTATGTCCAAAGATTTGGAATAGGAATTCCGATGATAAAATCAGAACTAGAAAAAAATGGAAATCCTGCTATTGAATATGATTTCCAAATTAATATGGTTTCTGCAATTGTTAGGGAGAAAAAATGAAAAGCTTGGTATTTTTTAATAATAAAGGCGGTGTGGGTAAAACAAGCTTAGTGTATCATCTTTCGTGGATTTTATGTGATTTGGGTTATAGAGTCATTGCGGCAGATCTTGACCCCCAAGCAAATCTTTCAACAATGTTTTTATATGATGAAAGGTTAGAAAATCTTTGGGAAGATGAAGAACAAGATAGTACAATTTTAGGTGCATTAAATCCAATGATAAAAGGAACAGGAGATATATCTGATATTCATATCGAAGAGTTAAACGATACTTTAGGATTACTTGTTGGGAATCTTGGATTATCAAAATTTGAAGATAAGCTTTCTCATAATTGGCCATTATGTTTGAGTGGGGACGAAGCGGCCTTCAGAGTTACATCTTCCTTTTATAGAATTCTGGTATCCGCGTCAGATCGTTTTAAAGCCGATATTGTTTTGGTTGACGTAGGTCCAAATCTTGGTGCAATAAATCGTGCCGCTATACTTGCAGTAGAGAATATTATTATTCCAATGGTTCCAGATTTATTTTCATTACAAGGATTAAAGAATTTAGGACCAACACTAATTCAATGGCGAAAAGATTGGAAAGATCGATTAGAGCGAAAACCTAAAAGCATAGATTTGCCAAATAATAATATGAATCCAAAGGGTTATATCATTCAACAACATCGTGTCCGATTAGATAGACCCGTAAAGGCATATGATAAATGGGGTCAAAAAATACCCGTTGTCTTTCATGATATGGTGTTAGGTGATACTAAAAAATACTTATCTGGTCTTGATAATGATCCTTTCAATCTATATCCTTTAAAGCATTATAGTAGTCTTATGCCAATGGCTATGGAAGTTAAAAAACCTATATTTCATTTATTACCTGCTGATGGAGCAATAGGTGCGCATTTTCAAGCTGTGCAGAATTGTAGAAAGGATTTTGAATCATTAGCTCATGTGGTTATAGAAAAATGTGATATTTAAAGAGAGTACTTTCTATTCCCCGCCGATCAATACGTCGTCGATTAGGATATGCGGACTGCCGATCCCTACCGGTAACGGGCTTTGTCCGCCCTTTCCGCACCCGCCCAATCCCCCGTACATCGCCAGATCGTTCCCGATCATGCGGATATTCTTCAACGTGCTGAAGACGTTGCCGGTCAGCACGACGTCGCGGAGAAGCTCGGCGATTTTGCCGTGACGGATCCTGTAGGCGTATGCGGCAGAGAAGGTGAACATCTCGTCATCGGTCATCCCCCCGATCTCGTCGCATGCGTAAATTCCGTCGTCGACCGACGAGAGCATTTTCTCGAACGCGGTCTCGCCGTTATCGATCAGCGTATTCGTCATACGGACGATGGGCTGGAAGGTGAACGCTATCGCGCGGGCGTTGCCGCTCACAGGCTCGTCCATCTTCGCGGCGGTCTCGCGGGAATGAAGGCGGCCTTCGAGGATACCGTTCTTGATCAGGTAGGAACGGCGTCCGGGAACACCTTCGTCGTCGTAGGGAGTGTATCCGGCGGTACCGGGCAACGAACCGTCGTCGATGATGTTGAGGTACTCAGGGCCGAATTGTTTGCCGAGTACGAGGCTATCGCGGAGGCGCGGGTTTTCGTAGATACGGTCGGCTTCGGAGAGGTGGCCGAACGCCTCATGGGCGAACGTCCCGCCGAGGTTGGGGTTGACGATCACCTGGTACTTCCCGGCCTTGGGTTTCTTCGCGGTCAGGAGGTCGATCGCGCGTTTCTTGATCTCTTCGATCCGTTCCTCAATGCCGACGACGTTCTCGTAGCCGCCGCAGTTCCCTATCGTATCGAACGCGTACTGGACGTTCGTACCGTCGCGCGCAACGGCTTTCCACACGATCCCCGTGAATGTCCGGGTAAATTTGATGACTGAGCCTTCGGTGTTCACGAAATAGCGCTCCAGCCGGTTATTGAGGTAACGGACGGCGGTATTCGCGATCACCGGGTGTTTCAGGAGCTGGTTGTATTTCCGCACGAGTTCGTTCTTTTCCTCGAGCGGGATGGAAGAGGGATCGATTTTATAGGGCGAGACGACATCGGCGGTAACAGGCTTGTGAGAAAGGGCGATATGCGAGCTTCCTTTCCCGACCATAGCGGCGTTGCGCACGGCGGCGGGAATATATGCCTCGAAGTCGGGAGTGTTGAATGTGGCGAAG
>MIBE01000050.1:49563-53532 GCA_001829415.1 Spirochaetes bacterium GWF1_51_8
CAGCGCGCGGACATTTCCGCCGGACGTCCGGGAGTTCCCGATCCGCTCGATGTTGTCGTTGGAATAGGCGATATCACAGCTTTCGGATACCTCGAAATGAAGCTCGGCGTAATCGGCCGCTATCCCGGAAATCTTTTCCTTCATCTGCTCGAGCATCATCCGCTCCTTGTTTGTAGTTTAAAGATTCTAAGGTAAACCGCGCGGGATGTAAATAAAAAAGGGATTGCCCTTCCGGACAATCCCATTTGTTTAGAGTTTAATTGAACCTACTTCTTCTTTTCGCGGTTGCAGAGTTCGTCTACTTCATGTTCGAGCTTGAGGATGATCTCCTCGAGCCTGTTGATCTTGTGCGAGACGCTATGAAAACCTTCGAGGACTTCCTTATTGATCTTTTTCATACTTTCTTCGATTGTTTCGATATGAGTACGGGTATTGAGAACGCGGTATTCGACCACGTCCATCTCTTCTTTAATTGACTTGATTTTATTCATGACATCGTCGAGATTTTGCACCATATTTTCATTCCTCCATAATTTTCTGTAATTAATAATAATAGGAAAGCGACAAAATATCAAGGAATATTTTATTGTCTACCGGCGGGAGAGCCTTTGTCAACAGGAACGGGAATGAACTTTCAGACGGCCTTTGCCGAAAAATATATACCGGGATACAACGAAAATTTAATAGCATTTTTTTTTGGAATACTGTATAATAGTTTTCTGGGGTGTATACTGGAGGAGACGGGGATGGAGATCAATAGTATGCTCAAGGATGTTTTGCTCAACATCCTGAATGAAGAGTATATGAAGGGCGGCGAAATACTCTTCGACATCAAAAAAGTCTACGACCATTGCAATGCAAAGGAAAAGACTCATTTCTATTCGAATCTTATCTTTATTCTCACTCATCTGGAATTCAAAGAGGAAGAAGCGAAAAAGCACTGGGAACGGATTCTCGAACGGTACTATTTCTTCGGTAAACTGCTGAAGCGGGATATCAGCCTGCGCCTCGCGCTGGTCGATTATTTCACTTCCGATTACCGTCTGCTGAAAAACCCGATCATCATCGAGATGTTCCTGTACGAAGTGACGGAGAAGAACGCCCTGATGGACGAACTGACAGGGCTGTATAATTACCGTTACCTGAAAAGCGCTATAGACGCAGAACGGAAACGTTCCAAACGTTACAATATGCCGTTCAGCCTGATCTTCATGGACCTGGACAACCTGAAGGACATCAACGACACGTTCGGGCACTCGATGGGCGATTACGCTCTCCGCTGTATCGCCGAGACTATCCGTATCCACAAACGAACCGAGGATATCGCATGCCGTTACGGCGGGGACGAGTTCGTGATGCTTCTTCCGCAGACCAAGCGGGACGGCGCGTTCGAATGCGTGAACCGAATCCGTAACGAGGTCGAACGCCACTGCAATAAGGGCGAGTTCCACCTGACCCTAAGCGCCGGTATTTCCGAATTCCCGGAAGACTCCGAGGACTTGGAGGAACTGATCCGGATGGCCGATCAGGCGCTTTACCAGGCGAAATGTCTCGGAAAGAACTCGGTAGTCTGCAAAAGCGGTACGAGCAACAACTGATCCGGTCTAGATTCACTCTAACTATCCTTGAGTTTTTTTCATCTTATCTCTATAATAGTGCTTACTTAATCTGCAGGGAGTATATTCATGAAGATCGACAAAAAGAAATTCAAAGACGAAATCGTTGAGAAACTGAAAATTCGTTTTGGTAAAACTCTCGAAAACGCGACCAAACGCGAAATTTTCGAATCGGTCTGTTATGCGACGATGATGTATATTTCGGACAACTGGGTCGCGACACGCCAGACCTACGAGAAGAAAAACGTAAAGCAGGCTTTTTACCTTTCCGCGGAATACCTGATGGGCCGCGCGTTAGGCAATAACCTTGTGAATATGATGATCCGCGAGGATGTCGCCGATGTCCTGAAGGAGATCAATTTCGATTATAACGAGATCGAGGATACGGAGTTCGACGCCGGTCTCGGCAACGGCGGTCTCGGCCGTCTCGCCGCGTGCTTCCTCGACTCCCTCGCCACCCTCGAACTTCCCGGCCACGGTTACGGCATCCGTTACCGCTACGGCCTGTTCGAGCAGAGGATTATCAACGGCTACCAGGTGGAGTATCCCGATAAATGGCTCCGTAACGGCGACCCGTGGTCGATCCGCTGCGACGACGACGCGATCGACGTCCATTTCGGCGGGCATGTCGAGATCGCCCCGGACGAAACCGGGCGCTCCCATTTTAACATCGTCGATACCGAAGTCATCCGCGCTACTCCCTACGACATGCCGATTGTCGGCTACGGGGTGAACACGGTGAACACACTCCGCCTGTGGGACGCAAATTCCCCCGAGGAGTTCGACCTTCAGCTGTTCAACGAGGGGCATTACCTCAAGGCTGTCGAGAAGGCGAATATCGCGAAAGACATCTCCCGCGTACTCTATCCCAACGACCATACCGAACCCGGAAAGCGCCTGAGACTGCGCCAGCAGTATTTCTTCGTCTCCGCCAGCATTCAAGACCTTTTCCGCAAGTATAAAAAGCGCCACGGCAACGACTTCTCGAAGTTCTCCGACGAGATTGCGCTCCAGATGAACGACACCCATCCGGTCGTCGCGATTCCGGAACTCATGCGCCTGCTGATGGACGTGCAGGGCATGGAATGGGACGAGGCATGGGGCATCATGAACCGCACCTGCGCGTTCACGAACCATACGATCATGACGGAAGCTCTCGAAAAATGGGATGTGACCTTGTTCTGCAATCTTCTTCCGAGAATCTACCAGATTGTCGAGGAGATCAACCGCAGGCTGATGGACAAGCTCCGTAAGAAATACCCCAACGATTACGCCCGGCACCAGAGAATGGCGGTTATCGGAAGCGGGGTGATCAATATGGCGTCTCTCGCGATCGAGGGCGGGCATAAGGTAAACGGCGTGGCCGCGCTGCATACCGAAATTCTCAAGAACGATACGCTCAAGGACTGGTACGAGTTTTATCCCGATAAATTCTGCAACAAGACGAACGGCGTAACCCAGAGACGCTGGCTCCTGAAATCCAATCCCGAGCTGTCCGCGGCTGTCACCGCGAAGATCGGCGACGCATGGATCAAGGATATGCCCAAACTGCGCGAGATCGAGAAATTCGCCGACGACAAGGATTTCCGTAACCAGCTCGCGGATATCAAGTTCCGCAACAAACAGAAGCTCGCCGAGTATATAAAGAAGAATAACGGCATCACTGTCGATCCAAAATCCATCTTCGACGTACAGGTAAAGCGCCTGCACGAGTACAAGCGCCAGCTTCTCAATATCATGTATATTATGTACCTTTTCAATAAGATCAAGGCCAATCCCAAGACCGATATCGTCCCGCGCACGTTTATTTTCAGCGCGAAGGCGGCGTCGGGATACAGGCGCGCGAAGCTCATCATCAAGCTCATCAATTCCGTGGCCGACAAGATTAACAACGACGCGGATGTGAACGGCAGGCTGAAGATCGTGTTCCTCGCGAACTACCGTGTTTCGATGGCGGAAATGATCTTCCCGGCATCCGACGTCTCCCAGCAGATTTCGACCGCGGGTAAGGAAGCGAGCGGCACCGGTAATATGAAGTTCATGATGAACGGCGCGTTGACCCTCGGGACGATGGACGGCGCGAATATCGAGATCGTCGAGGAAGTCGGCGAAGAGAACGCGTTCATTTTCGGGCTCCGCGCGGACGAGGTCGCGAAACTCAACAACAACGGCTTTAACCCGTGGGAAATCTACGGTTCCAATCACGAACTGAAAACCGTCGTCGACCAGCTTGTGGACGGGACATACAATCCGCCCGACGGTCAGGAGATTTTCCGTGAGCTCTACGACTACCTGATGAACGGTGTCGACGGAAACCGCGCCGACCAGTACTATGTGCTGAAAGATTTCGCGG
>MIBE01000051.1 GCA_001829415.1 Spirochaetes bacterium GWF1_51_8
TTCTAAGGCGAATCTTAAAATATTTCATTATATATCAATGAGTTATTCGTTTTTCAGCAAGCCCTAATTAAATAGATTGCTTCGGCTGTGGTTCGGCATCCCGACGGGGAAGTCGGGACAAGTGCTCACCATGACGCCTCGCAATGACAAAACTGGTTTGTCAACAGGCCCCTTACGGCGGCCCGGAATAATCTCTTTAGTTGCCGAAACGGATGACCGCCGACTTAGTACTGTTCGTCCAGCTCTTGTACACGACATACGGCGTGTAGTTCGTCGGGTTGAACGCGAACGATGTGAACCCGGCTTGATCGACCGTACAGGTCTCCCCGCCTACATTCACCCATGCCGTCCCGTTAAACCGCATCATCACAGCCTTCTGCCCGAATCCGCCGTCGCTGAACACGACATAGGGCTCATAGGTCCAAGGATGGAAACGGAGTTTGATATAGTACGCGGCATCTGAGGAAAATCCCTGTTCGCCGACATAGACCCAGTTGCTGTTCTCGTACTTCATAACGGAAACCCTATATCCGTCGGCCCAATCCTGATAGGCGACGTAGGGCTCGTACGTCCCCGGATTGAACGCGAGGGAGACATAGTCCGCGTGCCCCGCGGTAAATCCCTTATTGCCGACAGGAACCCAGTTCGTCCCGTCGAACATCTGGACAGTAGCTTTTAAGCTGTATGCGGCATACTGGTCGGAATAGGCGACATAAGGGGCGTAGGTTCCGGGGTGGAACGCGAACGAGACATAATTCGCCCAATCGTCCGAAAAGTTCGTATTGCCGACATTGACCCAGTTGCTGTTGGAGTAGCACATCACCGCGGCCTTGGCGTTGGGGTTGTCGTTATCCCTGTACGCGATCCACGGCTGGCAGGTCGCGGGATGGATTTTCAGCTCAACATAGGACGCGTTTCCGGGAGTAACGCCGGTCGGACTGCCGAGATTCGTCCAGTTGTCGCCGTCGAAGTACTTCACAATCACTTTGGAATAGAAACCGTCGGCGTATGCGACATAGGGAAATCCGTCGTAGGGGCTGATCTCGAGTTCGACATCCAAAACCGAACCTTCCGATATCGACACCGCGCCGACATTCGTCCAGTTCGTCCCGTCGAACCTGAAAACGCTCGCCTTATCGCCGTACCCGCCGTCAGAGCAAGAGAAATAGGGCTCGTAGGTGTAGGAACTGAATTCAAGATCGTGGTAAGCCGCCATCCCGAATGTGATCCCCGGAATGCCGACATCGACCCATGACGAGATCAGGAACTGCCCGGAGTTAGTGCGCGACGGAGCGAGTCCGGTGTTCGTGGCGAAGCTCTTCACCGTGACCGTGTTCGAGACCATCAGGTTGCTCCCGATAATCCATTGCGCTCCGTCGTTCGTCGTCCAGAAGATTACCGCGCCGGGCGTCATACATGTGATGAGGATAGTGTCGCCCGCCCAGATTCCGCCGGGGTAGGGGCTGAATTCCGGCATCGCCGTCCTGATAGAGTAATCGCCCTCGGTGATATCGGAGTCGTCCATCCCCTCCTTGACCGCCTTGAAAATGAGGTGGACGGAAGCGCAGATATAAACTTTATTTGTGGTCTCCCATGTCGTCCCGTTATTTGTCGAAAACATCAATACCGCGCCTATGGTCATGCATGCCGCGGTAACGGTGACCGGATTATTGAATTGCCCGGGGATCGGAGTGAGTACCGGCGACGCGACCTTATTCTGGGTGACCGGCGCGATCCCGCAGGAAGAAACGAGAAATGATATAAAAGCGATACCGAGCGGCAGAAAAACCTTCATACAAACCTCCTGATATATCTATACTATTCTATACCGCTCCGGGGAATTTGTAAAGGGGAATCTGAAATTTTCATTATATAGTTTTTTTGTCATACATAGCCTAAATGTACACAATTTCACGAGAAAACCGGATATACCCTTGACAGAGCGGTTTTTAATGTTGTATAATATGTACAACATAACTTGTATGAAACGTCCGCCCATAGGCGGGCATGTTGACGAAGTCATGAAATACACGATTATTTGTCACTGCGATACCGCGCCTCAACAACTTATTGAAGCGCGGCAGAAGCAGTCTGTTTTATATATATACCCAGCAATTAAATAGATTGCTTCGGCTATGGTTCGGCATCCCGACGGGGAAGTCGGGACAACTGCTCACCATGACGCCTCGCAATGACAAAATGAGTTTGTCATCAAGCCCGGGCGCGCCAGGTTGTTTTCTGGAGGGGAAATGGATTCGCTCATACGCGAATTGACGAAATTTCAGTTCACGGCGATGGAAGCGTCCGTCTATCTGATGCTGGTGAAGCACGGCGAGATGAACGGCTCCAAGATCGCGAAGATCCTCAATGTTCCCCGCACGTCGGTCTACTCCGCGCTCGACAGCCTTTACCAGAAAGGCGCGGTGCATGTCCTTCCCGGCGATACCAAACTCTATATGGCGCAGAATCCCCACAAGCTCCTCAAACGACTCAAGGACGAATACGTCTCCTCGGCGGATACGCTGATCGAGGAGATATCCAAGTTCGAGGTGCTCGACGAGCACGAGGAGTACTGGAACTTCAACGGTTACGATAACTTCGTACGGCGGGTGAAAGAACTGTTACTCTCCGCCAAAACCGAAATCTATATGAACACCAACTGCGAGCTGACCGACTTTAAGGACGAGCTGACCCAGCTTGGGAAAAAAGGGGTGCGGACTATCGTTTTCACTTTCCTGCGTTCCGACCTCGACGGCCTTCCTCTCGAGGTGTATTACAACCCGAAGATATCGCAGAAACCCGGCGTCAAGGATAACCGTTATAAACGAATGATGCTGGTGGTCGATTATAAACACGCCCTGATCGCGAGCGCGAAGAATAGCCGCGACTTCCTCGGCACGTTCTCGGACAACCGCCTGCTCGTGGATATCGTCTCGGAGCATATCCATCACGACATCTACCTGATGAAGCTCGAGAAGAGTCTCGGGCGGGACTTCTATAACGACGAGATGAAGATCGGGACACTCCAGGAGAAGGAATTCAGCCGCAGGGTCAACTTAAGCGAGGATTGCCCGGAGGATAAGAAGTGAACTTCGAGAATAATCTCCACCTCGGCGAGGAACAGTTTCAAGTCCCGCACAGCAGGAAGACGCGGCCGGAAGAACGGCTCATCTCCCTGAACGAATTGACGGCGCTCGTGAAGCCGTCCGTGACATCCTACTCCGGGGTGCAGGACATCGAGGTTTCGAAGGTCATCGGCACCGAGAACCGTTCGGAATACTTCGGCGAGGATTTCCTGCCGTTACTTCCGATCATGGACGACCGTTGGCGGAAAGTACGCTCTCTGATGCTCGAGGGGAAGATCACCGCGCCGGTCGAGGCATTCGAATACGGCGGGTACTATTTCATCCGCGACGGCAACCATCGGGCGTCGGTGGCGAAGGTCGAGGGGATCGAGTTCCTTTCGGCGGTCGTAACGCTCATGCAGATACCGGTCAAACTTCCCCCGGCGATGACACGCGCGAAAATCCCTCTTTTCCTCGCGAAGTACCGTTTCAATGAAGAAACCAAGATGTTCGATACATTGCCGGAAGAACTGTTCGATATCCGCATCCCCGGTAACTGGGCGCGGCTGAAGATGTTCATTTACGCCGGACACCGCGAATGGATGATCAAACGAGACGGGAAGGAACCCGAGCCCGCGACCATGTATATCGACTGGAATATCGAGATTTACGAGAACACTATCGAGGAGATAAAGCGGAACAAGCTGGAAGAGCTTTTTCCCGGAATGGGGCTGACCGATATCTTCTGCGAGATCATGGACTACTGGGTGACTCATCCGGGCTGGTTCGCCGACGTATACGACCGGATGGTGAAGGAACGGAAAGGGAAAAACATCATACAGCGTGTTAAATTCTTCTGGGAAAGACTGATAGGGTGGCTCCGGCGTACCGATAAAGAAGAAGAGGCGAGATTTTTCGGGCTCACGCGGCTCCTGTTTTTTAAGCCCGATGCGAGGATACCGTCCGGAAAGAAGCACTGGTACCGTTTCCTCACCCGTCAGCTCTTCAAGGAACACTTCCAGTACCTGAGGACTAAATTCGGGAAAGAGCCCGGGATGGACGAACTCGCGAGAAGCTGGTATGACGAATTGTTTCTGCCGGCCTGCCGGATGTATAGAGAGATGCAGATTAAAGAGCCTTTTCCGGATTTCTATATGCGCTGGATGAAGGAATGGAAGAAACTGATTCGGAAGGGGAAGCCCGCCGGGCTGAAAGAATCGCTCGATTCTCTCATGCCTCACGGCGGCGGAAAAGTCCCATAGATGGTTTTCGGAGGGGAACTGTAAATGGCTTATGAAGAAAAGGTTCCGCACAGTAAAAAGCGGAAGAAGTCCCAGCGTCTATTGACGCTCGTCGAACTGGAGCGCGCGGTCAAGCCGCAATCCGTCTCCAAGATGAAGTTCAAAAACGTCGAGGTGGAAAAGATTATCGGAACTGAAAATCGGGGCGAGGATTTCGGCGAAGACTTTCTGCCGCTGCACGAGTGGATGGACGAACGATGGCTGAGAGTCAAGGAAGTCTGGGCGTCCGGCGAGCAGATGGACCCGATCCAACTGGTCGAATACGGCGGATACTACTTTGTCCGCGACGGCCATCACCGCGTCTCGATCGCTAAGGCTGAAAAGATGAAAAAGGTTTACGCCGGAGTGATCGAGCACAAGGTCCCGGTCGACCTCATCCCGAATATGACCCGTCAGTATATCCCGTCGTTTCAGGAGAAAGTGAAATTCCAGAAGGATACAGAGCTTTTCGATATCCTGCCGGAGAAGAATTTCGATGTCCGCGTCCCGGACACATGGGATAAGCTGAAGACATACATCTTCCGCGCACATAAGCACTGGATGGAAGACAGGGACGACAAGACGCCCGGCAAAAAACAGCTCATCCTCGACTGGAATATCGAAGTCTACGAAGAGGCTATCGCGGAAATCCGCCTCAATCAGCTCACCCTTCTCTATCCCAATATGGGCGTGACCGACATCTTCTGCGAGCTTATGGAGTTCTGGGAAGATCATCCCGAATGGGTCAAGACGGCGAATAAGGAACTGATCGAAGAGCAGTCGAAACTGACGCCGATCGCGTTCTTCTTCCGCAGGCTGAAAAAATGGTTCAGCGACTTCCGCGCCACCAAGGAAGAAGAGAAGTACCGTTTCCTCTGGATCACCCGGATGCTCGATAAAGTCCCCGACGCGGAAATCCCCGACGGGAGCAAGCGCTGGTACCGTTTCCTGACAGGCCACCTGCTGGGATACTTCCGTTATCACTACCGGAAGAAGCACGGCAAAAATCCCAAGATGGACCAGCTTGTAAAGACATGGTACGGGGACTGGTTCGTTCCGGCTCAGAAGATTTACGGTAAACTCATCACCGAAATCCCGTTTCCCGACTTCTATATGGAATGGATGGAGTACTGGAAGCGCAAGATACAGAAGGGCGATAAATGGGGATTGAAGAAATCGTTCGAGAAGTTCCTCGAAATGAAGAATATCAAAAAGCCCGCTCCCAACGGCACCGATCTGCCGGAGTCCTGATGTTGTATAAATAATACAACAAACCCCTTGACAGGCGCGTATTACTGTTGTATACTATATACAACACAAGGAGGGGCTATGACTCCCGAAGCCGTATTTCATAGGAATCACCCGGACTATTTCTATACGGTCACACCCGAGACGATGCGCTGCCGGATACGTGTCAAACGCGGCGAATGCTCACGTATCTCGGTGAATTACCGCGATATCTATAAGAACTATTTCCACGGCATCAAGGACATCCGCCTGAGCGAGCTGATGCGTGTCGCGACCGACCAGTACTTCGATTACTACGAGGGGCTTGTCCCTGTGCAGGAGATGAGCGCGCTCGCGTATTTCTTCATCCTCGAGAACAGCACCGATACCTATTATTACGGCAACTACCATTTCCACGACCATATCCCCGCGGACACGATGGAGATGTTCGAAGTCCCGATCTTCACCCGCAACGAAGGGATCGATATCCCGGCATGGGCGCGCGACGCGGTGGTCTACGAGATATTTCCCGAGCGTTTCGCCGACGGCGATCCGTCGCTGCACCCGGCGAAGATTATGCCGTGGGACGCGAAGGTCGACTACCGGCAGTTTATCGGCGGGAATATCGCCGGTATTCTCGGGAAGCTCGACTACCTTGAAGAGCTCGGGATCAATACGGTCTATTTCACCCCGCTCTTCGAATCGGACACGACCCACAAGTACAATACATTCGATTATTTCAAGGTCGACCCGCATTTCGGCACGAACGAAGACCTGATCAAGCTCGTGCATGAAGCCCACAGGCGCGGAATCCGTGTCATCCTCGACGCCGTGTTTAACCATTGCGGCGTAGAGTTTTTCGCGTTCAAGGACGTGCTCGAGAAGGGCGCGGACTCCCGTTATAAAGACTGGTTCGAGATCAAGAAGTTCCCGCTCGAGGTGAAGAACTTCCCCGACTACCGGAGCTACGGCTTCTGGGGGATGATGCCCAAACTCGCGGCATGGAACGAAGAAGTGCGCGAGTATTTCTACAAGGTGGGGCGGTACTGGATCGAGACCGCGGATATCGACGGATGGCGGCTGGATGTCGCCCCGGAGATCGACCGCCGTTTCTGGCGCGGGTTCCGCGACACGGTCAAGAAGGCGAAACCCGACGCGCTCATTGTGGGCGAAGTGTGGCATAACGCCTCGATGTGGCTCGAGGGCGACCAGTTCGATACGAATATGAACTACCCATTCCTCGGGGCGGTCACGGGCTTCTTCGCGCAGGGGAAGACGCTTCCGTCACAGCTCGATATCCAGCTCGGGCATGTCCGGGGATGGTACCGGCCGGAGATCTACGACAACCTTTGGAACCTGATCGATAGTCACGATACCGCGCGTCTGATGTACCATTGCGAGGGCGATATCCGCCGGATGAAGGCCGCTGTGTTCTTCCAGATGACCTACACCGGTGTGCCGATGATCCTTTACGGCGACGAGACCGGGATGGACGGGAGCGCGGAGTTCTGCCGCGCCGGGATGGTCTGGGATACGAAAAAGCGGAATAACGAACTTCTCGATCATTACAAAAAGGCGATCTTTCTCAGGAATAAGCACGATATCTTGCGAAGAGGCGATATCCGTACTATAATTACCGACGACGAACACCGCATCTACGGATACAGGCGCGAGTACGAAGGAAGACGGCTGGATATCTATATCAATAACAGCGATGAAATCCAGACTATATCCTTAGATAAGCCCTTCGCGCGGGACATTTGGAGCGGACGGGAATTCAATTCGGCCGCCGGCAAACTCGAGATACCCATTTCCCCGAAGGAAGGGGTGATTCTTTCGGACTAAGGTGTATTCAATGAACACGCAGAAACAATCCTACTTTAAGATGATTTTCAGTATCGCCCTTCCGATGATCCTTCAGGGAATGGTGAGTTACCTGCTTGTCTTTATCGATACCGCGTTCCTCGGGCAGTATAGGCTCGAGAGTCTTTCTGCGGTGAGTAACGCGATCACGCCGTTTTTCATGATTATGTCGTTTTTCGAAGCGTTGGGGATCGGGGTCAGTATCACGATCGCGCAGAGGATGGGGTCGGGATGCCGTCTCCAGGCACAGCGTTATGCGGAAATCTCCATCTTCTTCAACCAGTTGATAGCGGTCGGCTATTTCATCTTCTGGCAGTTGGCCGCGAGGCCGTTTCTGACGCTTCTCGGGGCGGAAGGTTACATCCTCGATAAAGCGGTGTCGTATGTCCAGATACTGTCATGGTTTTTCCTTGCTTACGGGATTACAATGACCCTCGGATCGGCGTGCGCGGCGCTCGGTAAGACGATGCCGATCATGATCTCCTCGATCATCAAATCCGTCCTGAACATCTTCCTCGACTGGGTGATGATCTTCGGGAACCTCGGTTTCCCTGAAATGGGTGTCGAGGGCGCGGCTCTCGCCACGGTGATCAGCCTCTATATCGGAAATATCGTTTTTATCATCATGGCGCTGAAGCTCCCCGTATTCAAGATCAAGCTCAAGGGTATCTTCAAGCCCGTCGCAAAGACTTACCTGAAAGTCTTCTCACTCGGGCTTCCCGCCGGGATCGATTTCATTCTCTGGACTGTCGGGCAGACCCTGATCATCGCTATCCTGAACGGGTGGGACAAACTCGCGGCGGGCTACTACGGCATATTCAGCGTGGTGGTCAACCTTTCGCTGCACCTGTATATGGGGATCGGCGACGCGTCCATCTCGCTGATCGGACGGGCGACCGGCGCGCGCGACAACCGTGAGGCGTACCGGATAGGGAACTACGCCCTGCTCTATACGCTCATCATCTGCGCCGCGGTGTGTGTCGTGATCCTGCTCTTTCCGACCCAGATCGTCGGTCTATTTACGAAGGATGCAAGTGTCACCGCGAAGCTCGCGCCGTATACGTTCTGGTGCGTGCTGATCCTTTTCCCGAAGAGTATCAATGTTATCGGCGGGAGCGCGATCCAGGGCACCGGCGACACCCGTTGGAAAATGTACAACCAGATCGCCGGAACGATTATTATCGTGCCGATGGTCTATGTCACGATCTATCACCTCGGATGGGGACTGGGCGGACTGCTGTTCAGCGTGTTCTTCGACGAGTTCTGGCGCGGCGTCCTGAACTACTTCCGTTTCCGGCGGATCAAGCCGAGAGCGGCGGTTCCCGCATAGGCATATGCTTACTTCGTTCTTGACATTTCAACCCCGGTCATTAGAATCTTCTAAAACAGAGGAGATTTCTATGAAAATAACATCCGTTCTAATTTTTATCTTTTTTTGCTCGGTCTTTGTCTATTGCGAGCAGGTTAAAAACGAGTCCGAGGTGAAAAAGTCGCCGAAGGATATTGTGGACTATTTCCTGATCCTTCCCGAGGAGTCATTGGACGCATATTTTCACGGGATGAGCTTCCAGCAAAGGCTGGAATTCCTGTATATAAACGATTCGTTCGACCTGACTATCGATACAAAAAACGCCTACCTGTCGATTGTCGGAAACTACGACATGCAGACGATGAAGCAGGCCGTGACTTATTTCACCAAGGCGGATAAGAGCAGGATTATCGCCGTCTCGAAGGCGGTACCGGATATGATGTTCGGCGAGCAGGTGATCACGGTCTTCTACGAGTACAAGGATGAAAAGTTTATCGACGTCACTTCAAAAATCGTTCCCAAGCTGACCCTTCAGCTATTCGTATCGAAAGGGTATCAATCGATGATCACGGAAGAAATAAATCAGGCGGCGAAGTTCAATATCGAACTTCCCCAGATCGGGACTGTCTGCAAGGCGACGGCGGCGGGGATATCCAAACCACTGATTGAAGAGAGCCTGTGGGATTTGGTGGACGAGATTCTCCAAAACAAGGAATTTAATATCATCGAACTGAAATGGAACAAGCAGAAGGGGAAATTCGAGTTCGGCAAGAAATATAAATAACAATAAGAAAAGCATTATTTTGGAGGTGTGTATGTATAAGAAAAGACTTTTGGTGGTAACATTTACCGTGTTATTGATATCGTTGGTTTTCGGCGGTTACAATAAAAAAGAATCCGAGGTTAAAAAGAATCCTAAAGATATCGTGGATTTTTATGCAATCATCCCGGGACAATATATCGACGCTTCCATCGGATCTTTGAGTTTTAAGGAACGTCTCGATTACCTTACCCCGGATGAGAATAAGAAGGTTGTGGTCGATACGAAGAACGCATATCTCTCTGTTTCCGCGATGCCGGGCCAATTCCCGGTCAACCAGACTATCGTCTATTTCGTGAAGTCCGATAAAACCAAAATCATTGCGGTCAGTACGACAGGCGAGTCGGGGGAATGCGGGGAGTACTCGATCTTTAATTTTTACGAGTTCAAGAACGGCAAATTTAATTATGTCACCGATAAAGTTATTCCGAAGCTGACAATCGACCTGTTCGCGGTAGAAAAAGACAAAAAGCAAATCACTGAAAAGATGAACCGTGCAATGGTTTACAAGATTGAGCTTCCCCAGTATGGGACGACGTGCAAGGTGTATCCGCTTGGTATTTGCGAGATCGATAACAGTCTCGATCCTGACGAGTATTCGAAATTTCTTGATATTGAAAAGAGATTTGTCTTCGCATATCTTGAACTGAAATGGAACAAGCAGAAAGGGAAATTTGAGTTCGGCAAGAAATACAAAAAATAACCCGCCGGGATTCCGTGAAAAACCCCATTACCCTATTTACCCGCGTGCGGTACACTATATAATATTGAAACAGACCGCCTATCACGAACGAAAATAATTATTATTGCAACTAATTTTGACAAAAAGACATATGCTTTATACAATACTTCGTAAATATTGATTTTAGGAGTGGGATGGTTTTTAAAGAGATCGAATGTTTGTTTACATAGGAGGAAGGGATGTCCGGTACGCACGTAGCGAAGAATGTGATTTCGGGGGTGTTTATCTCCTCGTCTGTGGAGCGTGAGGATAAGACGGCGAAAATCTCGGCGTCGGTGGGTTTCGTGATCTCGGAGAAACAGAGGGAAATCAGGCTGATATTTTATTTCATCGATAGACTGCATGCGAAGTATAAAAACGGGACTTATGTAGTAGATTTTGACGGCAGAAAGTCCGCGGTAGAAACGATCATTCCGGAGATCAGGAATATCATCGACCCTGAAACGGATTTTTGTGTGTTCCACTTTCATTGAGAAGCGGATAAATGGAGTTTTCTCATCCCGCTTTTATAGTCACTTCAATAAATCAAAGGAAGTGACCATTGGGCTCATTTTTTAAGATATACCATTTTTACAGTTATAGATATTGATAGTTTTATAAACCGCCCTTATGATATTCCGGTGAGGTGAATGCATGCCGGAAATAAAAAAACACAATCTGATAGTAGGGATTCTCTTTATCTTACAGGCCGCGGCGGCTTTGCTCTATTTTATGTGGATACTCCGCGTCTTCCCCCAGCTCGCCGTTTCCATCCTGACTGCCGCCATCGTTTTCTATTCCGTTCAAGCCGCGCTCATTGTCGTAATAACCCTTTTACGAAAAGAACTTCTCGCACCCTCGATCTTTTTCCTGCTGATGGGCTCGACCGGTTTCTTGCCGGCGGAATGGCATATTTTCGTCGTCTACCTCTATTACTCCATAGTCCCGTATCTATTTCTGATCCTGATCGTACCGGGGTTTGAATCCGCGCGCGGTTGGCTCAAATGGGGCAAGCTCGACCGTTTATCCGCAGTCATGGTGATCGTAACGGTAATTGTTTCGAGCGGGTCGCTCGTGCTCTGGACATACCTGTTCAAGCCCGATATGAGCGGACTGTTGGAAATAATCCCGTTCGACAACATCCCTCTTCTGATCGCTCTGATACTGGGATTTTCGCTGTTTAACGCAATCGGCGAGGAAACGGTATTCCGGGGGATACTTCAGGAAGCGCTGAAAACAGTATTCCCATTCCCTTTCGCGGCCGTAACAATCCAATGCCTGCTTTTCGGGGTATGGCATTTCTACGGCTTCCCGAGCGGTGTGAGCGGAATGGCGCTGGTTTGGTTATGGGGCGCGGCGCTCGGCTGGCTGCGTGAACGCACCGGTGGGATGCTCGCTCCGCTTCTCGCGCACTTCTTCGCGGATTTTACGATCATCCTGATCGTCGTCCTGACCCGCGGGCAGATCGGGTGAAACGTGCGAAATCGCGAATGACTGAAAATCGTCTCTCTTTCTATCCCCGCCGAACTTTTCATTTTTTTCATTCCGGTGTATAATATTGAGGGCGGTACGTTTCCATCCTGAAATTGCGGTTTTTTACCAGAACCCTAAATACATTCCGGAGTGTACAATGAAGCGGATATTCGGTTTTATTATTACGTTATTCTTCCTCGTCTCCTGCGGCTCCCAGCACACGATCAAACAGGCGACAGAGGGCGCTGTCGACGGTATCGCGTGGAAAATCGCGTCGAAGGTCGATGCGTCCAAGGTAGTGGTCGCGGTCGCGGAATTCGAGCCGGTGCAGAAGAGCGACAAGGTCAAGGGAATTGTCAAAACGATCTCCGAGATGATGGTCGGGAAGCTCAACGACCGGGGGATCAAGGTTGTCGAGAACGCCCAGCTCAACCAGCTTGTGAAGGAAAAGAAGCTCGCGCTATCCGGGATGGTCGATACGGAATTTGCCAGCCAGATCGGCACGATGACCGGAGCGGGATATATCCTCCTCGGGAGCGTTTCGCTTGTCAGCGGGGAAATCTTTATTAACGCGCGCCTCGTGGATATTAATACCCGCGTGGTCGTAGCGACCGCGGAAGGCTCGTTCAACCTCGATGAGATCGAGAAGCAGAACGAACCCAAGAAGCCCGCGCCCGTGGACACGCAGATGATCGCGAATACGCCGAATACGCTCCTCTGGTTCTCATGGGGCAACCTGCTCCTGAACTACCCGGTACTTGTGGGGATCGAACTGATCGATTTTAACGTTATTTTCTTCTCGCCCACGGCGAGGCTTGGGATCGGACTCGGGTTCGGCGGCGCGAAGGCTTACCTCACCGATTGGTGGTTTGTCCCGAACACTGCCGGCGCGAACGGCCTCGGGGCATTATTCCCGCTCAAGCTCTACTTCCCGCTCTATATTCATCCCGATAAGTATGTCCGAAACGATGTCTATATCAAGGCGGAAGTCGGCGGCATCCTGTTTAACGAGGGACCGGACAAGGGCGACGCTGACGGGGACGAGTATTTCGATATCTCGGTTGTGTTCATGTCAAAGTTCAAGCTCAGCGGGGTATCCCTGCCGATATCGGTCGGGGTGGGCGCGATCTTCGCCTCGGAAACCGTGTCGTACAATTTCAATACTTCATGGACGATATATGCGCAGTTCAGTTTGGGAATAGGGGGATATTCAGCCGCCGAGGCTATGTCGGAATAAGGAACGGATGGCGTGAGAATATTATTAAATCGTTCAAATTGGCTATATAGTTGAAAGCGGTAAGCGTCTCACGGCTTAAATTGTGAATAAATGAGACGATGAAAACCGGATACGGTATTTCACCGAAAAATCTTTTTTTATCGGAGTTTTTGTGCTAAAACAAGCGTTAATGTTCATACTATTCCTGCTCCCGGCGTTGGCGTTTCCGGCGGATAACCTGCTGGATGCCGCAAAGGAAGGCGACGTCGCGTTTATCGAGGCGTATCATGGCGCCGTCGACGCCCCGCTCGACGAAAACGGCCTGACTGCGTTGATCTGGGCGGCATATAGCGGAAAAATCGGCCCGGTGAAGGCGTTAATCGCGAAAAAGGCGGATGTGAACGCGGTCGGCAAAGGCGGTGTCACGGCGTTGATGATAGCGGCGGAAATGGGACATACCGAAATTTTCAATGAACTCATTGCGGCGAAGGCCGATATAGACAAATCCGCTGAAAACGGCATTACGGCGTTGATGCTTGCGGCATGTCAGCCACGCACAGACACCGTAATGGCGTTGATTGCGGCGAAGGCAGACGTGAACGCGGTTGAAAAAAACGGTGAGACCGCGCTCGATAAAGCGAAAGGATACGGAAAACAGGAAATAGTCGTGCTCCTGATGATCGCCGGAGGAAAGGCCAACGTCGCCGGAGTTGCCGGCGACGACAGTACGGCTTGGATGATTGCGGCCGAGTACGGAATTACTAACGCGATAAAATTACTGCTTGAGTCGGCCGCCGACGTGAACGAAGTTGATAAAGACGGCGAAACGGCGTTGATGAAAGCGGCACAAAACGGACATCTAAATTTTTTTAATGTGTTGATCGACGCGAACGCGGACGTGAACGCGTCAGACAAAAACGGCATGACTGCGTTGATGTGGGCTGCGAGATACGGACACACCGATACAGTAAAAGCATTGATTGCGGCGAAGGCGGATGTGAACGCGTCAGACAAAAACGGCAATACTGCGTTGATGTGGGTGGCACTAAGCGGACACATCGATACAGTGAAGGCATTGATTGCGGCGAAAGCTGAGATTAACGTTTCTGTTGTATACGGCTATACGGCGTTAATGATTGCGTCGGCGAACGGACACACCGATGTCATGAAGGAGTTGATTGCGGCGAAGGCGGACGTGAACGCGACCAGCAAAGGCGGTGTAACGGCGTTAATGCTTGCGGCGTATGACGGTCACACCGATGCTGTGAAGGCGCTGATCGCGACGGAGGCGGACGTTAACGCGGTCGACAAAGACGGTTGGACGGCATTGAAGCTCGCGTCGGCGAACGGACACACGGATGTCGTTAAGGAGTTGATTGCGGCGAAGGCGGACGTGAACATGGTGGACAAAGACGGCAAGACCGCGCTCGAATACGCGAAAGGAAAGGGCAACAAAGAGATCGTCGATCTCCTGAAGAAAGCCGGGGCGAAATAAATAGTGAAATGATGAAAGCGAGAAGAGACAAGGAAGCCGGAATACGGAGCAGGGATTGAAGAAAAAGGATAAAAAACCGGTCGCCCGGAAAAAGCGCGATTGGAAGCACGCCGAGAAGTATATCATGCTTCTCATCTTCCGCATCCGCAGGAACAGGCTGACAGCGTTCATGCGCCTGATGACTAAGCTCGGGGACGGATGGCTCTGGCTCCTAATGGATATCGCTTTTTTGCTCGTGAATATCAACGCCGGGCTTGCCTTGAGTTTCGCGTCGTTGCTCCAGCTTGCGATGCATATGGTGCTGAAACGAGTCTTCACCCGCGAGCGCCCGTTTATCCGTCATAACGACATCACCAATCTCGCCATACCGCCCGACCGTTTCTCTTTCCCGTCGGGACATACCGCGGCGGCCTTCGCCGTATCGTTCGTCTTCCTCTTTTTCTATCCGCCGGTGTTCATCCCGATGGTCGTAATCGCGTCGCTGATCGCGTTTTCGAGAATCTATCTCGGGATGCATTACCCGACCGACGTCGTCGCGGGCGGCATCCTCGGTTTCCTGAGCGCGAAACTCAGCGTTTACTTTGTCCTTCTCCTGGACTTGTAGGGGCATGGCATGGTAAACAGGATAAAGCTCGAAAAGCTGTCGCGTTATGACGGCTCGGTGGTGCGGACTCGCGATGGGGAACTGACCCTCGAGATCGACGGCAGATTTGTCCACAGCCGCTATTCGCCCGAAAAGGAAGCCGAGCGTTTGGTGGAAGAGGTCTCCGCGCTCGACCGCGACCGCACTTTGGTCGTGATACTCGGAGCGGGACTGGGATACCATATCGAGAAGCTCGAACAGCTTGGATTTAAGAATATGATCGTGATCGAACGGGATAAGCGGGCGTTCGATATATTCCGCCATGTCTACGAGTTCGGTGTCGTGCCGGGGATAATCACTCCCGACGATCCGGTCGAACGGCTGGACAGTTACTTCAACACGCTTCAGATAGAGCAGTTCAGGAGCATCAAGACCCTCGTCCTCCGTGGCGGATACCGCAAAGACCTCTACGGGCCGTTCGAGGAACGGATCGAGAGGATCATGAAGGTCAGGCTGGGGGACTTCGCCACACGGCTGAAGTTCGAAGAGAACTGGTTTATCAATATCCTGCGGAATACCCGCAACTTCGCGAAATCGTCGACAGTCGCCTCGGCGGCCGGGATGATGCCGTCCGCGCCGGTCGTGATCGTGTCGGCGGGCCCGTCGCTGATCGAATCCCTGCCGCTTCTGAAAAAGATCGCCGGGCACGCTATTCTGATCGCGGTGGATACCGCGCTTCTCGTGCTCTACGAGGCCGGGATCGTCCCGGATATCGTCTACTCGCTCGATTCGCAGGTGCATAACCTGAGCGACTTCCTGATGATGCCGAAGGATTATCTGAAACGGATCGCGTTAGTGTACGACCTTGTCGCGAACTCCGCCCTCGCGGAATACTACCCGGGGCCGGTTTTCACCGCGAATACCGCGCATATGGACTACGACATGGACGGGATACCGTTCCTGCACAAGAACGAGCTGGTAAACTGGATGGAGCGCCGGAGCGGTATCGTTTTCGGGGACATCGAGACCGGGGGCTCGGTCGCCACCTCGGCGTTCCATTACGCGTACCTCTCCGGCGGAAGCCCGATCGTCATGACCGGCCAGGACCTCGCGTACTCCGATAACTGCTCGCATTGCGTCTCCACGCCGCATTTTTACCGTATCCTCGCGATGAGCAGGCGGATGAAAACGGTACAGAGCATCTTCATAGGCGTGATGCGGAGCCGCGACGTGTTCCATGTGCCCGGTCTCCACGGCAATGTCTATACCGACTTTATCCTCAATAATTATAAAGGCTGGTTCGAGGAATCGGCCAAGTCGATCCACCGGGCGAGACCGGAGTTTCCCCTGCTCAACGCTACCGCGAAGGGCGCTGTGCTGAACGGTTTCAGGGGCGTCTCCGGGGACGAACTGGCGAAGTTTATCACGGCGGGGAACAAACTCGGGAAGCCGCTCTTTTCAGGCGCGGGAAACTTGATAGAGCCGCAAAGAACTGGTAAAATATTAGCCGGTTTTAATGAGCTTTTGAATTTTATCAGGAAGCTGGGAATTGATAATGAGATGTTCGCGAGGATAAAGGCTTCAGATTTCGCCTTCGTAAACCGTTATTTTATGAGAGAAAAAGTTATTTTCGAACGGTACGGAAATCTCGAAGGTTACCATTTGGAAAGAAAAAGTTACCGTTTGATAAAAAACCTTGAAGGAATTACCGCGGATGCCGCAGGATGAACTTTTAATCGACGAAGTCGAGACCCAAATCTATATTATTTACGGGAAGAAGCCGAGCTGTCATGTCTATGTCATCAAGGGCACGAATAAGAACGTCCTGATCGACACCGGAGTGAAGGGGAACTTTCCGCGCGTGGTGGAAGGCCTGACGAAGATCGGGCTGAAGGTCAGCGACATCCACCTTGTCATCAACACCCACGAGCATTTCGACCATGTCGGCGGAAACATCTTTTTTCACGAGACCGCGTTCCTTGCCGCGCACCGTTTCGCGGCGACAAAGATCGAACTCCAGGACGAGTACGTCATGCATTCCGCGATCCACGGCGAGGAAATCCTCAAGGTCAAGTCGCATATCTGGCTCGAGGACAGGCTTCTTTTCGATATCGGCAACTACAAACTGAAGATTTTTCACACCCCCGGACACACGTCGGGCTGTATCTGTATCTACGAACCGTTCAAGCACTTCATGTTCACGGGCGACACTATTTTCGATAAGGGCGTGATCTCCAAGATTTCCGATTCCGGGAGTTTCGGCGATTACATCAACTCGCTCGAACGCCTCGATACGTTGAAAACGAACAAGGTTTTCCCCGGGCACGGCTCGATCTGCGAAGACCCGTCGGAAACGTTCACCATCGCGATCCGTTCCTCCCGTCAGAAACTCGACGATTACAAAAACCAGCTCCTCAAGGAACTCCAGGATAAGAAACTCGAGGCCAAACAATGATCCGCCGGCGGTTTGCCGTACTCATCATGCTCCTCGCCGGAACAGTCATTCCCCATGACGCCTTCGGGTTGACAAACGGTATAGCCGAACTCGAGGAAACGGCGCTGACAATCAAAAACGAAGCGGTCTATTTTAACCTCGGGATCGAATACCTGAACCGGAACGATATCGGGCCCGCCGTGCTGAACCTCAAGCGCGCCCATCTCCTCAATCCGTACGATTCGGAGATCGCGTCCGCCCTTTCAGCCGCAAGGGAGTCGATCGGTATCCCGGCGTACTTCTTCGAAGCCTCTCCGCTCGAACGGGTCATCCAGTTCCCGTTGACGGTATTCGCTTTGCCCGCGATGGCCGCGATCGGCATCGTCCTGTTCGCCGCGGGAAGCGCGGGCTTAAGCCTCGGCTTGGCGCGGATAGTCGAAATGCTCCGCGCTCGCGTGTGGCGGATCGTCTCGATCGTGCTGATGGCGCTGGGCGCAGTTTACCTCGCGGGGGCTTACGTGCGTTACGGCGCGATGTTCGACCCGGCGATGGGGGTCGCGGTCTATTCCGGGACAGTCGCGGATAGGCCGGATGCGACAGCGCTCGAGAAAAAGGATATCGCCGCTGGGATCGAGTGCCGGATCGAGAACGAGATCGACGGGTACTACTTTATTACGACTATCGACGGCAAGGAAGGCTGGACCGCGTTGACGAATATCGCGCGGGTGTGGAAATGAATACTTAACTTTAACAAGAATATAGTCATTCCGCACTAGGCATCAATAAATTACTCATAATTCATATTCAGATCTTTACTTTACATAAATAGTATTATAGAATGTTGTATATTGGAATGAGGAGGATTCTATGAAATACCTGAAAGTTTTTTTAGTTTTTATTCTATTAATTTTGGTAAGTGTTACATTTTCAAAAGACTTACTTGGATATAAAGATTTTCAATGGGGTTCAACTAAAAATGAAATAATGAAAATTATTAAAAATGAAGGAGTAGTTAAAGAAGACTATGATGATGGATTCAATCGTATTGTTCAGGAGTTAAAAAATTCAGATATCTTTAAAAAGACATTTTATTTTAAAAACAATGCGCTTGTCAAGGTTAAGGTAAACTATGATGAAAAAAAGATTAATAGCTCATATGTTAGTTCAATGATTTCTGATTTTAACAAAAACTACGGTAAGAATTTGGTAGAAAATGTTAACGAGGAACAGGGAGGTTCATCACTTTCGATAATAACAACGGGTAAAAAATACATCTGGAAGCTAAAATCTTCAATTATTGAATTATTTGATGTTACTGAGAAATGGATTTATGCAAATTCAGAATACGATCAACAGTTTTATGGTGCCCCTCCAACATCAAAGAAAACCTATAAATTAGCTTATATTATTTATTTTTCAACTGAACATCTTGAAGAAATCAATGTTGAGTACTGAATCCAGAGAATGAATAATTATGAGATTTGTTTCCATAAAAAAAGGCCTGCCTGACGGCAAGCCCGATTCTTTTTAAATGAGGGGCTGTGCGAATTCCATCCAGTGCGACCAATAGCCCCATGAAGGGATAATCTGTGAGATATCCCTTTTCACTCATCCCCCGCTTTAATTAAAGATTCTTCTGATCGATATAGCCTTCCAGCATCGCTTTCGAGATGTTGTCGGCAAGTTTTTCGATCGCGTGATTGATATACGCGGGATCATAAATCTTCTTGCGGAGAATATCCATCCTTTCCTTCGAGAGAGAGCTCGAATTCGTTTTCACGATAATGCGATGGAAGTTCCGCTTTTTCCCTAGTCTCTCGGTGGTCGAATCGGGCATGTTTGTTTCCATTAGTAGATGTCCTTAATATGGTTGATTCGCTGCGCGCCGCTGCCCTCTAAAACAAGGACCGCATCGATTCTCATCTCCTTAAACTCGACCACGTTGCCCTCAAGATATATTTCGGCACATTTCAGAATTTTTTTAATTTTCGTCATGGAAATCGTATCTTCCAGTCCCGCGTCGTCCGGGTTACGGCGGATTTTCACTTCCGCCAGTACGAGTACGCCGTTATCGAGCAGTATCAGATCGATTTCACCGTAACGGTTCCGGTAATTCTTTGCCAGGAGGCGATAACCCAACCCCTCGAGATACCTTCCGGCAATATCTTCACCGTAGTCGCCGAATGCCTTGTTACTTTTCGCCATGCTCGTTCAGTTGGGACGTCTTGATCGCCCCGACTATATAAATATCCTTTTCCTTGGACAGGCGGATGACTTCGCCGTCCTCGATCTTATCCCCGAACTCGTCCAGCACAACCTTGACCGTGGGGCGAAACGGCGATACCACGTCTGCCGACATCACCTGCGCGATCGCGTTGTTGTTCAAACGGACATAACTTCCGACGGGATAGATAGACATCATATTGAGAAATACTTTTAACAGATCGGGATCGAAACGCTTGGCGCCTTCGCTCACCACAAGCTTCATCGCGTCGTAGGACTCGTTTTTCTCGCGGTAGACACGGGTTTTCGTGAGCGCCTCGTAAGTATCGACTATCGAAAGGACCCGGCTCATTTCAGATATTTCGTTCTGTTTGATCTTACGGGGGTAGCCGGTGCCGTCCCATCTCTCGTGATGTTCCAGCGCTACGCGCGCGATCTCAACGGGGAGATTGAACTCACGGGAAATGATCTGGTAACTGTGGATCGGGTGCGTATTGATCTGGTTCCGTTCCTCGGGCGAAAGCTTTCCTTCCTTTTCGACAATGAACGCCGGGATTTTCGTCATCCCGATATCGTACACCAATCCGGCCATCGCGAGGCTGACAAGTTTCACCATCGAGTATCCGATCCGCTGGCCGAGAAGGATCGCGAGCACCGTTGTATTCACAATATGGTGGAAAAGGTATTCTCCGCGCCCGGTGATATTGATCAGGTTGATAAAAACGTTGGGATTTTTCTCCATCATGATGGTGTTGACTACTTTATTCGCGAGTTTCTGGAGTTCGTCGACATTGAAACCCTGCTTGGTGCGGTAACGGCTGTAAAGCGAACTGATCGTGGTGACCGCTTCCTTGTAGATTTCGAGGTAACGCGCCGTATCCTTGTCGACCTTGATCTTCTTGGGGTCGCCGGGTCTGTCTTTATTCTGTCCGGGGTGGGGAAGAGGGGTCTCATCCACCAGTTCTCCCGCGGTTTCGACAAAATCGAGCTGGCGCAGTTTCAGGTTCTTGATCGATATATCGTCCAGTACCTTACCGGCCGGGAGCACGATATTCAGGTTTTTGTCGAAAAGGGATTTGGTGAATTTCATCCCGGCCTTGAGTTGCTCCAGCGGGATTTTCTTCATCGGCATAGCTCACTCCTCGTACTTAATCAATAATTTTTAATTTTCAGTGCTTTTTAATTTCCTGCCGCACTGCTCTTTAAAGAATATACGAAAGCGAAGATTTCCGCAACTATAGTGTAGAGTTCCATTGGAATTTCGTCGTTATCCTTCAATCGCACGAGCGATTCGGCGAGTTTGTCGTTCCGGTAGACCGGGACGCTGCTTTTTCTCGCGAGCGATACGATGTAATCGCCGACCGCGCCGACACCTTTCGCCAGGATTTTCGGGGCGTTATCGGTACCGGCATCGTATTTCAATGCCGCCGCTTTTGTACTCATCCAAGCCTCCATATTAAATAAAAATATCCAGTTCGGGGATGATCTTCCGGTCTTCCCCGTCACCTTCCGCGCGGAAGAACATAAAATCGTCCTCCGTTTCCATATACGATACCGCGAAACGGAATTCGGGGAGCTTTTCCCGGAGCGTCCGGTAAAATCCGGCGCTCTCCGTCTCGATTTTATCTTTGATCGCCGTAAAAAGTCCCCGGCCGATATAAACCGTAATCCTGTATCCTTCTTCCGATAGATCGGCGGTGATAAAAAGCGCCCCTGTATTCTCGCTGGAGAGGTCGAAGTAGAACCGTTTCCGTCCGTTTCTGTCGACAACCCGCGATTGAACAGTGAGGCTCTTTCCATTATGCTCGATCAGGCGGGCTTTGTAACCGCCCCCGGCGATAAATCCGAGGAATTCCTTCAGCGTATCCGCCGCGGATTTTTGACCGTCTGCCGGAGGTTCGCCGTGTTTCATCATCTCGCGGAGGATATCCCTGATCCTGAAAAAGAACTCGGGAAAATCCTCGTCCGGGACGATTCCCTTCGCCATCAATCCCGCGATTGTTTCGGCGAACCCGTCGCCGTAACGCGCCGACGCCATCAGTAAGGCCTTCAGGTTCTCCCGCGACAGCCGCAGGCCGCGTTCGGACAGCAGCAGCGACATATTCAGGTGACGCTCGTCCAACGGAAATCCGTTCTGCAGGAGAAACACCCTGAGATTGTCCAAGAGCTTATCCCTCGCGATATGCGCGAAAAGGGGGCTTTCCTTGATGCCGCTCAGCACGCGGAGCTTCATCCCCTCGGGCGTCCGTTCGGCAAACGCGAGGAAGCTCGCGGGAACATCGCCCTCGATCTTCGCGTCCACACGGATACCGTTGATCTCCGCGGATGCGCGCTCGCCGTTTTGTTCTATTACCCTGACATTCACGATCCGTTCGGCGGGCAGGCCTCTTGTCTCCCACGCCTTGGAGTCTATTAACCTGATCATTTTTTGCCTTTTTATTGAGCTTTTACTATTGTTAGTATCGGCAGATTAGAATTTTATCATAGGAAAATCCTTTTATTTTGCATGATGCATCTTTTTTTAAAGAATAGGGTTATTACTTCGGATGCGGAGAGGAAAATGGAAAATGAACTCGAGCGCGGGTTTACCGATTTCTATAAAAGCAATCGGGGCTTGCTCTACCGAATCCTTCGCGGGTATGTCCGTTCGAACGGCACGGCGGAGGACTTAGTTTCGGAGGCGTTTATCAGGGTCTACGGGCACTGGGTTCGCGTCCGCTCGATGGAAAACGCTGTGGGATATTTGGTGAGAACCGGCGTCAATCTGGCAAAGACTCGTCTGACACGGGATAAGTTTCTCGGTTGGACACAACTCGAACATGTCGGGGAAACAGCGGCGCGGAAATACACCGAAGAGGCGTTTTTTATCGGCGAAGAAAACCGTCTTCTCGAAGAAGGCCTGACGGCGCTTCGGGAAGAGGAGAGAAACGTCATTATCATGAAGGATATCGACGGCAGGACTCTCGAACAGACGGCGGAAGTTCTCGGGCTGAAGCTCCCGACGGCAAAATCGTTATATCGCCGGGGAAAGCTCAAGCTCATGAAAAGTCTGGAGGAAAAAGATGCGTTGTGAAGATGTGAAAGATTTGATCGATTTCGCCTTGAGCGAGATCGCGGGAAATAAAGAGGCCTCCGGGCATATCGGGAGCTGCGCGGAATGCGGCAAGTACTACCGCCTATCGATGACACTATCCGGTAGAGAAAATATCGTCCCGGTACCGGACATGGAGCGCCTGATGGACAAAAAGCTCCGCGAGTATCCGGCGAAACACCGGATTCAGCGGATACGGTTTGCCGGGATTATGGGCGCGGCGGCGGCAGTCTCGTTCACCCTCGGGCTCCTGTTCAATCCGTTTCTGCCTGCCGACGGGCCTCAGCCGGTATCCGAAACCCTTGCCGCGGATTATGAGTTCGACGCTCTGGAAAGTATGTACCGGCTTACCAGCGTCAGCTATAACGGCGGCGACAGCGAAACCGAAGACGATAGCGATGAAACGGTCGGCGACCTCGATTACTATTACGCATTAGCGATATATTAAAATTTTCAGGAGGACCATATGTTGAAGAGATTTTTATTGGTTTCAGTTTTAGCTCTCGGTTCAGTTCTTGCCTATGCCGAGAAAGGCCCCGATTGCGACGACCACGACAAGGGTAAAGGCATGGAACATCCCGGAATGGGAATGGGAATGGGAATGGGTATGGACATGGATAAGGGCGGAATGGGCGCCGGTATGTTCGTGTTCGCGAAGCTCAGCGGTATCCATACGATCATGGAAAAGTATAACATCCAGATTCAGAAGGTATTCCTCGAAAGCAAAGAAAAGAACCTCGATTTTCATGCCAAGATGATGGACTTCCGCGACTCGCTTGTGAAATTCTCCGCCGAGTACGATAAGGACCCCGCGAAGAACGGCAAAGAGATTTCCAAGATACTGAAGGATATGGTCGACACCCAGAAGAAAATCCAGGCGAATAACAAGGCCGGAATGGACAAGATCAAGCTGTTGAACGACCAGCGTGAGAAGGAAGTCGACGCGGCTATCGCTAAGTGGCTCACAACCCTCGACGGCGATCAGGCTAAAATGAAAGAAGTGGTCGACGCGGTCAATTCGATGAAGATGCAGAAAATGGACAAGATGGACAAAGGCCCCGGCGGCAAAGGTCCCCAGAAATAACCGCATCCCGAGATTCGATATAGATTGAACTCGTGAGAGCCCCGCGCCATGCGGGGCTTTTTTTATTTAACAAGAGGTATCGTGATGAACTTTTTTACCGCGCCGCCCGGGTCGGCTGAGCGCATGAGCGACGTCCCCACGAGGATGCCGTCGAAACCCGCCCGCGCGAACTTCTCGGCGTCGGCGGGAACTTCCACTCCCGACAGCGCGAGGCGTATCCTGTCTGCGGGAATCATGCCGATATACCGCAAGGCGTATTCCGGATCGAGCTCGAACGTGGTCAGGTCGCGGTTGTTGATCCCGACGATCTTCGCGCCGCTCGAAACCGCGCGTTCGATGTTCCCGGGCGCATGCGCTTCCATCAGGACGTCCATCCCCCTCCGCTCGGCGTGACGCAGAAGCTTCAAAAGTTCGGTATCATCCAAGACTTCGGCGATCAGCAGAACGGCCGACGCCCCGTACTCCGCCGCGAGGTCGATCTGCAGCGGGTCGACAATAAAGTCCTTGCAGAGCAGGGGGACTTCCGTGACGCGGGCGATGCCGCGAAGGAAATCCCAGCTCCCGCCGAAATATCCGGCGTCGGTGAGCACCGAGACCGCCGAGGCGCCGTTTTCAGCGTAGGTCTTCGCGGTCATGACCGGGTCGGCACCCGACGCGATATCGCCCGCCGACGGGGAGCGACGTTTCACTTCCGCGATCAGCTTGAGAGACGAGCCGCCGGAGAGCGCGTCCGCGAACGAAGCGCGTTTTATCCCCGAGCCGGGAATACCGTCCGGGTACTCCTCATGAAGTCTTTCGACTTCGCGGCGTTTATGATCGACGATTTCTTTCAGTTTATTCATACCCTGTCCTATTTGTTCGACGCGGCGCGGATCGTTTCGAGGGCGCGCATGGCTTTTCCGGAATCGATCGTCTCCTTCGCGAGCGCGATCCCATCCTCGATAGCGATATCGAGCGCGGCGACAAACGCGAGAGCCGAGTTCAGGACGACGGCCTTGTACGGATCGTTCTTCTCCGCGCCGGAGAAAATATCCGTAATCAGCTGAGCGCTTTCGTCCGCGCCGGCGACACGCAGGTTCTCTATCAAGCCGGAGAGTCCGTACTGCGACGGGTCGAGCGTCCATGACGCGATTTCACCGTTCCTGATCTCGCGCACCTGTGTCAGCCCTTCAATCGATGCCTCGTCGATACCGGCCTCGCCGTGGAGAACGAGCGAATGGATATGCCCGAGCCGGACGAACACGCCGGGGATGAGGTCGAGGAGCGCGGGCGACGCCACGCCCATCACATGCCGTTTGACGCCCGCGGGATTGACGATAGGCCCGAGGATGTTGAATATCGTGCGGATACCGATTTCCTTGCGCACCGGCATAACGTTCTTCATCGAGGGGTGGTAAAGCGGAGCGAAGAGAAACGCGAACTTCGCGGTCTCGATAGACTGACGGGCTTGCTCGGGGGTGAGCTCGATTTTTACGCCGAGCGCCTGGAGCACGTCCGCCGAACCGCTCTTGCTGGTCACCGAACGGTTGCCATGCTTCGCGACATATACCCCCGCGCCCGATGCGACAATCGCCGCCGCGGTCGAGATGTTGAAGAGGCTCGAATGGTCGCCCCCGGTGCCGCACGTGTCGATGAGCGGAGCGGCCGTAGTCTCGACCTTGAGCGCGGAACGGAACATCGACTCGGCGCTTCCCGCGATCTCGTCGACCGTCTCGCCCTTGAGATGCAGGGCGGTGAGATAGGCGGAGATTTGGGCATGGGTCGCCTCGCCCCGCATGATCGCGTCCATCATCTCGGACGCTTCGCCGCGAGTGAGGTCTTCGCGGTTCGTCAGCTTGTTCACGATACCCCGAACCCGGTCGGATACCCGGCTCCTGCGCCGTTCCGCGACAATATCGACAAAGTTCTTCACGATCTGCTTACCGAACTGGGTGAGGAACGACTCCGGGTGGAACTGGATGCCGTGGATGTTCCGGCCCTTGACCTTCAGCCCCATGATCTCGCCGTCGTCGCTCTCGCAGGTGATCTCGAGGGTGTCGGGCAGGTTCGCCCTGTTCGCGACGAGGGAGTGGTAACGGATACCCTTGATGGGCGAGGGAAGCCCCGCGAAAATGCCGGAGCCGTTATGGGTCATCGTGGAGCTTTTACCGTGGATGATCCTCGATGCGGAGATGACTTCGCCGCCGAAGACCTCGGTGATTCCCTGGTGCCCGAGGCACACCCCGAAAACGGGGATATCGCCTGAGCGCTCGATGAGCTCCTCCGAGATGCCGGCGTCTGCGGGACGTCCGGGCCCGGGCGAGATCACTATCCCGTCGGGCTCCATCGCGAGCGCCTCGTCCACTGTGAGCTTGTCGTTACGGTATACCCGGATATCGGGATAGAACTCCCCGATATACTGGACGATGTTGTATATGAAACTGTCGTAGTTATCGATGACTAAAATCATTGCGCGCCTCCTATATGATCGCTTTCATCAGGGCTTTCGCCTTGTTGATCGTCTCTTCGTATTCTTTTTCGGGAACCGAGTCGTACACGATACCCGCTCCGGCCTGAATATAGACCGTTTTATCCCGGTGAAGGATCGTGCGGATCGCGATACAGGTGTCCGTGTTGCCGGAAAAGTCGATGTAGCCGATTGCCCCGGCGTAAATCCCGCGTTTCTCGGGTTCGAGGTCCTCGATGATCTCCATCGCGCGGACTTTCGGGGAACCGCTCACAGTCCCTGCGGGGAAGGTCGCGCCGATAATGTCCACCGCGCCGAACTCGGGATTCGGCTTGCCGAGCACGTCCGATACGATGTGCATCACATGGGAATAACGTTCGATGTGATAGGGCGCTTCGACCCTGACCGTGTTGAACCCGGAGATTCGTCCGACGTCGTTCCGCGCGAGGTCGAGAAGCATCGTATGCTCCGCGAGCTCCTTGACGTCGTTCAACAGCTCCAGCTCGACTGCGTCGTCCTCCTTCTTGTTCTTCCCGCGCGGGCGTGTTCCCGCTATCGGGCGGACTATCACCTCGTCCTTGTCGGCGGTTTTAGTGCGGCGCACCATTACCTCGGGCGACGAGCCGACAAGCTGAAACTCAGAAAAGTCCATGTAGAACATATACGGCGACGGATTGATCATACGGAGCTTGCGGTAGATATCGAACGGCCCGATATCGATCCCGGTGCGGAGACGCTGGGACAGGACGACCTGAAAGATATCGCCCGCGACGATATGCTTCTTAGCCTTCTCGACCGCGGCGATGAACTCCGCTTTCTTGAAGTTCGAGATGAGGTCGAGACGGTCGCGGTTCGATTCCTTGATCCGTTCGGGCGGCGCGGCGGAGAAGAGTCGTGTCTCGTACTCCTTCAATCCGGCCAGCGCTTCCGCCTTACCCTCCGGCGAGAACGCATGTCCGATCAGGATCAGCTTCTGCTTGATGTGGTCGAACGCGATCAGCACCTTGGGCATGATGAGGAAGATGTCCGGGAGATCGAGCTTGTCGGGCTTGATATCCGGGAGCTTCTCGAAGTAGCGTACCGAGTCGTAGGAGAAGTAACCCACAAGCCCGGCGGAGAACGGCGGAAGGTTCTCGTCGCGCTCTTCCTTGAACGACGCGACCACTTTTTTAATCTCGTCGATAGGGTTCCCGCATTCCATCTCCTCAGTCTCGCCCATGAACGATATCTTGACGCGGTTCTTCTTCGCGGTAAAGATCAGTTCGGGATCGAAACCCAGGAACGAGTAGCGGCCGAGCTTTTCCCCCATCTCGACGCTTTCCAGCAGGAAGCCCATTTTCCCTTCCTCCTTCAGCGCGAGGAAGGCGGAGACCGGCGTTTCGATATCCGCCGCGATCTCTCTATATACCGGGTAAAGAACTTTATCTGTCAGCATATATACCTCTTTACGGAATTGTTATTTTTTGTCCTCGATATAAACGGTGAAGTAACTGAGCTTCCCGTTCTTGTACTCGTACACCCGGAACGTCGCCTGGCGTTCCCAGTACTCCGCGACCGATCCGGCCACATGGCAGGGAACCTCGCCGATCCAGAAAAACTCCGCGCGGTGGAAATGCCCGCAGATAATGCCCTTGACGTTTTTGTACTTGTTGACTATCGTCTGCCACCCGGCTGTCTCCTTTTCGTCATACGGATAATGGTAGGCGTTGTTGTAGAAGTCGGGGATGACCGGCGAATGCTCGAAGATGATGACCGGCTTGTTCTTGTTCGCCTTCAACGTGCCATCGACCCATTTGTATGGATCGTAGTTCGTGATAGTGTAGTTTTCGCGCAACGGTTCGAGGAAGGTGAAGAGCATGACCACGCCCTTGACTTCGACCGTATAGTTGAGCGGCGAGAAGTAGTTGGTAAAGATGTTTAACGTCTTATCGGCCTTGTACTTAACGATATCGTGATTTCCCGGGACGAAGTAGAGCGGGTACTTGAGCTGTTTGTAGATCGAGAGCGTGTTGGACAACAGCGTCATATTGTCGAGGTCGTCGCTCGCGATATCGCCTGTGTGCGCGACAAACTCTATCTTCATCGGGAGCGCGTTGATCGCGTCGACTATTTTCTTCAGGCGCTGGGTATGAATATCGGGTCCCCAATGAGTGTCGGTGATCTGCACGAAGTAGAACGAACTGTCCGGGGCGGGTTTTGCGGTACAGAATACCACCGCTATCGCAACCATCAGCAAAAGGGAAACCGTAAACTTTTTCATAAGCCCTCCTAAAAATAAAAAACCCCACAGGCATGAACCTGCGGGGGATTAATATATAACAACATACCCTGAAGGTTATCCTAAAGTATAAATGAGTATGCCGCGCCACCAGTTGAGTTTGGAAAGAGAATACGAACGGTTCATGATACCATCCTTTTTATGTTGAAATATCCTAACATTTCACGGGAATTTTGTCAACTCTGCGATAGAAAGTTTACCGCGGATGCTTCGTCGTCGAAAAAGAAAAAGATGTTGGAAAGCCCGGTCAGGTCGAATACATGCTTCACTTCGTCGGAGACCTGATAGAAACAAGCCTTCCCGTCGGCATTCTGAATCTTACGGATATTGCTGACAATCGTACCGATCCCGACGCTGTTGATATATTTTAGTTTTTTCAGGTCGAGGATCAGGAGCAGTTCGCTCTTCTCGGCGATAGCGTTAAACACAACCCCGAAGTTCATACAGGTAGAACTGTCGAGGACTCCATCGAGACGGACGATATGTATCCCGTCCTTCTTTTCCTGAACTATATCCAAATTATCCATTTTTTCCATAATTAACCCTTCCATTTTTTTATCAGAAGAAGTGTGTTTTTACCGTCCAGTGACGAATACTTCATCTCATCAATCGTCTTCTTGATAATCAGCATTCCCCTTCCGCTCTCGGAAAACTCGTTGACGGATATCTTTTTCATCTGGTCGTCGTAATCGAAACTCGCGCCCTTTTCACCGTAATCGCCGATTTCGATAATGATATTCCCGTTCTGGAATTCGACACGGAGTTCGACTTTTCCGCTGCAGTCGGAGTAAGAGTGTTTGAAGATGTTGATCATCGTCTCCTCGATAGCGAGGCACAGATCGAAAACGAGGAACTGATCCGAGTTCTGGATGTCGACATTTTTGAAAAGGACATTGATGATAACATTGATAACCCTTAGCGAATGGATATCGCCTTCGAGAGAAAGAAACAGACTGTGATCATCGATATTCAGGTTCAGTTTTTCCCTGTCTTTCTCAGGGAATTTTCTGACATAATCGTTAATTATCTCAGAAATCTGTCTGGGGTTAAACATTTTCCCTTATTCCGCCCTCGTCCATTATTCAAGAGATATTGTATCTTTTATCACCGCGCTTGTCAATCTAAAAAACGTTAACTCTTCGATTAAATTTTTGTATACATTTATCCCATCCTCCCCATCGCGCGGTAGGTTGATTATTTTTCCGGAAAGTAATATAATAATCACAGTAAATGGGCGGGTATAATGAAAAATAAAGAATTGAAAGAAAAATGCGCGATTTGTGAAAAGCATTTAATCAAGCTGACGTCGCACCGGAAAACAGTCTGTTCGGTCTGCGGCGGGATCTACGATACGATCCAGACCTGCGAACAGGGACACTTTGTCTGCACCGACTGCTATAACCTTTCCGCGCTCGATCTGATCGAACAGTTTTGTGTGAATTCCCCGGCGGAAGACCCTATCGGTATCGCCATGACCCTGATGCGCAATCCGCGTATCGAGATCAACACGCCTGTACACCATTACCTCGTGACCGCGTCCCTGCTCGCCTGCTACTACAATAAGAAAAAGGACTACGAGTCCAAACAAAAGAAACTGCGGCAGTCGAAGGAAAGGGCGAAAGGCTTGACGGCGGGATTTTGCAACCTGTATGGGATTTGCGGGGCGGCGATGGGTAATGCGCTTTTCATCAATCTTATCCTGAACGAGACCGAGCTTGCCGCCGACGAATGGAAACTCGCGAACTTGGTAACCTCCGCCACCCTTAGCTCCATCGCGTTCCACGGGACGCCGAGGTGCTGTAAACGTAACCTTTTCCTCGCGATCATCAACGCGGTCGAATTCCTCAGGGATTACCTCGGATTTATTATCACACATGGCGGTGTGGATTGCGTCTTTTCGACTATCAATCCCGATTGCCCGAAAAGCGCCTGTCCGTTCTATTCCCATCCGAAAGGCGCGCCCAAGCTCATTTGATATTCAGGTCTTTCATTTTCCTCATCAGGTTGTTCGGGAGAATCCCGAGCGCGATGGCGGTCCGGGAAATATTGCCCCCGTGGATTTCCAGTTGGGTTTGGACATAGGCCTTTTCCAACGCGGCTTTCGCTTCGGCATAGGGCAGGGTTTTTGTGAAGATATCGCCCGCCGGTTTCGGCGCGGACGACATCGACAGCACCTGCCTCAATCCGTCGGGTGAGATTTCCGTGCCCTCGATAAACACCGCAAGCCGCTGGATCAGGTTCTTCAGTTCCCGGATATTGCCGGGAAACTTCATCGCCGATATCTCGTCCGAGGCTTCCTGGGTAAGGTGTTTCTCCGGGATGCCGTTTTCGCGGCAGATATCGCGCAGGAAATGCTCCGCGAGTAACGGGATATCGCCGGGGCGTTTCCGCAAGGGCGGGATTTCGATAGGGATGACGCCGATCCGGTAGAAAAGGTCTTCACGGAACCCGCCGTTCGAGACTTCCTCGGATATCGCGCGGTTGGTCGCGCAGACAAGCCGGAAGTCGATCTTCAGCTTTTTTTCGCTCCCGAGGCGCGATACTTCCTTGTCTTCCAGTACCCGCAGGAGCTTCGCCTGGAGCGGCATTTCCAATTCGCCGATCTCGTCGAGAAACAGGGTGCCGTCGTCCGCCATCTCGAATTTCCCTTTCCGCGCGGAGACCGCTCCGGTGAACGCGCCCTTTTCATACCCGAACATCTCGCTCTCGAAGAGGTTCGCCGGGACCGCCGCGCAGTTCTGCACAACGATCTCGTTGCGCCCACGCTTGCTCTTCAGGTGGATGAGGCGCGCGGCGTGTTCCTTGCCGGAGCCGCTTTCACCTGTGATCAGCACTGAAAATTCGGTTTCGGCGGCCTTGTCGATCAGCCGGTTCATCTCCCTGACCGCGCCCGATTCGCCGAGGATGCGGTATTTATCGATCTCGCGTTGGACAAGCCGCGAGAACTGCCTGTGCTCGAGCGCGTTACGGATCACGATTCTGAGCTTCTGGTACGAGAGGGGCTTCTCGATAAACTCGTATGCGCCGAGCTTGATCGACGCGACCGCCTTCTCGATAGTCGAGTAGCCGGAGATCATGACGCATTCGACCAGCGGCAGGTTCTCACGGATATACTTCAGGAGCTCGACACCGTCCTCGCCGCCGAGGCAGACGTCGATCACCGCCGCGTCGATATCCTCTTCGGTGAGGAGTATCCGTTTCGCGGACGCGATATCTTCCGCGCCGAGGAGCGTGTCCTGTTCCATCACCGACTTCAGCGAGAGGAAGACATCGGTGTTGTCGTCAACTACTAATATTTTCATCTTGGGTTTCCTTCAAGCCGGGCGGGAGTTTGAGGATAAACTCGGCGCCTTTTCCACGGTTCGGGACGGCGATCAGGGCGGCTTTGAGCTGGCGCGATAACCCGCGCGCGAGGGCGAGGCCGATCCCGGAGCCGCTCTTTTTTGTCGTGAAGCCCGGGTCGAAAACCCGTTCGAGATTCTTCTCCGGAATGCCGGGGCCGTCGTCGATAATCGCGATCTCCGCGCCCGAAGGCGTCATCTCGAGTTTGACTTCCACCGCCGACGCGCCCGATTCGAACGAGTTCTTAATTAAATTGCGCGCGATCTCTTTCAGGAGCTGTTCGTCTGTTACAATGACCGCTCCCGTGGTGTTCAGGGAGAACAACGCTTTCGGGAACTCGAGCCTGAGTTCGCCCACCACACTATCGAGCGTGGCGCCATGGAACACAGGCTCCGGCAAGTGAGAGAGGTTGCGGAATTTAAAAAGTGTCGTCCTGAGCTCGTCGAGCTTCGCGAGAATGAATCCTGTCTTCTCGGTATCCGCGCCGCGTTCGTGAAGGTACTCGGCGTAAGTGCGGATTGGAGTAATGAGGTTATTTATCTCGTGCACGATCACCCGCGAAATCTCCTTCCAGCCCCTGTAACGCGAGATATCGCCCGCGACCGCTTCGTAACGGATCAGCCGGGTCATCATGAGGTTGAAACTTCGGATGAGCTTGCGGGTCTCCATCGTGCCCTTCTCGGGAAAGAGGGTGAAGTCGCGCGACGGCTGTTCGAAATCCATGCCCGATAACGCGGCGCTCAGTTTCTTCAACGGGCGCGTGATGCCGAGGATGATCGAAATAAGAAGGAGGCTCATCACGAGGATGACGACCCAGAACACGGACATCGACTGACGCGTAATATCGACCGCCTGTTTCTTGGAAAACGCTTTATAGACCGCGATCTGCTTTTGAAGCTCGGGGCTTGTTTCCGCGAGCGTCTCGAGGGAACCGATAAACCCGGTCTCGAACGCGGTCTGAGTCTGGGTGATACCGTTATAGGTGATGAGGATCGACGCGGTGAGAATAGTCAGCATCGCGGCGATAAAAATCGTGATGATACCGAATCTCATGATTATTCCTTCAATTGAAAATTCAGTTCCATACGAGGCTGGTTACCCCAGAGGTCGGAGATGTTCGGGATATTCTCGGCATAAATCGAGAGCAGTATCTGCGCGGTACCGGCGGATTTCCCGTACTTTTTATATCCGGGCAGGACTACCATTTCCTGTCGGAAAAGTTTATTCGTGAGCGCGTCGAATGTCAGCGATTTGGAGTTCCCGAGGAAAAACATATTCTGTTTATTGGAAATGGAAAAGTAAATATTTGTCTGGAACACGGCGACCGAGTTAACGCGTGTTTTGATCTCGAAGGAAAAAAAGACGACCGCACCGCTTTGGATGATATCGCGGATAGATGGATTCACCAGATTCTCAAGCGTGAAATTCGCCACAATCGCCTCTTTTTTTTTCGCGACAGTAATGTTGTTGATTAGAACGTCGGGATACACCCCGGCGAGACCGAGAACGATCAAAATGGTTTTAATAGGGTCGGACATGGCGTAAGTCCTCCGGATAAAAAAATGCCGTCCCGGGACAAGCCCGGGACAGCGGAGATAGATTTGTTTACTGGACGTAAGGCTCGTCGGGCAAGCCGCTGGGCAGATCGTCGGCTTCTATTTCGGAACTGGCGCTCTTACCCTCGATAATACCGCCGAAGGCAAGTTCGATCGCGGCGAGGAAAGAATGCTGATTATGCGCGGGCACATCGGACAAAACCACGCCGGACCAGCTCATACTCGGTGTATAGATATACTGGAGCCTGAGCAGGAACCCCGCGCGGTCTTCGAACAGGTAACCGGTGGTCAAACCGACTGAGAGCGAAAATGTATTCGCGCCGATGACCGGGTTAAATTCAACTGGATTTGCGAGATAATTCGCGAAGGACATATTCGTCTCGAATGACAAACCGATTCCGCCCCAGAGTACGGAAATGGACGGCATGAGGAAGAACCCGCCGGAGTACACTGGGATGTACCCGAACTCGACTCCACCGAAACCGCCGCCGTAAGTGAGGGTGCGGGCTGATGTCGAAGACTTCAGGACTTCCTTGGAACTAATCACAGTACCCCATCCGCCGAGATAGAAGTTTCCGCCTATTCCGCCCCCGCCTAACGACATTCCATAAGAGACCCCTGATAAAGCGGGGGTATATCCAGCCGCGACCAACGTATCGCTCAATGTCTGCTGGGCGCAATAGTCTACAAAAAATCCCATACGCCAGATTCCTCCCGAGAGAGTCGCGCCGTAACCGGCCGCTGTTCCGAACAATGAAACGGCCAACACCGATAACACTAATGCTTTCTTCATAAAAATCCTCCTCTTGATATACCGGATAGACGCAAGACCGGTGCCAAACAAAAATAAATCTATTTATTATGTCTGTATAGGTTTAGCAAACCCCCGGAATCCGGCGCGGTCTTATCCGGTGAAATACGATATATCAATTTTGATAGAGTTGCAAGTTTTCGGGGATAAAATATGAGGATGGGGGATCAATAGAACCGTTAAGCGGTACTTTTTGTCTCTACGGGGAAGTGAAGGGACGAGGCGGTCGATTAAACGAGAGAGTGGATTTGGATGAACAGACCGCTTCACAATGCCCGCGGTGACGAGGAAAATTTCTCATTCTCAATAAGAATCATTTATCAGAATCGCCTTTATTCAGGTTTAGATGTTTTCCTCTCTCTACGTTTACGAATCGGAAAGAATAGAATCGACGGGTAAAAAATAACGAAAGCAGGCAAGAAGCCTGCTTTCATAGGGTTGGGGGTTGGAAGGTTGTATATGACAGGTTGTCATTAAATGGTGTACATTAGACCGCGCTTTTGGAGTAAAGGCTCCGGGACACATCGCTCAGGCGTTCGTTACGGATAATCTTATCCGCGTCGTCCGATTGGTAGGGATAAAAGTGGTTCGGCACCTTATTCGTCCCTAATTCGCGGTACAAACAAAATCTTGCGCATGAGGGACTGCCGTATTTGCAGAAGTCCGTCTTAATAATCGAGGACATGATGGTGTCGTTTGCGAGCTCCGATTTGAAGAACGATGAGTTGCATTCATCGTGATACGCACACCCTGACATAAAAGCCTCCGTAATCACACATTCTATGTATATAAGTGCAAAACGCGTGCCAAGTTGAAAGTTATTATAAGTACATGATCTGTAATGAAATAGAAAAACCCTGCGGCTTTTCCGCGCGCGGGGTGTATAATTTTTTTCATTTTTTAGAAAAGGCCTAGCAATCCTTCTAAGGTCAATCGGATCGCGATATCCGATTTTACGATGTTGACGGGGAAGTTGATGACCGAATTCATCCGTAATACCGACATTCCGGTGTAAACTTCCACATTCAACCGGATCCCGGCGAGTTGGGCGAAGACGAACAGCCCGAGCTGAAAATTGTCGGAGTAGTAAAGCAGAAATTCCGGATTTTTCTGTTTAATATTGAACATCCCATATCCTATTTTTAAACCGACTCCCATATTGAAAAGATCTTGCTGACGGTTGACAAAGATGTATCCGCCTTGAAGCCCCGCGAAGACATTCCGGTATTCCAAAGTCGCATTGTTTGTCTGTGTCTGATCGATCATGTCGAGACCGACATACCCCCCGAACCACCACTTCGGATGGGGATAGTATATCGGCGAGAATTCGAGAGTGAAGCCCGGCTTAAATTCATCGGTTGCGCCCGTGTCGTAGAATTTTGCCGCGCAGGGTCCCGCCGCAAACGTTAGATAAAACTGGGTATAACCCTTCAGGTAGACCTGGATATCCTTCACCTGACCGTCGGTCAGATAATAGCTCTTCTTCACGATCATGTTCGTCGGCATTTCATAGAGCTCGAAAAGGTATTCCTTTCCGGCCAGGATATTTTTCCACTCCTCGCCCTCGAGGATGACCTTCTTGTCGATCAGCGCGAGGTACTGCTTGTATGAGTCCTTGCCGTCGAACGGCAACAGCCGGATCGAAGCATGTGCTGTATAGCTGACATTCGCGATTTCCCCGGCGGCGACATGCACCGTGAAATTGGTGACCTTTTTCAGTCCTTGAACAAGCTCAATATTATAATCCTGATCGGCGAGGACTTTCAGTTTCTGCGCGAACCCTTCCCCTTCGATCTTAGAGATGTGCTTCGAGTTGATCCAGAGGTCGTACTTCTCCTGTCCGATCTTGAAATCGGCGAACTGGATGAATCCGACCTTGATGCCCGCAAGGTTCAGCACCTGTTTGAGCGAGTCCTCCATCATCACATCGATCGTATCGATCAGGACGACGTCGAGAGTGGTGGAGTAAGTTTTGTCCCAGACTATCTTCCCGGCCCCGAGAGACCAGACCTGCTGACGGATATCGGCCTTGGGGCTATTCTGCGGCCCGGAAATGGTATAGCTCCAGTAGACGATAAAGTCTGACTTATTGCTGACCGATACCGCTTCGAGGTTTGCCTCGGAGATCGGCAGGTTTGTCGCTTTCGACGGTTCCATCACATCGAGGAACGGGATAATCGCGGTAAAGTTGTATGTGGTCTTATAGAGCAGAACATCGATCTTATCGGCGGCGGATGATTTTTCCGCGCTGAGGTTCTTGGGTTTGGCGAGGACGACTTTCAGTTTCTGAGCGCCCTGCGGATAGAGATAGCCCGCGGCGGTGAAAACGCAAACAATAAAAAATATCGGCAACTTTTTCATAAGATACCCCTTTCTAAGAGAATAACCCCAGATAAAAGAACACGCAAGTTTTAGAATGATGGAGTGCGGGTACGAGTAGGATTTGCCTGAACGGTTATTCGTTCAGCTTCATCGGCATGGTGATATACAGGAAATTATCGTCCTTCTCCGTTTTCAGCAGTAAAGGACTGCTCTGGGAATTGATTATCATCTGGATAGACTTACCGGGCACGACCCTCAGGAAGTCCAGCAGCGAACGGTAGCTGATCGCGATCGTGATCGGAGTGCCGTTATAGCTCATCTTGATCGACTGCTGGGCTACGCCGTATAACGGGTGCTGGGTCGAGATGGTCATCTTGTCGCCGTCGACTTCGATCTTTGTCTTGCCGGAGTCGGGATCGCTCATCACGGAAACCGTGTCGATAGCCTTGGAAAGCACATCGCTGTCGATCTGGACGATATTGATCTTCTCGGCGGGGATGACGTCTTTATAGTTCGGGAATTTGCCCTCGACAAGGTTCGTGAAGATATAGACGTTGCCGATCTTGAAGAACGCCTGATTGCTGTGAACGGAGAAATATGTCTCGCCCGTCCCGAGCGACTCGAGGATCGTCTTGAATATCTTCTGCGGGATGATGACACCGGTCTCGATTTGGCCGACCTTTTCTTCGAACTCGCGGGTGATCACCGAAAGCCGTTTGCCGTCGGTAGTGACAAATGACAGCAGGCCGTCGACCGCCTCTTCGATATAGGTGCCGGTGAACGCGCTCTTCGCGATGTCGGTCGATACCGCGAACTCGGTCGCCTTGATCTGTTCTTCGAGAGTCTCCTGCGCGATCTTGATATAGTTTTCCCAGTTGAACTCGTTAAACGTCGGGTAGGTGTCCGCGGCCACGCCGTTGAGGTGGAACACGGGATCGTCGCCCTCGACAGGATGGATCACGATCTCGGTCTCGTTATCCGACTTGCTTTCGAAAACGATCTTTTCGCCGGGCAGTTTACGGATCACCTCGAGGAGCTTTTTGGAAAGGAGGTTGATCTTACCCGATACCTCGACTACGCCGGTGGATTCGACCTTCACCCCGTTCTCGCCGTTGTACGAGAGGATGATGATCGTCCCGTCGTCGATGGCCTCGATATAGACATTGAGCAGGATCGCCAATGGCGACTTGACGTTGATGATCGAGTCGGCGATGCCCAAATGCCGGATAAACTCGTCCTTGTTTACCGTAAACTTCATACGATTCCTCACCTTATATAGAATGTCAGATGGTATATTTTATCGATTCTTTTCAGATATTTCAAATAATAAGGGGCTTTGAAAGAAAATCAATTTTCTTTATTTTTCGCGGGTTTTCCATCCGTGTAAATCCTCGTAATCCGTGATATCCGTGTAGAATTGGGATATAATTATTGGTGGCGTAACAAACAAGAGACCTCCAGTCTAAACAAGCCTCAGATTGTATAGGAAGCTGAA
>MIBE01000052.1:0-33145 GCA_001829415.1 Spirochaetes bacterium GWF1_51_8
GGGATACTTGTTTTTCAGTAAGCCCTAATTAATCCATTACACTTCGATGGAAGTGCTAAAAACTCCATTAGAGAATAAAAGTCACTTCGACTACGTTTAGTACAAGCGAGGTTTCCCGGGTCTTCTTTCAAGCTTTATCAGCGTGGCGGCTCGCTTGCCCCGAATTTCCGTGCGGGGTTCATTGCTTCATTTCTTTCTGGCCGCGCAGAAAGAAATGAAGATTGTCTTTTTGATGTCTTGTGAAATGTTTTTATAGAATCACAGTATCTTAAAAAAGGTCTTAAATTACAGGAACAATCCATCCGCTTGCGCGAACAATCCGAACATTCCGCCGGTGTGCAGGAAAAGGATGTTCGACTCGGGCGAGAACATACCGTCGTCGATCTGACGGAGCATGCCCTGGAACGCCTTGGCGGTATAGACCGGATCGAGGAATACCCCTTCCGCTACGGCGACACGTTTGATCAGCTCGGCGACCTCGGGCGTGCTTTTGGCGTAGCCCGTCCCGACAAATCCGTCGATCATCTGTATGTCCTTCGCGTGATGCGCCGCGGTCAACGTATGCTCGTCCTTATAAGCGCGGATAAGAAGATCGATCCTGTCATGGAAGTAGTCCGCGTCGAGCATGACGTTGACACCGTATATCCTGATACGCCAGTCGATGAGTTCCTTGCAGAGGATAAGCCCGCCGAGAGTGCCGCCTGTCCCGACCGCGCAGAAAACCGCGTCGAACGCGACATGCATCTTCTTCTCCTGCTCGCGGATCTCGAGCCCGGCGGAGATATAGCCGCTCAGCCCGGTGGTGTCCGTTCCGCCCATCGGGATGACATAGGGGCGGTAGCCCTTCGCGCGGAGGTCTTCCGCTGCTTCTTCCAGAAGGTCGTCGCTGTAACGGAACAGCGAGTTGTCGTCCGTCCAACGGATTTCCGCGTCGAGCAGTTTGTCAAGCAGGAGATTGCCCTGGCAGGCGTCCTTAGGTTCCGAACCGCCGAGGATCAGCACCGGGCGCCATCCGAACTGCCGCGCGAGCACCGCCGTCGCTCTCGCGTGATTAGACTGGATTCCGCCGCATGTCACTACGCAGTTAGCGTCCTGCTGTTTTGCCTGATAGAAATGGTATTCCAGCTTGCGGATTTTATTCCCCGAGAGCGCCATCCCGGTCAAGTCGTCGCGCTTCACGTACAGGCTGTGACCGAGCTCTTTACTGAGCCGTTCGAGCTTGACTATCGGGGTCTGGCCATGCATTAAATTCAGTTTCTTTTTCAAAAAATCGAACATACGCCCTCCTTTATTCTCCCTTGACCGGCGCGATATCCTTCACAAACGGGTAGGCGTCGGAGAACGACGGCTTGATGATAAACTCGCCGTTTTGATCGATGAAACCCCATTTTCCCATGAAATTCACCGGCGCGAGGCCGTCATGGAACGACCCTGCTTCGTCATACTGGAACGGTATCGCCAGCTGCCCCTTAATATTGATATAGCCGTACTTCCCTTTGCCCTTGACCGGCGCGAGTCCTCCGGTAAAATGCCCGCCGTTTTCGAAAATCGGCTTTATCGCGACATTGCCCGTTTTATCGAGATAGCCGTAACGGTTCGAGAGGCAGAAGAGCGCCAGCCCATCGGAGTACTGGTAGAGGTCGTCATATATAGCGGGGGCGACCCAGTTTCCAGAGGCGCCGATCATGCCGTAAAGCAGGTTGCTCTGCACCACCGCGAAACCGTTCTCGAATGGTGCCGCCGTATCGTAACGGAACTCGCCGGCAGGCTTTCCCGAATGATCGATATACCCGAAGTAGCCGCCTTTTTTCACCACCGCGAAGCCGTTAAAGAAAGGGAATGCGTATGCGAAAGAGGGCATGACCGAGACAGCGCCGTTAAGGTCGATATAGCCGTAGAGCTCGTCGGCGATGATAATGGCCTTGCCTTCCGAAAAACCGCTTCCCTTGATGATGGTCAGGTTCTGCACCGCCCAGAATGCGGTATTCCGGATATCGGGATCGGTGTCGCGCAGTAATGCGATCAGCGGAAGGAGAGAGAACTCGCCGCCGATCTTGACGATTGTCCGGATCGCGGCGATCTTGACCGTCTTGTCGGTATCGTTGAGCCGCTGGATGAGCGGGAGAATGGCATCTACCGCCATGAGTTCTCCGAGTCCCCACACCGCGAGGAAACGCGTCGACGGATCGGAGTTGGTCAGCGCGGTGACAAGCGCGCGCGTACCGTCTTTCATTTTAAGCTCGCCGATAGCCCATAACGCGAAGAGTTTATCGTCAATTGACTGGGATTTCAGGTGTCCGAGTATCTCGGCAGGCGTCATACCTTCCGGCTTCTTCCCCGTCTGCTGAAATTTGATGTGGAATGACTCGGCCTGAGCGGTCATCTTCGCGAAGAGTTCTTTCGGCTCGGGTACTAACGAGTTCAGCTCGATGACTATTTTCCCGGCCTTATCGATATACCCGAACCGCATTTTACCGTTCAGATGAGACGACGACTTCCCGGGGATATAGCCCACGAGCGCCAATCCCTCTGAAAAATCCTCGGCGTACAGGAAGGATGGCTTGACCAGGTATCCGCCATTTTTATCGAGATAACCGTACTTCTCGCCTTCCTTGACACATGCGAAGCCCTCGTGAAAACCGTAAGCCTCGGTATAGAACCCGCCGAAAACAGGCTTTCCGGTTTTATCGATATAGTAAAGACGGTTGGATAGCTCAGTCACAGCGAGTCCCTCGGAGAACGACGACGCTTTTTGGAAAACCGGCGGGATCACTATCAAGCCGTTCGTGCCGATATACCCGAAATAATCGCCTACACGAAAAACGGCGGCGCCTTCGGAAAAGCTCCAGATATCGTCGAATTGGGGCGCGAGCAGGTACCGGCCGTCCATGCCGATAATACCGAATTTATGTCCCGAGCAGGACGTGAGCAGGATGACGAAAAGGAAGAAAAAGGCGGTTTTCATGGATAGCTCCTATTGATTATAACCCTTAAATGAAAAAAATCGAAATTTCGGCGGGAATATTAGGATTCTTCTTTGTCGGCAGCGGACAGTATATCGGGAAAAAAGCAGGGATGGAGAATTCTCGCAGTACTTGCTCCGGTAAAAAATAGCCGAATTATGGTAAAGAGAAGATTGATTACAACCAGTGAAATCCAATAATCCGGCTCCGGCATCGATACCGCCTTAATAGTCCAGGAACGACCAATAACTCAGGATATCGAATTTTTTCAGGGCTGTATTGTAGTTCAGCCTGATACCGAGAACATCGCGATCCTTGCTTTTCAGGATGATGAAATGGGACGCGGTGCCGTCGCCATTGGCGCTGTCCCCAGTGAACACATCGACCTGAAAGTCCTGCCAGAATTCGTCTTTATACTTATAGAGCTCGTTCAGCAGATTGGTCTCGATCGAGACGATGAGCGGGATGTCGCGGTTCGTGCTGAGGTTGAATATAGTATTGGTAAAACTATTCTCACAGAGAAAGATTCCCAGCGATTTAGCCTGACTTGTCACATCCTGCTGTACGGCGCATGCGGCGGTCAAACCCGCCATGATGAATATAAAAAGTATTAAGGTTTTCATAGTTACACTCACTCCAATATTGGGAATATTTTAATATAAAAATAGATTTTTATCAAACCAACTCCCGGTTTTTTGGAGATTTCCTGAGAAAGGAGTTAGAATATTATAGAAAGAATTTATCACCGCCATATTGAAGAATGAAAAACAGGGCGAAATGGCGTATGTTGACGAAGTCATTAAATACACGATTTTTTGTCACTGCGAGCCTGCCTTCTGCCGAAGGTAGACAGGACGCGAAGCGGCGAAGCAGTCTGTTTTATATATTTACCCAGTAATTAAATAGATTGCTTCGGCTATGGTTCGGCATCCCGACGATGAAGTCGGGACAAGCGCTCACCATGACGCCACGCAATGACAAAATGAGTTTGTCATTAAGCCCAATGGCGCCGGTCTTTTATCACCATCCGGCACTTATGCGGGCGGACTATGACAAAATCGAACAATTAACCGTATATTAAATAATTCCTTATATTGAATTAATCCAACCATTAAAAAATATACCTCTAAGTTCAGAATAGGAGTAATCTATTGAAATTCCGGCTCCTTCTCCTACTTTCCGGTATTCTCGTTCTCGGCGGATGTCAAACTCAGCTCAGCGAATTCAAGCCGGGTATGGCGGATTTCCAGTCCCCGGGCTCTATGCCGTCGGGCTATACGAACCATCACGCGACCTTCAAAGGGCCATATCTCACAATTACCAATATCAACTATGACGCGTCGTTCCACGGCGCGACCACAATCGCCCAGCTCCGCCAGATCATGGAAACAGACGGCGATTTCGAGGGCAGGGCGTACCCGATTAAGGGGGTTATCACGGGGCTTTGCTATTTCGGATCGAGCTTTACCTCATGGCAGCTCTATGTTCAGGACAGCACCGGCGGTATCTATTTCTGGGTCTCAGGCGGGGTATCCGGGGTGACATCGTCCAGTCTCGGACAGGTACTTACTTGTATTGTCACGGGAGCCAAGTCTTACAAAGGGCTGAAGGAAGTCGCCGCTGTGTCCTCGCCGTCAGTCACCCCCACGGGTGCGCCGTCGGCGATCTATGTCAAGGATATCCAGGACCTCGCGGGGACGGACGACGGGATTGTGATCCGCGCGACCGGAACGGTCAAGGATGTCATCCTCGATGACAGCGGAGCATATATAGTCTCGTTCAACGAGAGCATCCCTCTCTTTTACTCCATTAACGGTGTATATACGCCGGGGCAGAAGGTGACCGTGGTGGGGCCGTTGTGTCTCGACGCGGGTATCCCGATGATCGATAATTTTCAGGGGTATCCGCATGCGGATACGACCTATTCCATAAAGTGGTGAAGTAAGTGAAAAGTTACAAGTAACAGGTGACAAGAAAAAAAGGTTTGCATACCAAGCGTGTAAAAGAAATAAGATATAGCGAAAGTGAGATGGGAGATGAGATTTCCACTTTCCACTTGTCACTTTTAACTGAATATAATTAGGAGGATCATATGAAAAGAACCGTTTTATTTGCGGCTCTTGTTCTGACGACCGCGTTCGTCATGATCGGGTGCAGTGTTCCGGTTCCCGGCGACGGCGATCCGAACCAGACTGTGACGGGACCGACGATTACACTTACGAGCCCTGCGGAAGGGTTTATCAGTACGAACAGCAATGTGCTTGTTTCCGGTACGTCGTCGGACGCCGACGGAGTGCTGGGCACTTATCTTATCATCGATGCGCTTGCGGCGAAAAAGATCGGCACGACAAGTTTTTCGACCAATCTTGTTCTCGACCCCGGCGCGCATGTTCTGAAAATCTATGCGTATGATGGGCAGGCGAATTCGTCATTGACGAATATCCGCAATGTTACGGTCTCGATCAGCGGAGCGGATTCCACTCCTCCCGTGCTGGCAGTCGTGAAGCCCGCGTTGTCCTCGACAGTCTATTCATCCAATCAGGTGAATGTGTCCGGGACGGCTTCCGATAGCAAGAGCGGCGTGGAAGGCGTATACCTCAGTGTCAATAGCGGCTTGTTTGTCCGGATCGGCGGTGTGACATTTACCACAAACCTCTCGTTCCTCAATAACACCACGAACCTTTTAAAGGTTTACGCGAAGGATGTCTCGAATAACTATTCGGCGACCAATTCCTATACCGCGATTATCAGTATCGGCTTCACGGGGCCGAACTTCGATTTCGAGCTTTGGACAGGCTCATCGCCCGATAGCTGGACGAACTCGCTAAGCAATATTTCAGCCGTCAACTTCACGACGATAGCCCAGAGCGCTAACGGCGCCGGGTACGGCGGAACGGGTTACGCCGCGGCATTAAGCCAGACCGCTGTCTCCTATCCCGCGATCTGGAATATCACCGAAATCCCCGTGACCCCGGGCGATCAGGTGATTGTCAAATACTATGCTAAAATGACTGCGGGTACTCCCCGGTGCGCTACGTTTATGGCGTTCTATTCCGGGACGAACCAGACCGGGTATATCAGCAAGTACTATGGCGCCACTTATATCCTCGACGGTTCTTGGAAAGAAGTCTACACGGTTCACACGATCGGTAACGGCACAAACTATATGTATGCCGGCATCGAAGGCGGAAGCAGCAGTTTTAACGGCACCTTCCTTGTGGACAGTATGATCGCGGGTGTAATTAGCGATCTCGACAGCGCAAATCCCGTGATCGACACATGGACGACCCCCGCGGAAAGTAATACCCAGATCATCGGCTCTGTCGGGTTCTCCGGGACTGTCAGTGACGACGTCGCGGTGAAGTATGTGTACGCCGCGCTCGGTAATGTCACGAATATGGCAGTACCAGCGACCGGGACATTTACAGTCAACCTGAATTATTTGACCACCGGGACGAATATAACACTTTATCTTTGGGCTGAAGATTTCGCCGGGAACTTCTCGACCGTGCTTACCCGCACAATCACGCTGACAAATCTCGATGTCAGCAGTTTGCCTGAAGAGCTTTTTATATCAGGTTATTACGAAAGCGCGCCGTTAAGCAGAAAAGCTATTGCTATCTACAACCCGAAGACAAACGCGGTCAGTTTGAATGCCTATAAACTTCATAAAGGCGTGAACGGCGCGGCATGGCCGGGTACGGTATTAACTCTCTCGAATTACTCGATTCCCGCGGGCGGTGTGTTTGTTGTCGGCAGTGCGGACTCAACCAACCATTTCACTTTGAATATTACGAATACCACCTACGCGAACTGGAATGGCGACGATGCTGTCGGCTTATCGAAGAACGACGTAATGATCGATACATTCGGTCAGTTCGGAAGCGATCCGGGCACTGGGTGGGCTGTCGCGGGTGTGGCGAACGCCACGGTCGACCATGTGATCATCAGAAAGTATATGGTAACGATAGGTACCAACGATTGGGCTGTTGCGGCAGGTACCGATGCGTCCTCATCTCAATGGCAGGTTTACAATATCAATGCCGATGAGTGGAGAATGACCAATCATTCTTGTGTAAAACCTCAGTAATTGTGTTTTTCCCCGTCCCGCGAAAGCGGGACGGGATGTTTTTATTCCTTTTATTCTTTCGGAGCGTTATATGCTGAATAAGTTCGGATTGTCCGCGGCCACAGTGTTCATACTTCTCTTCACCGGGTGTCTCGGGGAGCCTGACGGGAAACCGTTCAACGGCCTCACCGGCTATATGGAAACCCGTTCGTCCCTCTATGTCGAGGAAGTACATTGGGCGGGGAGTGTGGACAACAACGGCGCGAACTCCAATCCGGACGACGATTTTATCGAGGTCTGCAATGCCTACTATGGAGTGGTGAATTACGAAGGCTGGATCGTGGTGGTCGAGGGGCAATCTTACCTGCGGATCATCCTGCCGAAGGGCGCGGTGCTCGATCAGGGCGAGGTGTTCACTATCGGCAACAACACGAACGGCGCGTTCTCGCATTTCGATATGGTCGTCCCTGAGTTGAAACTTCCCGGAACGGGATTCGCGATCAAGCTCTATGACGGCGGCGGGCAGAAATACGCCGATACCGCCGATTTCGGTGTCAACGAACCATTGCCGGTCGTCGATCCGTTAGCGGCAGGGAGCTATCTCCCCGCCGGGGTCAATCTCTCCAAGCTGAAAAAGTCGGCCGTCCGGCTGAAAGACTCTTACGGCGGTGCGATGGACAGCTATTACCCGATCAAGAACTGGATCACATACAGCCTTGGCGTGCCTGCGTCGGCGGTAAAAGCGTCGTACAACAAAGCGGTGCTTTGCTCGCCGGGCGCGGTGACAGGCGGCGAAGGCCAGAGCGGCGGCGGGGAGGAATAGGATGCGGAAACCGGTACTCATTTTATCTGCTGTCGTGTTTCTTGTCTCGTGCGACCTGGGCGAACCCCCGAGCCAGACGTTCTGGGACGGGCGGAAGGTACAGGTATATTTCACCCAGCCCGGGTATAACGCCGAATCCGCCGTGGACGCGAAGATACAAGAGAAGATAAAGCTGATGGTCGATTCCGCGAAGGAATCGGTCGATCTCTGCGTAATGGGACTTTCCGAGGATACGATCTTTAGCTGCGTGATCCGCGCATGGCTCCGGGGGGTGAAAGTCCGGTTCGTGGGCGATTTCGGCTACTTCACTTCCGACGAGTACCAGACGTTTGTCTCGCTCGGGATTCCCTACCGGATCGGCAACGAAGAAAAGATCATGCATAACAAGTATATCATCATAGATAAACGCTATGTCGTCTGCGGCTCGGCGAATTTCACCGACACCGATATCTACCGAAACAACAACAACGTTCTCTTTATCGATTCGCCGGAGATAGCGGAATACTATACCGGCGACTTCGAGACCATGTTCGTCAAGGGGCTCTTCGGGAAGGACAAGACGGGGCAGTTTTTCGACGGGTTCACGAACAACGTGTTCCATCTCACGAACGCCGATCAGTCGGTGACCTACATATCCGTTCATTTCGCGCCCTACTACGGCGAGGACGCCCCGGCGGCGAAACGGATGGATCAGGTGTTCATGAGCCTGATCGACGGGGCAAACGAAAAGCTCTATTTCGCGATCTACGCGTTCACTCATGCTGATATCGCGAATAAGATGATCGCCGCCGCTAAGTTCAACAATATTAAAGTGTACGGCGTTTTCGATAAGACGTGGCACACCGGGAACAACGCTTCCACCCACCAACTCTTCATCGACGAGATCGGGAACACGCCGAATATCTTCGTGAAGTACGACGGCAACGACAACCATGTCATTGGGAACACGTTAAGCGGAGAGAAATGCCACAATAAGTACATGGTGATCGATCCCGGCACGTCCAATTCGGTAGTTCTCACCGGTTCGATGAACTTCTCGAAGGCCGCGTCCTACAGCGGTAACGACGAGTACTATGTCATAATCCGCGATCCGTTCATCGTCGGCCTGTACGCCAAAAACTTCGAGTATATGTACTCGATCGGCAAGCACCCGACCAAAGACCTGAACGGCGATGCGATGCAGGCGTTGCGCGAGGTCACTATCAACGAAATCTGCTGGGGCGGAAGCATGGATATCGACGGCAACTGGAAAGTTAACGATACGTTCATAGAGCTGAAGAACAATACTACCCGGCCGGTCAATATCTCGGGCTGGTTTATTTCCGGCGTCACGCTTGTCCAGAAGGGGCATTACTACAAACTCTATATCTTTCCCGAGGGGACTGTGATCCAGCCGGGCGGGTGCCATGTGCTGACCTACACGACGAACTACGCCTATACTCTCGTGCCCGGCGCGAATACGTTCGAGCACCTCTTTTTCTATCACCCGCAGGATCACGCGTTTATCGAGATGTGGCTGAAAGACAAGAACGGGACGATTGTGGATAAAGCGGGCTACTTCTCGGGCGGAGCGCTCGCGCCTCTGCACGGCGACATCTTAAACGACGGTACGCCGTCGGCATATGTGAAGTCGATGGTGCGGAACGGGACGAACGACGGCACGGTGATCGGGAATTGGGCGACATGCAATATCAATCTGGCTAAAACGCTGACACCGTTATACAGGCTGAATACCTATGCGACACCGGGACTGAATTGAGGGGAATATCATGCGGGCATTTTTCTTTCTCGTTTTCACTGTTTTTATTATGGGATGCGCTCCGAAAGCGCACCTGGTGATCCTGCACACGGGCGATACGCTTTCGCAGTTCTTCCCGTCGTCAAAGGACTCCGGTGATCTCGGCGGCGCAGTCCGTCTGAAGACATATATAGAAGAGATACGCGGCGCTTATCCTGAAATGCTGATTTTCGATTCAGGCGGCATCCTTCCCGGATCGGTGTACGCGTCGGTCTATAAAGGACTTGTCAATATCGAAGTGATGAACGCGATGGGGTACAGCGCGATCAACCTCGGGCACCACGAGTTCGACTATGGGATGGACAACCTCTACATCCTCGACGATATCGCCAAGTTCCCGTTCCTCTCGCTCAACCTTGTCGACAAGGGAACGACAAACTCCCATTTCATGCCTTACTTTATCACGAACATCTCCGGGACGAAGATTGTCGTGATCGGGATCGCGATTCCCGACCAGGGTCTGTACAACCGTGAAGTCGCCGAACAGATCGATATCCTTCCGCCGGAATTGATGCTGAATCACCTGATAAAGAACTTGAAGCTCGCCGAAACGAACGACATCCTGATCTGCCTGAGCTATCTCGGGTTCGACCGGAATATCGCGCTCGCGGAAGGCTTCCCGGAACTCGATATCATCCTTTCGGGATACGGCGATACCAAGACGATTGTGCCGTTCATCCGAAATAACACGTTCATCGTACAGAGCGGCAAGAACAGTTCCTATGTCGGGAAGATCGACCTCGAACTTTCTCAGGGCAAGATAGAAAGTTTCAAGTACGAACTCGTCCCGCTCGATAAAAGCATCTCCGACTCGAAATGGGTGCTGACCTACCTCAACGATAAGATGGAATATATCAACCAGAAGATGATGGAAAAGGTCTGCGACAGTATGCAGACCCTCGATTCCTCGAAGGTGCGTTCGTTCCCCACACCGCTCGGGAATATGGTAGCCGATATTATGGCCGCGGCGGCAGGCGCCGATATCGCGCTGATCAACGCCGGAGCGATCCGGGACTCGATCCCGATGGGGACGGTCAGGCTGAGCGATCTTTTCCAGATGATGCCTTACGAGAACTATTTAGTCAAGGGCAAAGTGAGCGGGTCGATCCTCAAGGAGATTATTAAGAAAGGGGTCGATAAACGCGGTTCCGGCGGGTTTCTCTGCATTTCCAAAGGGCTGACGGTCACGATAGAAACGAATAAAGAGGTCACGGTGAAGTTCAATAACGTACCTCTCGACGAGGATAAAAACTACCTTGTCGCATCGGCGGATTTCCTGTGGCTGGGCGGCGACGGGTATAACGAGTTCAAGAGCACGCCGGAAATGATCAACACGGGCATGCTTGTCCGCGACGCGCTGATCGCATACCTGAAGGGGATCGGGATGATCGACTCTCAGGTCGCCGACCCGTTAGACAGAATCGTGTTTATGAACGAGACGATCAAGAAGATTGAAATTAAATAGTTCCCGGAGGCAATATGCTGTTTCAGAGAACTTTCCGTTATTTTACAATTGCGTTATTCCTTTTCACTGCCGCGTGCGCCGGGGACAAGAAGATTGTTATCGTTCATTTTAACGATACGCATTCGAATATGTACCCGATCAAAAACAGCATGGATCAATATACCGGCGGTCTCGCACGCCGGGTGACGTTCGTGGAACTTATCCGCGCGAAGGAAAAGAACTTTTTACTCCTGCACGCGGGCGACATCCTCGCGGGGACGGTTTTCAGCTCTGTGTATAAAGGGACGATGGACATAGAGGTCATGAATAAGATGAAGTACGACGCCATGGTGATCGGGAACCATGAGTTCGACTACGGCTTAAGCAATATTCTGGCGTTAAATGCGATGGCGGAATTCCCCATTCTTTCCGCGAACACGTTCGAGAAGGGCACGGGCAAAAACCTATTCATCCCTTATATCATTAAAAATATCGACGGGGTGAAGATCGTGATAGTCGGGCTGACTACCTCGAATGTCGGCACGATGAACCAGGACGTGATCTCGTCGCTCGACATCAAGGATGAGGCCTCGACATTGAAAGCGCTCCTTGATTCGTCGAAGCTGATGGAGACGAACGACATCCTGATTTGCCTGACGCACATGGGGATTGATATGGACAGGGAACTCGCGAAGGCCGTGCCCGCTATCGATCTGATTGTAGGCGGGCATACCCATACGGCGGCGTTCGTCCCGATACAGGAGAGCGGCACGCTGATCGTGCAGGCAGGTAACTACGGTATCTACGCGGGAGTGCTCGAACTTTTTGTCGGCGGCGGTAAGATCAGCAGCTTCAAGTACGACCTTGTGACAATCGATTCGAATACGTCGGAAGACCCCGAAACCGTACTCTATATCTCCAATAAGAATGCCTCGTTCAAGGAACAGATGTCGGTGAAGATCTGCGATTCGGATTATTTCTTCCATCATTCCGGCATCCGCGATGTCCAGCTTCCCCTCGGCAATTTTGTCGCCGATATTACATGGATGTCCGCTCCGGGCGCGGATTTCTCTATCCTCAACGCCGGCTCGATCCGTTCGCAGCTCACGAACGGTACGGTGACATTAGGCGACGTCGTCAATCTCTACCCGTTCGACAATACGCTCATGGTGCTGACCCTGCAGGGTAAATATATCCGCGAGATCATGAATCAGGGTGTGCTGAACCAGGGCAAGGGTTCGTTCCTCTATTACTCGAAGGGAGTCAAGATCGTTTCCGGCGGTGACAGCCCGTCGAAGATCACGTTCAACGGCAAACCGCTCGACGACCAGAAATTCTATAAGGTCGCGGTCACCGATTTCCTCGCGAAGGGCGGAGATAACTATCCGCAGTTTACAAACTATACTGCGAAGTACGATACGGAGAAAAATTTCCGCGACTTCATCATCGCGTACCTGAAAAAGATAAAAAAGATAGAAAAAAAGAAACTCGATATGACAGTTCGCGTGGTGATCCCGGAGTAACGCAAAAAAGGAGAAAGTAATGAGACTGTGTTTATCATTTTTTATTCTGCTTATAACAGGCGCCGCCGCGGGCTTATCCGCCCAGGAAGGACCGGATATTATGCTTCCGCCGGAGCCCGAGGTAAAAGCGACGACGAACGAGAGTCCGCTCAAATCCCTCAAGCTGAAGGCTTACCTGATGAATAAGTTCTATAAGATGGGCAACGGCGATCTGATGAACACCGACGGTTCTAGCTATGCGACTGTCGAGGATACGGACGACGAGTTCTTCCTCGGCTTCTCCGAAATCGGCGTCTCGGCCGAGGTGCAGGTACTCGACTATATCTTTATCGAAGCTGAAATCTCGCGCCCGGGTTACTGGGGTAACGACTCCCTCACGACCGGCTCGCCGTACAACGCGTTTTATGTGTGGACGCTTTACAGCAAGTTCGACATCGCGCAGGCGGTATTCAATACGAAGGCGATGGCGCTCGATTTCATTATCGGCCGTCAGCCCGTGGCGATAGTCGAAAGCGAGGTGCACAATAACTATGTTCTCGACGACACCCTCGACGCTTTCCTGCTCAATTTCGAGATGAAGGACATGGGGATCGGGGCGGCGCTCTTCCTCGACTTCTTCTCGCTCAATTCCCCTAACGGCGATATCTATACGTTAAAGTCGCCCCGTCACGACTATACAGTGCCTTACTTCAACGGCGACGTAAATATCTTCAAGGCCGGGCTCGTCCCGTACTGGAAGATGACCGGGAGCGCGGCGGATGCGGTCAAGACGCTCGCGGTGAGCCCGTACTTCCTTTTTTCACGGGTGGGGGCGACCGGCGACGGAACCTATAACATGGGCGGGTACGAGCGTTCGCGGATCGGCACCGAGGGCAATTTCGCCGACAACGACTGGCTGATGATCGCGGGCGCGGACATACTTTTCGAGATGGACGGGGTATCGCTCTTTTTCGAAGGGGCTTACTCGTTCGGGATCGACCGAAAGTCCACCGACAAGCCCAATGTCGATATTTCGGGCGTGATGCTCCATTTTTCAGGGGAAGCGGACATCCTCGAATGGCTGAATTTCGGCGCGGAGTTTGTCTACTCGAGCGGCGCGACCACCGACAAATACGGCAACTACCTCAACTACGGCTTTGTCTCCATGAAGGGCGACAAGGTCGGCGGATACATCTTCAGGAACTACTACGGGATTTACCCGTCGGCGTATGTGAACTATTCCGGCATCGACTTCAATCCTATCGAGGCGAAGCATAAAGCGCCGATTATGGCGGCATCCGCTAAGCTCGGGATCGAAAATCTCGACCTTTCCGGCGTAGCGCCCGGCAAGCAGGGATTGAACGCCTCAATCGAGGGATGGTTCTATATGGACACGAGCGCGACCTCGATGGATACGAATATCATTCTTCCCGCGAATATCTATGACGAACTGCGCCTCGGGCGGATGATGGGGATCGAGATCGATCTCGCGGTTTCGTATGTGTTCAGCCAGGGCGTGTTCGAAGTGGGACTGGAAGGCGGAATGTTTATCCCCGGCCCGTTCTACGCTTATTACGCGAGCTTGGAAGAAGCGCCTTACGGCAACCAGCCCGCTTACGGGGTCGACCTGTTCACTTCATTGGAATTTTGAGAGGAGATAGATGACGAAACATAGAAAAGGGTATTCCGCCGCGATTTTCGCGCTCGTGCTGACAGCGCTTTTCGGCGCATGCGGAGAACCCCCCGCAGGCGAGGCCTACGACACGTTCGAGCTTTACTCGAGCGGGACACGCGGGGAACTCGCGCTCGCGATAGGCTCGGCGCAGACATATATCGATGCCGCGCTCCGCGATATCGCCGACCCGGGAATACTCGCCGCGCTCGACGCGGCCGCGTCGAAGGGAGTGACGGTTAAGATCGTGATCGACCGGAACTTTGCCGCATCGCTCGCTGGGATTTCCGCGCCGGTCTCGACCAACACCGGGAACACCTACGGCAACCTCGACAGCGACTTTTTCATTATCGACGGTATGATCTACCTTCTCTCGTCGCACAACATCGCCTCGGGCAATTTCCTCATGTTCAAGATGACCGACCGCGATATGCTGAACAGTTTCCAGGGCGAGTTCGACCAGATGTTCCGCGACGGTCGTTTCGGATGGGGAAGCGACGTCTACGGGAAAAAGCTCCCGATGAACCTGATCCAAACCTACTATATCAACGATAACTGGGTGGAACTTTACTTCCAGCCTATCGATAACGTGATCCAGCATATCAACGCGCGCCTCGGGCAGACCTCGACGAAGATCGAGGCTTATTTGCGGAATCTCGACCATTCCGGGATCGCACTGATGCTGAACGACGTCCTGAACTCCTGTCCCGGAAGCCGGATCGATTTCGCTCCCGGCGCGATAGCCAAGCTGACCAACTACTCGTTCCTTCTGACTAACGGCGGCGGGGTGCTCCAGACTTCCTACGACTTTAATCTCATTTTCGCCGATCTCGGTACGCCTTACCAGACATTTATACTGACGACGTTCGATCTGATGAGCGACGCGGATCAGCTGATGAACGACGGGACATGCCTGATCGTCACCGGGCCGTATGTGAAAACGGTCTACGATGCGGTCAAGGCCAAGACGTCCGGCGCGGCGGTATCCAATGTCACGATAGCGCCGGCTGCGATGAAAAACCCTGTCGTTTTCCACGACATCGTGATCAGCGAAATCCTCTGGAAGGGCGTCAAGCTCTCCGGCACCGACCTCGACTACGGCCCCTGTTTCATCGAGCTTAAGAATGTGACCGCCGAGTATATCGACGCGGGCGGATATAGAATCATCATCACGAATAAAAACGTCCAGTCCGAACCGAACATTTTCACTATTCCGGGCGGGACGATCATCAAGCCCGGCGGGCATTACACTATCGTTTCGCGGACGACGGTTTTCTCGAAGTACGACTATTTCTGGGAATGGATGTTCATGCGGCACGACGGCTTTACAATGGTACTTCAGGACGACGCGGGGAGCAATATCGACCGCGCCGCCGATGTCAATACAGCCGCGTCGGCATATGGCGGCAACACCGGTATCCCGATGGAGCGCGATCTCGCGATGCCTATCGGCGACGGCACGCTTATCACAGAATGGTCGGCGGCGGGCACGATGCTGAACTATTTCCCGACCTATGCGGCGTTCGGGAATATCGGCACTCCCGGCGACGATTAACTCACGGCACGGAGGAAACGTGAAGTATATTGCTTTGTCAATCACCCTTTTCCTGCTCGGATGCACCAACCTGACCGACCTCAATACACCGACATCGGGCGGTACGAAAAATCTCGCGGTGGCGATCCTTTCGCCGTCGTTCGGGAGCACGAACGAACTGCCGTTCACTCTCGGGGGCATCAAGGGCTCGGACATCATGAGCCTGATCGTTTTCGGCGGTTCGACCCCGAAGATCGCGGCGCTCGACGGCAATAGCTGGAGTGTCGAGTTCATTGAAAGCGAAGTCGTCCCGGGGCAGAATGTTTTCAGTGTCTACGGCAAGGATATTACAGGGAAAACTGTCACCACGGTCTATGTCACGCTCACTATCGGCGACTACGCCGACACCCTCGCGCCGATCGTGACTGTCACGTCGCCGTCGGAAGGGCAGACTATCTCCTCGTCGAATCTCACGATCACCGGCACGGCAAGCGATCCTCAGCCGAACTCTACGGGCGTGCAGGCGGTCTACATCGCGCTGAACTGCCTCGCGTGCTTCAAGCAGGCTTCCGGCACGACCAACTGGTCGCTCGCGGTACGTCTGTCCAACGAAGGCTCGCCGCAGGGGCTGTACTATTACGCTGTCGACAATTACGGCAATGTCAGCCATACCAATAGCTATACGTTCCAGTTCGATACCGGCGGGACATCGGACAATCCCCCGACTGTCAGCATCTCGGCTCCGTCGGGCGGCCAGTCGTTCACCGCTCTGCCGGTCGCGATGACAGGAACGGCGTCCGACGACAACTCGGTCGTGTCGGTTGAAGTGTCGATCAACGGCGGCGCGTACAAGAAGGTGTCCGGCACGTTGAGCTGGAGCACGAACCTTTATCTCGCGACCGGGAACTATACCGCGATAGTCCGCGCGAAGGACTCGATCGGCCAGTACAGCCCGCAGAAGTCGGTCACGTTCTCGGTCTATACCAATACAGGCACGGGGCATCCTTATTACAACGGGATCAATCCCGGGTCGCCGACGCTCAAACAGGACTTGAACGACCTGATCGACGGGCACTCTTCTCAATCGTACGACAGCCTCTGGACTCATTTCCAGAGCACGGATAAAAAGGTTAACGGCAAGGTGTGGGATATGTATTCGGACATCCCCGGCGGTACCCCGCCCTATGAGTATACATTTGTTAGCGGGCAGTGCGGTAGTTACAGCGGCGAAGGAAGCTGTTACAACAGGGAGCATTCCTGGCCAAAGAGCTGGTTTAACGATCTTACGCCGATGTACAGCGACCTGTTCCACCTTTACCCGACCGACGGCTATGTCAACGGACAGCGGGGCAATTACGCGTTCGGCGAAGTAAACAGCGCGAGCTGGACGTCGCAGAACGGATCGAAAAAGGGTGTTTGCACATGGCCGGGGTATCCGGGTATCAATCCGGTGTTCGAGCCTATCGACGAGTATAAGGGCGATTTCGCCCGCACTTACTTCTATATGTGTATCCGTTACTACGGCGAGGATTCCGGGTGGAGCAGTTCCGACGGCACCTATCACGCGACATTGCTCTCATGGATGGAAGCGATGCTCCGCGCATGGCATACCCAGGACCCGGTCAGCCAGAAGGAGATCGACCGCAACGAGGCGGTATACCTGATACAGGGCAACCGCAACCCGTTTATCGACCACCCGGAATGGGTGAACCTGATAGCGGACTTTTAGCTGAATATGAAAAAGACATTTTATAAAATCGCGTTATTTGCTCTCGCCGTGTTTTTCGGTCTGCTGTCGTGCACCAACCTCAGCGACCTTTACGATACGGGCGGCGGTCCTAAGTATACCAATCTGATCGTCCTTACCCCGGCGAATGGCGCATACGTCGTGCGCCCGGTCGTGATCGAAGGCATCAAGGGAAGCGATATCTCTTCTATAGTAGTAATCGGCGGGTACAATCCAAAATACGCGGATGTCCTGCCCGACGGCTCGTGGTCGATCATGTTCGAGGTCTACGAGGTGGACAGCGGGATCAACGTCTTCAGGATTATCGGGAAGGGCGCGAACGGTGTCACCCTCAACGAGAAGAACCTGCTCCTCAATATCGAGGTGGGGACAAGCGGCACAAACCTGCCGTCGGTGACGATAGACGAACCCGCGGTCAGCGGGAAGATATACACCAACACACAGATCGCGGTATCCGGTACGGCCGGGGACGCGAACGGGCTCGAAGGGGTGTATGTGTCGCTTAACGGCGTCACGTTCCAGAAGGCTTACGGCGTACTCTCCGGCTCTTTGGCGTCGGGATGGCAGACGAACCTCTCGCTCTCCAACGGGAGCTACACGCTCTATGTCAAGGCGAAGAACCTGCTCGGTGTCGAAAGCGCCGTGACGCAGGTGTCGTTTATCATCAATACGTTCTATGTTTCGAGCGACCCGTGGTTTAACTACTACTCGTCGGCCTACGGGAAGACCGGCGCGCAGTTGAAGGCGGCATTGCACAGCATTATCGACGGGCACACGGTATTGCCATATACAAGTTCGAGTCTCGATGTCTGGGATGCGCTCAGGGCGATCGACCAAGACCCGTTAAATGCGAACAATGTTCTCACTATCTACGCGAACCAATCCATCGCGAAGAACAAACAGAGCACCGGCACGGAAGACCGTTGGACAATCTGGGAACGCGAGCACCTTTGGCCGAACAGTTACGGGTTTAACGATGAGACCGATTGGCCTCCCTACACAGACATCTTCGCCCTGCGCCCTGCAATCGGCGGTGTGAATCAGGATCGTTTGAATTATCCATTCGACATCGGCGGAACACCGCTCTGGAACACGGGTAATTACCTGTTATTGACGAACGGTGTTATTTCCCCCAGCCTGAAGAAGAACGCCAGTATCTCATGGGAGCCGCCGGACAACATGAAGGGTGATATCGCGCGCGCGATGTTCTATATGGCGGTGCGCTACGAGGGCAATTTCACCTATGAGCCTAATCTGGAATTGGTGGATAACCTCGCCCTTCTGGGCAGCGATATCCCGTATATGGGCAAACTCTCCACGCTTATCCAATGGCATCTCGCCGATCCGACCAATGCCGCGGAAATGCTCCGTAACAACCTGATCTACAGCAATTACCAGTTCAACCGCAACCCGTTCATCGACCATCCCGAGTGGGTGACGAATATCTGGACAAACTGGTAGAAACCGTTTTTCGGCGGGCGGAATACTTTTTCTGTTGATAAAATCCAATCCTGCATTATAATAAGAGCGGTTCTAGAAACTGATACATCTAGAATATCAATTATGATTTTTGGTCACGATTAGAAAACCTTTGAATACACTCTTACTTTCTTTCTGAGCGGGCAGAAAGAAAGTAAGCAAAGAAATACCCGCCGCGCGGATAAAGCTTAGGGGAAGAGCCGGAAAATCCGGAAAAGGCATAACTCCTCCCTGCGGTCGTCGGACAAATGCCTTTTCTTCGGATTTTCCGGGAGTTTTAAGCGCTTTAAAGTGCGCGGGTGAAACAGCCAACTTCAATCATGTATTTATGTCTTCGGCTGTTCGAACCCCGCCGCTGTGCCGTGATTTCTACTAAGCGGAACGGTGCTTCGACTTCCTGACTGCCTTCGGCAGAAAGCACGGCGCTCAGTATCCGGATGCCGAGTAGCGTAGCGTATCGAGGCGCCCGTTTCGCGCCCCTCTTCTCTGGAACAGCATCGGGCGGGGAACCTCTTTCTTTCTGGGTTTGCAGCCTGTCCCCGAAGGCATGCCATAGGGGGAAAAAAAGAACAGAGGCTTTGCTTTTTTGGTGAGTCTTTTGAACTCCCAATGTTTTTAATATACGCCAAAGGGTCACTTTCTAGAATTAGTTTTATTAGTGACCATGATTGAGTCATGGGGAACCGTCGAAATCACAACCTTCCGGAGGGTAACCGTATGAAGAAGATGCTCGGTTTGGGATTCCTGGCTTTATTCATTGTATTCGGCGCGTTGTCCGCGCAGGAAAGCGTACCTACGGGTCTGCTGGAAAACTACGATATTGTCATCCTGACTCCCGCCGAGAACGGCGAATTGTCCGGTAAGGCGGTGACGATATCCGGCAGTATCAAGTCGGTAAAGGCCGATGTCGGCGCGATCAAGACGGTGTATGCCGCGGTCGACAAGCCGGGCGACCTCAAACCCGCCGAAGGCACCGCTCTCTGGAAGGTCACCCTCGACGGACTATCCGCCGGGAAGCATATCCTCTACGTGCACGCGGAATCCGCCGACGGCAAGAAGACCCTTCCGATCACGATCCCGTTCTATGCCAATCCGTCGGCCACGGACACAACCGCGCCCGTGGTGAAGTTTACGCTCCAGGGCACGAACACCCGTATCCCGTTTGCGGCGTTTACCGTAGCAGGTACAGCGGACGAGGGGATCGGGACGCTTTCCGGGGTGAAGGAAGTGAAATATTCCATCGACGGCGGCGAATGGCTGACCGCGTCGGGTGTGGTTGAATGGAGCTTCCCGGTGAAGGACCTGCCCAACGGTACGCATAAGTTCGATGTCAAGGCTATCGACGCGGCGGGCAACGAAAGCGCCCCCGTGACGCTTACAGTGAACGTCGATGTCGCGCCCGAATGGTACCGTTTTATCAGCGTCGCCGGATTGTTCGTCATGCTCGGGATAGCGTTCCTGATGTCGAACAACCGCAAGGCGATTAAGCTCCGTACGGTAATCTGGGGCGTGGTTCTCCAGTTCCTCTTCGCGACTATCGTGCTCGGAACGGGACTCCTGTCGTTCATCGGCATCTTCGTGTTCACATATATGGTTCTATTCTATATATTCGAGAAAGATATGCAGAATATCAAGATGAATAAGATCCTTTTCGCAGTGCTGATCCTACTCGGAGCGGCGGCTATCATCGTCGGGTTCTATTTTGTCGAGAAGATCGGGAATCTGCATATCGCGAGCTATATCCTGATCGGGGTTCTCGTGTTTTATATCGTTTCGCTGATCGCGAAAAAAGGCGTATGGGCGCGCAACGGTTTCGTGGCGCTCCTGCTGATCGGTGTGGCGGTACTCTGGGCGCGTGACATCTCCGGGCGGCAGATCATGGAAATAGCGTCCGATAAGATCACCGCGTTCCTGTCGCTGACATGGAAGGGCACGGAATTTCTGCTCGGGACTCAGGTGGTCGACCTGATGCGGAAGAACAATATCTACGTGTTTCTTGTGAGCGTCATCCCGACTATCATCTTCTTCTCGGCGTTCATGTCGATGCTGTACTATCTCGGGATCATCCAGCTCGTGATCGCGTCGATGGGTAAATTTATGATGTGGAATATGGGGACGAGCGGTGCCGAAACCCTTTCCTGTTCCGCGAATATCTTTGTCGGGCAGACCGAATCCCCGTTTATGATAAAACCGTTCCTCGCGGATATGACAAAGTCCGAACTGAACGCCGTGATGATCGGCGGCTTCGCAACAATCGCGGGCGGCGTGCTCGCGGCATACATCGGGATGGGGGTTCCCGCGACGCATCTGATAGCGGCGAGCGTGATGTCCGCGCCGGCGGCGCTTGTGATCGCGAAAATCATCCGCCCCGAGACCGAGCATTCTGTCACCGCGGGCGACGCGGAGATGCCTGAGATCAAGGTCGGCGACAATATTATCGACGCCGTGGCGAACGGTACGACCGACGGCTTGAAGCTCGCCGTCAATGTCGCCGCGATGCTGTTGACGTTTATCGCGATCCTCGCGTTTGTCGACGTACTGATAGGATGGGGCGATAAGCTGATCGACGGGATGATCCTCGGCGGGGTTCTCGGCCCGGACGGCGGCCACGCGGGTATTTTCCCGATGAGCCTCAAGGAACTCTTCGGTTTCATCTTCCGGCCCCTCGCGTTCATCATGGGCGTACCGTGGGCGGACTCCGGTCATGTGGGCAATATGCTCGGGCTGAAGATTACCGTGAACGAGTTCATCGCATACCTGACATTGGGCGACCACATCAACGCGAATAAAGCGGTCATCGCGGGAACGTTGACCACCGGCGCGATGCTGATCTCGCAGAAGGCCGTGATCATCTCGACCTACGCGTTCTGCGGTTTCGCGAACTTCAGCTCTATCGGTATCCAGATCGGCGGAATCAGCGCGCTTGCGCCTCAGCGGCGCGGCGACCTGGCTTCGCTCGGGCTTAAGGCGATGTTCGGCGGCGCGCTGGCGTCATGGATGACCGCGGCTATCGCGGGAATCCTGCTCTAAGGAGCAATTTTGAAAGACCCGGTCATTATCGGGATCGCGGGCGGATCGGCCTCCGGGAAGACGACGCTCGCCGACAGGATTATCGGCGAGTTCACTACGGAAGTCGCGTTGATCCGTCACGACAACTACTATAAACGGCAGGACCATATCCCGCTGCCGGAACGCCCGAAGGTGAACTACGATCACCCCTCGGCGTTCGATACCGACCTGCTGATCGCCGACCTGAAACGTCTCGGCGAGGGGCGCACGGTCGAGATGCCGGTCTATTCCTATATCGAGCATAACAGGACGAACGAGGTCATACCGATAGCCCCGTCGCCGGTCGTGATAGTCGAGGGGATTCTTATTTTCGAGAATGACGACCTCGTATCGCTCATGGATATCAAGGTGTTTGTGGACGCCGATTCCGACTTGCGGCTGATCCGCAAGATCAAGCGCGATGTGGTGGAACGGAAACGCACCCTCGAATCGGTGATCGCGCAGTACGAGAATTTCACCAAGCCCATGCACGAACAGTTCATCGAACCGACCAAGAGGGTCGCGGATGTGATCATTCCCAACGGCGGCTACAACGAGGTCGGGTTCGGGATGCTGATCGACAAGATCAGGGCGATAATCAGCGAAAAACAGAGGGTATCGAAATGAAAGCTGAATACAGGATTGTGGACGTCTTCGCGGAAGAAAGGGGCGGCGGGAATCAGCTTGCGGTAGTCTTCCCGGAAGAAACGCCGACCGACGAGGAGATGCTTCTCATCGCCAGGGAATTCCATTTTTCCGAGACGACGTTCGTGCTCGATAAAAAGAAGAACACGTTCACGGTGAGGATATTCACCCCCGGCCAGGAAGTACCGTTCGCGGGACATCCCACGCTCGGAACGGCGGCGGTGGTCGCGTCAAAGTATAAACTTTCCCTGTCGCAGGAGATCAAGCTCAATCTCCCGGTGGGCGAGATTCCTGTGAAGTACCAGACCGAAAACGGGGCTTTCTGGATGAAGCAGAACCCGCCCGCTTTCGAACAGGAGTTCGATGTCAAGACGATCGCTGAGAAGTACGGGTTTTATATGAGCGACCTCTACCCCGGATACCCGCCCGCCATCGTTTCGACAGGGATCCCTTTCCTGATGCTTCCGCTCGCGAATACCGACGTCCTGAAACGTTCGGCTACGGTGTTTTCTTCCGGGAGCGGTAAGGTGGACGAGAAGGACGGGACGCCGTTCTATTGTTTTATTCCGCCGGAGAAGATGAACGGCGGACTGGTGCGGGCGAGAATGTTTGCCCCGCAGTTCGGGATAGCGGAAGACCCGGCGACCGGGAGCGCGGCGGGATGCCTCGGCGCATACCTGGCGCGTTATACCCGCGATGTCGATATCGATGTCACGATCCTTCAGGGCGCGGAAGTCAATCGCCCGTCGGCGCTTTATGTCAGGACTATCCGGAATGAGGATAATTACGATATCAGGGTCGGCGGTAAGGTAAGGACTTTTGCCGAAGGGGTGCTGGAGTTCTAATCGACGGCGGTTTCGCCGAACTTCTCGATCACTTCCCACATCTCGGGGGAAATCTCCTCGTCGAATTTCAGCGCGATATAAAATTTCAGCCTGCTTTCTTCCTGGTTCACACGCACGACCTTTCCCTTAAGGTTGAGGTTCTCCATGATCTGCGCGCCCAGCTTATCGACATTAAATCCGAAGTCTTTGAATTTCAGGTCGTCCGATAATGTGCCGTGGCACTCGAGCAAGACTCCGCCGTTACTGATATTTACGATACGGGCGTTAATCTTGACGAGGTCGGGATTATCCAATAGCGATATGATGTTATTCTGGCGCAGTCTGAAACGCTGACTTTTCCGGTGCTCTTGGCCGTCACGGACCTGCTGGTTGTACTCATGTTCGAGATGGTCGTAGATCGTGTTCTTACCCATAAACTTGGAGCGGTAAAGCGCTTTGTCGGCGGTTTCGATAAGCGAGTTGTAGTCCGTGGCATCGAACGGGTAGGTCGCGATCCCGGCGGAAAAAGTGATCTTGAACTCGGTGACCGAACGGTTGTCCTGGGTAAACTCGCGGGTGATCCTTTCCTTGAGACGTTCGGCGATAGCCCTCGCGCCGATCCGGCCTGTCTGCGGGAGCAGGATCGCGAACTCGTCGCCCCCGAAGCGCGACACGATGTCTTCGCCACGCACATGCTCGCGGAGCACGTTACTGAAACGGATCAGGACTTCGTCGCCGTAAAGGTGGCCTTCCTTATCGTTGACTGTCTTGAAGTTGTCGAGATCGAGCAGGATGACCGAGAACTTCTGCTGGTAACGGTCGGCGCGGATGATTTCCTTCTGGACGAATTCCTTGAAGAAGCGCGGGTTGTAGCAGCGGGTCTTCGGGTCTTCCTTGCTATGGGTGTATATTTTTTCAAAAAGCCCGTACTCGATGAAGATGGGGTTTTTCAGGATTTTCGCCGTGTTTATAAAATAATCGAGCGCGGCGACCCGGATATCGATCTTTTTCTTTGAATGGGAAATCTCTCCCCGGTGGTTGAGTATCTTGTAGAAATGCTGCTTGGCCTCTTCGTTATCGAACTCGAGATTGGTGAGGAAGCTGATGATGAATTTATAGAACCACGGCGGCAGTGAATCGTCACTAAACGAATCCTTGACCTGATCTTCGTTTTCATCGAGATTTGACAAAAAGTCGGCTATAAATGTGTTTATTAGACTATCACGTTCCGGTACGTCGTCCAGTGCTTCAAAATCCATCCCCGTGCCCCTTAACATATCCAATATACTTTACCGCTTTACGGGATTTCTGTCAAATCTAATGCCGGGATTTTTAAATAATAGCGTTATTGTGAGCAATGTCTTATAATTAAACCGTTAAGGTGAAGGGGGAAAGGAGGATGTCGATGGGAAAAAAGTTTCTAGTCCTATGTATTCCGCTTGTTTTGACCGTCCAAGGCTTATTCGCGCAGGAGACATTCGGCGGGCATTTCAGCGGAGGCGATAAAGCTAAACCCCAGCCCATGAAGCCGGTAGAACAGCCGGGAACCGGCTGGAGCTATTTCGAGTGCATTCTCGCGCCGAGCATCGCGGCCGGTTTCAGCCTCACACCGTTATTTTTCGGCTCGGCGTTCAATCTGTCCTACTGGGAAGATATTGCCATGATGGGCGCGTCGCTCGTCCCGATCTATTTCGTCAATCCGCTCGACGGGCTATTCATGACAATGGGGATGGGCGGGCTGGTCGGGATCGAACGGGCGCTCGACAGTATGCCGGACGCCCTGCTTCTCGGTCAATTCGCTTACAACTGGATCATGGAAGCGGCGTTCTATTCCTCGTATGTCGCGTACTTTAACGCCCGCGCTCATGCGGCGCAGGGAATCTATAACGATAAATGGCGGGAGGAACTTGGCGACGCGGCGGACTTCATGATGCTCGGCGAGAACAACCCGCTCGATACCACATGGAAGGCTTACGGTTTCGGCGAGCTGTTTACCGCGCCGCTCGACGGCAGGCATTACAACGATATGATGATGCTGCTCCTGCCGGTCGCAGGGGTGATCGGACCGCTCGTGATGTACTCGCATAAGGACGCGATGTGGACGACCGGAAAGAGCTATCTCGGGCAATGGGAAGTGCCGGCGTATGTGTCGATACCGGTGATGCTCGCCTTCTTCTATCTCGAGTCGACGATCATATCGATCTCCGAAGAGGCTCTGTTCCGGGGTTTCCTTTTCGAGGATGTAGGGGCGACGTCCGGTTTGGCTAACGCGGCGATACTCGACTGCACTCTTTTCCCGGCGGTGCATGTCCCGCAGGAAATCGAGATGGGCTTATCCGGCGGTACGATCGCGTTGAACTTTCTCCGCCGCTCTGTGTTGACATTCTATCTCGATCTGCTCTATCTCCGGGGCGGCCTCACCCATTCTGTGACCGCGCACATGCTGATCGACTTCTCCCAGCTATTCACGCTCTGGCTGATGAACGCCGGGGCGCCTCAGGATGAGATTCAGGATATTCTTCCGGGGCCGGTGGAGTTCGCGTTCAGGATACCGTTCTGATAAATTTGTGTTTGACAAAACCGGGGTTTTCCGGTAAGATTATTGCTGTATGTTAGAGTAAGGACGGGAGCGGAATGGACGAAGAAAACCGTAAAAAACGGGGGTGGCTGATGATCGCAATCGGGCTGATTATACTGGGACTGTTTATCGCCCCCCTTGCGATACCCGTGCCGCCCGTAGAGGGTACGCTGCCCACAGCTAAGCTCGCCGATCCGGACAGTAAATTCGCCGACATCGGCGGTGTAAAGGTGCATTATAAGACGGCGGGTAAGGGCGAACCGGTCTTCCTGCTTCTCCACGGTTTCGGCGCGAGCCTTTACTCGTGGCGGAAGGTGATGCCGGAGCTCGCGAAGTACGGCACGGTCGTGGCGTTCGACAGACTCGGTTTCGGGTTGACCGAACGGCTACTGCCCGGAAACTGGACGAACGGCAACCCGTACTCGATGCAGAAACAGATCGGTTATGCGTTCGGTCTGCTCGACAGTCTGGGGTATAGCAACGCGGTCTGGGTCGGGCATTCGGCCGGCGGGACTGTCGCGGTGACAGCGGCGGGGACTTATCCCGGCAAGATCAAGGCGCTGATCCTTGTCGATCCGGCGATCATCAGTTCCGGGCCTCCCGGGTTCGCGCAGCTTATCTATTCGATTCCGTCCGTCAATCACATTGCGCCGTTACTCATGAGGAATATCAAAAACTGGGGCATGGAAATCCTCGCCTCGGCATGGTTCGATACGAATAAGATCACAGAGGAAGATATCGCCCTGTACCGGAAACCGCTCTCGATGAGCAATTGGGATATCGGATTGTGGGAATTCACTAAGGCGACCGGAGGCAACAGTTCGAAGGACTACCTCGGCAAGCTCGGCATCCCCGTCCTATTGGTCACGGGTGATCATGATGAAATCGTTCCGCCGTCCGAGACCGTCTCGTTGACAAACCTGATCCCGTCGGCGGAACTGGCGGTGATCTCGAACTGCGGGCATATTCCGCACGAGGAACAGTCCGAAGCTTTCCTGCGTGAGGCCATAAAGTTTATCAAGAAGCTGAAGACCAAATAAAGGGGGATTATGTGAAAAAACTCTGGATTCTCATCGCGCTCGCCATGCTCGGGTGCACCTACTATATGCTGACGAAACAGGAGACACAGGAAGTTATCGCGGTACTCAAACAGCCGTACCGGCAATTCTCACAGTACCCGAAGGACATATTGTCCAAACCGCTGATCGAACGGGTACAGCCTGTTTCTGAAAACTTGCTGAGCTACCTGAAAGCGCTCGATAATATGCCAAGCTATGCGAACTATACCCCGTCGCCGTCCGAGATGAAGGAAATCAGCAACTATATCGAGATGCTTCCGCCCCTGCATCAGAAGATCATGAAAGAGAGGATGCTGGGTATCTATTTCGTGGATACGTTCATGGGCGGAGGGATGACCGATATCGCGGCCGATGAAGCGGGCAAGGAGTATTTTTATATCATATTCAATCCCGCGACGCTGAAATCTCCTTTCGGAAAATGGGTCAGCCAGAAAGATATGACCTGCTTTATTCCCGACAACTCCGGCTATACGGTCGAGATCGAAACCGGAACGGGGTACAACGGATTTTTCTATATCCTTCTCCACGAGGTCACTCACGGGATCGACTATGTCGAAAACATCACCCCGTATGCCGACGACTTCCAGTGGAAAATGATGGTTTTTTTCAGCAAGATGCCCAAGCAGATGACGCCGTTCGTGACCGGTATCTGGGACGGGCTCAAACTGCCGTTGCCGGATAACGATTACCAGATGCGGAAACAGGTTTCCGTATACGGATGGGGCGGGCCGAATATCAAGCTCGCTAAGGCCGAGAAGCTCTACCGGAACTTCTCCGCCTCGCCATTCGTCACCCTTTACGGCAGTACGAGCTGGGCGGAAGACCTTGCCGAGTTCGCGACCTATTACCATATCACTCAAGTGCTCGGGAAGCCGTATGTGATCACAGTAAAGTCGAACGGCAATCCGGTTTTTGTCTACGAGCCGATGAAGTCCGCGAAGGTGATGGAGCGGTTCGGTATGATGAAAGTATTTTACCAGTAGGAGAATATATGTCCTGGCGTTCCGGGGCGTGGGAAGCGCCCTGGCTGTCGAAAGACAGCCGTAAAATCCGCAACATCTTTTATATCGTGATGATCGCGCTTCTCGGTGCGTTGTTTTTTTTAAGAGATATGGTGAAGTTCGATAAGCTCTACCTGTTTATCGGCTTCTTCAGCCTGTTCGCAATCGGGCTGGTGTTATCGAGCATCCTTGAGCGGCGCGCAAAAACCGCGACACGGCTGAAACGCGCGGCGGAATACATCGAGGCGCATCCTGAGCTCGGCGAGGAAAAACGCGGCGCTATCGAACAGGGGAAGGTCGTGGGCGGTATGACGGAAGAAGAGCGCGAGATTGCCACGGGCATGGTGCATTATCCCGAGGTTCAGTCTTAGAACTTGTAGTACATCCATTGACGGACGAGGTCGGGGAAACCGAGTTCTTTGACCTTATCCTCGAAACTCGGCCAGTTGTCTCCGTAATGGACGAGGTACATCCGCGATTTCAAGTCGTCGGGCAGGGTGGCGAGTTCGTCGAGCGAGGCGTGTACCCCGCCGGTAAAGAACTGGGTATCGTGAAATATTTTCTCGAAGTGGAACATCTTATCGAACGACAGGAGAAGGTCCGGATCGAAGCGCGAGTCGCTTGTGAAGAATATCCGTTCGTCGATAATCGCCCCGCAGCTCCAGAACGACGAACGCCAGTCTAACGAATGCTCGGGGATGTGCATAGTACGCGGGGCTTTGATATCGATCGGGCCGATCTTCGCGTGCCAGGTTTCGCGGGGATAGTCCTTCATTTCCTCGGGGCGGATGATATTCCAGAAGTCCTCGAAACCGAGAAACTTCCCGAACGATTCTTCGCTGTACGAGCATCCCCCGCGCAGGGATTTCTCCCAGAGTATCTTCTGGTATTCCTCGTTGATAATCACGCTGGGTTTTTTGTGGGAGACGTAACGCCCCATCAGCATCACTTCTTCCAGTCCGCCGATATGGTCGGCATGGGAGTGAGTGATGAGGAAATTATCGATATCGCTTACCTTGACACCGAGCTCGTAAAGGGCCTGGCTCGAACGGGTGCCCATATCGATCATCACGTGATCGTCACCCTTGATGATGATCGGGTTTGTCTGATAGTGCTTTTTCGAAAAGGCGCTCCCGACTCCGGGAAAGAATATTGTTAGATGGCCGTTGTTTTTTAGGCTGAGTTTCCCGTCATCCAATGGTTCGATCTTCATTTCTTATCCTTACCGGAAAAAATGTAATATGTATTCGGCATCGCGAACCCGGCGAAACCGTATTCCGCGATTTTCTTTTCAAAACTGCGCCACGTATCCGCGTAATGCACGAGGTGCATTTTCTTTTTTACCGCCGCGGGAAGGGTGGAGAGATCGTCGAGCGACGCATGCACCCCGCCGGTGAAGAACTGGGTGTCGTGGAACATCGCCTCGGGCTTGAACCTCTCCTCGATTTCGGAGATTAGTTCCGGGTCGAATCGCGTATCCGAGGGATAGAACACCCGGTCGTCGATCACGATCCCCGTGCTCCAAAAACTATCCTTCCAGCTTGTCGAGCTGTCCGGGAAGTGCATCGTCCGCATGATCTTCAGGTTGATCGAACCGATCTTCGCCTCATAGAAATCGCGGGAATAGCCTTTCAATAGTTTCGGCTCGATGACGTCGAAAAAGTCCTCGAATTCGAGGTATTTCCCGTCGTGCCGTTCGCCGAACCCGCATCCGCCTTTGAGGGAAAAGTCCCAGAGGATTTTTTGGTATTCGGGGGTGATGACCAGCGAAGGTTTCTTTTTTACCACATACCGCCATGTCAGCGCGAGCTGTTCCAGTCCGCCGATATGGTCGGCGTGCGAATGGGTGACGAGGATACGCTCGATCTGGCAGAGATTGACCCCGATCTGGTAAAGCGCGTTGGGACAAGTGCTCCCGCAATCGATCAGGACATGGTCGTCACCCTTGATGACAAGCATGCTTGTCTGGGCGTTTTCACGTGTAAACGCGCTGCCGACCCCTATAAAATAGACCGTCAGGTCGCCTGAGTTTTTTAGGGATAACGTTCCCTTGATTCGCCGCTGTGTCCGCATAAGAACCCCGTGAGAGTATTCCTATGAATCTTCGGATTAGCAATGCCGGAAATGAAATAATCTGGATAAATAGGCGGAAATGTTTGAAAACTTGCACCTTTCCGAATCAACTTGAGGTTCAGGGTAAGGATTTTCTCAGCCGTTCGAGAAGCGCGGAAAACTCCCCGGGGAGCTCGATCTTGAACGACATTTCCTTGCCGGTCGAGGGGTGCGTAAACGAAAGCTCCTTCGCGCAAAGGGCGATCCCGGATAGACCGTAAGCCTTCGGGTGACGCGAGTAGAGCGGGTCGCCCGCAATCGGATGCCCCTCGTAGGCGAAATGAATCCTGATCTGGTGAGTCCGCCCGGTCAAAAGCACGATCTCGACATACGCATGCTCGTCGAGGTACTCGAGCACCTTGTACTCGGTGATCGCGGGCTTGCCGCCGTCCGCGACCGGGATTACCGCGCGCTTGAGCGGATTGGAGTGCGAACGCCCGAGCGGGTGCTCGAAACGGCCCTTGCCGGGAAGGTGACCCTTGACAATAGCATGATAGATTTTACCGACTTTGCGCTCACGGAACATCTCGGAGAGCACACGGTGGGAATGATCGTTCATCGCGACGACCATGAGGCCGGCGGTATCCATATCCAGACGGTGCACTATCCCTGGACGGTCGGCGCCGCCCACCCCGGTGATCTTATCGCCGAGCCGGAACAGCAGCCCGTTTACAAGCGTCTTGTCGGGATGGCCGTGCGACGGGTGCACCGGAAGTCCGTAGGGCTTGTTGATGACCGCGATGTCGTCGTCGGAATAGAGGATGTCGAACGGCACGTCCTGCGGGACGAGCTCGAGGTGCTTGATTTCGGGAATTTCGAACTCGACGATGTCGCCGGGTTTGAGCTTATGGCTCCATTTAGCGGGCTTGCCGTTGACCGACGGTTCAATTTCGGCGGTTTTGAGGAAACTGCGCGAGTAGTCTGGGTAGAGCGCGGCCACAGCGGCGTCGAGACGCGACCCGGCGAACTTCCCTTCCTCGGTGTAGGTGTGTTTCCCGCTCATTATTCCATCACCTTGAGCGTTCCGCCCGTAAGTTCGGCGAGCCGCGAGAGGAAGTCCTTCGATGCGGCCTTGTCATCCCCGGCAAAATTTCCCTTGAGGAACGCAATCGCGAAGATCGGGCAGGGGTTCGATATGTTCCAGAGCCTGACGTCGTCGAGGATGTCCTTCACCGCGGTCTTCTCGCCGTGGGTAGGGATGCCGTCGGTCAGGAAATAGATCGCCTTGGGTTTCTGGGTGTACGCCCATTTGAGGGCGTCGTAGATCGCCGTGCCGCCCTCGGTGCCGACACTTTTCGCGAACTTTACCGCGTTCTTGATATTCTCCGGGGTCGCGGGCTGGGGTAGCGGATACCACGCGTAGACCTCGGTGTGGAACGCGATAATATTGAAATTTACCGTTGACGGCAGGTTGGTGATGGCGTTCTCAAGTTCGCTCAGGACGTAATCTAGGCGTGTGACCGAACCGCCGCCCGTATCGAATTTCACGGTCATACTGCCGGAGAAGTCGATCACGAAGACCGCCGGGGAATTTTTCACGATACCGAAGAGAAGGCTGACCGGTTTTACGGTCTTGAGGATTTTCCATGCCGCGACGATATCTTCCTCGAAATCGAAGCATCCGATCAGTGTCAGGATGTACTGGGTATCGAACACCCAGTCCTTCACGATTCCGAGGACTTTCAGGCGGTCGGCGGAAAAGGGGATATTCTTCAGGATCGACGCGGCGTCGGCGCAGAATATCCCGGCGGCGTACCTGCCCAGCATAGCGAGAGCGTCCACCTTGTCCGCGCTGTAATCAAACGAACCCATCACGGTCAGGATGTCATGGGCGGATAACGGGTCTTTCAGCGAAAGGAGCGTTTTCTTGAAAAGCGCCATTTTCTCTTTAGAAAAGCCCGGCGCGGAGAGCTGTTTCGCGAGGGACTTGACGATATCCGGGACCTGAGGGGAATTCTTCGCCGCCGCTTTCCATTGCGCGGTGACCGTCAGAACTTTTTCCTTGTCGCTCGTAAAGGAAAAACCTTCCGCGAGCTTGTGAGAATTCGACAGGTCGGAAAGCGAGTTAGAGAACATCGCGAGCGCCTTCAGCTTGTCGGTCGAGAAGCTGAATCGTCCGATCACGGCAGCGGCCTCGGCGACCGTGAAGTCGTAGATCGATACATACTTACCGAGGATCGCCAGTTTGTCGGTCGCGAAACCCTTCCCGTCGATCTCCTTGAGGAGCGTTTTGTATTCCGCCCCGCCTATCGCGAAGAGCGCCGGGAGTATCAGGAAAAGCGCTGTAATTATTAAAAATCGCCGCATGAAAGCCTCTTTTTCTTGTCAGAACTTATTATAACATGGATTATGGGAAGATACAAAGCGCGTGCTTGAGAAAGAGATGAAAGAAAGTAACAGATCGCTTGAAATAGCAGGAGGATAATAAGGAAAGGGAGAAGGTACCGGTATCGATTGATTCGCTTCGCTCACAATGACAAAAAAGGTGAGACGGATTGATTCACCTACGCCCGTAATGACAAAAAAAGGGGAACACTTATCGTGCTCCCCGTCAGGAATAGGTCTTTATTGTTTAACGTTTCAAGCTGTTTGCGGTGGCGAGCATGGAGTCGCAGGTCTGGATGGACTTGGAGTTGAATTCGTAGGCGCGCTGGGCGACGATCATATCGACCATTTCCTGTACCGCGCTGACATTGGACATTTCGAGGAAGCCCTGCAAAACCGTGCCGAAGCCGTTCTGCGAGGGGATACCCTGCACGGCCACGCCGGACGCAGGGCTTTCTTTCACCAAGTTCTGGCCGACGTTTGTGAGACCGGCGGGGTTGAT
>MIBE01000052.1:33152-34523 GCA_001829415.1 Spirochaetes bacterium GWF1_51_8
TAGACGTATATCTGTCCGACCTCGACTGGATCGTCCTGTCCCGGTACTTTTACCGTGATGAGGCCGTCGGGGGAGATAGTCAGCGTGCTTTTGATGAAATCGTCGGGCAAAATGACCGGCGGATTGAGCCTGTAACCCTGCGAGGTCACGAGCTCTTTGTTGGCGTCGATCTTGAAAGTGCCGTCGCGGGTGAACGCGTTGGAGCCGTCAGGCATAGTCACGCCGAAGAAACCCTCGTTCTCGATAGCAATATCGGTGGCGTTTCCGGTCTGCTGGAGGTTGCCCTGGGTGTAGAACTTCTGGGTCGCGGACGGGCGTACGCCCAAGCCGGTTTGGATGCCGACGGGGTACTGGCTGATCTCGGAGGAGGGGGTGCCCGCGAGACGCTGGGTTTGATAGAGCAGGTCTTCGAACTCGGCGCGGGACTTCTTGAATCCGGCGGTGTTGATGTTCGCGAGGTTGTTCGCGATGACGTCGATGTGGAACTGTTCGCCTATCATTCCGGACGCGGCCGTCCAAAGCGCTCTCATCATATCTGTATCCCTCCGTTTTCAGGAATAGTCGTTCCATATATACATCGGCGTAAACCCGCGAGGGTTGAGCGTTTTTCCGTGAATTTGCCAATTATCTTCTTTTCCCTTATAATTTTAGGGTGCTTACACAGCCGCCCTTTACGGAGAATTAAATGACGGATATGTCCGGCGAAGAAAGGCGCAGTTTCCGCAAACCGATGCCGCTTTACAGGCATCTAAGCCGCTTTGTCAACGATGTCGTCCCGGAAAGGCAGAGGATACTCGGCAGGGTCAGAGAGTTCTGGGGAAGCGCGACCGGCCCGCAGATCGCGGCGCACACGATCCCCGAGGATATCGATAACCGAAACCTGATTGTCAATGTGGACGACCCGAGCTGGCTCGCCGAACTCGCGTTGATGAAAGACGATATTTACGCCCAGCTTAAAAAACGGATTCCCGATATCAAACGGCAGATCGACAAGATCCGTTTCAGGAACGGCCAGGTTCTGCTGCCCGAGAAGGAAGCCGAGAGGAAGCGTCCGCCCGCCCCGGTACTTTCACCGGAGGCGTACAAGGAGATCGACGCCGAACTCGAATCGATCGAAGATCAGGCGCTGAAACGGTCGCTAAGAAAACTTTTAATCCGCACCTACAATACAACCAAGGAGAACAAGAAATGAGCGTTTATAAAAATCCGCTGGAGACCCGTTACGCCTCCGCGGAAATGCTCGATATATTTTCCGAAGAGCACCGTTTTCTGACATGGCGCGACGTATGGATCGCGCTCGCGGAGACCGAGCACGAACTCGGGCTTCCGGTGACAAAGGAGCAGATCGACGACCTGAAAGCGCACCGGGGG
>MIBE01000052.1:34533-42749 GCA_001829415.1 Spirochaetes bacterium GWF1_51_8
CGTCATGAGTCATATCCGCGCGTACGGAGAAGTCGCAACCAAGGCGGCCGGGATTATTCACCTCGGCGCGACTTCCGCGTTCGTCACCGATAACGCCGACATGATGATGATCCGTGAGGGCCTGAGGCTCGTGAAACGCAGGCTTCTTTCGCTCATGTCCGCTCTCCGCGCGAAGGTCGACGAATACCGCAATCTGCCCGTTCTCGGCTACACCCATCTCCAACCCGCCCAACCGACAACCCTCGGGAAACGGATGAGCCTCTGGCTGTACGACCTCCTGCTCGACTACAAGGACCTCGAGTACAGGATGGACGGCCTGATCACACGCGGCGCGAAGGGTACGACCGGGACTCAGGCAAGCTTCATGAAGCTGACCGGCGACGATTCTGACAAGGTGCGCGATATCGATAGGCGTGTGGCGGATAAGCTCGGGTTTAAACAGACCGTTCCCGTGAGCGGGCAGACATTGACGCGGAAGGTCGATTTCCAGATTGTCTCGCTCCTGTCGTCGATAGCCCAGTCCGCGCACCGCGCCGCAAACGATATCCGTATTCTTCAGCATAGCTGGCAGGTCGAGGAGCCGTTCTCGGACAAGCAGGTGGGTTCTTCGGCGATGCCCTACAAGCGCAACCCAATCCTCGCGGAACGGATGTCGTCGCTCGCGAGATACCTGATTTCCCTTCTCGATAACGCCGCGTACACATTCTCGTTCCAGTTTCTCGAACGGACGCTGGACGATTCCGCGAACCGGAGGATGCTGATTCCCGAGGCGTTTCTCCTCGCCGACTCGATACTGATAGTCTACACCAAAACAATAGAAGGCCTGCGGGTGTATCCCGAGGTGATCAAGACGGAACTGTTGAACAATCTGCCGTTCTACGCGACCGAGAACATCCTGATGGAAGCCGTCCAGCATGGAGGCGACAGGCAGGAACTTCACGAGGCGATCCGCGAGTTCGCGATGAAGAAGGTGGAAGCCGTCCGAGCCGGACGGGATTTCGATATGCTCGTGGAAATGCGCGCGAGCGGCAAATTCCCCATCCCCGAGGACGAATGGGACAAGATCGGCGACCTGTCCGCCTATATCGGACGCGCGCCCCAGCAAGTCGAAGAGTTTCTTGCGGAGCATATCGATCCGCTCCTCGAGAAGGAAAAGGACTCTCTCGGGATCAAGAGCGAGATCAGGGTTTAAGAATAAATTCACCCGTAAAATCGATTTGATAATCCGGGCGATAAATGTTATGTTATATGCGAGAGGAAAAATATGAAAATGTTTATCTTAATATTCGCGGCGGTTATTTCCATCGCGACGGTCTACGCGGATGGAGTATTCCCCTATGTCATCAAGCACTATCAGTTCGAAGAAAAAACGCTGAAGATAGAAATATCGAAAATGTGGAAGGAAGGGTGGTACCCGCGCGGCATCTCGTCCGACGGCAAGAACGGGGTTTCTGTGATGTATGTCAAGGCCGATTTCCCGTTATACGCCGACTGGCTCCTGAAGGTCTCCACCACCGTCTCTCCGTCGTCGATCAAGCAGGAAACGATGACCGACGTGAAGAACGGCTGGATGCCCGCCGATATGACGTTCGCGGGGGGGAAGACAGTGTATCTCTACCTCAAACCCAAGGAACTCATCAGGATATGGGATAACGGCCCCGGCACCGCCGAAATACTGACATTGGAGACAAAGTACGATACACCGGTATCGGCTAACTACGCGCCCTACGCACTGTTTTACCAGAACGGTAAGCCGTGCGCGTTCAAGTTCTCGCATTCCGGCGGCGACGAACTGAGCTGGCAGATCAAGAGCTACACCGGCGGCGACGCCGCGATGATGGATGACGCCGCGAAGATGGCGGCCTCGGGATTCCAGCTTTGGGGTATCGAGAAAAACGGTACGGCAATGACCGTGCTGTACGTGAAGTATTGATGACCGATAACGAATTGGGGGTAAATAGATGCTTGTCTGGTACTTTTTGGGCGCGGTTCTGGTTGTGCTGATCGTGACGGGCGTTTTATGCGCTGTGAACTCGAAGAAGCCGCTGAATGAATTCGGGGGATGGCTGTACTTTTTTTACTCGGGTGTTGTCTCGAGCGTCGTGATCTGCATACTCACAATCCTGTTCATCATTTTAGAATTCTTTCTTCGAGCTCAGGATGATTTAACATTCGGTATTGTTTCCATCGGGGTTTTAACCGTCGACGCGGTTTTCAGTATTTTTTTGGCAAGGGTATTGCGGAATAAAAACCCGGAAACCCCTAAAAAGTACTTAACTCTTGTCGCGATCTTTCTGATCGTAAACGCCGCGCTGTTTATCCTGAGAGCCGTAATCGGCCATATTACAATCCGCGAAATGTTTTCATCCCTCGTCGGTCTGGGAATCGCCTATTTTATCAATCGAAGATACTTTTCACGTTCGCGCCGCGTCATGCTTTTCTACGGCGCGCAAGAAGTAATGTCAGGCGGCGGATTAAGCGGCAGCCGGTTTAACGACGAATAAACAAAAAAGCCCCGCATCGCGCGGGGCTTTCGTTTTATCTTTTGTCTACTTGACTTCTTTCTTCAACGCGTCGACCTTGTCGGTCTTTTCCCATGAGAACTCGCTACGGCCGAAATGACCGTAACTCGCGGTCTTCTTATAGACCGGCTTCTTGAGGTCGAGGGTCTTCACGATCCCCGCGGGCGAAAGGTCGAACACTTTCTTGATAGCTTCTTCGATCTTCTCGACATCGACAGTGCCGGTGCCGAACGTATCGACCATGACGGAAACAGGGAACGGTACGCCGATAGCGTAGGCGAGCTGAACTTCGCATCTTTCGCAGAAGCCCGCCGCGACGACGTTCTTGGCGACATAACGCGCCATATAGGCCGCGGAACGGTCTACCTTGGACGGGTCCTTACCGCTGAACGCGCCGCCGCCGTGACGGCCCATGCCGCCGTAGGTATCGACGATGATCTTGCGCCCGGTGAGGCCGGAGTCGCCGTGAGGGCCGCCGGTCACGAAACGCCCGGTGGGGTTCACGAAGTACTTGGTGTTTTTATCGAGAAGCCCGGTGCTTTCGAGAACGGGCTTGATGATGAGCTTGATGATCTCGTCCTTCATATCGTCGTGCTTCTTGAAGATGTCGTCATGCTGGTGCGAGACCACGACCGTATCGATCCGTTTCGGGGTGTAGCCCTCGTACTCGATCGTGACCTGGCTCTTAGCGTCGGGACGCAGCCATTTGACCTTGCCGGACTTGCGGAGCTCCGAGGCGAAAAGCAGAAGCTTATGCGCGAGGGAAATAGGAGCGGGCATGAGTTCCGGGGTCTCCTTACACGCGAAACCGAACATCATCCCCTGGTCGCCCGCGCCCTGAGCGCCGAAAAGGCTGGTGCCGGAGGTGACGCCCTGAGAGATATCGGGGGACTGTTTGTGTATGGTATTCAAGATCGCCATCGAGTCGCAGTCTAGGCCGTACTCGGGCTTTGTATATCCGATTTCGCGGACTGTCTGACGGACAAGGTCCTGGAAATCGAAAACAGATTTCGTGGTGATTTCGCCGCCGATCAGGACCATACCGGTAGTGGTAAAGGTCTCACAGGCGACGCGGGAATCGGGATCGTGCGCGAGACACGCGTCAAGCACGCTGTCCGAAACCTGATCGCAGATTTTATCGGGATGCCCTTCGCTGACCGACTCCGATGTGAACAAATATTTTCTGTCGAACATAAAAAACCTCTCTTAATATCGCTAAGGTATATTATAATACACAAATAGCTATTAGGCAAGTAATAAACGCGGAATTCGCGAAGAATATAAGTATAGCGATTAAATGGGATTAATCAGTAAGGCTTGAGTTCGCCCGGCACCTTGAGGACATTGACGATGCTTCCGGTGGTGTCCGAGTACTGTACGAGGTTGCCCGGATCGGGTATCCATTCGCCGTCGACGACATAGCAGTAGATATGGTATCCCGGCGACATCGTCATCCGCATCTCGTACCATCCCGCCCCGACATAGGTCAGCGGGTTCGAGTACGGGTTCCAATGGTTGAAGTCGCCGACAAGCATGACCTGCTGGGCGTCGGGGTTGAAGTAACGGAAGACATACTCGTTGTTCTTCAGCAGTAACGGGTATTTCTTGAACGGGATGAAGTCTTCTTCGAGGGTGAAAGTCGAGACCTTCTGGCCGCTCTGGTCGATGATGAAGTTCGTGCTTAACGGGTCGTCGATCCATATCCCGTCGACCATCAGCTTATACTGGTGCAGGCCCTTGTCCATCCGTTTTTCCCAGGTATAGATCCAAATGTTGTTGGTCTTTCTTTCGAATAGAAGCGTAGCCTTCCAGCCGTTGAAATCTCCCGCGAGAAGGACTGTTTTCGCCTCGCCGATATAGGTAAACACGATCCCGTCCTGGAGATGGAACGGCGAATTGAACATGAAGTTCTGGTTGGTCAGGATGGCCTTATACTTCGCCTGTTCGGACAGGACTGTCTTGTAGGTCTCGGCGTATAACCCGCCGGATAGCCCGAAAAGGACTACGATAGTGAATAAACCGCGCATATTCCCCTCACAATGCAGTTTTGTAGATTATCGGAAGAATAGGGGAAAGGTTGAGCGACTCCCAAGGATGGAAGAAGCGCCGTGCAACGACATCCTTCGCTTCGCTTAGGACAAGCGGACGTCCAAAGCCGGCGAGGTGCCGAGGGATGCCACAGTGGCACGGAGATCGCGGAGAAGAAAAATAATCCACGAATGAACACGAATTGATAAGAATGATAAAATATTTACGATATTTCAGATATATCCTTGACAGACCGATTAAAAGTAGTACAATGTTACGATTATAAAAAGGGGGAATGTATGGGTGCAATAGAGGGTCTATTGAAGGCATTTATCCTTGTAGGACATTCTGATTGGGGGAAATCGGAAACATTATATAGCCTCACTGACAATAGTAGGCATTCTTATTATTATCTTGAAGATCATTGTTTTATTACTCAAAGGATGTCAAACGATGATGAGAGTGAATGGTACTCATTGTATAATTCCTTAGAAAGGAAAATTAAAAAGAATTGGAATTCTAACCCATTATTATTTGCTTTATGCCCTAATTTTTCAGAAGGAGCAAAAAACACTATCAACATTCTTGAGTTGCTAAAACAAAATAAATATAAAATGTATTTTTTTGTTTTACAAAAGAAATACACAAATAATTTTAGAAAAGATAGTTTGTTGGTATCACCGCAAGAAGTTCAAATATTAATGGAGTATGGAGAGGTAGAAGTATTTAGTGAAATGAAGGAATCTTTTGAAAGAGCTAAGGCATTCGAATCCTTTATCAAAAAAAAGATATATGAGTAAAAAATATTACTAATATGTAAAGAGGTATAATAAATGAATTGTTTCAAGTTGGAAAATATTAATGAAAGTTGTGTACTTATATCTTATAACATTTCAGAATACACGTCTAATTATCCACAACAAATGAGAAGATTCTTACTATCAAGGGGTTTTACTAACTGGCATCATGGATTAGATACTTTTTTCAAAAAGATAATATCCTCAAAAGAAGAATTAGATACCTTAAAAAATGAATTGTGTGAAAGAATAAAATTTATTGAAGATCATTATTTATGTAAAATTTCTCTTTCCATTTTTATAGTTAATGGTAAGGAACTGTATTACCAAACGAAATAACTGTAAAGCTAAAATGTATATTGGACTGATATACAGATACATACGATAATTACCTTCAGTTCAGAATCCGGATATCGAGTAATCGTGAGTAAGCGAACGATGTATCGAGATATCCGCTACTTAAAATACTCCTGCGACTCCCATGGATGGGGGAAGTCCCGCGGGGACAAGGACGTCCATGAGCGGGATACTATTTATCTTTGAAGTATTCTTGAAGAGCCTTCACTCCCGCCCTACTCCTGAGCTGCGCGGCGAGCGCCTCGGCCATCGCGTTAAACCCGTGCACCGTGGTCACGAGCGGGACGCGGAGTAACGTCGCGGTCTTGCGGATATAGGTGTCGTCGATATGCGCCTGTTCGCCGGACGGCGTATTGAAGATGAGGTGGATATTTCCGTTTTTCATCTCGTCGATAATGTTCGGTCGTCCCTCGTGGAGCTTCTTGATCGCGGTACACTCGACGCCGTTGTCCTTCAGGAACAACGCGGTTCCTTCGGTGGCGAAGATGGAATACTTATTAGCGGAAAGTTTTTTTATCGCGGAGAGCGACGGTTCTTTACTGTCGTTGTTGAGCGAGACGAGGATGTTGCCGGTCATCGGAAGGCTCATTCCCGACGCGATCTCGGCCTTGAGGAACGCGTGACCGAAGTCGTCGTCGATCCCCATCACCTCGCCCGTGGACTTCATCTCGGGATTCAGTACCGCGTCCACCTCGGGGAATTTATTGAACGGGAGCACGACTTCCTTGACCGAGATATGTTTCGGTTCGAGGTAGCGGTCTAATCCCATGTCCTTCAGCTTCTTGCCCATCATTACCTGTGTGGCGACTTTCGCCCACGGGATACCGGTGGCCTTGCTGACAAACGGGACGGTGCGCGAGGCGCGGGGGTTTACTTCGATAAAATAGACCTTTCCGTCCTTGATCGCGAACTGGATGTTCATGAGGCCTATCACGTTGAGGGCTTTGCCGGTCGCGATGGATTGACTGATGATCGAGTCGATGAGACTCCGGTCGATGGAGACGGGCGGAAGGATCATCGCGCTGTCGCCGGAATGGATGCCCGCTTCTTCGATATGCTGCATGACGCCCGCGACGGTCACGGTCTCGCCGTCTCCGCATGCGTCGACATCGATCTCCTGGGCGTTCTCGAGGTACTTGTCGATCAGGATGGGGCCGTGCATCAACGCTTCCTGCTCGGTCTCGAGGTAATGGATGAGTTCGCCCTCGTTGTAGACAATCATCATCGCGCGCCCGCCGAGAACATAGGACGGACGGACGAGGATCGGGTAGCCGAGCTTCCGGGCGATCTCGATAGAGCTTTCGACATTGGTAGCGGTCGCCGACGGCGGCTGGAGAAACCCGAGCTGTTCGATCAGCTTGCGGAAACGGTCCCTGTCTTCGGCGATATCGATCGAGTCCGGGGACGTTCCGAGTATCGGCACGCCCGCCCGATGGAGCGCGAGCGCGAGTCTTAACGGGGTCTGTCCGCCGAACTGGAGCACCACACCGAGCGGCTTCTCGGCCTCGTAGATGTTCATTACATCCTCGAATGTCAGCGGCTCGAAATAGAGCTTGTCGGATATATCGTAATCGGTCGAAACGGTCTCAGGGTTGGAATTGACCATGATGCTCTCGTAGCCCATCTCGCGCAGGGACATCGAGCAATGGACGCAGGCGTAATCGAACTCGATCCCCTGTCCGATCCGGTTCGGGCCGCTTCCGAGGATCATCACCTTTTCGCGGTTGTCCGGAAAGGCCTCGTCTTCGTCTTCGTAGGTCGAGTAGAAGTAGGGGGTTTTCGCCTGGAACTCGGCCGCGCACGTGTCCACGAGCTTGTAGGTTGGGAGCACGCCGAGACTCTTCCTGAGCGAACGGATGTCGCTTTCGGACGTATGCCCGCCGACAAGTTTCGCGAGCTGTTTATCGGAAAAACCGTACTGTTTGATCTCTTTCATCTTCTCCGCGTCGAACCATGACAGGCTCTTTCCCGCGATATCCAGTTCCATATCGAGGATTTCGTGGATACGGTCGACGAACCACGGATCGATCCACGAGAGTTTGTAGATTTCGCTGTCGGTAAACCCGGCGCGGATCGCGTCCTTGACATAGAGCACACGGTACTCGTTGGGGACGGAGAGCTTCTCGGTCAGAAACGGCCTCAGTACGGATGCCTCGGGCGGATTTTTCCAGTCGATCAGCGAATCGAGCCCGGTGAGGTTGCGTTCGAGCGAACGGAGCCCTTTCTGAAGGGCTTCCTTGAATGTGCGGCCGATAGCCATCGTTTCGCCGACGGACTTCATCTGCGTGCCGAGGACGGCTTTCGCCTCTTTAAACTTCTCGAACGTGAAGCGCGGTATCTTGACCACCACATAGTCGAGGGTAGGCTCGAACGACGCGGGGGTCTCTTGAGTGATATCGTTGGGGATTTCGTCTAACGTGTACCCGACGGCGAGTTTCGCCGCGAACTTCGCGATAGGGAAGCCCGTGGCCTTCGACGCCAGCGCGGAACTGCGCGATACGCGCGGGTTCAT
>MIBE01000052.1:42779-48642 GCA_001829415.1 Spirochaetes bacterium GWF1_51_8
ATAGCGACCACTTCGCCGTTAGTAGGGCTGACCGCGAACTGGATGTTCGATCCGCCGGTGTCGACACCGATCTCGCGGATGATCGCGATCGAGTAGTCGCGCAACACCTGGTACTCCTTGTCGGTCAACGTCTGCGCGGGAGCGACGGTGATCGAGTCGCCTGTGTGGATACCCATCGGGTCGAAATTCTCGATAGAGCAGATGATGACCACATTATCCTTCGTGTCGCGCATCACCTCGAGCTCGAATTCCTTCCAGCCGATCAGCGACTTGTCGATCTGAACCTCGTTCTTGATCGAAAGGTCGAGGCCGCGTTTAACAATGGTCTCATATTCTTCTATATTATATGCTATTCCGCCGCCTGTACCGCCGAGGGTATAGGCCGGACGGATGATCGCGGGGAAGCCGATAGTTTCGACAGCCTTCAGCGCCTCGGGCACCGAATGCACGACCGCGCAGTCGGGAACCTTGATCCCGATCTTGTTCATGCACTGGCGGAAAAGCTCCCGGTCTTCGCCCTTAATGATCGCGTCATACTTCGCGCCGATCATTTCGACATTGTACTTTTCGAGAATACCCTTTTCGTACAGCTCGACCGCGGCATTGAGCGCGGTCTGTCCGCCGAGTGTCGGCAGGAGCGCGTCGGGCCGTTCCTTCGCGATGATCTGTTCGATGAATTCCGTCGTGATGGGTTCGATATAGGTTTTGTCCGCCATATCGGGGTCGGTCATAATAGTCGCGGGGTTGGAGTTGATCAGGACAATCTCGTAGCCTTCTTCCTTAAGCGCCTTACATGCCTGGGAGCCGGAATAGTCGAACTCGCAGGCCTGCCCGATTACGATGGGGCCCGCTCCGATAATCATGATTTTTTTAATATCGGTCCGTTTCGGCATGGTATATCCTTAGTTTATATTGCTGCGAACCATTAGAAGAGTGGAAGAGCGCCCGGTTCAATGGAAGATTATAGCAGAAAATTGAAAAAAAGTCGATTTTCAGGGCGGATTGGAGACCGGCAGAAAACAGCAAACGGCCTGTTATCAGGATACCTAATTATGAATCCAAGCGTCACGAATCACAGGTTTTAGGAATCCCGGTTCATAAAATGATAGGCGTGAGTGAAAAAAGGATCCGGAGTTTTCAGCTTTTCGTGACTGTCACCGGCGGATAGTGCTTGATGAAACGGCGGTCGATCTTACCCAGTTCGTCGGTGACTTTCTGGGAGATATAGTACAGCCCGCCCTGGTGCATGACCAGCAGGCCTTTATAGTGAACCGCGGGAACATCATGCAGGTAATCGACAGTATGAAGAATCTCGACCTTCTTCCAATCCCCGCATGTCACGAGTTTTGGAAGTTTAATCAGGGAATCGGAGTCGATTTTGCCGTTTTTCAAAGCGTCGGCATACTTCTTAGCGAGAAATGACGCGTCCATGTAAACTCCTTGATATTTCGGGCACTTTAATCACCGCCTTATTTCTGCGGCCTGTCTACCTTCTACCGAAGGTTGCCCGTCTTCCATCTGCGAAAGAAGGTGGACAGGAAGGCAGGGAAGGAACCGCCCTTTATAAAAACCCGGGGTACCGTAAGAACCTATGTTTCTCCGGGCCCAAAATTAAGGTGGGTTTCCGCGCCCCGATTTCGTGTATCCCTCCAGAGAGAGATGCAATTCCGCCGGGGGTAAAGAATCCCAAAGAGTATATGTAGACCCCGAAATGTGCGGTCTACACGAATACCCCAGGCAATTCTCAAATAAAGCTGATAAACAGGATCCATTCAACCGGTTTCATCACCGCGTCCAGTAAGACCGGCTGTACGAATGTCAGGTTGAATACCTTATGCAGATAAACGGTGAAAAACCCGAAATACAGCCATCCCCGGATTACCCCGGCGAGAAAACCTAAAAAATAATCCACAATATTCAATTTGCGGTACTTGTCCTCATCCTCTTTCTTGAACACCTTGATAAGGACGATATAGAAAATGACCGCGCCGATCCCCGCGATGATATACGAAACGATACTCCCTTTTTCGGTGATCCCGATCAGTTGAGGGATTTTACCGATTATCCCCGCGAGCAGCATAGGAACCGCCACCCGAAAGAGGAGCGGCAATGCCCGCCTGATGCCGTTACGGGTGTCCAGATACGCGAAAAAGGTCAATACCCCGACAAACAGGACGATAAAAAGGACATACAAAAAAGTCATCCCTTTCCCCTTATTAAGTATAGTATAGGATAATGATAAAACCGTAAAAAGTCAATGGGTAATATCTACGGTTTTTATAAGAAATTTATCGCGGGAAAGAATGAATAGGTTTGATAAAAAATGCGCCTCGGCTTGCTCGGCGTAACACACTTTATCCTTGTGTTTTTCCCGCTGTTTGTTAAAATGTTGCCGGAGGGATATATGAAAACGATGCTCCCTTTATCTATTCTCGCCATATTAACCTTAAACGCCTGTCAGTCGGATACGGTTCCGGATAAACCGATAAAAATCGAAGAAGGTCAAACGCAAACCGCGGGCGGTATGGAGATCAAGGTCGAACGGGTACTGGTAGCGTACTATCAGGACGGGGATTTTATATCGGATCAGACATCGGCCGATATTTCAATTAACAAAAACGGTAAAACTATTTACTGGAACGCGGTATACGGTGAGGTTACCAACGTGTTCGGGTATAGGCTGACGCTAAAATTCTGTGCGATTGGGAGGACGGAATGGAAGTCGTATGCGGATATTCTGGTCGAAAAAGATTAGACCTACCGGGGAAGGAAATTTCCTGATCCTGTTATAGCCCATTCCCCGTATGAAAATTCGTTCTCTACCGTCTTGAATAAACCCTTGTGTTTTTTCAGCCATTTGTTAAAATGATGCCGGAGGAAACTATGAAAATAATGAGATCGTTCATCCCGTTATCTATTCTCGCGGTCCTGACATTTGTCGCTTGTCAATCGGAGACCGTGCCCGATAAAACCGGTCTGATCGGCAACGAACCGGCCAAGCCGGCCGCGGATAAACCGTTCCGTGTCGAGGAAGGGCAGACTAAAATCTACGGCGGTATGGAAATTAAGATCGAACGGATTGTCGAGGCGTTCTTCCAGACCGAGAAGGGTTTTTCCGAGCAGACTCAGGTCGATGTTACGATTAAAAAGGACGGCAAAACCGTGAACTGGGACGCGGTCTACGGCTCGGCTACCAACATCTTCGGGTATGAGATCAAGGTCAAAGATTGCGCCACCGGGACATCGGACTGGAGATCGTTCGCGGACTTCCTTTTCATCAAGAAGTAAAAAGTCACTCGTCGACCGCCACGTCCATGATATCCGCCGGATTGATCTTTACCTGAATCGTGCATCCCGGCTGAAAACGCGGGATATCGATAATCGAAACATAGTGTTCGGCACTTGCGATATACTGTTTACCGCCCTGCGGGTTTATTTTCAGTTCCAGTAAAACGCCGAGCTGTTCGTCGTTTCCCACCGTGATATTGGTTCCGGTCTTCTCGATCCCGATAATTTCAGCATCGGCCGCCAAACCGGAAGAACGGAGCATTCTGACCGCCGCTTCCTTTTTCGCGATCCGCATGACGATAAACACAACCGGAAGCAGGACGAGAACGACGCACCCGATGATATAGACGAACAGGATAACGGGATACTTGTCGATATAGCCGGTGATTAAATTGAGGCCGGCCAGTTCCAAAATCCACGGCGCGGCCAGCCAGATAAAAAACGGGATATGCGGCATCAGCGAGCCTTTCGCGGTATTTTTACCCGGGATTCTCTCCATCGGAACCCTCCGCTTCTATCGTTTTCGCGTGCCTGTCTTTGTGAAGACTCAGGCCTACGGGTGAATTGATCAAATCTACAAAATCGTGATCCTTCCACGATCGCCGGGATCGATTCGGATATCGATACGGTTTCCCGGCTGATAACGCGGGATATCCATCACCGGGACGTAATGCCCGACTACCGCGCGGAAAGGTTCTTTACCCAGTATGGAGACCTCGAGCTCTAAATCCACCCCCCAGAACTCGTTCACGCCCTCGACAAGTTTTTTACCGTTAGGCGCGGCCGATAGGATTTTCGCTGTCGCGGTAATTCCAACGCCGGCGGCTTTACCCCGTTTCCATCTTTCGAGCAGTCGAATCAATATATACACAGCGAACGGAAGAAAGACCGCGATGATAAAAACAGAGATCAATACCGGAAGTTGACGGCTGTTTTTGAGACGGGCGAAGAATTCTCCGGAATGCCCGAGGTAATGGAGAAAAGCGAGGTAGAGCACGAGCGCGATCAGAGGGAATGTCCCGGCAAGTACCCATAGGCCGTAACGGGGTTTTTGCTTCGGATTCAATCTCACCTCCGGATGAGCGACGAGATTAAGCTGTTTTCATGTAAGTGTGGCATAGATCGAGCGAAAAATCAAATCCGCGCCCGAAATCCCCGCCCGCTTCTTGCAAACTTTTCAGGCATTCTTTAAAATAATGAATCTTAATTCCAACGGAGTATACCTATGATATTAAAAGAACAACAGCGCACGAATTTCTGCGGCGAATTTATAAAGCCCGATATGGTCGGCAAACGGGTGACGGTGAACGGCTGGGTGCTCAATTACCGCGACCACGGCGATCTGACATTCGTCGATCTCCGCGACCGTTCGGGGTATGTCCAGCTTGTGTTCGACCCGCAGGCGAATCCCGACGCTCACGGCGCGGCGAAGAAGCTCCGGCACGAGGACGTAGTCGCGGCTGTCGGAACCGTGCTTAAACGCAATCCCGACCTCGCGAACCCCAAGATGCCTACGGGTGAATATGAGATAAAAATCGACACATTGTGGGTGCTCAATAAATCGAAGACTCCGCCGTTCCAGATGGACGAGCCGGAGATCAACGAAGAAGTCCGCCTGCGCTACCGTTACCTCGACTTCCGCCGTCCGCAGATGTACAACAACCTGCTGATGCGCAGTAAAATGGCCGTGACGATGCGGAACTTCCTTGACGAGAACGGGTTCCTCGAGGTGGAGACGCCGATCCTGAATAAGTCTACTCCCGAGGGCGCGCGCGACTTCCTTGTACCGTCTCGTATGCATAACGGGCAGTTCTACGCGTTACCGCAGTCGCCCCAGCTCTTCAAGCAGATTCTCATGGTCGGCGGTATCGAACGTTACTACCAGATCGCCCGCTGTTTCCGTGACGAGGACCTGCGCGCGGACCGCCAGCTCGAGTTCACCCAGATCGATATCGAGATGTCATTCGTCACGGAAGACGATATCATCGAGATGATGAGCAAGATGATCGCGCGGGTGGTGAAGGATAACTACAATATTGATATCAAACTTCCGATCCGCAGGATGACGCATAAGGATGCGATAGACAAGTACGGCATCGACCGTCCGGACCTCCGTTTCGGAATGGAGATCGTCGATGTCACCGATACGGTGAAAGATTGCGAGTTCCAGGTATTCAAGAATGTCGAGGCGAATAAGGGTATGATCAAATGTCTCCCCGTGCCGGAAGGAAGCCGTCTGTCCCGCAAGGATCTCGACGACCTGATCGCGTTCGTAGGACGCTACGGCTCGAAGGGTATGGCTTGGATGCGTGTCAAGGACGGCAAGCTCGAATCGAATATCGTGAAGTACTTCTCCGACGATATCCAGAAGAAGCTGATCGAGGTCACCGGCGCGAAGGAGGACTACGCGCTTCTCTTTATCGGCGACGCGAACTCAAAGGTGGTCTACGACTCGATCGCGAACCTCCGCCTCGAGATTGGCGAACGCTTCGGCCTGCGCGACAAGGGTAAGTTCGAACTCGTGTGGGTAGTCGATTTCCCGCTCTTCTCGTGGAACACCGACGAGAACCGTTGG
>MIBE01000052.1:48674-68472 GCA_001829415.1 Spirochaetes bacterium GWF1_51_8
GCTCGATCACATCCCGCTGCTGGATACCGACCCCGGCGCCGTGCTGTCCGACGCGTACGACCTCGTGATGAACGGAATCGAGCTCGGCGGCGGATCGATCCGTATCCACGACCCCGAGATTCAGTCGAAGGTATTCCGCCTCATCAACATAGACGACGAGTCCGCGAAGGTGAAGTTCGGCTTCCTGCTGGACGCCCTCTCGTACGGCGCGCCGCCCCACGGGGGACTGGCGTTCGGGTTCGACCGGATCGTTATGCTCTTCCAGAAGCTCGACAGTATCCGCGAGGTCATCCCGTTCCCGAAGACGCAGAAGGGACAGTGCCTGATGAGCGATACGCCGTCGGAAGTGACTAAGCCCCAGCTCGAGGAATTGGGGATTAAAGTGGTGGAAGTAAAAGCGAATAAGTAAGATAGAACGAAACCGCCTCTGAAAAGGGGCGGTTTTTTATACGGGGATAACAATACCCCGTTTTTCGATGCTTTCGAGAAACCCGCTTTTATCGTGCGCCGGACTCAGGAGCACGGGTTCTATCCGTGTATCGATGTCCCATACCAGATGAAAGAGCGCAGCGCTTTTTTCAAGATAGTCCTTCCCTAGCGTTTTCACAATGATCGCTACATCGATATCGCTGTCTTTCCCCGGATTTCCGTAAGCATACGATCCGTAGAGGATCATTTTATCGAACTGAACTATTTGTTTCGCTAATATGCGGAATTTCTTCAGCTTTGTGATAATCTTCTGATTGATGATTTCTTTCATATAGTATCATAGTATCGTCATGAAAACAATCCAATTATTCATTGACAATTCGCTATTATAGCGTAATAATTGAATTGGAAAAAAGAAATCCCCAAAGGGTCTACAAATGGATTATAATTGGTTTTTTAGTGCTGTAGCACAATCTTTTGCAGCAATCGTTGGGATATTTGGAGCCTTCATTATTTCCAAGTATCTCAATTTTGAAAAAGATATCTTTGACTTTATACTCAGGGCTAAAGTATTAATCAGTAAGTGTAAGTTTTTTAGAGACAAGCTGAAAATAGTCAATTATACCGCTATGTATAATAAAGATTTACAGTATTTTCAATTTCTTGTTACTAAATGGTTAGATGGAACGCATGAAGATAATCATTTTGATATTATTAATACATATTACCATTATGTAAAATATCTTACATACGAAGTTTTAAAGAACGATTATGAGAGTTATAAAAAAGATCAGGATAAAAAGAACTATTTTAAAAATATAGGGTTTAGTTATGATGAAAGTCAAAAGGAATCCAGGAATTTACTGACTTCTGAACTAATTAACGTTAAAGAAATCATTCGTAATGTTAAAAACGAATGGGAGAACAAAAGAATATTTCTAAATACGAAGAGATTTTTAAATGGGTTTATCGTCTTTTTAATGGCCATGCTTCTTTTTGGTGTCATACTCCCGCTCCTCTTTTTACCCTATCAGAAAGAAATTAAATTTCTATTCTTACAGGATTCTTCCTTGTTTCCATCTATTATACTATTTATTGTTACGAGTATTATCCTTACAGGATTGATAATATTTACAAATCAAATTAACCGGACCCATTCAAAAGCAAAGAATATTATTCGTGAAATGGAAAAATATACAGAGCTTTCATACTTTCATCAAGGTTATGAAAATAATAAAGGTATTCTGATGGAGTTTAAAAACCATATAAAGGATAAGCCTTCATTGCAGAATAAGTATGAGAAACTTTTAAAAGAAATCGATATTTGGGAAGATTGAGAGGATAGTTTATGCCGGTAGCGATCAGTTCATTAGATACATATCGAAGAAAAAGGAATGTGTTTTATAAATTTCTAATAATTATATTTTTATTCTTTAATCTTGCCTGTTCCAATTCTTCTGTAATAAAAAATAATGATGATGCGGCGTATCAAATAATTAATACATTATGTAAAAGTATTTCTCCCTCTTCAGGTGTAATTGCTGTTGCACATTTTGTTTCATATAATGATAAGGATACTTCGATTATTGCTATTGATTTCTCAGATAAATTGATCAATTATCTAAGAAATAAAGGTTATAAAGTCGTAGAGAATGCCCAGCTTAATACCTTAGTAAAAGAACAAAAACTTGCGATGGCTGGTGTGATTAACAGTGAATATCTTGATAAAATTGGGAAAATGACAGGTGCAGACTATATTTTATTAGGTACAGTTTCAAAAATAAAAGGAGAGATATCTATCAATGCAAGATTAGTCAATATTTACACAAGAGAAATCTTATCCGCTTCATCAACTTCATATCCTATTAGTGATAATAAAAAAGATAATCAAAACGATAATAATAATGTTAAGAATAATTCTGTAATAAGCTCATTAAATGTTATTTATCCTTATGAAACTATTCTTTTTTGGTATAGTTATATAAATGTTGGATTGTCTCTTAACACGATAGGGTTTGGATATATAGGAGAAGTATTAGATTTTCAATTCGTCTTATTCAAAAAAATAGGTTTAGGTATATCATGTATTCAAATTAATTATAATAATTTAGGTAGCGGTGTTAGTTTCAATCAAGGAATAGGAGTAATAAAATTAGCACTTCCTCTGTATATAAATCCGGGAAGATATAATTTTAACAATTATTTCCTTGAATTTGAAGTAGGTTTATTTGATAACCCATATTTCGATTTTCACTTTGCATATCGCATTAAGGGGACTTTAGAATATTTCAATACTCCTATATATTTTTCGCTTGGTTTTAGATATTTTTTTGTGGATAATTTTCAGAGCCAATGGTGTATCTATATAAATGCAAATATTGGTTTTGGAGATTATAAATATTTTAATAGTCTAAATGACATTTTAGGAATAGAGTGATTAAGGTGCAGACATTATTTCCGAATGCAATAATTAGCAATTGTTTAGCGAATTTTTCAAGAGAAATATGAATAATTTTTATTGGAGGACTTTATGAGAGATACGGTTTTAAAAAAACAAGTCGAAAATATTTTATATTTTTTAAAAATTGATTATCCTATATCATTAAATGAAAATACTCTTGAGGAATCAATTCTTAATAATCCTAATAAATGGAAAAAAAGAACAAACAATTCTAATTACTTTCTTGATGTTGCAGATGTATGGAATTGGTTTCAGGAAAATCCTGTAATAAAAAATAGACTGAACGAATTAGGATACAAAACATTTAAAGATATTCCATTTTATTTTTATGAAAGGTATGATCCTCATGTAAAGATATATAATAAACATAACCTCACTTTAGACTGCGAAGAGAAAGAAGAAGAAAAAACAAGAAAATATTCGCAATATAATATAGATTATGATACGGATATTGATATAGATGAATAAGGAGCGTTTTCATGCCGGTAGCAATCCGTTAAATAAATACACCCTCATAAATTTATTACTTACACCCATTACTGTCATTTTTTATGTTATAAAATTACTTCTCCGCCACCACGAGCATCTCGTAGTCTTCGGTCGTTAGTTTGTTGTGACGGCTGAACTCGCCGAGCGGGCATGCAAAGATATCGACCTTTTTGAACCGGAGCGAATGCAGAAGCCATGTCATCTCCGACGGGATATAATAGCGTTCGTTGCACTCGAACTTTTTTAGTTTTCCGCTGTCGTCGGTGAACTCGTATGTCGAAAGATCGCGGAATGTCATCAGGTCGAAGGTGTTGTCGAACGAGGACGCGATCTCGGAATTGCTGTTGATAAAGTCCTTGACAGAGTGAAAGAGCGGGAATAGCCCGTTCAACGTGGTCATGATGAGCTTGCCGGGTTTTGTCAATGCCCGCGCGATACCCTTCAATATCTTGAAATTCATTTCGTCGGTTTCCATTAACGGGAACGCGCCCTCGCAGAGCATGATCGCGAGATCGAACTCGCCCCGGAAGTTGAGCCTCCGCGCGTCGCCCTGCAGGAACTCGACATCGACATCCGCGAGCTTGGCGTTCTCCCTCGCGCGCGCGAGCATGTTCTCCGACAGGTCGATCCCCAGCACCCGGTAGCCCCGTTTCGCGAGCTCGATCGAGTGACGGCCTGTCCCGCACCCGACATCGAGTATCCTCACTGTGTGACGGTAGCCTATCTCCGCCTCGATGAAATCGACCTCGCCTTTGGTGCCTTTAGTGAAATCTTCGTTCTCGTACTGATTGGCATAGTTTTCGAAAAGAGCCTTATACCACTTTTTCATACCCCGCCTCCTCCGCCCTTTATATTATAGCACGAATATAGAAGGAAGCCAGAAAAAAGTGGGAATTTTGAAGAAATCGGGTGTTAAAATGTGTCGCCGCTGGAAGAATATCGGATGTTCATGCCGGTTTTTTGTTTGATATACGCAGCCTCGGCGGCGCCGGTGCAATGGAGCAGGCGGAGCGACCGGATCGAATAATCCGCGAGTTCCCGGGCGATAGCGTCCAGTTCGGAAGCCGGGCTTCCTCTCCAGTGCATCCCGCCGGTCAACGAGAGGATCGGCGTACCGGGGAACAAACCGGCGATATGCGAGAGGATGTTGAGTATGCCCTTGTGGGAGCACCCGCTGACAATATGGATACCGTCAGCCTCGCGGAAAACAAGATAAATCTCGTCACGGAAGCCGTCGGGTACGGCCTCGCCGTCTGTTTCGATAAAGAGGTTCTTGTTGTGAACAGGTTCTTTCGCCGTGGAAGACACTTCGCCGGTAATGAACAATCCGCCGCCGAGGTCGAGCATTTTGCCGGGGCGGATAAACCGGCCGCCGAAATCGGCTTCTATCGATTGATCGCGGATACCGGCCTCGCGTGAAACGCCGGATGCCGTCGAGAAGCGTTTCGCGAACGCTCCGTCAGCGATCACCGCTTTCGCGGATGGGTTCTCATTAAGGAAACGCCGCATTCCGCCGATGTGGTCGTAATGCCCGTGGCTGATGACGAGGGTGTCGACCGTGGACAAGTCCGCGCCGAGTACGCGGGCGTTATGGAACAATGCCTCGGTCTGCCCGGCGTCGAAAAGGATAGTCCGCGATCCCGCCTCGATCAGGAGAGAAAGCCCGTGTTCGGCGATCAATCCCTCCCGGTAGACCGTGTTTTCGACAAGGACGGTGACCTTCATTCTTAATGGCAGCCGTGGTGATGGCCGCAGGCTTCGTCGAGGGAAATCTCGCGGAGTTCGCCCGCCTTGAACTTGCCGAGCGCTTCCGCGCTGTCTGTGATGCCCTGCCCGAACAGCACCTTGATACCGAGCGCGTTCAGTTTCTGTATCGCGCGCATCCCCATCCCGGAACAGATCACGAAGTCGGTTTTACTCTCCGCGAGTTCCGATGCGGGTGTGCAGTTGCCGTGCTCGTGCTCTTTTCCCGTGTTGTCGATAATCCGGTACTTCTCGGTGTCGGTGTCGAAAAGAAAATAGTAAGGGGCGCTTCCGAAATGCCCGTACATCGGGGACTGCATCCCGTTATCCTTCTCCACCGGAATTGCTACTGTCATGGATATCCTCCTGGTTCATTTTTTCCATATAACGTTTCCGCTTGCCGCAGCCGCAGAACGGGCGTTCCGTTCCGGCATGCTTTGGGCAGATATGCCTGCCCGCGACTTCGACCGCCCCGCCGTCTACGCTAAGCGGCTTGCCGTTAATCAGGCAGTCGGCGATTTTTCTCCGCGCCGAGGTGATGATATTGCCGAACGTCTGGCGCGACACTTCCATCCGCGCGGCGGCGTCTTCCTGATAATAACCCGCCCAGTCCGCGAGACGGACCGCTTCCCATTCGTCAAGAGTCAGCACGACTGTCTCGACATTTCGCTCGTCCGTGTCCGGCGGGAAAAAGTGACGGTAAACCGGCTGGGCTTCCATCCTGCGGCATTTGAACGGCCTCGGCATTGTCGCTCCTTAATGGCATATGCCAATTATAGCATTGATTCGGATGTTCGGCAATAATTTGAATGAAAAATGCAGTCGATATAAAAAACCCGGCCTGAGGCGGGCTTGTTGACAAACTCATTTTGTCATTGCGAGGCGTCATGGTGAGCTTGCCGAACCATAACCGAAGCAATCTATTTAATGACTGGATATATAAATTAAATAGACTGCTTCGCCGCTTTGCGTCTCGCAGTGACAAAAAATCGTGCATTTCATGACTTCGTCAACACGCCCAGACCGGGCCGGGAGTTTCTATTTTTCCACGATAGTGCGTTGTACACTCAAACGGATATATCTTAAACGGTGTGAAACTTGACGCCTTCCGTTTTACAGATTTTCCGCGCGAGTTTCCGGCCTTCCATCGCCGCTGGGGGAAGCCCGCCGCCCGGGGATATCCATTGCCCGAGCATATAGAAATTCCCGAGCCCGTTCACCTGCGAGGGAAGTGTCTTCATCATCGTCTTCTTATCGGGAAGCCAGCCCTCATAACTCCCGTGCCAGTTCCCGGTGTAACGGATGATCGTATCGGGAGTGGCGACGTCGACCACCTCGACCTTGTTCTTGAAATCGCCGAAGTAAGCTTCGCATTCGTCGATAATCCAGTCGGCGATCCGTTTCTTCTCGGCGTCGTACTTCGCCTTGTCGCTCTTCTTCAGCGCGCTCCAGTATTCGTCATGATACGTGCTGATCATGGATGTCGCGGCGGTTTTTCCCGCGGGCGCCATCGTCGTGTCATTATTGAAGAGGCGGAGCGGTACCATAGTGATCGTCTGTTTGCCGCCTTCGATAGTCAGGGGATTTTTCGCATAGAAGTGGAACATCGAGGGCATATTATCGAACTTTCGCGCGATGCCCAGCGAGATAAAAAGGAGCGACGGGAAGGGTTCCCATTCGGCGTACGCCTGATCTATCTTGGGATGCGAGTATTTGCCCTCGAGCAGTTTGTTCAACGTCGCATAGCCGTCGGCCGCCGAGATCACGTAGTCGCCCCGGACTTCCTTCCCGCCCGCGACTATTCCGGCCGCATTCCCGTTCTCGACAACAATCTTGTCGACCTTCGAGTTATAGACTATCTTGCCGCCGTGTTTCTTGTATGTCGACTCGATCGCCTGGATAAACTTGAGCGAGCCGCCCTCGGGATAGCCGTTGGAACGGGCCGCCATAAATCCGAGCATCATCATCATCCCCATTACCGGGAAACCGCCCATTCCGCCCCCGACATACATATCGGTGAAGAACTGTTTGAGATGCGGGCTTTTGAACTTACCCGCGAACTTCGTAACATCCATTCCGCCCCATTTCATCAGCTTCGGCATGAACCCGATCATTTTGAACATCATGCCGAAACTTTGGTCCTCTTTTCTCGCGGGGATATCGAACTTAGAGAAGGAGACGATACCGTTGATAAAACTATCGATAAAACGGGTGTCGTCCGGCCCCAGACGGCGCATCTCAGCGCGGAGCTTTTCCGGATCGGTGTAGATCGTAAAAGTTTCGCCTTCTTTGCTCTGCCATTTCAGGTAGATATCCGGCTCGATCATCCTACGCCCCTGCACGGCCCCGAGCTCGGTCCATGTGTGATAAAGGCTTTTCCCGGGCGACGAGCCCATCAGCCAATGGATACAGAAATCGAAAGTGTAGCCCTTGCGGGTCCATGCCGTACACACGCCGCCGGGGATACTGTGCATCTCGTGAATCTCGGTATCGAACCCGTTCATTGCGAGATATGTCCCCGCCGCGAGGCCGTAAGCGCCCCCGCCGATAATAATGACCTTCTTCGCCATACCGCCTCCATAAAATGCTTCCCTGATTGAACAATCGGGAACGCGGAAAGTGTGACTGTATTAAGAGAATTATTTCACCGGGTACAGGATAAGAGATAAAAAGGGAAAGAGCACGAAAATGGACATTTCGCGCGGATTACGCGGAGAAAAAGGGAAGATGGAAAAGAGTTCACCGCAGAGGCGCCCCGCGAGGAGCGCGGGACAAGCAATGGCTGCTGAGAAAAGGCGAGTTTTTGTTTGGCGGAATTATGCAAGGTTTTAAGAATAGCTGTGAGAGAATGAGCATATCTCTTCAGCAACAATCCTTGCTTCGCTCTCCGTGTACTCTGCGCGAACTTCCAAGAGTTTACTGCATTGAAATACCGGGAATTTCACGCGGAGCACACGGAGGTTAATGCAGAGACGTTTGACGAGAGATACTTTTCTTCTCTCACGGGTTTTGTTTTTTTGTTCGGCGGGATTATGCAAGGTTTTAAGAATAGCTGTGAGAGAATGAGCATATCTCTTCAGCAACAATCCTTGCTTCGCTCTCCGTGTACTCTGCGCGAAACGGAATTTCTCTCACTTTTCCTCTATCGGCTCGAAGAGTTCCTTGATGTCGTCCATCGTCATCTTCTTGATAAACCCGCCGTCGCGGTCGAGCACATTGTCGAACATCACGCGCTTCCTGTCCTGCAATCGCCCGATCTTATCCTCGATCGTCCCGCGCGTCATGAGCCGGTACACGTTGACCACGTTAACCTGCCCGATCCTGTGGGCGCGGTCGATAGCCTGATTCTCCACCGCGGGGTTCCACCACGGGTCGAAGAGGATGACCGAATCGGCGCCGATCAGGTTCAGGCCCGTTCCGCCCGCCCGGAGCGAGATCAGGAACACGGGGACGTCCGAACGGTTGAACTTGTCCACGAGGTCGACACGGTCTTTCGTTTCGCCGTCGAGGTAAAGGTAGTCGATCTTGTTATTGTTCAGCTCGCGGCGCAGGATTTTAAGCATCTGCACGAACTGGCTGAACACGAGCACCCTATGCCCGCTGTCCATCGCTTCCTCGAGCAGTTCCAACAGGGCGCTTGTCTTCACCGAGATTTCCTCGCTTTCGAGTTCGGCGAGTTCGGGATTGACCAAGCCCGGGTGGAGGCAGATTTGACGGAGGCGTGTCAATGCCGCGAGGAACTCGATAGTCGAGCCTTCGATCCCTTTCTGCTCGATCACGGAGTACAGGTTATTCCGCACCATTGACAGGGTTTCGAGGTAAAGCGCCTTCTGCCGTTCGGTCAGCTCTATGGTGACGATCTGCTCGATCTTGTCGGGAAGTTCCTTGATCACCGCGCTCTTCGTGCGGCGGAGGATGAACGGGTGGATCATCTTCTTGAGCTTGTTGAGCGCGATACTCCGTTCGTTCCGGTCGAAACCGTTGATCGGCAGTTCGAACGTCTTCTTGAACCACGCGTAATGGCCGAGGAAATAGGGCATCACGAAGTCGAAGACCGACCAGAGTTCGGAGACGCTGTTTTCCATCGGGGTACCCGTGATCGCGATACGGTGGCGCGAGACGATGTCCTTGATACTCTGGGTGCGCTTGGCGGACTTGTTCTTGATATGCTGGGCTTCGTCGAGAATACAGTAGTTGAAGTTCGCCTCTTTATACTCCTCGATATCGAGGTGGATCAGATAGTATGACGTGATCGCGATATCGTACTTGCCGATTTCCTTGATCTTCTCGGTGCGCTTGGCCTTGTTGCCGTCGATCACGATATAGGAAAGGTTGTCGGGGAAGAACTTCTTGATTTCCGCGACCCAGTTGTAGACAAGCGAGCTCGGACAGACAATCAGCGCGGGGCCGCTTCCCTTAATGGTGTAGAGATGGGTGAGCATCTGCACGGTTTTCCCGAGCCCCATTTCGTCCGCGAGGATTCCCCCGAAATGGTACCTTCCGAGGAAATGGAGCCAGTCGACCCCGAGCTTCTGGTAGTTGCGCAAGGTGTGATTGATATTATCCGGGAGCTTGATATGCTTGATCGAACGGTCGGAGGCGAGTTCCTTCGGGAGTTCGCGGAGCGGCTTGGGTAAATCCACCTTCACCGATTCCTTCAGCAGGTGCGGGAGGTTGTAACGGCGCATTTTCCATTTGCCGTGCTCCCGGCGTATCTCCACCTCGTTGAGAAGGTCTTTCACGAACAGCATTTCCTTCTCGCCGAGGCTGATGATTTTATCGCCCTTACGGACAAACCCGTGCTTGAGGATTTCGTGCAGTTCGTCGAGCATGAGGTTGATATCGCCGATCTTGAATTCGAAATTGACGTCGAGCCAGTCGATCGAGCCGGGAGCGTCCGCCCCGGGCGTATCGAGGATTTCGATCCTGCGGCTGAGAATTTCGCCGCTTACTATTTTTACCGGACGGTCTGACTCGCTGATCTCGACAAGGTGCCCGATCTTCGGGAAGAACTTCTGGAAAAGGTTTTCGTTATCGCGGGTAACGATCTTGTTCGTCTCGATCTCGTTGAGGAACTCGAAAAAGTTCGAGTAGACCTCGTTAACCACCGTGCGGATCTGGCGGTAGAAATCCGTGTCCGGCGCGATCAGCGCGACTTCGTCCTTGTCGAACGAGAGGATGATCTCTTCGGACAACAGGAGCGCCTTTCGTATCTCGGGGAAATTCAACGGGCATTCCTTATCGCCGCAGACAAGGTAACCGGCGACCGAGAACGAGTCCTTCGACGCCTCGAAACGAAAACGGATTTTCTTCGCGCCGCCGTCGCTGACCGACGGGAGCTGGATGAAGCGGTCTATGTGTTTCGAACGATCGCGCTTGGTGGTCAGGAGCTTGATCCGCAGTTCGGGAGACACGGGCGCGGAACCCTCCGAGAAGAGCGCGGTCAGTATCTCCTGCCCCACTGTCGATACGAGCGGACGGATCGTTTCGTTATAGACCGCGAGGTCGCCCGCGTTGGACGGCAGAAGGATAAGATTGAGCCCGGGCGGAAGGATCAGCGTGCCCGTTCCGCTTTCGAAGATCAGCCTCAGATTGTACGGGGTCTCGTCGAACTGGAGCCGCAGTTTCTTACCGTCGATATTGAACCGCGTATTGAATTTCATCAGGTTGCGGATAAAGTAGTAGTCGGCCGGAAATCCGGCCTGGAGCGTGGAAGAATCGGGTTTCGCGATCAGCTGGGTACGGTATGCCCGGAAATAACGGATAAACGACATGATCTCCGGCGGAATCGCGGAGAAGTCGTCGAAAAAGTCGATCGACAGGTCCTCGTTCTCGACAGTAGAAAGGATAAACTTCCGCAGTACCGGATCGGCCGCGGAAACGACTACTTTCATTTCACGCGCCAACTGGCGCTCGATGAGCAGGTCGACGTTAATCTCTAAATCGTAAAGCTTCACCCATACCTCACAGGATTACACCGGAAAGAGAGAATCTGGCAGGAGTTATTTTCCGGAACCGAAACCGAAGTATTTATCGAAAACGAACCGCGCGATACGCTCCGCGCCGCCGGGCGGGCCGATTCTTTCCATACCTATTTTACCCCGGAGCGTCCGCTCCGCCTCGTTATCTAAAAGATGAAGGACGGCCTTGACCGCGCCCTCTGGAAAGTCTTCCGTGAACACAAGCGAATCGCCCATCAGGCGCTGCTGTTCCTCGAAACGGCGCTTCGTGGTCTGCGGGCCGGTTCCGGTGAACGCCACGACCGGTTTCCCGAGCCCGGCGGCCTGTTCGTTCGCCGCGCCGGTCAATCCGATCAGCACAGGCGACTCATGGACGACATTGACAAACACGCCCCGCCCGATCTGCACCCGGCATTCGCCCTTCACGAGGAACGAGAACGGGTCGCCCTTTTCGAGCGTCCAGCCCTCGCGCAGGGCGCGTGCCGCGAGGTCGGTGTCGGTGATCTGCCCCACTACCGCCGATGTGAAGTTCACCTTCCGGCGGGAGTAAAGGAGTTCCGCGGCCTGAAGAATCAGCATAAAGTTCTCGAGCGCCTCGCCTCGCGTTCCGGGCATGAGGCCGATAGTCGGCCGCGACGGATCGAGCTTAAGGTCTATAGGCGCGGGATTGAGTTCGTCCATGATGACGCTTCCGAGGAAAACGGAGGGGATGTTCTGACCGCGCATATTCCCGGCGGTCAGTTCGTCGCGTGCGAAAACGTCGGACGCGGCCTTACGGATGAACCGTTCTTCTATTTTATAGTGCGGCTCGATATAGTCGCTCTTCGAGTGAATATAGAAAAGGATCGGGATACCGGTTTTCTTCAGTGCCTTGCGGGTGAGCCAGAGCAGGAAGACGTCGCCGACCACGATTGCGAGCTTGATCCTGTCACGCTGGGCGCGTATCTTTTTGATGAAACGGATCGGGATGAGGAATCCGCCGGAGAACAGGTCGGAGAAAAACCCCTTCACTGTCTGGAAGGAGAATCCGCCCGACGGCGGAACGTATGCCGAGGCGATCACTTCGAACCCCGCCTTCTGGTACTCGTTACTCTCGCTCACAAGCGACGCGCCCGCGATCTTCATATCCAGCTTATTTGCTTCGAACAGCTTGCGGAGCTGTAACCCGATCAATGTGGCGTTGCGGTCTTCGCTGTAGCAGTCGCTCGTAAAAAGAACCGTGTCTCTCATTTTTTACCCCGGCCGGTTTTTTCGGAATAGCCTATCGCGAGCAGGTCGTCGTAATGGGTGTTCTGCGAGAGGCCGAGGAGCATCCAGACGATCATCCCAAGGAAGACGTTATAGAATATCGCGTCGAAGAGCGAGATCAGGAAGAAGCCCAGGAGGAGCGACGCGCCGAGGATCGAGCTTCGGATATTGCGGATACTTCGCCGGACAGAGTAGATAAAAAACGCGATCATGAAAAACAGGTATGCGGCGAGTCCGGCGAATCCAGTCTCTGTCAGGATCGACAGGTAGCCGTTATGCACGAACTGCACCGGATCGAGTTCATATTCGACCGGGCTGATTTTCTTGTAGTGATAGTGGAAATTGCCGAGGCCGATCCCGAAAACGGGGTTCACTTCGGTCAACGCCTGCCATGCCGCCTTATACTGGTTCAGACGCCCGCCCATATTCGGTATCTGCGAGGGGTTGGTCAGGGTTTGCAGGCTTTCGCGGAACTTGGGGATAGGCGCCATCAGGACTCCCGCGCCCACTACCGCGAACGCGATCAAGTAAATCCATCTACGCGACAGCACGGCCATACCGAGCCAGAACGATCCCATCAGGATCATCGCGCCCCGCCCGGATATCAAGAGGACGATCAGCACAGTCAGCCCGAGGGCCGCGCCGTAAAGGAACCATTCCCACACCTTGATCTTTTTATAGTTGAAGAACATGTAATGGCTGAAGAACATCGAGACGAGGACGGTGAGGTACGCGCCCATCGAACCGTACTGGAAGATGGAAGTCAGGTTTCCGCTCCCGTCGAGATGCGAGAACCACCCCATATCGACTGTACCCGATGTGATCGAGAACGGGGTTTTCAGTACGGCATGGTGGAACACGGCGAACCCGCCCCAGAGAACGATCGCCCATGCGCTCATCGGAAGGATATTCGCGTAGCAGATACTTCCGGCGGGGAGCGATTTCAGGAACTGATAGATAAAATAGAAAAGGACGAAGACGAACGCCGCTCCGATAGCCGTACCCGCGTCGAACGCGAAGAAGCCGGACGTAATCGCGATGAGGACGAACACCGCGAGCGCCCAATCGCGTCTGCGCCATTCGAACGATACGACGCCTTTTTCAAGGATAAGGAAGAGGATAAAGACGACCACGGCGAGCGCGAGGAAAAGTTCCGCGAACGACGGCAGGAGCGCGAACCCGAACCCCATCGCGAGGAAGTTTTCGATCAACGCTTCCAGTTTCGCGCGCCGGCCGGTTTTCCCGAACGCCGAGATCAGCATCAGGATAAGCGGCAGAAGCAGCGGTATCGCGAGCATCCAGAACGGCAATATCAGCCGTGTGGGAGACTGCGCGGGGAGCATCTCGACCGTTACCTTTGTCTTGTGAGATGTCTCCAGCGGCAGGTTGTCAATCGCGATTTGCCAATCGGCGGTTTTCCATTCGTCATAGACAGTGAAATCGAACAGGTACTCGGCATTCGTCCCAGGGTTGAGCGGAACCTTGTGAAGCATCAGCTTGTTCGTGACAGCGGCCAGAGAGATGAAACCGTTACCCGTCAATTCCGGCGCGCCGGTATAGGTGAGTTTGAAGAAGGTCGCAAACGGGGTATCGGCGGTGTAATTCACCTTGATCCGGTATTGTCCCGGAGCGAGTTCGAACTCCGGGGTGGACGAGAACGGGGTCGAGTACCCCGTGCCCGAGGAATCGGCCTGATAGCCGAAGCTGACCGGTGGAATCTGAGCGGGCGGGACGAACGATTTCGACCCGATATAGAGGTAAACGGCGACCGAGACTACGCCGAGGATGTATGAAAGTTTCGCGAGAAAACGGAAGATATCTTTCTCCCGTGTCGGATTTTGATTCGGCATAAAACCGCCTTACTTTTTTAAAAGGTACCCTTCTTCCTTGATCTTGGCCTTGATCCCGTTGAAATAAAAATGGTAGCCGTTGAGACGGATTTTCGCGATACATTTATTCTTTTCGTTTTTATCCCATAGTTTTTTTACATCGTCGATAAACTTCTGAGAGGTCAGGTACTCTTCCTTGAACAGCACCCTGTCGAGCCAGTAGAAGAACCCGCCGATCATCGTCATCATCTTCACCTCGAACGTCGGGTGCTTGCGGTAAAAGTTCACCGCGGCCTTGCCCTCGACGAAGCGGTCGGCGAAGAAGTCCTGGATATGGTCGATCCGTATCCGTCCCTCGTAATGCCAGATATAGCCCGTCTTCGTGAGGCGTTTGACATGAATACCCGACTTCATCAGCCGAAGCCCGAGGTCGAGGTCTTCCCACCCCTTGCGGAAGTTCACGGCGTCGAAGCATCCCTGTTCCAGCAGGTACTCTTTCCTGATGGAAACATTGGCGGTATCGAAGAAGGCTCGCGAGTAATGCCATGTGCTGTAGGGCATCTTGTAGGCGTCCTCGAGGTCGAGGATACGGACAAGCTGTCCCTGCACGATCAGCCTATCGCGCTTGAGGTGCTCGGCGGCATGCAGGCCGATCAGTTCCGGCGGAGCGATCACATCGCTGTCGATAAAGTGGACGATCTCTCCGGTGGCGGCGTCGATCCCGGTGTTCCGGGCTGCGGCAGGGCCGGCGTTCTTCTGATAGATATATTTCACTTGCGGGTAACGCTTAATAATTTCGGCGGAGTTGTCGGTCGAGCCGTCGTCCACGCAGATCAGTTCGATATTGGGATAGGCCTGTTTGACAAGACTGTCGAGCACCATATCGAGCATGAACGCCCGGTTGTAGACCGGGGTGACGACCGAGACCTTGGGAATATCGTTAGGCTTCATAAGCTCCTCATTTTCGGGAACAAATATTTTAACTTATCCGGGCGAAAAAGTCAACCGTGCTTTTTCCCTATTCGCTTCCGCCATGTGAAAACTCTTCTTTTTCTTGAAATAAATGTAAACCTGATGTAGAATATGGTTGACATAAGAGAGGTGCGTATGATTTATCTTGCGATTTACATAGTCATTCTGCTGGTGATCGGGGTGATCGACTTTTTCCGGGCTAAGGGATTTCAGGAGTTCGCGCTCGCGGGACGGCGGCAGAAGTCGCCGTTAGTGGTGATGTCGCTTCTCGCGACTATCCTCGGGGCGTCGGCCACGGTAGGTTTGATCGAGAAGGGCGGCACGCTCGGCTTCCCCGCGTTCTGGTGGCTCGGTGTCGGGGTGATCGGACTGGCGTTTCAGGCACTTTTCCTCACAAAGAAAGTACGCAACATCGGAGCCGTAACCCTTCCCGACCTCGCGGGAAAAACAATCGGCGGCGCGGCGAAGAAGCTGACCGCGGTGATTATCGTCCTTGCATGGACGGGGATTGTGGCGGCGCAATTTGTGACCGCCGGCAAGCTGATTACGGTGTTACTTGGGATGCCAGACCCGGGATGGGTCCTATTCGCGGTTTCGGGTTCGATCATCCTTTATTCGATACTCGGCGGGCAGTCGTCGGTGCTGAAAACCGACTTTCTGCAGGGCGGAATCATCCTCGCGGCGATCGTCACGGCGTTCGTGATCCTGTTTTTCTTCTCGCAGGCGCCTCAGAGTACGAACTATGAGATAGCTCTTTTCAACGATAAATTCGGCCCGGGAGACATGATCGGGTATCTCTTGATAGTGGGCGGGACATATTTTGTCGGCCCGGATATGTTTTCGCGGATATTTACCGCGAAGGACGCTAAGACCGCGCAAAGGTCGGTCTGGACGGCGTCAATCCTGTTATTACTCGCGGGGGTGCTTATCGCGATGATCGGCGTCTGGGGACGGGCAAATATTCCGTCCGTTCCCGGCACCGATATACTCGGTACGATCCTCGGGCGGCTGCCCGAGTTCGCGAGGATACTGCTTATCTTCGGCTTCCTCTCTGCGGTGCTTTCCTCGGCGGATACCTGCCTTCTTTCGGCGGGGACTATCCTCGAACGCGACATTCTCGGTAAGGAGCGTGTCGGGTGGATACGGGTCTGGATCGGTATTATCGGGGTAGTCGCCTCGCTGATTACCGTGTTCCGTCAGGACATCATCGGACTGCTCGTTTTCGCGTATTCGATTTACACTCCCGGAGTGGTCGTTCCGCTCGCGGGATCGATACTGTTTTTCGGAAAACGCAAGCCTCACCCGTACTGGATGACGGCCGGGATAGCGTTGGGCGGTCTCTGCGGGGCGGCTGCTAAGGCGCTCGAGATGACGAAGACTCTTCCGCAGGCGAACTGGCTGGTCTATACCGGGATTGGGATTTCAGCCGTGTTTACGTTGATCGCCATGCTCAAAGGTACGAGCTCCGCCGCGTCCGTGAAAGAGCTTGCCTAAACCGCGAGCCCGGTTTATACTAATGTCCGCAATATCGGAATAACGAAATCTACGGACACGCCTATGGACGAACAGCTCCGCGCGGTCACGGCGCTCGCGAAATGGTTCGAACAGAACCGCCGGAAAATGCCGTGGCGGGACGACCCCACGCCTTATCACGTATTGGTATCGGAGTTCATGCTCCAGCAGACTCAGGTCGCCTCGGTCATCGATTACTTTACCAGGTTTATCAAACGGTTCCCGTCGATAGAAGCGCTCGCGAGGGCGCCGTATGACGAAGTCCTCAAGTACTGGGCGGGGCTCGGGTACTATGCCCGCGCGAAGAGCCTGCACGAGACCGCGAAACGGATCTCGCGGATGGGCGACTTTCCGCGTACACGCGAGGAATTGCTCGATCTCCCCGGGATCGGGCCGTACACCGCCGGGGCCATCCTGTCCATCGCGTTCGATATCCCCGAACCGATCCTCGACGCCAATATCGAACGGGTTCTGTCGCGCGTGGAACGTGCGGGCGAGGGCAAGGATTTCAAGAAAAATCTCTGGCTTCACGCATCGGCGTGGGTCAATATCGCGTATTCGCACGGTATCGCGCCGTCCGTACTCAACCAAGCCCTGATGGAACTGGGGGCGACGGTGTGCTCGCCGAAGGAGCCCGCATGCGCCGAATGCCCGCTTTTCCTCGTCTGCGGCGCACGTTACGCCGGGCAGACCGCGTTATACCCCCCGTCGAAACCCAAGAAAGACTGGGTCACGGTAGACGAAGAGGTCTACTGTGTGTTCAATAGCGGGATGAAGTTCCTTGTGCGGAAACGGGGCGAACGCGAATGGCGCGCGGGGCTGTGGGACCTTCCCGACATACTGCCTCTGCCCGAGGATAAGCTCTCGTTCCAGGGGGCGGTCGACCTGCGCCTGACAGTGACGCATCACAAGATATTCCGCACCGCCGTCGTGTACCGTTACAGGAACAAGACAGGCCCGATCGACAGGGAGAAGTTCCGTTGGATAGGCGGGGACGAGCTGACTAAAGAGGTGCTGCCGTTCGCGCCGAGTCTCCTTAAAACGATGAAGTCCGTGTTCACGGAATACTCATACGCCCCGGAAGCGCGTGACGAGAAGGTAGATGAAGAAGGGAGTGCCGAGTAACGAGGTCATCGCGCCTATCGGAAGGATAGTCCCGGGAACAAGCCCGCGCGAGAGGATACCCGCGAAGAGCAGGATGATATAGCCGGTGAGGACAAGCGGGACGAGCGACGACCTGTGGGTCGGACGGTAGAGCATCCGGACGATATGCGGGACGATCAGCCCGATAAACCCGATCATCCCGGCAATCGACACGCAGACCGCCGAAGAAATACTGACCGCGATGAAGCCGAACGTTTTCAGCCGCGTGGTATCCACCCCCACCGCCGACGCCATTTCTTCGCCCGAAAGATAGATATCCATCTCTTTGCCGTTCACGAGAAGGAAGACCAGCGGAAGCAATGCCGCGGCGCCGAGGACGGCGAGCTCGGGGATGGTGATAAAGTCGATATTGCCGAGGAGCCACGACACCGACGAACGGAAGTCGTTGGGGCGCATGAGGGTCTGGGAGAGCACGATTCCCGCCGATGCGAACGAGTTGAAGCCCACGCCCACGAGGATCGCGACGCCGATAGAAAACCCCTGCTTGCGGCGGCTGAGCATGAGGATCAAAAGTCCCGCCGCGAGTCCGCCGGCTATGCCGAAAAGGCTCCTGAACACAAGGATCGGCGTGACCGAGAAGAAGACCGCGATCACCGAGCCGAAACCCGCGCCGCCCGACACCCCGAGGATGTAGGGTTCGGCGAGCGGATTGAGCAGAAGAGTCTGAAGCGTCATCCCGGAAAGCGAGAGTACCGCCGCTATCACAAGGTATTGCGCGAGAAGGTTTGCCCGGATCAAGGGGTCGGCTTGGATATCCGGCGATGTCCGCAGGAAGAGATAGAATAAAGTGCCCGCCGCCGCGAGAATGATAAGAACTATCGTGATTAACGGTTTTTTCAGGTTCATCCGGCATCCTCTGTGTGATTCCCGTTATTTTAGGTTATTTTTGAAATAATTTCTATGAAAATGCATGTTTTTCGTGCGCCGGGATTGACTTTTTAAAGTATTTCCCTATAATATGATGCGGGAGAGGAACGATGATCAAGGATCTTTTATTAAACCGGTTTACCCTGATTATGGGCGGGCTCGGAATCATGATAACGCTTATTTTCGGAATTGCCGCGGGAGTCGAGTTCGGCTCAATAATAATCCGGATGCTGATCGGAGGAATCCTAATGGGCGGGGTCGCGATGGGCATACTTTTTCTGCTCCCGAAGTTTATCGGCGACGAGAACCTGAAGGTGCTTTTCCCGAACTGGAATTCCGGCGACGGCGGCGGCTCGGGCGAGAGCGCGGAAGAGGGCGAATCCCAGCCCCGTGTGGATATCACCGACGGCGGCGATATGACTGTGGACGACCTCTACGCGGACGGTGTGGAATCGCGCGGCGAGAGCTACTCTTCAGCGGGGCATCCCGACGATATGGACAGCACTCCGGTTTCCAAGACAAATTTTAAAGAATCGAATTTTGAGAACGAACTCCCGAGAGTGTATCAGAAGGAAGAAAGCGCGGGCGGTCAGACTGTCGCGGACGATACGGACGATTCTTCCGGTTCATCCGGCGGAGATTACGCCTCGGAGGAATTCGGCAAATTACAGGAACGGGCAAAAGCGCCCCCGTCGCAGATACAGAACGACCAAGCGGACTATAGAGGCGGCGATCAGAAATCGTCGGTCTTCAATGTCGGGAAGACGAAAATCACCGCCGACCCGGCGATCATCGCGAAGGCGATCAAGACGGTGATGAACAGGGATTGATTCAAGTTTCCGGTGGGGTTTCGAGTAAGGGTTAGGGAGAAAGAATGGCAGTCGAATCTCAAATTCTAATCAATAACTACGGTGTCAACGAGGAGTTTGCGACGACTCTCCTCAATTTCACCAAGAACGACGTGGAAGGCTCGATCCGGATTCTCGAGGCCGCGGAGCGCGACGTGTTCGTGCTCAAGGCTAAATTTATCTCAAGCAGGAAAATGGTTTACGGCGCGGTGGTTCTTTTCTATAACTTCCAGTTTAATATACCGCAGTATGTGTTCTGCTCGATGTCGAGCGATA
>MIBE01000052.1:68487-79523 GCA_001829415.1 Spirochaetes bacterium GWF1_51_8
TCCGTATCGACGGCGACTGGCGGGATTTTATCACCGAGATCACGCGATTTATGGAAGGGAAGGAAGCCGAGTTCGAGCTCGCCTCACGGATCGAATCTGAAATCCTCTCGCCCGAAAATATCGCCTATATCACCGCGGCGTTCGCGGATAGAAGTAATATCGACCAGGTCAACCTGAAGCGTTTCCTGCTCAATAGCCTGAGTAAGGTACTGCTCGACAACCAGATCGTTTTTAAGCTCACGATGGCCGAGCTCGACGTATTCAAATTCAACAACTATTTCAATAACACCAGTATCGGCTTGAAGATCGTCCCGAAACAAGGGATCAAGGACATCATGCTCGTGAACCTGAAAATCGATCCGGTGCTCGCGCCTATCGGCGGGCTGGATATCGAAAAGACGCATATCGGCGACGAGATTATGGTGAAGATCATGGACGACCGCGATGTCTCGCGCTATATCGGCGAACTGATCGGCGCCCGTGACGAAAGCGGGATACCGCGCCCGGTGTTCGGACGTGTCGCCAACAACCAGAAATCCCCCGAGACCGGGAACAACCTGCTCAATCTTCAGTTCGGCCCGGGGATTTTCGGGTCGTTCGTGATCGGAAGCAAGGTGCGTGTGGAGATAAAAGACCGAGATAACAGGCCGGAAGCTCCGCCCCAGGGCGGCCAGAAGCCGGGTCTCGACGAGGATTCGATGCGTCAGATACGCGAGCTCGGCGGAGTCGGAGTCCGTCCGACAGGGGTATCGCCGATGCCGTCGCTCGATTCGTTTTCGGTTCCCCAGAGGAAAAAAGCTGAAAACAAGAACGCGAAATTTTATAAAATCGTCAGTTTTGTAGTAATGGGGATCGCGGTATTGATCATCATCCTGCTGGTGATTTTCGGAACATAAGGTAATATGAATTTCGGTAATAGGCGTACCGTGAAATGGGCCCGCGAAGCGATTGACGGAAAATATGAAGAACCGCCGGAAAGAAGCGGTTTGTAGTATTAAGGGCGATTCTTGAATTCTATAATGTTTTTAACGTAAAAAGCGGTAGAAACTATCAAGTCGCACAATGGGCACTACCCTGCCGCCGTAAAACGGCGGTTATTGGAAGTGCCCTAAAGAAATAAGTTAAGTAAAAAATTGTAGAAACAATTTGAATAAGTTATAATTTTATACGGGTTGTTGCGAAGCAGAATTTTGGGAGTTTTTCCATGAAAGGTTATGAAGAACTTGAACTGCTTGAGGAAGAAGAGCTCTGGGATAAGTATATAAAAACCCACGATCAAAAAATCAGGAACTATTTCATTGAGAAATACGCGCCTCTGGTGAAGTATGTCGCCGGACGCATCGCGATGAATGTCCCGAATTCTGTGGAGTTTAACGACCTTGTCAGCTATGGAATCCTCGGTTTGATAGATGCGATCGATAAGTTCGATCCGAAACGTGAAATAAAGTTCAAGACGTACGCGGTGACGCGTATCAGAGGCTCTATTTTCGACGAATTGCGCGCGATAGACTGGCTGCCCCGTTCGGTACGTCAGAAGGCTAAAGAAATCGAGCGTACAATCGCCGACCTCGAGGCCAGGCTCGGCCGTTCCGCCAAGGACGAAGAGATCGCCGAGGCGATGGGTGTGACGGTGGACGAGTTCCATTCACTGCTCCTTCGTGTCAGCGGGAATTCGTTGATCTCGATGGACGAGAACTGGTTTATGAACGACGGCAGCGACAACGCGCCGATGTCGATAGAAGAGACGCTTGAGAGTTCCGACAGCTATAATCCCGATGTCGTCGCAGAGAAGGACGAGATCAAGAAACTGATCGCGAGAGCGCTCATGGACCTGCCCGAACGCGAGAAGCAGGTGCTGATCCTTTACTACTACGAAGGGTTGACATTGAAGGAAATCGGCAGTATTCTCGCGGTGACGGAATCCCGTGTCTCCCAACTTCACACGAAGGCGATCATGCGTCTGCGCGGAAAGCTCGAGAAGATAAAAGAGGGATTTGTCCAGAAGTAGCTGTTTGCCTCGAACGGTAAAGTGTATTAAATTTTCCCTATGAAATAGATGATGGAGGACAAAATGAACCTTTCTTACACCGGCCGGCATGTTGAGATCGACGGGGAAATGAAAGACTATATCGAAAAGCGTTTAAAAAAGGTTAAATTTTATTTCGATCAGATCATTCAGGTAAATGTAATTCTCGAGAAGGAACGTGAAAATCTGGTGGTGGAAATCAAGGTTTCCGCAAATCACGATGTTTATTTCGCGAAGCATAGCTCGACTGAATGGAAAGAAGCCGTAGATAATGTGACCGACAAGATCGAGAACGAAGTGAAGAAAAAGAAGGACAAGATCAAGGACCACCACTAAAACCGGGGTTTAGGAATTAATATGGCCGAGGAACTTAAACTCAAGGGTATCAAGGTCTCCAAACTGATGGAGATCGACGAAAGTCAGAATTTCCTAATGGGTTTTGAGGTTCTCGCCGGCGGAGCGGGTCTCGAGAAAGAGATCACCTGCCCGGAAACAAACCGTCCCGGCCTGACCCTTTCCGGTTTTTTCGAGCATTTCGCGAGCGAGAGAATCCAGGTTCTCGGGCGCGGCGAGGTGGCCTACATAGAGAAGCTGGTTTCGGATAACGAGACCGCGAATATCGACAAGTTCTTCGAGTTCGATATCCCGGTCTGTATCGTTTCCAACGGTCTCAATTTGCCCCAGTATGTTTTGGAAATCGCGGATATGCGGGCCGTGCCTGTTCTCCGCACCAAACTGGAAACTGAAAAGTTTTTCCCGTTGATATCCACCATACTCGACGATTTGTTCGCGGCTTATGCGGTGTTTCACGGGAACTTTGTTTCTATATACAATATCGGCGTGATGATCCTCGGCGCGAGCGGGATCGGGAAGAGTGAGAGCGTCCTGGGTCTGGTCGAACGGGGACACAAGTTTATCTGCGACGATATGGTCAGGGTAAAGAAGCTCCGCACTCCCGGCGGATTCGAGCTGAAAGGCGAGCCTTATGTCGATTACGGACCGTATATCGAGATACGCGGGATCGGGATTATCAATGTATCGCAGTATTACGGCGAGGGCCGTGTGCTCAATTTCGAACTCCTCGGCCTTGTGGTCAACCTGATCGAGTGGCGGAGCGATTACAACTACGACCGGCTCGGGATGGAAGAGAAGTATATGAATATTCTCGGGATCGACGTCCCGATGAAGGAAATCCCGGTATCCAGCGGACGGAATATCCCGTTGCTGATCGAGGTCGCCGCCTACAGGGAAGTGATGCGCCGGCTCGGGTACAATTCGGCCGAAGAACTGGAACGCAAAGTGATAAATTTCATGAAGAAAGAGAGGGATTTTGAATAGATGAAAGCTAAATCCGAATCTGTACGGGGCGGGAGATGAAGCGTATCACTGTGACCATAGGCAACGAGTATGGCCTTCACGCGAGGCCTGCTTCCCTGCTCGCGAATACAGCCAGCCAGTTTCAGAGCGAAATACGGATTATCCGTCAGGGCAAGGAAGTCAACGCCAAGAGTATCATGAATCTCCTGCTGCTTGCCGCCGGCGAGGGTACTGTCATAGACGTATCCGCCGACGGGAACGATGAAGAGAAAGCTCTCGAAGCGATCCGAATCCTGATTGTAGAAAGGAAGTTTGATGAAAAGTAGAGGCATAATACTTTCGCTTCTCCTCGTGTTTTTATTCTCGTCATTTTCAACCGCATACTCAGATCAAGCAAAACCCAGTCCCGAGCCGCATTTCAGCAAACCGTTCGCGATCTTCCTGTCGGTGGTCTCTCCCGGCCTCGGGCAAATCTATACCGGTCAGCTCGGAAAGGGTATCTCGGTGTGGGGCGCGTCGTCCATCCTAGTGATGGGATTTCTGACCACGGTGGCCGATTTCGATTTCCGTTCGACAGGCGGAGCTTTTCCGTTCAATATAGGGATGCAGTTCAAACCGGTATTGACTACCGAGGAAACATTCTGGGCGGTCAGTCTCGGTGTGACCTACGCGTTTCTTTATGTATATAATATCCTGGATATTTCGCTTTATGAAAACCAGGCTGTGACGGTGCTCCCGACTTCCGACGGTTTTACGGCGGAATTCAGCGTGCGTTTTTAACTATCGGGGCTGACAATGAAAAACCGGATCGGTATTCTTCTCTTTCTCTCTCTCATGATCGTCCCCGCCGTACTCGGCGCGCAGGAGATCACCTCGGTCACGGGGACCCCGAAACCCACGGTAATCGACCATGCCTATGTCAGCAATCAAATCGCGGTCGCTATCGAGCTGAACTCGTACAAGAAGAGCCCGTTCGCCGCAAGCGCGTTCTCCCTGCTTTACGCGGGCGCGGGGCAGTTTTACCTCGGGGACTACACGAAGGGTTCGCTGTTCTTCCTCGGCGAAACCCTGTACCACCTTTTCAACTACGGGATCAGGATTCGCCTCCAGACAGTCTACGGCGAGACCGCGAGCTTCAACACCCTCAATACGACGGATCAGGTGTTGATCATATCGTCATTTTTTATCTATATCGGGATCAAGGCGTTCAGTATGTACGACGCCTATGTGACGGCGGATACTCTCAACCAGCAGATCGATGAGAAACTGCAAAGCCTGATGGTCAAAGTCGACCCGCAGGAATTCTCGATCTCCTACCGGATAGGGTTCTGAAATGCGCCGGGGGATACATATGAGATCGACGTTTTTCATAGCGCTGATATCGTTACTCGCTTTTTCCCCTCTTTTCGCCGCGAAGTTTCAGATCGCCGAAATGGAGATCAAAAATCAATTTATAGTCATGACTATCCACAGTTTTTTTTTAGATGACATGGATGTCGTCAAGATCATTAACGACGGGATAGAAGTCGATATCAGCTACGAGTTTTGGGTGCTCCGAAACACCGGGGCGTTTCTACCCGGCGAAGTGGTTACGAACTTCATGATTACCTACAATGTAAAAAAGGACATTATCAACCAAGGCTATGAAGTCAACTGGTTCAAGGAAGGCAAGCACAAGGAGATGTGGTATGACTCCCTCGACCAGGTGCTTTATGCGATCATGAATCCTAAGGCAGTCAAGATCATCAATATCGACCGGCTCTCGCCGACCGATTCTTACCTGATAGAAACCCAACTCTTCGCTACGTCGTTAAAGCTCTATCCGCCGTTGAGTATCATCTATAACCTTTTCGGGAAATGGAGTTACAGTACTCCGAAAATCCAATCCGGGATGTTTAACAAAAATGGCTTCTTTGTCGAATAGACTGATCAATATCATCATCATTGCTTTTATCGCGGTCATCTCTACTATTCTCGGTTTCCAGACCTATTCATGGGTGGTCATGATCAAGGGTAACGACACCCTGCGTCTCATCGTACCGTCGGTCATCTTTATCTCGTCGGGACTGGGGCTTTGGGTGATTCTTAACTTTCTCAAGGTGTTCATCTTCCAGCAGCGCGGTGTCAAGGGCTACGGACTCCGTGGCAAGATATCGTTCTACTTTCTCCTCGTCTCGATCGGGTCTATTGCGCTTGTCGGCGGGCTGATGTTTTACCTCATCATCCTGATCGAGCAGTCGTTCCTGAACCGTGAACGCGGGATCAGCGAACTGCTGATGAAGAACTATATCGAGATGACCGATCTGAAGAAGCTGGATTTCGAACGCGAAACGCTTACAAGCGTCCTCAATTCCCCGAACGACTTCCTCGTGATATTCAGGATCACGAACGACCAGATCGTGTTTGTCTACGAAGAGTCGGGTGTCCTATCCGGCGAGGTGCTGGAATCCGAGGCGAAGATCGTCAGTTATTACGGCTCGACCCTGCGTATGAGAATGACGCAGATGTACTATTTCGGCGAAAACTACCAGTACGCCGTGTTCAATCACCAGAAGAAAGGGCTGTATTTTGTCCAGCACACCCCGCAGTACCTCTACCGTTCGCTGGGCATCCTCGAGGAGAGCACGATCAATTTCCATGAGCTGAACGAGCTGAAGGACAATATTCAGCCGATCACTATCGTGGCGCTGATCGTGTTCTCGGTTCCGATCCTGATCGCTGTATTCTTCATCAGCCAGTCGTTCGTCCGGAATATCACGACGAATATCGAGGAGATCGTGACCGGTACGCGGATAGTCGCGGACGGCAACCTGAACTATCAGGTAAAAATCCGTTCGCGCGACGAGATCGGCGACCTCGCGGCGAACTTCAACACGATGGCGCAGAAGCTGAAAGTCGCCACCGAGCAGATTAAACGTATGGAGCGCCTCGAAGCGTGGCAGGAGATGGCGAAGCGCCTCGCCCATGAAGTCAAGAACCCGTTAACCCCGATCAAGCTGTCGGCAGAACGTCTGATGTACGCTTACGGGATGAAGTCGCCTAAGGAGTTCGAGGCGGTGCTCGATAAGACGGTCAATACGGTGATCAACGAGACCCAGCGTTTGGAGACGCTTGTTAACGAGTTCTCGCGTTTCGCGCGCCTGCCCTACCTGTCGGTCGTGAAGGAAGATATTATCAAGGTGCTCCGTGAGACGGCGGATTTCTTCCGGGGGGCGTACAAGGAACTCGCGATGGAGACGGAGTTTCACAAGGACGCGCTGGACGTCGAGTTCGATGTCAACCAGTTCAAGCAGGTCATCATCAATATCATCACGAACGCTATCGAAGCTTGTGCTGATGGCGGGAAACATGTTAAAATTACGACGCGGGAAAACGACGGAAGGGTTGTGATCTCGATAGCCGATAAAAGCGGCGGTATTTCCGCCGAAGTACAGGAGAAGATGTTCGAGCCGTATTTCACCACCAAGGCGACCGGAACGGGGCTCGGACTCGCGATCGCCGAAAGAATTATCATGGAACACGGCGGAAATCTCTGGTTCGATACCGGTCCCGCCGGGACGACGTTTTACCTGGAGCTTCCGTTGAAGCACGAGGGCGGCTTGTATGTAAAAGGAGGAACTTCAGTTGAAGAACAAGATACTGGTAGTGGATGACGAACCCGGGATACGCGAAACGATCTCGGACATCCTGAACGACGAAGGCTATGACGTGATCACCGCCGCCGACGGGAAGGAAGCCGAGAAGAAAATCCTCACTGTCGATATGGACGCGGTCATCCTCGATGTCATGCTGCCGTTCAAGGGCGGCCTCGACCTCCTCGACTTCATGCACACCGACCTCCCGATCATCCCGGTCGTGATCATTTCCGGCCATGGGAATATTAAGATGGCGGTGGACGCGATGAAGCGCGGCGCATACGATTTTATCGAGAAGCCGCTTTCGATGGAGCGCCTCCTCAGCACTGTCCGCAACGCAGTCCGTATCAAGGAACTCCAGACTGAAAATATCAGCCTGCGTTCCAAACTCGAGAAACCCGTCCAGTTCATCGGCGAAAGTCCGTCGATCAAGGCGATCCTCGACAAACTCCCGAACATCGCCGCGAGTAACGCATCGGTACTTATCACCGGCGACAACGGCACCGGGAAGGAAATGATCGCCCACCTGATCCACAGCCAGGGCCCCCGGAAGTACCATTCGTTCGTCGGGGTGAACTGCGCCGCGATTCCGGAAACATTGATCGAATCGGAACTCTTCGGCTACGAGAAGGGGGCGTTCACCGGCGCGACCAAACAGAAAAAAGGCAAATTCGAATCGGCGCATAAAGGGACGATCTTCCTCGACGAGGTCGGCGACCTCAGCCTCTCCGCGCAGGCGAAGGTGCTCCGTGTTCTCCAGGAACGCGAGCTCGAGCGTGTGGGCGGCAACGAGGTCATCAAGGTCGATGTCTGTGTCCTCGCCGCGACCAACAAGGACCTGACCGAGGCGATCCGCGCCGGCAAGTTCCGTCAGGACCTGTTCTACCGCCTCAACGTCATCCCGATCCAGATACCGTCGTTACGCGAGCGCAAGGACGACATCCCGCCGCTCATAGATTACTTCATCGAAGAGTTCGCCGGGAAGAACGGGCGCGAGGTCACGATCTCGAAGGCGGCTGTCAACCTGCTGATGAACAAGGCGTGGCCGGGCAATGTCCGCGAGCTCCGCAACTTCATCCAGCGCCTCATTGTCCTCACCCCCAGCCCGGCGATCGAGCCCGAGGACGTCCTCAAGTGCAGTTTCCCCGAGGAAGCGAACCTCGACTCCAAGTACGAGAAGGAGACATTGAAGGACGCCAAGCACCAGTTCGAGAAGGGGCTGATCATCAACCGCCTGATGAAGTGCCAGATGAATATCACCAAAGCGGCGGAGTCTCTCGAGATCGAACGGACGTACCTGCATAAGAAGATCAAGGAGCTCGAGATCGACAAGGAACTCGAGTTCAAGGAGTAGGGGATGAATAGTTCGAAGGAAGTTTTAGATATTTTGCATCTAAATAGAGAAAGGATAAAAGAGTTCGGTGTCCGGCGGATCGGCCTTTTCGGCTCCTTCGCGCGTAACGAACAGCGCCCCGACAGCGATATCGATTTGATTGTGGAATTCGAGAGCGGCAGAAAAAACTTTGACAGCTATATGGAGCTATGCTTTTATTTAGAAGAAATCCTTGGAACAAAGGCGGATGTGCTGACACCGGAGGGCATCGATCCTCTTTTAAAGCAGGGCATATTGAAAGAGACGGTCTATGAAAGATTATAAACTATTTTTACAGCATATCCTGACCGAAACCGAAGTACTGGAAAGAAACACAAATAATTTACTTTATGATGATTTCATAAAAAACGAAATACTTTGCCGGGCGTTTATCAGAAGTCTCGAAGTCATCGGCGAGGCAGTGAAAAACATTCCGGAGAGTATCAGGAAAACCTATTCCGATATAGAATGGAAAAAACTCGCCGGGATGAGGGATAAGCTGATTCATCATTACTTCGGAATCGATTACGAAATGGTTTGGGACGCGATAAAGCGTAAGATGCCGGAATTGAAAGTAAAGATAATGTTCATTCTCAAGAATGAAAAATAACCGGAGTCAAGGAGTAGGGGGCGGAAGATAATACCCCAATAGAACACGGATACTCGCGGTTCGAACGGTTTGACGCAGATGCTTCGGCTTTGCCCCAGCTTTGTGAAAAAAATTCGCATAGATTAGATGGATAGATTCTGCTTCTAAGCTTAAATAACTATAGAATAAAGAAATAAAAAGAAAAAGTATTAGATGACTATATTGGGGATAGTTCAGATGAAAACATTTTCATGAGGATATTCAACACTTAATTCATATTTTACTCTATCACAAACTTCAGACAATGGATCAGAAGGAGGAATTAACATTGTTTCAGGAGTTGGTAAATGAGTATCCCAAAATTTATCAATATTTGTTATTCTAATTTTTAACACTATTCTATTCGAAAAATCCATAGATTTGCTTTGAGGAAAAATTGCTAGGCTATCTCTGATATCACTTAATGGAAAAAATCCAATTAAAAAAGCTTCCTGAAAATGTGGACGCAATGCCTTTGGCATACATATACTAGCAAGTTTAATATTAAGAATTTCTTCATATGTATAAAATGAGATTGCCCCGGTTATATAAGGAAGTGCAATCACATATATGTATCCATATTCATTTGGGTTATTTCTCAGAGCAAAAGTTGTTGCAGTTTGAATAGACTGAGTGATATCAAGTAAAGGGGTTTTACAAACTTCATAATGTTGTAGTATGGACCATTTCATTTCCCTATAAGAAAAAAGCTTATTGAATCCAGTAAAATATTCATTGTTTATATATTTTCTTTCTAAAATGCTTTTTACTAGACAATCTTCACAAAACTGAAGATATTTTGATCTAAGTTCTTTTACTTCTTTTAAAAGTCGCCTCTGGTTATCAGGTGGTCGATAAATTGTAGGTAAAACAATTGAGTTATGTATCTTACCTCCGGGATTGATAAAATCTCCACGTTGACCTCTAAAAAACAGATTGTAGTGTGAATTGTAATAAGATACATTTGCGATTACACTTAATAAATCAGAGTATTTTTGAATAATTACTCCACTATCAGAGGTGATAACCTCCCAACCATATTTTTTAAAAGGATTAGCAGTATTATCAGAAGAAATTAAAGAATAAACATCACGTGTAGGTTTCATAATGTACTATAAAATATCAGTTTATTTAAGTCAAGTAATATTATTTGTATAATTCTTTCAGTCCTACAAAATCGTCTTTCCCTTCGCGTCCACCGCGACGATGACCGGGAAATCTTCCACTTCGAGTTTATAGACCGCCTCGGCGCCGAGCTCGGGGTAGGCGACCAGTTCCTGCTTCTTGATCCGCCCGGCGTAGTACGCGCCGGTGCCGCCGAACGCCGCCAGATAGACCGCGCCGTACTTCCTGCACGCTTCCAGCACCTCGGGCGAACGCTCGCCCTTGCCGATCGTGCCCTTCATCCCCTGTTCGAGGAGCCGGGGGGTCATTTTGTCCATCCGCGACGCCGTAGTCGGGCCTGCGGAGCCGAAAAGCCCGTCCTCACGTTCGGGGGTGGGGCCGCAGTAATAGACCATGCTGTTTTTGAGGTCGAACGGCGGGGATTCACCCTTATCGAGAGTTTCGACAATCCGTTTGTGCGCCTGGTCGCGCGCGGTGTAGAGGGTGCCTGTGAGGCGCACCATATCCCCCGCTTCGAGTTCCATGAGCTTACTCTCGTCCTCGACCGGAATAGTGAGTTTTTTTATCATTCCCTTTTCTCCGATAAAAACCGTGAAAATTATAACGCATACGCGTAAAAAATGCAAACGACTCGCAGGACGTGAGAAGTCCCGCCTCCAAGGCTTCGCCTTGAGGGCAAGCGATGACACGGATGTCCATGAGCGGGGCGACATATCGCAGGACGCGAGCTTGTACCCGAGCATAAATTCCGCGGAAGCGGAATGCGAGGGTGAAGTCCTGCCCCCAAGGCTTCGCCTTGAGGGCAAGCGGCGTCAAGGATGGCGCTAGAAGTTTCACACGGAGAACACGGAGAAACGATGTCGGCGGTTTGTAAAAGAGATACGAATTTCGATAAGAAGCTCTCTGTAATACATGGCTTCGGTTTCAGTCTCT
>MIBE01000053.1:0-28776 GCA_001829415.1 Spirochaetes bacterium GWF1_51_8
CATGTTAATGTTAAATCAAATAACCGGTTTCACGGAGCGTCTGGGTAATCGATAGAATGGATTGGAACACCCGCTATTATATAATACCGCTGAAATGAACGAAGTGTGAAACGGGAAATGAAAAAGCGGGGAAATATTTTCCCCGCTTCAGATTTATTTTATCACGATTTCCTGTCCCGCGGCATCGACCTTGACCGCAGTCCCTTCAATATAATCGCCTTGCAGTAACGCCACCGCGAGCTTGTCTAATATCTCATGCTGAATCACACGTTTCAACGGTCTCGCGCCGAAATGCGGGTCGTAACCCATTTTCGCGAGCAGGGACTTCGCATGCGCGGTCACTTCCAGACGGAGCTTTTTCGCGTCGAGGAGCTTCGTCACCTCGGCGAGGCGGATATCGACTATCGCCACGATATCATCGGCGGAAAGGGCGCGGAATGTCACGATTTCGTCGATACGGTTCAGGAACTCCGGGCGGAACTGGCTCTTGAGGAGTTCCATCATCTTGTCTTGGAGCTTTGCGTCGTTCTCCTCGTCCCACTCGTGGATGATGTTCGAGCCGAGATTAGATGTCATAATAACGATGGCGTTGGTGAAGTTCACGACACGTCCCTGTCCGTCGGTAAGGCGTCCGTCATCGAGTATCTGAAGGAGGATGTTGAACACATCGGGATGCGCTTTCTCGATCTCGTCGAACAGGATGACCGCGTAAGGACGGCGGCGGACTATTTCGGTCAGCTGCCCCCCTTCCTCGTACCCGACATATCCCGGAGGCGCACCGATCAGGCGCTGGACGGAGAACTTCTCCATATACTCGCTCATATCGATCCGCACGAGAGCCTTATCGGTGTCGAAGAGGAAACGGGCGAGGGTTTTCGAGAGTTCGGTCTTTCCGACACCGGTCGGCCCGAGAAAGAGGAAACTTCCTATCGGGCGCGACGCTTCCTGCAGGCCGGCGCGCGAACGGCGTACCGCGTTCGACACGGCGGAAATAGCCTTCGCTTGTCCGATCACCTGCTTCGAGAGTTCTTCTTCGAGCCTCATCAGCTTGCGCTTCTCAGATTCGAGCATCCGCGATACCGGGACGCCCGTCCATTCCGAAACGATCCTCGCGATATCCTCGTCGGTGATCACCTCGCGCAGGAGGGGCCGTTCGCCCTGCACCTCTTTCAGACGGGTCTGGAGCTCCTTGAGGAGTTTCTCGTTCTCCGGGATGAGGCCGTAACGGATTTCCGCCACACGGTTCAGTTCGCCCTGACGTTCGGCGCGTTCTTCCTCGCCCCGGAGCGTGTCGATCTTCTCGTTCGCTTCTTTTATCTTGTTAATGATTTCCTTCTCGTTTTCCCATTGCGCCTTGTAGCCGGAGAGCTTCTCGCGCAGATCGGCGAGTTCCTTCTCGATCGCGGCGAGACGTTCACGCGAGTCCTTGTCGCGTTCACGCGCCAGCGCTTCCTTCTCGATAGCGAGACGGGTGACCTGACGTTCGAGGTCGTCGATCACCTGCGGCTGGGACTCGATCTCCATCCTGATCTTCGACGCGGCCTCGTCCACAAGGTCGATGGCCTTGTCGGGCAGATGACGTTCGGTGATATAACGGGACGAGAGCTGAGCCGCCGCGACCAGCGCGGAATCGGCGATCTTGATCCCGTGATGTACCTCGTACTTCTCGTTGATCCCCCGGAGAATCGAGATCGTGTCTTCTATCGACGGTTCGAGTACCATCACCGGCTGGAAACGGCGTTCGAGGGCTTTGTCTTTTTCGATATACTTCCGGTACTCGTCGAGAGTGGTCGCGCCGATCACGCGGATTTCCCCGCGCGCGAGCGCCGGCTTCAGCATATTTCCGGCATCCATCGCACCCTCGGCCGAACCCGCCCCGACAACGGTGTGAAGTTCGTCGATGAAGAGGATCGCTTCTCCTTCGCTCTCGGACAGTTCCTTGAGTAACGCTTTCAGCCTGTCCTCGAACTCGCCCCTGTACTTCGTCCCGGCGATCAGCAGTCCGAGGTCGAGCGATAGGACGCGCTTATGCTTGAGGCCGTCGGGGACGTCGCCCGCGATAATCCGCCGCGCGAGTCCTTCGACGATCGCGGTCTTTCCGACTCCCGCCTCACCGATCAGTACCGGGTTGTTCTTCGTGCGGCGCGACAATACCTGCATCGAACGGCGTATCTCGCCGTCGCGGCCGATCACGGGATCGATCTTGCCCTGCCGCGCGAGTTCGGTCAGGTCGCGGGTGTAACGGTCGAGCGCGCGGAACTTTCCCTCGGGAGCCTCGTCGGTCACACGGTGCGACCCGCGCACGTTGCGTAACGCGAGAAGGATGCTGTCGTAGTTCAGGTTCACTTCCTTGTAGAGCGTCTTGAGCGACTGCTCCTTCGTATCGACAAGCCCGAGAAGAAGATGCTCGGTGCTGATGTATTCGTCATGGAGCCGTCCGGCCTCGTTGGAAGCCCGATCGACCGCCTGATTGAGTTCACGCGAAAGGTAATTCTGTCCGACGCCCTGTATCTTGGGTTTTTGGCTGAGGAGATCGTTCAGGCGGGATTCCAGTAGCGGGATATTTGTTTCCATATTGTTGAGGATCGGCGCGACCAGCCCGTCTTCCTGCGCGAGCAGGGCGAGTAATAGATGCTCCGGGCCGATCTCCTGATGGTTCATCGACGACGCGAGTTCCACCGCTTTTTCGAACGCCTCCCTCGATTTCAGGGTCATTTTATTCATGTTCATACATTCCTCCGTCCGATTGGTTCTACGATGAATTTAATCATCCGCCGGACGGGAGTCAAGAGAAACTGTATCGTAATAAGGCATGCGGCGCAATATGATACACCGCTTTTCTTGATATATTTCAGGCAGCGGATTAGAATAAAGGAGATTCTAAAAACTATTAACATTTATAAAATTGATTATGATATATCTTAAATATACGCCCAATGGTCACTTCCTTGCCCGCCTTCCATCTTCGATAGCAGGTGGACAGGCCGCCGAGAAACGGCGGTTATTAGAAGTGACCATAATGTCCTGTTTGGGAGGAATTATGAGTATCGAATATAGGGATGTGAAGGAATTTACGGCGCGGGATTTGGAGGAATTATTCCTCTCGGTGGAATGGTCATCGGGGAAGTATCCCGATAAGCTTGTCACGGCGATGAAGAATTCCGACAGGGTGTATTCCGCATGGGACGGCGACAGGCTTGTCGGGCTGATCAACGCGTTATCCGACGGCATCATGAATGTCTACTTCCATTACCTGCTCGTCCGCCCGGATTACCAGTCGCGCGGGATCGGGAAGGCGCTTGTAATGAAGATGCTCGACGTCTATAAGGACTATGCCCGGAAAGCGCTGATCGCCTATAAGGATGAGGCCGGGTTTTACGAGAGCTGCGGGTTCAAGGTCAGCGAACATAGCCTGGCGATGTTTATCACATACCTGACGACCTGAGGAGGAACGATGGAGTACGGACGGATAGAAACAACAGATATCGACCTTATCGCTCATCTTTGGGAAAAACAGCGTCTTCATCATGTCGAACGGGCGGGGGTTTTCCGGGGCGTGTTCGAGAAGCTGGATTGGGAAAAGAGGAAAAGAGAGCTATTAGATAATAACAAATTGGAGATTGTTACCGCCGGAAACGGTACGGAGATCAACGGATACTGTGTCGCCGCAATCGACGGGATGGGAATGGGTGAAATCGAATCGCTCTATCTCGAACCCGGTTTGCGCGGTAAGGGGGCGGGGGCGGAACTTCTCCGGCGCGGACTGGAATGGCTGGATAAGGAAGGCGTGAAGGATATAAAAATCATAGTCGCGGCGGGAAATGAAGAAGCCTTAGCGTTCTATGAAAAAGCCGGATTTGTGCCGAGGGCGTATGTGCTGAAGCGGAAGCCGGGGTAACGGATATTTTGTTTTCCGTCGCGGATCAGTTTATCTTAGGGGTTGGGATTCCCAATCCTTTACAGATTTTTCGCGCGAGCATTTCATCGATATCGGAATGGCGCGGAACGGTTTCAATCGATCCGTTCGACCGGTTGATATACAGCGAATGAGCGGAACCTTCCCGTTTCAGGATACATCCGTACATGCGGAGATGCTGCAGGAGTTTGTTTCTTTTCATTCTACCGTCACGGTATCCCGGATCGCCTCGTCGGGCAAACCTTTCAGCGATTCTTCGAGTCTGTCATCGAGTATCAATTTAATTGCCTCTCTGAGGCTTTCAAGCGCTTCTTCTTTAGTGCCGCCCTGTCCGTTGGCGCCGGGGATTTCCGGGCAATACGCGATAAAGAACTTCTCGCCCTTTTCTATAATAGCCGTAAACGTCGATGACATAGATTGCTCCTTGAAAATATCTCCCCGATCTTCCCACTGAATAATTATAACACAAGAAGCGTTTTCAGTCAAAGCAGTTTTTTCTATTCTCTTTCTCAATCTCGCCCTCGGTTGGAGAAGAAAATACATACAGTCCACACGGAGAACACAGTGAATCGGATGATAGTCTCTCTTGAAAGAGGGTAAGTATCGGAATAGGGGTTTGCCTGCGGGGGCTTGACTTTTTCCATTCCGAGTATATAATGAAGATATACTACCAAGGAGCCTTTCTATGGAAAAATTCTACCAGCGCCTGAAAAGATGGTCCCTCTTCGCGATGCTGTTCTTTGTCGGCATCCTGCTTCTCTGGGTGATCATATATATCATTATACAAACCTTCGACTACACCATATTCGGCGGGTTTACCGGGAACCTGTTCTACGCGATGATCGCCGGGATCATTGTCATCCTCGCCGCGCTGGTGATCCTCAATGTCGCTGTCAATCTCAACCTGATCTCCGACCATCTCGCTGGTAAGGATAAGACCGTGAAGGAAGCGAAGCTGTCGTGGAAGGGGATCGCGTTCACAGTAGGCGGGGTGTCGTTTCTGATCCTCTTCATCGGGCTGACCCTTCATTTCATCAACCAGGAGAACACGCGGATCACCATAAAACAGATTCAGACCGAGCTCGACCAGTTCAAGGGGGCGTTCGCGCCCAAGCTCCAGGAGATCGCCGGGAATGTGCAGGCCGAGCAGAACCTGCAGAAGATTCTTGCCAATCTGAATGTCATGGCGGTACAGACCACCAAAATGAACGACGCTGAGATTATTTTCCCGAAGATAATCGACGGCGCGCTGGTGCTCCTGAGTATCAACAGGGATACTGACACGAAGATCGACCCCGATGCGCTTTCTCCCATCTCAGAGTGTCTGGTCGAGATATCCGAGAAGGAACAGATCGACTATATCAAAAGCGTTTACGAGACCGGTAAGGGCGAGGATAAGATGTTTGTCAAACGCCCGTTGATTACGATCTACTCGCCGGTCTTTTACAACGGCAAACTCGCTTATTTCCTCTATTCCACGTATAACGAGATTCAGGGTTTATACATGAAAGGGAAGTATTAGGGGGCGGGTATGAAAAAGATTATCCTATTTGCCGCGGCCGCGCTGGTATTCCTTACCGCCGGGTGCGGGAAGGACGGAAAGGGCGCCGAAACGAATACGGCTGTAATCTACGAAGACCTCGCCCTCTATCGCGCGCTCGTGTCGATGAACACGAACCGTGTGAACGAACTGATCGCGGCGGGATACAATGTCAACGAGGCTTATACGACCAATCTCGTGCTGACCAACACCGAGGGCGCCGTGACGAATATCGTGCTCAAAACCTCGCCGCTTCAAGTAGCGGTGATGAAATGGGATGTCGCGACGACGAGCAACCTGATCATTCGCGGTGCGTTTCCCGAGGACGGACTTGTAGTGATCGCGGCGGAACGGACTAATCTCGCGCTCGTGGAGTTCCTTGTGAAGATAGTCAAGCTCAAGACCGAGCCGTCCGACCCTGAGACCGGAAATCTGACTGTCCGGTGGACCGCCATGCATATCGCGTCGATGTACGGCATGAAGGAGATCGCTGGATTCCTCGCGAACAACGGGGCGAATATCGATATCGAAGACCCGTCGAATCAGCTGACGCCGCTTCACCTTGCATGCAGTAATAAACAGTTCGAAATCGTTAAGATACTGGTGAAAAAGGGCGCACTGATAAACCCGACGGATAAGTACGGCGCTACGCCGCTTACTTATACCTCGGACAATACGATTCGCGAATACCTGATTTCGAAAGGCGGATTTGACCCGGAATTGCCGGAATAGAAAAAAGCACCCCTATCTCCCAGCTAAGCTCGCCCGATCCCTTTCTTCCGATACAGCTCAGTTCGAACCCGAACAGAGCACCTCGATGACCTTCACCGACATCGGGTTGATGATCTTGTAGCAGATCTCCTTCCCGTCACGCTGTGCTTCGATGATGCCGGAAAGCCTGAGGATGCGCAAATGCTGGGAAACACCGGACTGCGAGAGGCCGGAGATTTTCTCCAGGTTGGTGACATTGCACTTTTCCTTCATCAGAGTCTTGAGGATCAATAAACGCACGGGATGCGACAACGCCTTCAACAGCGCCGCGCCTTCTTCGACCTTGGCAAGTTTGTTCTGAACCATAAATAGTCCCCCTGAGTTTCTTTCAGGGTAATTATATTATGATAATATGTAAAATGTCAATCGATTTTCATGTTTTGTAAAGAATTTTTACTTTCCTGCGAGTAGGAAGTGTTCTGCATGAACTTATCGATCAGGTTTTTCACCTGCTCTTTCAGTTTTACATCCTTATTCTTCTTGTACTGCAGGTAAGTGTTGTCGATCACGGTATAATCGATCGATTCCTTCGAGTAGAACTGGTTCAGGTTGTTGATCTCGAGATAGGTGGGGATCGCCTGCTCGAACCTCTGCTGAGCGGAGTAGCAGTCCCCGAGGTACTTCATCGAAATCTCGTAGATTTCGTAGATAGGGTATTCGCGCTTGATCCGTTCGAGGTACTCGACAGCTTTGCCGTAGTCCTTTTTCTCGAACGCGATCTGGGCGAGGCGGAACAGCGTTCCGGGAATGAAGCGGCTGTTGGGGTAAGACCAGAGGATCTGCTCGAAAATCTTGACCGCGCCGGGCATATCGCCCTGGCTATTGAGGTCCATCGCCTTCTCGTAAAGCTGGACGTCTTCTTCCTTGATCGATTCGGAGGCGACCTTGATCGCTTTATTCTGCTGGTTGAAGTTATACGAGTCGAACGCGAAGTAGACTGTCGCGCCGGCGCCGAGCCCGGTCATTACCCAGCCGAACATACTGACGCTGTCCCAGAAGGTCGCCGCCTGCATATAACGGACGACGTCTTCGTACTGCGAGGCTTCCTGATACTTAGTATAGCTGTCGTTCGCGCTCATCGAGCCGATCAGGCCCGCCGCGAGGCCGACAATCCCTACTCCCGCGCTGATCCACAAAAACTTCTCGTTCGGGTTCAGTCTCTGCATCGTTACCGCGTCCTGTCCGGGCTTAAAATGGTAATAACCTTCGGGCAGGTTCTTGATCTCTTCACTTTTATAGGGTTTGTCGTTGATAACAATCGATTGCTGGCCGGGGAGGTAGAGCGAGAACGTCTGCGGAGTCAGGATCGAGTAGAGGTTGGTAATGCCGGAAGAGATGCTGACATTGATCGACGAACTGTAGTACCCCATCAGTTCGAAACGGATGACATGCGCGCCGGAGACGTCTTCCTTGATAATCAGAGGTGTCTGTCCCGCGCTCTTCTCGTCGATATATACATTCGCCTTCATCGGAAGCGAGTTGATGAAAGTATAACTGAAGCCGTAGTTCCATGCGAGCGTAAGCACAAGAATAGCGGATATAACTTTCTTCATAGTAACCCCCGTACGGTAAACTTAACCCTGTATCTATGTTACTCCCAAAATCTCATAAATTCAAGTAAGAATTAATTTTTTACGGGTCTTTTTTCGTAGAGTTCCTGAATCATCATTTCCATTAGTGAAGGGTGGGTTTGGTTTGCGGAAGCGATATTCGAGGAACAGCTTTCCCCGACCGATACGCTCAGGATATCTTTAAACGAGATAGGGACGCCGTGTTCTTTCCCCGCGAGTAACGAGAGGCGCTGGATTTCCTTGTCGATCAGCACGTGGAGTTCGCGCTTCTGGGAATCGAGGGTCTCGATTTCCTGCATCAGACGGGAAATATCCAGTTCGAACGTCTTCGATTCCAGCCGGAACTGCATGATGATGAACGAAAAACCGAAAACGATAACGATCAGGATAACTACTAACCATCCCTTCATGTCAAATCCTTTTTTCGAAGGCTCTCAATTTCGTACTTCTCGCGGAGGGATTTTCCCTCATTTCCCGCGGCGACGGGACAAGCGGCTTTTTCATCACAAGTGTGCCCAATTCGTTTTTAGCCGTTTCCCTGAAGAACAGCTTGACCGTTCTGTCCTCGAGAGAGTGAAAACTCATGACAACGATCCTGCCGCCGGGTTTCAATACCGAAACAGCCTCGGGCAGAAACGCCTCTAATTGATCGAGTTCCCTATTGATATACACCCGGAGTGCCTGAAATGTCTGGGTCGCCGGGTGAATTCTCCCCTTGTTGTGCCGTTTTACCTTCCGAACCGCATCCGCGAGGTCGGCCGCGTTATAGAACGGCCTGCTGCGTACGATTTCCCGCGCGATCTTTCGAGCCTCGAACTCTTCGCCGTATTTATAAATAATATCGGCAATTTCCGTTTCTTTGAAAGTGTTTATCACGGTTAAGGCGTTGATTTTTTCACTCGTGTCTAATCGCATATCGAGAGACTGGGTGTCGGTATAGCTGATCCCACGTCCGGGCGTTTTCATATGGAACATCGATATCCCGAGGTCGGCGAGGATGAAGTCCGGCGCGGGAAACTCGTTTTCCCGGACTATCTCTCCAATCCGGTCGAAACGGGTGTGCATGAACCCGACATTCGTGAAACCGGACAGACGGGCGTGTGCGATCTCGAGGATCGATGGGTCGCGGTCGATACACAGCAGTCTGCCGTCGGGGATCAACGGGGCGAACTTTTCGGAATGGCCGCCTTCGCCGCAGGTGCAGTCAATCACGAACGAGTCTTTCTTCAGCGCGGCGATCTCGAGGATTTCCGCGAGCATGATAGGGGTGTGAAAGTAGGGAGCGCCGGTTTCCATCACTCGCCCCGGATGCGCATGAACATGGTAAGTTCGTTTCCGAGAGCGTTATATTTTACTTTATCCATCATTTTCCGGATCATGAACACGCCGCGGCCGGAGGGTTTGAGCATGTTCTCCTTCGCGAGCGGGTTGGGTATTTCCTTCACTACGAAACCGGGACCTTCGTCGCGCACCTTGAATACCGCCCAGTCCTTGATCAGCCTGTACAGGAGGCTCACGCGCTTCTGCACGTTATACTTGTTCCCGTGCTCGACCGCGTTGATCATCGCCTCGTAGAGCGCGGTATACATTTTCCATTTATCGTCGTCGCCCAGCTTGATATGCCGCTCGATCTCGTACATTACACGGACTATCGCGATATCGATCTCCATGACATTACTCGGGATGGAGAGGAGCTTCTTGTACTGCCATTCCTTATTGAGGAGGATGAGAAGCATACTGACATCGTCGTCGGTGAACTGGGTGGAGTTCTTCACGACATCGAGATAGATATGCGGGAGGATTTCACGGGTCTGGTACTGGATATTCTGGGTAAAGATATTGCGGAGGTTCTCCATGCTGAGCGATATCCGTTCTTTCTTGAAGTTCAGGAGGCCGTCGGTGAAGAACAGGAGCTTGCAGTTCACCGGGAGCTTGATTTTCTGGACCGCGTCGTCGAGCGAAAGGTTCTTGAAACTTCCGAGGGGATAGCTCATCCCCTTCGAGAGGATGGTCGTTTCCTTGCTGATATCGTCATAGATCAGCGGGAACGGATGCCCGCAGTTGATATATTCCATCGAGTGGTTCTGGGTGTCGATAATTCCGTAGAACAGGGTGATGAAATGATCTTCGGGCATGACCTTCACGAGGCCGGAATTGAGATAATTCATCATCTCGTTGATCTTATGCGGGTCTTTCGGCGCGAACTCCACGAGTATTTTCAGCATCGCGGTGATGAGCGACGAGGACACACCGTGCCCGGAGACGTCGGCGATAATAATACCCACATGAATTTCATCGATCGGCAGGATATCGTAGAAGTCCCCGCCCAACTGCGACGAGGGTTTGTAGAAGCTATGGAAACGGACACCGGCGGTGTAAAGGGTCGGGATGGCGAGAATATGCTCCTGCACCACCCGCGCGGTTTTCAGTTCATCCTCGAGCAGTTTGTTCTTTTCGGAAAGCTGGGAATAGAGGGCGTTCTCGAGCGAAATGTCCTGGAACACCGCCTCGATATACTCCTCTTCGCCGAGGAATATCTTCCGCAGGTTGACCGAGAAGACCCGTTCGCCGTATTCGCTGAGAGTTTTCAGCTTGATATAGAGAGAGTCCTTCTTTTCGATTTCGAGCGACATCTTCCGGTAATCCTCTTTATCGAAATCGAAAAACTCGCTGATCTCGCGGCCCTGTATTTTATTGAATTCGGCGTAACCGAGCGAGAACAGAAAGTTGTCGTTGACAAAATAGATCGTGCCGGACTTGTTCATAATCACGAGGCCGACGGGGAGTTTTTTGATCAGCATGCGGTAACGGTTTTCCGAGACCTCGAGCTTCTTATAGAGCAGGTACTGGATCGACTCGTCGATGATCGTGAACACGAAGCCCTTGACGCTTCCGTCGCGGCTGAAGCTCGGGAAGCCCTGAATCTTCAGGTTGCGCTTGTTGTGCACGATATCCTTCTCGAAACGGTTGCCCTGGAGGATGCTCTGGAAGACGTCGTTTTCGATGATCTCTTTCATACTATCGATGTTTTCCGGGAAGAGCTCGGAGAACTTTTTATTTGTGGAGGTCAGCCTGCCGTTGAGGTCGGTAATCCCCATCGCGACCGGACCCTTGAAGTAGACGTTATCGAGAAACTCGTAATCGTCCTTATGCTGGAGGGAGAAATGGTTCAGATAGAGCGAAATCACGATCTGGTTCTTGATAAACCCTATCGCCTGTCTCATAATCGGCGCGCGGAATTTTTTCTTGAAGTAGATGATAAGACAGAAGATAGTGTTCATTAGGGAGATCGAGATAATATGCGCTTCGGCATTGGTATCGGCGACGCTTTCCCCCTCGGCGTCGAATAAAGCAAATAACGGGTTTTCCGGTTCGAGGTCGAAACGGTCGTCGTCGGGATACGAGAGATAACGTTCTATAGTCGAACGGACTTTCGGCAGGGTAAGCGGGGTGTCGTCTGGGTAAAGCGATATTTTTTCCGAGTCGTATTTAATCAGTTTGACCTGGGATACCGAGGGATATTCCAGAAGGGTATCGAGGAGGAACGAGACGGTCTTGGTGGTATTGAGAAGAGACGGGAGAGAATTATAATACCTTGTAATAAACGAAACGGATTGGGAATAGCTTTTAGGGATACTATTTATTTTATTCCGTAGAATGATAAATAAAACTCCGGCACACACAGCCGCGCCGACCGCGAAGGCTATGCCGCCGATAATCCATTCCGAACCCATCTGGTTTCCGCCTTATATTTCTTCCCTCCCCCATGACCGCCTGCAGAACAGACTATTCCATTAAATCCAGACTATCGTAGATAGGGAAAAACTCGTTCAAACGGAAAGTGATGAAAAGTTCCTTGATGTCCTTATTCAGGCTGACAATAAAAATCTTACCGCCCAGATCGTCCAGTCTTTTATATGCAAGAAGAAGCTTGCCGATACCGCTGCTTCCGATAAACGCGACTTCAGAAAAATCGATGATAATCTCTTTCTTGCCTTCATCGATAAGGTTTGTCAGCACTTCCTTGAACTCGCGCGCGGCGGGATCGGTTACAAGGTTTTCTTTAATCTTTAACAGCGCCTTCCCCTTATATTCAGAAGATTCATATTTCATCGAAATGCCTCCGATTTTTGAATTTATTTATTTTACATCACAAACTAAATAATATCAATGAATTTTCGAATATTGTTCAAGCGAGTCTCCTAATAACGCCTAAGAACCGCATCGGAAAATTTCTTTCCGGTTTAATAACTTTTAACAATTTCCCGCGATTAGGGTTTGTGACAAACGGGAGGTTACTATGAAAAGACTGTATTCCGCGACATTTATCGGTGTGGAAAGCGTGATTATCGAAATAGAGGTCGATCTCAGCCCGAAGGTCAAATCGTTCGACATAGTCGGGATGCCGGGGCAGGCGGTGCGCGAGTCGGTGAAACGGGTCGAATCGGCCATCGTCAACTCCGGATATCATTTTCCCGGCAAGCGGATCGTGGTCAATCTCGCCCCCGCCGCCATTCCGAAAATGGGTACGATGTTCGACCTCCCGATCGCGCTCGGCATTCTGGGCGACGAGGCGGATTTTTCCGAGATGCGGAACTTCCTGATCGTAGGCGAACTTTCTCTCGACGGCGAACTGCGGCGCGTCCCCGGCGGGCTGCCGATCGCCGTGAAGGCTCGCGAGATGGGGATATCGACAATCCTATGCCCGGCCGAGAACTGCCCGGAGATGTCGGTGATCGAAGGAATCAACCTGATCCCGTTAAGGACGCTCGGCGAGGCGATGGACTACCTGACCGGGAAGCGGGACATTCCCGTCTTCCGCAGTACCGGCGCCGGGATTCCTGTTCTCCCGCCCGGAAAGCTCGATATGAACGATATCCGCGGGCAGGAAGCGGCGAAACGCGCGGTGGAGATCGCGGCCGCCGGGGGGCACAATATCCTTATGATCGGCCCGCCCGGTACCGGTAAGACGATGCTCGCCAAACGGATACCGTCGATCCTCCCCCCGCTCGAAATGGACGAGGCGGTCGAGACCACGATGATCTACAGTGTGGCGGGGAAGACCGACAAGGACAACTGTCTCATCTCGCAGAGACCGTTCCGTTCCCCACACCATACCGCGTCCGATGTCGCGATTATCGGCGGCGGCCGTTTCCCGAAACCCGGCGAGGTCAGCCTTTCGCATAACGGCGTATTGTTCCTCGACGAGTTCCAGCAATTTCCCGGTAACGTGCTCCAGGTCCTGCGCGAACCCCTCGAGGAGCATAAAATACGCATCTCGCGGGCCGAAGGCTCGGTGGAATTCCCGGCGAAGTTTATGCTGGTCGCCGCGCTGAATCCGTCGCGGACCAACGCTGATCTCGACAGGTGGGATGTGGACGAGATGAAACAGGTGGTGAAAAAGCTCTCGGGGCCGTTACTCGAACGGATCGATCTTCAGGTGCAGGTGTCGCGGATGAAGTTCGACCTCCTGCGGGCGAAGTCCGTCCCGGAGTCGTCGACGACGATCCGCGCCCGTGTCGAAAAGGCACGTTCTGTCCAGCGCGAACGTTACCGCCATTTCGGGATAAAGACCAATTCCGAAATGACGCACAGGCTGGTGGAAGAGTACTGCGAACTCGATCCCCGCACCGAGAGTCTGATGCGGACGGCGATGGAGAAGTTTCTCTTAAGTATCCGTGTGTACGACAAGATTTTAAAAATCGCGCGGACAATCGCCGATCTCGAAGGAAGCGATAAACTGCGCGATTATCATATCAGCGAGGCGCTTCAATACAGGATACTGGACAGGATACTGAACTTCGTGATGTAGCCGGGGAAGACCGGGAAGAAAAGTAACAATTATAGAAGACATGATAGAATCGCGGAAAAAAACCGCTGAGGCGCGAAGGCGCGGAGGAAACAGCCGAGGGGAAAGAACGGAGTGGTTGTAGAATATGAAATATACCTGCCGGGATCGATAGAAGGAAATGGGGAGTTGAATGGAATTTTAAGCTCTGCGTTCTCTGCGTCTCCGCGGTAGAATTTTGAAAGGACGAAAAACAAACCGCTGAGGCGCAAAGGCGCGGAGGAAACAGCCGAGGGGAAAGAGCGGAGTGGTTGTAGAATATGAAATATACCTGCCGGGATCGATAGAAGGAAATGGGGAGTTGAATGGAATTTTAAGCTCTGCGTACTCTGCGTCTCCGCGGTAGAATTTAAAAGGACGGAAAACAAACCGCGAAGGCGCGGAGGAAACAGCCGAGGAGGTACGGAAAATGGTGGAAGTTTTGAATGACCTGACATATCAAATTATCGGAGCGGCAATCGAGGTACATAAAATACTAGGCCCGGGATTATTGGAATCGATTTATGAAGAGAGTCTCTGTCAGGAACTCCTCTTCAGAAAGATTCCCTATGAAAGACAAAAAAAGCTTCCGATTTGTTACAAGGGATTTGATCTGGAAACGTTTTACAGAATGGACCTGATTGTTGCCCAGGAGGTAATAATAGAAATAAAATCAATTCAGTGGATAGAGCCGATTCACGAAGCACAGTTACTCACATACCTAAAGGTATCGGGGTTGAGGTTAGGATTACTAATAAATTTTAACACACCGGTATTAAGGGAAGAAATAAGGAGAATGGTATTAAACCTATAACTTTGCGGTTTCTGTGTCTCTGTAGCTTAGCGGTAGTGCTTCAATATTCAGGAAAACAAACCGCTGAGGCGCAAAGGCGCGGAGGAAACAGCCGATGGGAAAGAGCGGAGTGGTTGTAGAATATGAAATATACCTGCCGGGTTCGATAGAAGGAAATGGGGAGTTGAATGGAATTTTAAGCTCTGCGTACTCTGCGTCTCCGCGGTAGAATTTAAAAGGACGGAAAACAAACCGCGAAGGCGCGGAGGAAACAGCCGAGGAAAGCAATAAACAGCATAGTTCCAGTTTTTACCATCGGGCGCGGACGACATATTCCGCGAGCTTGTCGATCATCTCGTTCCAGCCCTGAACGCTTCCGTCGAATATATCCTGCGGGGCGTTCGACGGAGCCGACGAATGGATGGTAAGCAATGTTCCGCTTGCCTGTTCCTCGAGAGTGACCTCGACAATAGACTCGATCGGCCATTCGGCGGGTAATCCATATTTTTCGGGCGGGACTATATTGCCGTCCTTATCGGAAAACGAATCAGTGTAGACCAGTTTTTTATTGGGAACGATCTCGCGGAAAATACCGATTCCCCAGAAGTCCGCGCCGTCGGGGGAACGCATACAGTAATGGAACTTCCCGCCGACACGCAGGTCGACGGCCGCGAACGGCGTGGCATAGTTCTTCGGCCCCCACCATTCCCTGATCCGGTCGGCTTCGGTCAGCGCCGCGAAAACCAGCCGCGCCGGGACATCGAGTTTCCTCACGATGTGCAGGACTTTTTCTTCTGAAAGTGTATTTGTGTTATTCGTATCAGCCTCCTTATATGCGCAATCTCTTCTAAATTTAGTTACAATTTTCATTAAAAGCAAAAGATTACAAGGAATAAAGTTTGACGAAACGCGGCGAATAGTTTATAATTTATATTCATTGACTTTATGGTCGCAAGACAGCTACAGAAAAGCGGCCGTATCCTGTAAGTGATTACTGGATACAAAAATGTTCGGGCCCATAGCTCAGTCGGTTAGAGCAACTGACTCATAATCAGTGGGTCCCTGGTTCGAGTCCAGGTGGGCCCATAGTCCGGTTCGGTTCAAAATCTATATTGGAGGACGTGGAATGACGTCTTTGGAACAAGTCAAAAAGCTTGTAGAACTTCAAAACCTCTTTAACCGCGAAAAGGAAATCAAAGAACTGTATAAAGAGCAGGAAGGCAAGCTGAATAAGGTTGTCCGTGAGAACGATAACCTCGTGCAGACCCGCGGCGATATCGAGCTGAATATAAAAGAAATGGACAAGAAGATCAACGAAGAGATCGGGAAGCGCGACGAGATCAACACGCGTATCACCAACCTCGACGAAGGCAAGGACAAGATCAAGATTGTCCGCCAGATCAAGTCGTGGGAAAAGGAAATGGAGAAGATGCAGCAGGAGCAGTCTCTGATCCAGGCTCAGATCGAGTACGATACATCCAAGCAGATGGAATATAAAACCGAATTCGAACGCCTGACGCAGAAGATCGAAGAGAACGGCGGAAGGATCGCGGAGTTCCAGAAAGAGATCGATGCGATCAAGGAACAGCATAGTTCCGAGCTCAATGATATCGGCACTACGACCCTGGATATCCGAAGGGCGTTCGCCATCCAGTTCATCGATTATTTCGAGAGCATGCTCAATAAGACCGGCGGGCATGGAATAGTGGGTGTCGAGGACGACGCCTGCTCGGGATGCAACACTGTTCTTCCCACAGCGCTTCAGGGCGACCTCGGCGCGGATATCCGTCCCGAGGATATCGAACTCCACCAATGCCCTCACTGCTTCCGTTACCTTTTCTTCGAGGAGTGGCTCGAGTTGGTGGAAGAAGAAGCCTACTAAGACCTTACTATAAAAATATAGCCCCGGTTCGGGCTTGATGACAAACTCATTTTGTCATTGCGAGGCGTCATGGTGAGCTTGCCGAACCATAGCCGAAGCAATCTATTTAATTACTGGGTATATATATAAAACAGACTGCTTCGCCGCTTCGCGTCTCGCAGTGACAAAAAATCGTGTATTTCATGACTTCGTCAACAAGCCCGTTCATTGCCGGGGCTTTTTTAATTCTATTGCGGGTTGTACTCGCAGGCGAGTTTTTTACCGAGGGCGAACGCTTTCAGGTTCATCTCGCGGAACTCGGGCTTGACCATATCTTGTATCGCTTTCTGCCACAATGTTTCTTTTACCTCGGGCAAGAGGTGCGAAAGGTAGCCGATCACGAGCACGTTGATCGCCTTTATATTCCCGACCTCGCGGGTCGCGGTTTCGACATCGAGCACACAGTAGTATTTCGTCTTCGCATGCGCGGGGCCGGTGAAATCCACGGGGTACTTGGCCGTGCCGAGGATGACGGGAACCGGATCGATATGAATATCGGTGGTGACTATATGTCCGTCCGGTTTCAGGTAATTCAGGTTGCGGAGCATTTCGAGCTGTTCGAAGCTCATCAGGATGTCCGCTTCGCCCTGTGTAACGACCGGGGAATAGATTTTTTTACCGAAACGGATAAAGCTGACGACGGAACCCCCGCGCTGGCTCATCCCGTGTATCTCGTTCTTTTTAACATCGAAGCCGTGACGGAACAAGGCCTCGCTGATGATCTCCGACGCAAGGATGATACCCTGGCCGCCGACTCCGCATAGTACTACGCTTCTGGATTCCATATTTTATCCTTAGAGTTTTATCACCATCATGGTGCGGTCGTCATGCTGTATTGTGCCCTCGCAAAACTCCTCGATCGAACTGAGCATATTGTTGAGGATGAGCGACGCCGTGTCGGCGTTCTGGCACGCCTCGAGGAACATATCCTCTAGCCTCTGTTCGCCGATCGGGATCCCTTCGGGATTGATCGCGTCGGAGACTCCGTCGGTAAATAGCAGGATCGCGTCGCCGGGCTGGTTCGATATCCCGTCCGCGTTGTATTTGGCGTTCTTGAACGTCCCGATGATCGGGTTACGGTTGCGTATCTTGACGACGCTCTGGTCGCGTTTCGAGAAATAGAACTGGTCGGTGTGCCCGGCCGAGATGTAGGTCAGAGAATGAGAGTTCAGGTCGATCAGGCAGGAGAACAGGGTCGCGTAGGAGTAGGTGTTCTCGAGGATACGGGTGATGCGCTTGTTGAGCAGGGTGAATGCCTGCGCGAGGTCGCTGATCTGGTTCTCTTCGATGATCTCCTCGACTTCGACCTTCAGCATCGCCCAGATCATCGCCGCGTAGATACCGTGCCCCGACGCGTCCCCGAGAATCATGAGAAGCTTTCTATCGTCGATCTGGTAGAAGTCGTAATAGTCTCCCCCGACACTTTGCATCGGCATATAAGAGATTTCCATATCGAGCAGTTTCTGGATTTCGCGCTGTTTGTCGATAGGCAGGAGCGAAAACTGCAGAGACTGCGCCGTCCGGACTTCGTCGAGCATTTTCTTGTTGAGTTCGCTCATCTTACGGTTGCTTTCGGACATGCGGCTCAGGACGCCCATATACTCGAACATCAGGTTGAGGCTCAAGCCGAGGCTGAGGAAGAAGATGCCGTACATAAAAAACGAGCCGTAGCTGGTCGTGGTCTCCGGGCCGACAAACACGCGGATCAGAATTTCCGCGAGTGCGAGGATCACCGGCACTGTACCCGTCCACAGGATCGTTTTAAAACGGATCTTGTTCATCGGGCTGATCTTGCCCTCTTCCTTCTTCATCAATGTGACGAACTCGATGTATTCCACGACCGCGATGATTACGAAGAACGCCGGGAACACGAGGCCGGTAAGGTTGTACTCGGGCTTCTCGTGCGAGATGATGAGGTCGGTGAACATCACGAGGATGATCATGAGCGTATTCACGCCGATCATCAGGAGCACATACTTCCGCGTGGATTCTTTATACTCGTCGGTTTCGACAAACGTCATATCTTTAATGAGGATCAGGATGAAACGGAGAAGGAGGACGTAAAATAGCAGCAGGAGGATTCCCGATGAAAGTTTGAGTTTGTAGAACAGGCTCTGGAGGTAGGGATCGGTGTTCATCATCTGGAGACAGCCGAATATACCGTAAAGCAGAATCGATACGCCGATCAGCGCGATATAGACCACGTCTGACTTGTTCTTTTTCGCGTCCGTGTTGCGCGAGAGGATAAAATAAAAAGCGATATACTGGACGCAGAGGAATAGTCCGAACGATGCCCCGACTATATAAGAGGCGAATTCTGCATTCATCTATTTTCCTTCTTTGATTAAATCCGTCAGTTTTTTCATCCGCGGCTCGGAGATCACGCAAATCTCGTCGGCGATAATCACCGAGGGCGCGTCGACCGCGAGCTCTTCCAATACCGCGTTCTTGAACTCGTCGATATTTCTCGGGCTAATCTTGATCTTCCGGACATGTTCGACGCCGAGTCCCCGAACAACCTGTTCCATATCCGCCCTGCGGGTAGGCCGGAACGCGTTACTGAACCCGCTGTTCGGGCTGGGCTGATGCCCTGTCATCGCGGTGATCCGGTTATCGAGGATCACTAGCGTGATCGGGGTCTGATTGTAGACTGCGTCCAAGAGGCCGGTCATCCCCGAATGGAAAAAGGTCGAGTCGCCGATTACCGCCACCGAATTGGCTTTCAGATTGTGGAGCTGGGCGGCTTTCTTGTAGCCGATCTCGTTGCCGACGCTCGAGCCCATACAGATAGTCGTGTGCATCGCGTTATAGGGCGGAAGAACACCGAGGGTGTAGCACCCGATGTCGCCCAGTACGGTCGCGCCCAGATCGCGGAGCACCTCGAACACCTGAATATGCCCGCATCCCTTGCAGAGCTGGGGCGGACGGGGCGGAAGGCCCTCGACCGGTTTTGCCTCGGTATATTTGATCCCGAACGCTTTTTTTATAATATCGATGGAAAGTTCGCCCTCGGACGGGATGATCTCCTTGCCGGTCAGCGTAGCCCCGGCGATACGGAGCTCTTCCTCGATGATCGGATCGAGCTCTTCGATAACGTACAGCTTCTTCACTTTCGACGCGAACTCTTTGATCTTCGCGACCGGAATAGGGTACATCCCGACATTGAAGATACTCGCATCGGGAAGGGCTTCTTTGACATAGTTGTAGATATACCCGTGAGTGACTATCCCGATCTCGGTCTTGTTCATCTCGGTTGTATGTCCGCCGAAGGTTTCGGAGTATTCGCGGAGCTTTTTATAACGTTCGATCACCGCAGTATGGCGCAGACGGGCGTTCGCGGGGATCATGACATATTTCTTGGCGTTCTTGCCGTCGGACATCTTCGGCAGTTTCCGCGCGGCTTTTCCGGGCGTGACAGGGGTCTGGGTGTGCGACACACGTGTCACCGGGCGGACTATCACCGGGGTGTCGAACTTCTCGGAGATTTCAAACGCGAGCGCGGTAAAATCTTTCGCTTCCTGGCTGTCGCCTGGTTCGAGAAGCGGAACCTGTGCGAACTTGGCGTAGTTCCGTGTGTCCTGCTCGTTCTGCGAGGAATGCATCCCGGGGTCGTCGGCGCAGACTATCACGAGGCCGGCGCTCACTCCGGTGTAGGCGCAGGTCATCAGCGGATCGGCCGCGACGTTTAGCCCGACATGCTTCATCGTGACTAACGAGCGCATTCCCGCGATCGACGAACCGATCGCGATTTCGAGCGCGACTTTCTCGTTCACGCTCCATTCGGAGTTGATTTCCGGGTATTTTCCGCCGATTACTTCTATGATTTCGGAGCTCGGAGTACCGGGATATCCTGTTGCCACCCATGTATTGCCTTCATACGCGCCAAGCGCAATCGCCTCATTCCCGAGCATCAATTCTTTCATTCCAGGGCATCCTCCGGACACTTTTTTGAGTTAATAATTATAGAATACTTGACTTTCCCCCGAATAGAGATATATTATAGAATAGAATGTTTTTTCTGCCAAGTAATGATTTGTTTCGAGAGGAGAATGTTTTGAAAAAGGGACTGATTTTAACATTATTTTCCGCGATTATCGCTGTCACGGGTTGTACTATTTCAAATGATCAGACGGTAGTCTGGCAATACGATATGGACTACGATGTCGCGGCAGGGGTTGTGCAGGACAATAACTATAACTATGTCTTTTTCGCCGACGTGAAGGGTAAGGTTTTTTCTGTCTGGATGGACACCGGTAATGCCCGCCATGTCTGGAACTTTACCAACGAGAACGTTTCCGTCCTCCATACCCAGCTTTATACCGACGGCAGCGACGCGCTGTTTGTCGCGACCACGAACAAGCTTTCATCCGTCTCGAAGCTGAGGAAGCTGGACTTCGGCGGGGAATCGCTCTGGGAGACGAATCTCGCTCTCGTGGTTCATGGTGACGTTGCCTCGTACACCAACTCGGATAATCATATCCATCTCATCCTGCATTCGTCGGACAAGATTGCTCGGATCGACGTCAACTCGTTCCCGGTTACAATTGAAATTGTCACCGCCGCGTCCTACGGGATGAACGATGTTTCCAAGGTGATTGTCGGTAAGGACGGAGCTTCTATCTACTACTACGCCCTCGATTCCACCGGAAGGGTGTTCAAGATCGATAGTTCTCTTAATCTGGTAGCGTCGTCGCCGACTGCCGCGAAGAATTTCTACGGCGCGGTAATCTATTATAACAATAAACTCTATGTCGCGGACAGCCAGGGCCTGCATGTCCATGACGCCGCTAATATCAGCTTCCCGCCCGGTAACTATTTTACCGAGCACGATATCAAGTACACCCCTATGCTGATCGACCCGATCACGGGAATGCTCTATATCGGGTATTACAGCTTCAACAACACCCCCTACGGCGGTATCGGGAAATACGACCTGAACGATAACCTTTCCCGCGATTGGACCAGCGAATACCAGGGCTTCGACCATTTTTCATATTCCCCGTTGTACTACTCGTACCTTCTCGAGTATGCCGCGATTGTCGACGATGCCGGATACCTGAATCTGGTCGACGCGAAAACCGGTGTGTTTATCGATGTCAACCATTATCTCGGAGTCATCAGCAAGCCCAACCTGAAATGGGCGCACGATTATAATGGCAAAGCTGTGTATATCGCGGTGAACATCCCCTCGCGGATCTACTGTATCAGCCTCGAGAACGCGGCGACCGGCGGGGAATAACCGGCCTGTAAAAGACATTTATAAATTTTAGAACCCGTCATCCCGAGTTTATCGAGGGATGACGCAGTAGATTGATTCGGGCTTCCCATACCAATCTGTTTCTTTCTTCCATTGCATTCTCGGCTGTTCTCTCTGCGTCGGCGTTTATCCCGTGCTCCCGTGCGGGACGCCTCGGCGGTCAATTTTCCATCCTTTGAAAACCTTTCCGCTAAAAACGTAGAGCAAAAATCTCCATTTTGCTCCCTTTCCCTTCATCGATCCCGGTTGGGAATGCTCATCTAATTTCCACCTGCCTGCCATGGGCCGGCCGAAGGATCAGTTCAACTTTTAACTTTCTACTTATCCGTTTCCCCCTTCACATTTACCGCCCTTTTTACGATAATATACTCAGGAGTATGTGAATGGCCAGCCCGATGGAATTGTTTGCCGATTCGCTTGCCGTATGGCTCAACCTGTTTTTCGGAGTGCCGCCTGTCGAGAGTACTTTATCGAACGGCGCGCAGTGGGCGATTGAGACCAATATCATTGTCCAGCTCGAGTACAATGTCAGCCCGATGATCGGGGTGAAGGGCGGGGTGTTCCTGATGGGCGATACGTGGAACAAGGGCGAGTCGGACGAAAAACCGGTGCATTACGTGATTGTGAACAGTTTCAAGATCAGCCGTTACGAAGTGACATTCCATGAGTACGATAAATTCTGTTTCGAGACCGGCAGGCCGTTACCGCCCGACGACGGATTCGGACGCGGGGCGCGCCCAGTGGTCAATATCGACTGGTACGATGCGGTCGAGTTCTGCAACTGGAAGAGCTTGAAGGAAGGACTCACGCCGTGCTATCTGATCGACAAGAGCAGGAAAGACCCGAACAATCTCGGCGGCTACGACAATAAAAAATGGATCGTCTCATGCGACTTCAATTCGGACGGGTACCGCCTGCCTACCGAGGCGGAATGGGAATACGCGGCGCGCGGGGGGAATTTCCCGATGCCGTACTTCTACAGCGGGAGTCACGAGGCCGGGCTTGTGGGATGGTACGACCTCACGGTCAAGACCGATCCGCCGATGCCGGTCGGGCTCAAGCACCCGAACTCGCTCGGGCTTTACGATATGAGCGGCAATGTGTGGGAATGGTGCTGGGATTGGTACGGGCCTTACGGCGCTATCACGAACGAGGTCCCGGTCGGGCCGTTTCAGGGTTTCGCGCATGTCATCCGCGGCGGCAGTGTGAACTCGTTACCCGAACAGCTCGGGATCGCGAACAGAAACTATCCCTATCCGTACTCCAGTTCCTATTATATAGGCTTCCGTATCGCGCAGACTCTCCCCCAATAATCCTTCGATATTTGTCATTTTATTCATCGCCATCCTGTCATGCCGTCCCGCTCCTTGACATCCTGTCATCGTGGGACTTCCAGCCTCCTGCGAGTCGTCCCGCTCCTTGACACCCTTCCCGCGGGCCGCGATTTTACAGTTCCTTGACTATTAAAGAAATAATGATATAATATTAGGATTATCATACAGTGAGTAGAGCATGAGGAAAAGAAAGCAGGGATTATTCGCGGTCATAGATATAGGATCGCATTCGATCAGGATGACGATCGGGGAGATCGTGAGAAAGGGAAGTTTCAAGACCATCGAACACCTCTGGGTGCCGGTGTTGATCGGCCGGGACACGTTCAGCAAGGGCGTGGTCTCCAACCAGACGGTGCGCGATCTGATCAATGTCATCCGCCAGTATCAGGAAGTGATGAAGTCGTACCAGGTCGAGGACTATAAGGCGATCGCGACCAGCAGTCTGCGGGGCGCGTCCAACGCCGATGCGGTGATGGAGCGGGTGTACAATTCCACCGGTATCCGTATCGAGGTCATCGAACCTATCCAGGAAATGGAATACTACTACTACTCCGTGAAAAAGACGCTCAAAGACCGCTACGGGTTTATGCAGGGAAACACGCTGATCCTTTCAATCGGCGGCGGATCGACCCTCATCATGCTGCTTGTCAACGGCAAGATCGCGTTCACCCAGTCCTACAACCAGGGGACGCTCCGGCTTCTGCGTTCCTACGACCTGCCGGAACGCTACTTCGATTACGCGCTGAGTCCCGTCACGCTCAATTTCACCAATTCGCTCAACAACTATCCCGATATCGGGTTAATCGATACGTTCGTGGTGCTCAACGACGACTTGATCCGTTTGATCGAGGCGATAGGTGAGGACAGGGAAGTCGAGGAAGTATTTAGGTTCAGTTCCGCGCGTTTCAAATCGATCTGCGGGGCGGTCGAGGATAAAACAATCGAAGAGATCAATAAAAAGTATTCGCTGAACGAGAATGTCGCGGGGACGACCTTGATGGCGCTCCTGATGACCAAGAAGTTTTTCGCGCTTACCGAGGCCAAAGACCTGATCTTCCCCGACCTCTCCATGTCGCAGGCGGTGATCGAACGCGAGACCTATCACGACGATGAGGACAACGGACAGGCGGTCAGCGAGGAACTCCGCGAGAATATCGTCTCGTCGGCGGTCTATCTCGGCCGGAAGTACCGTTACGCCGAAGACCATTCCCTTCATGTCACGAAGCTCGCGCTGTCGATTTTCGACCAGATCATGGACATCTACGGGATGCCGTTCGGTGAAAGGCTCTATCTCGAAGTGGCGGGTATTCTGCACGACATCGGCACCTTTGTCAATCCGAGCAGTCATCATAAGCATTCGCAGGTGCTGATCGCGTCGAGCGAGATCTTCGGGCTGACGCAGAGCGATATGAATATCATTTCGCTCATCGCGCGTTATCATAGGAAGTCGCCGCCGAAGCCGTCGCATATCGAGTATATGGCGCTTCCGATGAACCTGCGGGTGATCGTGAGCAGGCTTTCCGCGATACTCCGCGTGGCCGACGCACTCGACAATATCCACACCCAGATCATCGAGGATGTCAAGGTCTCTATCCTCGATACCCGCTGCGAGATGCTGGTAAAGATCAAAATAGGTAAAATTGAGTATTTCGATATCATCAAGAACGCCGTGAAGTCAAAGGGCGACCTTTTCGAACTGTTCTTCGGCGTACCGATCAGTCTGGAGATAAAAGTATGATCGACCTGAACGATCCCAAGCTCTTCCTCAATAGGGAATGGAGCTGGCTTGAGTTTAACGAGCGTGTCCTGCATGAGGCATGCGAAGAAGACAAACCGTTGATGGAACGGCTGAAATTCCTGTCGATCGTGGTGAAGAACCTCGAGGAATTCTTCATGGTGCGGGTCGCGGCGCTCAACAAGCAGAACGAGCTCAACGATGGTGTGGGCGGCGATATGTGCACTCCCGCCGAACAACTCGCCGGAATCATTAAAAAAGTCCGCAAGTTTTACAAACGGCTTTATGACGAATTCGACAATAAGATCATCCCCCAGCTCCGTGAGCACGGGGTGAAAATACTCACCGACCCCGCCGATCTGGAAAAGTACCGGGACTATCTCTATCATCTCTTCCAGACGAAGATCAATAAGATACTGACGCCGGTTTCGGTCGGCCCGACCCATCCGTTTCCGAAACTTATTTCCGGACGGCTCTATCTCGCGGTCGGATTGACCCGTGGCGAGGCGGTTCCCGAGGCGATAGAATACACCGACCTGTCGTTTGTCGAAATGCCATCGGGAGCCTTGGGCAGATTTGTGAAGATCGAGAATGAAGAAGTGTATGTCCCGATAGGTAGTGTCATCAAGCTGTTTATCGGCGAGATTTACAACGGCTACACCGTCGATTGGGTCAATGTCATCCGGATCACCCGCGATACCGATTTTACGGTGGAGACGGACGCCGCATCCGATCTGCTCTCGAGAATCGAGGAAAAGATAAAAACTCTCCACATGCGCGATGTCGTGAAGTTCGAGTATCAGAAGGGGCTTCCCGCGAAACGCCTGAAGGAACTTGTCGAGCGATTCGACGTCGTCGGCGATTCGGTTTTCGAGATCGACGGCATCCTCGATCTGGGCGCGCTCATGGAAATCTATTTCGCATCGAAGCGCGATGACCTGAAAGAGAAACAGGTCGTGCCTGTCTACCCGATGGATTTTCATTCGGGCGATATCTTCCATGTGCTGAGCGAACGTGATGTGATCCTTTTCCACCCCTACCATTCCTATGACCCCATTGTCGATATGATCGATAAGGCCGCCGAGGACCCGGAAGTTCTCGCGATCAAGCTGACGCTGTACCGGACGAGTTCCGGCTCCGCGATCCTGAAAGGGCTCATCAAGGCCGCGCAGAACGGCAAGTATGTGACGATCCTTGACGAACTGAAGGCGCGGGGCGACGAATGGCGGAATATCAATGCCGCCCGCGCTCTCGAGGACGCCGGAGCGCACGTGATCTACGGCATATCGAACCTCAAGACTCACACGAAGGCTCTCCTGATAGTCCGGAAGGAGCGTAACGGTATCCGCCGTTACTGCCACCTCGCGACCGGGAACTACAACGAGACGACCGCGAAGCTCTATTCCGATTTCAGCCTTTTCACAAGCGACGAAATGATCGGCGAGGACGTCTCCCAGCTCTTCAATATGCTGACGGGATTCTCATTGCCGAATAAATGGAACCACATCGCGGTCGCGCCGATCGACCTGCGCGAAAAATTCCTTTCGCTGATCCGGCGGGAGACCGAGAACGCCAAGAACCGTATGAACGCGAAGATCGTGGTGAAACAGAACGCCCTTCTCGATAAGGAGATCATTCAGGCGCTGTACGAGGCGTCGATGGCGGGAGTCAAGATCGAGCTTATTGTCAGGGGTAGCTGCGCGCTTCGTCCGCAAATGAAGGGGATCAGCGAGAATATCACCGTGCGGAGTATTGTCGGGCGTTTCCTCGAACACGCGCGTGTCTATTACTTTCTCAACGGCGGCGACGAGGAATACTACCTTTCGAGCGCCGACTGGATGCCGAGAAACCTGGACAGGCGTGTCGAACTGCTGTTCCCGATCAAGTCGAAGGACGGGCGCGCGTTGATCCGTAAAGTGCTCGATATCCAGTTTGCCGATTCGGCGAACACATGGGTTCTCGATTCGGAGGGCGGTTACGAACTCGTCAAGAAAAAGGAAACACGCGACAGCTTTGCCGAACTGGAAGACTACATCGATAAAAAGGAAGAGAAGGCGCGAAAAGAGATCGAGAAGAAGCTCGAGTTCAAGCCTCTCAGGAATCCGGGAAAAACCCTCTGATAGGCGCAAATGAAAAGCAATTCGGATAATTCCGTACCCGTCCCGAAACGTCTCGCTTCCGTAGATCATTACCGGGGGCTGGCACTTCTTCTCATGATTCTTGTCAATACCGCGTCCGGTTTTACTGCCATTCCCCTGTGGATGAAGCATGCCCAGTGGGATGGGTTTACGTTCGCGGACGCTATCGCCCCGATGTTTCTTTTCGCAATCGGCCTGACCGCCGGGATCTCGTTTACTCGCCGGGGTGAGAAAGACGGCATTCCGAAAACCGTCCTGCACCTCATTATCCGTAATCTCCTACTGATCGGCTTCGGGGTCGCCGGGACGCTCGTAACAGGCAAGCCGCTTTTAGGCGGCGAAGAGATATTGACATTAATCGGCGCGGCGGGGATTCTGTGCATCCCGTTCTGGCTGATACCGTCATGGATTCGGGCGGGGATCGGCCTGCTTCTGCTCGGGCTGTTCGCCGTGCTCAACACGGGGGCGCTCGCTCCGGCAGTCATGCTGTACGCCGGTTCGGGTTTGGGCGGATGGGCGGCGCTTCCGATGTGGATGTCCGTCATCCTATTCGCGTCATGGGCGGGGGAGCGCTTCCGCGCGGATAAGGCAAAAACCGTTACTGTCATGATGAGCGCGATCGCCGCGATCTTCGTTCTCGCGGGAGCGGCCGGGCATTCGGCCGTTCCAATAAACAAGCATCTCGTCAGTTTCAGCTATATCCTTCTCTCCACCGGCATCGCTCTGGGAGTCTATACCATCTTTTATCGCCTGTTCGATTTCGGGAAAAGTGAAACCGCGATACTGGCCTCACCGGGGAAGAATCCGCTTCTTATCTATATCACAAGCAGTGTGGCCGGAATCCTTTTCCCAGGCGGCCTGCCGCTTGTCTGGTGTATCGGAGCGGTGCTCCTGAACATGGGGTTTCATATCGCGCTCGGGATCGTTCTCGACAGGAAAAAGGTCTACCTCAAACTGTAAATTCTTCCATTTTCTCTAACCTCGCGGCGGGATTCCCGTCTAATTCAATGCAGACAAAAAACGCACCGAGGTCGAAAATCGCCGGAAAACCTTAAAAAACAATCCGCTTCTCATTCGCCTTACACCCGCGGGCACGTTCCGCGGGTGTTTCTTTTTATCCTTGTATAGAAAACTTGATTTTCACACTTTTATTTAGTAAAATATCAATTCATAATTATAGAAGAAAGTCGCTTCGGAGGCAGGCTGAATGGCCGATAAAAAGAAAACCAAGCCCCAGTTAAAAAAGTTGGTCATCGTGGAGTCACCCTCGAAGGCGGACACTATTAAAAAGTATCTCGGGGCGGGATACGAAGTCAAGGCGTCGGTCGGTCACCTGATCGATCTGCCGCGTTCGCGCATGGGAGTGAATCTGGAAACATTCGATCCGGACTATATCGTGATGCGCGACAAGTCGAAGGTGATGAAGGAACTCAAGGATCACGCGAAGAACGCTTCCGAGATCATCCTCGCGTCCGACCCCGACCGTGAGGGGGAGGCCATCGCGTACCATCTGCGCAATCATATGCGCGAGAAGGTGCTCTCGAAGCTGAAGAACCGCGACGTCCCGATCCGCAGGATCAAGTTCGAAGAGATCACGAAGCCCGCCGTCCTCGAGGCGATGAGGCATCCGATGGAAATAGACGACAAGCTTGTCAACGCCCAGCAGTCACGGCGTGTGATCGACAGGCTGTTCGGTTACCAGTTGAGTCCGCTATTGTGGAAAAAGGTCAAATCGAAACTTTCGGCCGGACGCGTCCAGTCGGTCGCGCTCAGGATTATCTGCGAACGTGAGGACGAGATTGACAAATTCGTCCCGGTGGAGTACTGGATTATTCAGGCCGACTTCAAGGCCGCTAAGCACCATTTCACCGGCGAACTGTCGAAGATCGCGGGAAAGAAGGCCGAAGTGCCTAATCAGGCCGCAGCGGACAAGATCGAAAAGGAAGTGATGTCGTCCGAATCGAAGATCGGCG
>MIBE01000053.1:28811-143191 GCA_001829415.1 Spirochaetes bacterium GWF1_51_8
CCGCCGTTCATCACCAGTACCCTTCAGCAGGCGTCCAATACCGTGCTCGGTTTCTCGTCCACCCGCACGATGATGATCGCTCAGGAACTCTACGAAGGTATCAACCTGAAGAATACGCGCACGGGTTTGATCACATATATGCGTACGGACTCGACCCGTATCTCGCCGATAGCGATGGAAGCGGTGCGGAAGTATGTCGCCGAGACGTTCGGCGGGGACTACCTGCCTTCCGAGCCGAACCTCTACGCGAACAAGCGTACCGCGCAGGACGCTCACGAGGCGATCCGTCCGAGCGATGTTCTCCTGCATCCCGACGAGATAAAAAAGTACCTTTCCGCCGACCAGTATAAACTCTACAACCTGATCTGGAGACGTTTCGTCGCCTCGCAGATGACGCAGTCGAAGAGCGAAACCTACACTATCGAAGTGACGAACGGCGACAAGCTCTTTACCGCGTCCGACTCTCATACCGTGTTCGAAGGGCATCAGGCGGTATACCAGTTCTCGAAGTCGAAGAAGGAGAAGCCGTTACCCCGCGACCTGAAGGCAGGGGACGCGCTCGCGACCTCAAATATCGCGAAGGACCAGAAGTTTACCGAGCCCCCGGCGCGTTATACCGACGCATCGCTTGTCAAGACGATGGAAGAACTTGGGATAGGACGGCCGTCCACCTACGCGCCGACCATCTTCACCCTGACCAAACGCTACTATATCAATAAATCCGGAAAGAGCCTCGTCCCGACCGAACTGGGGCGGGTAGTCAATAAACTGCTTGTCGATAACTTTCCCGATCTCATCAATGTCGGATTCACCGCGCGGATGGAAGACGAACTCGACGACGTGGAAGACGGAGCCAAGGAATGGAAGGGAGTCGTCCGCCACTTCTACGAGCCGTTCACCAAGGTGCTGACTAAGGCCTATGCCGAGATCGACAACCTGAAGGGCAGTTTCGACGAAGAGACCGAGTATGTCTGCGAGAAGTGCGGCAAGAAGATGCTGAAGAAACTCGGGCGTTTCGGGTACTTCCTCGCGTGCTCGGGGTGGCCGGAGTGCCGTAACGCCAAACCGTTACCGCTCGGGAAATGCCCCAAGTGCGAGACAGGACAGGTGGTGAAGAAAAAGGGCGGGCGCGGGAAGTTTTTCTACGGGTGCTCGACCTATCCGGCATGCGACTTCGCGAGCTTCCTCGAACCCTCGGGCGAAGCTTGTCCCAACGACGGAAGCGTACTTTTCAAAAAGCGCGAGAAGGGCGAAACAAAACTAATTTGTCTTAAAGAAGGATGCGGATATGAGAAAGCTTCGGAATAGCCTAATCTTTATTTTTTTATTCAGCGGGTCGGTGTTCGGTGTGAACGCCACGATCAACGAGATCGACGCGCCGATCTATAAAAACCCCATGCCGGAGGCCCCGATGGGCAATCTCCAGATCGGGATGAATGTTAAGATCGAGAAGGAGCAGGGCGACTATTACCTGATCTCGAACGGATGGCTGAGGGGATGGATTGCGAAAAAGTCCCTGACGCCGTTTACCCCGGTCTATTCCAATGTCAAGGAAAAGATCATTCTCGGAAGCAGGATATACACCGAGGGCGAAAAGAACTACCTTGTCTATTACTATAACAACACGGTTTACAAAATGGATATCGTCACCCACCAGATCGTAAACGCCGTCGAAGTCGGCCCGATCAACGCTCTTCATGCGTCGCACCACGGGGAGTACTTTCTTGTCGAGGGCGCTTACACCAACGAAACCGATATCTACACCTACCGCGTGCTCAACCTGAAAAGCGGCAAGATCGTGTTTGTCGGGGTGTTCGATCACGATAAATCCTATGTCTTCTCCATCGATTTCTCCGGCAACGACCGTTATTTCGTAATGAGCTGTAAGCACGGCGAGAAGAAATCCGCGGCTGTTTTCGAAACCGAACGGGGCGAATTTATTTCTTACGCCAACCAGATCGAGAATGTGGAATGGCTGAGCAACACGCTGGTGATGAACAACAAGGATTATTTCTGGGCGTGTGATTTCGATAAAAAATCCGGCGATCCGAATATGAGCTTCCGTCCCGAATTTCAGCTTACCGCTGTCAGCAAGGACTGGATTGTCGAGGGTGTGGTCGAATACGAGATTTTCGGGAAAAGTATCTATATCAATACCAAGAAGGGCGTGCTGTCGTTCAACACGGTGACCAAGGAACTCGGCGCCACGCCGTATAACGGGCTTCTGATCGACTCGTCGGGCGGGTACAACTACTTCCTGACCGCGTCCGGCGGAAATATGAAAGACGTCGCGAAAAACGTCCTGTTGAAGGAATTCGCCGGGGGAAAACCCCAGTATAAGTTCGAAATGTTTATCAAGGACAGCATCCTTTACTTCCAGACGAAAGATAAGATCGAGTCGCTGTACCTGTATAACCCCGCGATGAACTATACCTATAAGTACAAGACTATCAGCGAAGTAATGGCATGGAACGAGCAGGGCATCATCGCGGAAAGTTTCGGCGATAAGAACGTCATCATGATCGCGATAGAGAACCCGATGGAAAAAAAGTTTTCTTTCCTCGTGCTGAAGGACTGAACGGGAATTAGTTTTTGATAAAAAGGAATTTCCTCGACAGCTCGATCGTCTTCTTGTCGATCGATGTCGCGCGGATATAAATGAAATAAGAACCGGATTTCAGCCGGTCTTTATCGGCCTGCTCCTGCGGTTTCCAATACACCTCGTAACTTCCCTGAGTGAAATATTTCTGTTTGACTATGTAATGCACAATCGTGCCCCATTCGTCGTACACGATCATATCGATAGTCGCGGGAATATGAAGCTTGAACTGCGCCGTCAGGTTTGTCATCCCGTAAAAGCAGAGTTCGGGGTAGATCGTGAAGTCTTCCTGCTTGATCACCTCGCGGGGAATACGTTTGAACCCCAGAGAAAAAAGCTGGAGGTTGGTGCCGTGAAACTCCGCGACAAGGTAAATATTCTTATGAAAGATATTGGTCAGACTGAGCGTGCCGGATTGGGTGAAGACTTTTTTTATAAGAATCTCGTCACTGATGGAGTCCCGGACAGTTAAGGTGAGCGAGGAGTCGGTGGACGAGTTCTCGATATTGACGAACGCGTTTTCCGGGAGGAAGTCTTCGCCGGTGAAAACGTCGTAGGTGCGGAGCCACGAGTTCGTCGGGTCGGACGCCTGCACGTAATTGCCCTTGACGGAAATGTTTTCATAGTCGAGGAACGAGGCATAGGGGTTTTCCGGTGAAACCTTGAATTTGATCACGTTGTTCGCCGCCCACTGGAAGGCGGATAATGTTCCGGCGATCAGGACGCCCGCGATTGTCAGGAGCAATAGGGAAGTCCGTCTCATTTCTCATGCTCCGACTGGCCGATATAATGTTCGATCCATTGCAGGTTCTTCTCGGTCTTCGTATCCTCGTCGGTCTCTTCGTCCTCGGACATCTTCGGACTCTGCGGGATATCGACCACCAGCTTGCCGTCCAGCCTCTTCAGCCGCGAGGCGTTCGATTTCAGGTATCTCATGACCCGCCTGTCGATAATGAACACGAGGAGACCCAGCCCGAAGAAGAGAAGCGTTTTCAGGATGACAAGTAGGTAGCTCACGAAACTGCGCGCGGGGTAAAGGATGCCCGCGTAGCCCAGGCTATTTCCCTCGACGGCGATCGGGATTTTCTTCAGGATATTCAGCCCGCTGTGGATCTCGTCGTTGTTCTGCAATGTGTCCTTATAGAGCCGGAAGTCGTCGATAGAGAACAGGTCGTTACGTAATAAGGTGTCGCCGATATAGACGAACGCCGGAAGGGGCTGGCCGATCACTTCGCCCGAAATGGCGGTGAAATCGAAGAGCGCGATGATCTGGAAGTTGATATCGAGCACAGGGTCTTTGCCCTGCAGGACAAGCCCGTAAAGGTTGTTGAAGTTCTTCGCGTAGATATTGTTGGTATAGTTGTAAAACTCCACCGAGAAACTTTCCGAGCCGGACTTATAGATAACGTTCATTTTTTTATCGATGATGATGAGGTCTTTGAAATCCGCGAACGGGCTGAAGTACTCGTGAGTGATATCCCCGATCTCGGTCAGTTCGCGCGAGAGGACGTAGGAAAATATCTGGTCGTAGAAACGCTGGGTCGAGGCATATCCCTCGAGAGTCGCGATCCGGATATGGAATATCTCCTTTAGGCTGCTCTGGAACTTCTGGACCTTTGCTACCGTTTCGCTGAAATAGGGATCGGTCAGGATGAACTCCTTGATGCCCGAGTAGACCGATGCCACTCCCGCGGAGATCGGGTTGCTCTCAGCGAGAGCCTTGCCGTCGCCGATTGCCTCGTACACGAATATATTGACAACAAAGACGATGAGAACAACGAAGAAAAAAATCTTTACACCGAGATATACCCTGTTCATACACCCGCCTTTTTTTCAATCTTCATCATGATCTGCCGGACACATTCGTTAATACTGTTTTTCCCGGTGTCTATGGTCATCATCGCGACTTCTTCGTAGAACGCGCGCCGTTTATCCATCAGCTCGACTATTTCCGTCATCGGATCTTTCCCTGTCAGCGACGGCCTATTCGAGTCGAGATGAATCCGTTCGAAAATCACGTTCGGGCCGGCGGTCAGGTAGACGCAAAACCCGCTGTTTCGGACAACCGCCCGATTCTCCGGTTTCAGCACCATTCCGCCCCCGGTGGAAATGACCGTATTCCCCACGGATGAGACCCTGACAAGAACACCCGCTTCGATCTCACGGAACTTCGCCTCGCCCAAACGCGAGAATATCTCCGGGACGGGCATCCCGGCCTCACGGACTATCTCGTCGTCGGTATCGACAAACTCGTAATCCAGCCTATCCGCGAGAGTCCGCCCGATAGCCGTCTTTCCGGTGCCCCGGTACCCGACAAATATGATGTTCATGCCGAGGGCCTCATTCCCGCCAGCATTACGATATTCCCCCCGACAATCAAGAGGAGGGTGATGCCGCCGATCAGGAACAGGCGGTACTTGATATACTCGAAGTCCGTTTCGGGCAAGGCTTTCCCGATACCGCATTCCGGAGCGACCTCGTCATAACGGAAAATCACGGTCGACGGGAGCTTCTTGCCGCTGAGGGCGAGAAGGTTCGGATCGGGCTCGGAGAGATGTTTCAGGTGCGAGAATTGGAGCCGCATATTCTCGATCTCTACCTGCAATTCTTTCTTCTCGATCTCCATCCGGTATATCCGGTCGATCTTTTCGAGGTTGTCCATGATTCCCCCCTTGCTGAAAGTAAACGCAAAGAGGATATAGATCGCGATCGCGTTGAATACCGCGAGAAATACATACTTCATAGGCCATCCTTGTTCAGGCTATATTATGTTTCGGCATAAAATAAGAGGGATTTAGGTTTAACGCGGAACAAGTAAAAAATATTCAACGGCCCCCTTTTTCTCTTGACAGAAACGCCCCGTGGGATTATGTTCTGAGAATATAAAAATTTGAGTATTTTGTCGGCAATGGTGATTATGAAGGTTTCGAGGTATGTGAAGCCGTGGAAATTTATCCCGCGAGGAACGCGTACGCTGATCGCAATAAAAAAGGTGAAATAGTGATAGAACATGCAGATTTCTTTATAAAAGAAGCCCCGTAAATATTCTTACGGGGCTTCGGTTTAATTAAAAGCTATTAGATTACTGCTTCACATACTGACTGCCGCACAGCGCGGGAACATTTGTACCGCTAACAAGGAGAAAGTTACCTATCTTCAAGAAATACTGGACAGATCCCATATCGAAGGAATGCCAGTCATCCGAAGAAGTATTTGTCCAATTCAGAACGGTACCCACGGGCGGCGCAGACGGATTCGCGTAATAAACGCCGACTCCGTTTGTCGAAGTGAAATTGGTCGCATCCGAAATGGTAATATTTGAGGTTGTCGAAGTCAAGACCATGAAATTGGAATTGATAATATTTGTGCCGTTTTCAGTTCTGGAAGAATAGCCGAAGTTCTTATATACACCCGACCAGCCCGAACCGCTAACCAGCACAAAGATGTTTCCCGTACTGTAATAGAGGTTATTACCGTCAATAAAAGCGATGTTCTTTTCCGTGAAAACATTCGTGTAGCCGTCGCTTAAAAGGTTGTTCAGTATCAGAGTATCTGTGATAAAAACGTAGGCACCGGAGTTGGTGCTGACCGATACGCCCTTTAGGATCCGCGTATAATTATTGTCAGCGCCGAAAGCATAGGTGTTCGTATAACTGCTATAATAATAATTCACCCATGTTCCGATTATAGACGCCACAGAGGGGGTTCCCCCGCCCGGAGTAGTACTTGCAGCCGGAGCACATGCCATAACCATCACCCCCATCAATACCAACATCAAAAAACTTGTGAGAGAAAGCATTTTTCTCATAAAAAACCTCCTGGAAAATTTTAAAACATTTCAGATATTTTGTCGTATTATACTGAATCACCTTTTTTTTGTCAATATGATTCCTTGAAATATTGGAAATAATTCACGATACTGATGTCATTCAATGCAATCCCAATAACGCAAAAAAGATTGATGTTATTTAAAACAGGGAATGGACGGGGGAAACTTATTAGGGAATGGAGAAAATCAGCAAATCTATCCAAATATGATCGCACATGCGAATCCTATTCCCTGAAAGGAATCTTCCGCGAATACACTGAATATCGCCGCGGAAGCGGCGAACTTTCCGCCGGATTTTTTCATCCGAAACACAATTTGCCTGCGGCAGGCGCTATTCCCGTTTTACGAAATGGGTTTTACGCAAACGCTAAGACACAAACACTGAATCCTCTTGACAGAAACGCACAGCGGGATTAAAATTAATCTCAAAATAAATTGAAGGAGCATTGGATGAGTGTCCGAATAGTCCGATTTTTTAACCGGAAGGTTATGTTCTAACGGAGGACACCGGCTCTTGAAGGCCTGATTTTATATTGTACACCCTTCTTTAGGCGGTTCCTCCGCGTGTGGTCGTTTCCGAAGGATTAATTAAGGAGATGACTACTTGTGATCATTTCCAATGATACAATAGAGATGACTACTTGTGGTCATTTCAATTGCTATTAAAAAGGAATGACCACTGTTAGCGTATTTAATGGAGGAATCGAGTCATGACATTAGAACAGCTTGGATGGAATCCCTTTTTCTGGGATGCCTCCGGTAATTTTTTCAATCAAAACCTTATTCCCGCGCGTGTGACCGAAGCGTATTACAACCGTTATAAAACAATCTCCGTTCACGGCGAAACGCTCGTGGCGTTGACAGGGAAACTGCGCGCCGAATGCGAAAGCGCGGGGAATTACCCCGTGACGGGCGATTGGCTGATGATCGAAGGCGCCGCCGCGCATGTGCTGCTGCCGAGACGGACGGTGCTCGCGCGAAAGTCCGTCGGCAAGCAGACCGCCGGGCAGACGATCTGCGCGAACATGGACAGGGTGCTTGTGGTGGGCGCTCTCGACGGCGAATGGAATCCCCGCCGGATCGAACGTTTCCTGACAGCGGGGTGGAATAGCGGCGCGACCCCGGCGGTCGTTCTCAATAAGCGCGACGCCTGCGGGGATTGGGAAGCCGCGCTCGCCGAGACCGAGGCGTCCGCGCCCGGGGTCGAGGTGCTTGCGGTGAGCGCGCGCGACGGCGGCGGGATGGACGAACTCGCCCGGCTGATCCCGCCGTGCGCGACCGCCGTGATGATCGGCTCGTCGGGAGTGGGGAAGTCGTCGTTACTCAACACCCTCGCGGGTACGGTTCTTCGCGATACGGGGGATGTCCATGCCGCGACCTCGCAGGGCAGGCATACCACATCGTCGCGCGGGCTGTTCTTCCTGCCGAACGGCGGGATGATGATCGACACGCCGGGGCTCCGCGAGCTAGGGCTATGGGCGGAAGAGGACGCCCTCTCCGGGGTGTTCTCTGACATCATCGAAATAGCGGCGGGATGCCGTTACCGCGACTGCATGCACGAGAACGAGCCGGATTGCGCTGTCCGCGAGGCGCTCGCCAATGGAAGCATCACCCGGGGACATTACGAGAACTACCTCAAGCAGAGGCGGGAGATCGCGTATGTCGAACGGATGGCTGATCCGAGGCTGGAACGCGAGAACCGCGAGAAATGGAAAAAAATCAACAAGTTCCAGAAAGAGATCGAGAAACACGGGAAAAGGAAAATATAATGGATAGAAGAGAATTGTTTTTCGAGGTGCATACTGGCGAGACGCGTGAAGGGCCGGGAAGCCCTGAGTCGACACGGAAGGCTTTTTCGTATATTTCGGGGATAGATAAGAATTCGAAGGTCATCGATATCGGATGCGGGCCGGGATGGCAAACACTTGAACTAGCCCGGCTTTGCGGGGGGGAGATTACCGCGATTGACCTGCATGAGCCGTTTTTGGACATCCTGAAAACGAGCGCCCTGAAAGCCGGGTACGGCAATAGGCTAACGGCGCGTAAGATGTCTATGACGGAGATCGATTTTCCCGATGGGGCTTTCGATCTTGTGTGGTCCGAGGGCGCGATATATTTTATCGGATTCACCCGCGGTTTGAAAGAATTCCGCCGGCTATTGAAAACCGGGGGTTATCTCGCAGTGTCGGAGGCGACATGGCTGAAACCAAATCCGCCTGATGAAGTGAAGGAGTTCTGGAATAGAGAATATCCGGCTATGGGGACGCTGGAATCGAATCTGGCTTCGATAGACTATCACGAATACGAGATTGCGGGATACTTTGTCCTTCCGCCGTCGGATTGGGAGGAATATTTTTCCCCATTGAAGGCGAGGTTTGAGCAGATGCTTGCACGGCATCCCGGCGACCCGGACGCGGAGGAGTATTACCGTGAGGAGCTTCACGAGTTCGCGATGTACGATAAGTACCGGGAATTTTATGGGTATGTGTTTTATATCCTGAAGGCTATATAAAAAAAAGCCCGGGTCGAAACGACCCGGGCTTTTCAATTATTGCCTTACTTGACTGTCAGGTGCTCGATGCCGTTCTTCTCGAACTCTTCGGCATACTTGTCGATCAGGGGCGATTCCTTGTCGATCAGCTCCTCGACCGACATCGCCTCAAGCGCGTCATGACCGAACTTATTGTGCATATCCCTCGACGCGAGACGGTGAATCAGGTCGTCCCAGAATACGATCTCCTCGAACGATTCGAGGATTTCGCCGCATTCCTCTTCGAGCTTGTGGGAGACGACATTCTTTTTCTTCTTTGGGTCGATCTCGATATCGTCGCCGGACTTAAAATCGTCCGCGCGGGCTACCACATAGTCGAGAAGCTCGGCATACTCTTTCTCGTCGAGATCGATCTCGGAATCGAGTTCCGCGACTTCGCCGGTAATCACAGTCGAAATAAAAAGTGCGCGTGTCAAAACACGGAACTGATTATCTGTCAAATCGATGGTCATTTTATCTCCTTTTAGCGCTTATGAGCGCGTCTTCTTAATAACAACTCTATTTTCTTGAAATAGTCCATACTGTCGTTGATCTCCGTGTAGTCGAGCGAAAGTTTCGCGAACACCTTCCGGTAATAGTCGCGGTAACGCGCGATCTCGGAGAATCTCTGTTCGGACAAATCGATCGTGCGTGTCTCGCCGGTCTCGATATCCTCGACATCGATCAGGACAGGGAGTCTTCCGCCGCCCTTGATCCTCAGCCGTTCTTCCATCAGGTCGTTCACTGCGATCGGGATGACCTCGTGCTTCTTGCTCAGCCCGATCAACGGTTTCTCGAAACCGGCATCGAAGAAGTCCGAGAGCAGGAAGATGATGGTTTTCTTCTTTAAAAGGTTCATCATCCGTGTAAGCGACGTCCCGATATCCGTGCCCTTGAGCACGGGAGTGCTGTACCAGCAGTCACGGATAATCCTCAGAAGGTGCGACTCGTTTTTTAACGGCGGGATGACCTTCTCGATATCCGAGCTGAAAAGGATCAGCCCGGCGCGGTCGTTATTGTAGAACGACGCAAAACCGAGCAACGCCGTTATCTCCGCCATGATCTGCCGTTTGGACTTCTTACTTCCGAAGAACATCGAGTCGCTGATATCCACCGCGAAAATGACGGTCAACTGGCGGTCTTCTATATATGTCTTGATGAACGGCTGATTCATGCGGGCGGTGACGTTCCAGTCGATATCGCGGACATCGTCGCCGGGCTGGTAACTCCGCACCTCGTTGAACTCGATGCCCCGTCCCTTGAACACGCTGTGGTAATCGCTCTGCAAAGTGTCGGCGACAAGTTTCCGCGCGCGGATTTCGAGGTTCTTGACACGGCGGATGATCTGGTTGATCGAAATGTCGGGGGTGCGTTCCATAGGCGGGCCTTAGTTTTTCTTCGACGGTTCTTCGTCGTCGGTGATAGAGAGCACCGTCGCCTGCGTGATCTTACGGCCTTTCTCGTCGAACTGCTCTTCGTTCTTATGGAACATTTTGCGGTTCCTGGAGTTCTGGATAAACAGATACGCGCCGTAACCCACTATCGCGAGTACGAGAAAAAAAATCATTACCGGCGAGAACATCACGAGAAGGTAGAATACGGTCAGTAAGCCCAGAATGCTGAATATCAGACTTGAACCCTCATAACGGTACATGTCAGGGCTCCTTCGATTTCTGGTAAAGTATAATATATTTGGGCGCGAAAGGCAAAATTATTCTTCCTCGGGCGATTCTTCGGGCTTCTCGTACAGCTCGATCTCGTTCACAGTGACCTGTCTCTTATCGTCGACCGCCAGTACCAGCGGATTCCCGTTACTCCCGGGGAGAATAAGCGCGCTCCGGAAGGTACCGATCTCCTCGAAGTTCATGATTAATGTCGTCTGGGCGCTGTCGCCGTGCGAAACAATCTGGATTTCACCGTCGGGAGTACAGTAGAACGACGGGATCGTCCTCAGCTCGATAATCTCGCGGCCGTCGATGTTCATACAAAGATAGTAGCGGTCGTAGGAAAAAAGGAACCTGAAACCCTGTTTATCGTTGTAAAAGACCGGCAAGCCGTGAAGGAAGGAATAATCGCCGTAGACTTGGCCGTTGATATTCAGGTAGTAGAAACCGGACTGGACGTAGCTGAACGCAAATCCTTTACCGTCGGGGGAAATCTCGATATGGTTCATCATCTCGCCGGCTTCGTATGTTTCGCCCTTGAAAACGAAGAACCATTCTCCGTCTTTGAGGTATGCGTATGCATACTGTGTGCCGTCGATGGAGAAGACCAAGTCGAAAATCTGGTCGTAACCGCCGAGCACGGTTTCGCCGACTTTGATAAACCATTGCCCGGACTCGCCGCGTTCCTCGTCGAAACCAATGTTATACGAGTATGCGAACTTCGACCCGTCGCGACTGAAAACGAGAATACCCGCGTCGTCGTAGTCCCCGTACTGTGAGTCGTTTATTGTAAATCTCCATTTGTATCCTGATTTGTATGCAAATCCGAAATTCTCACCCGGCCCTATCACGGGATTGTGCAGTTTCTCGAACGGGCCGTACTGTTTGCCGTTCAGGAGCATTCCCCACGATCCGCTTTCAACATACAGTTCGAACGCATCCTCATCGAAAACGGGGTTGTTCACATAGACAAGGCAGACATTACCATTTTGAAGCATGCGGAAGTAATGGATGTAATCGAACCCGGTCGAAGTATCGTTCCCTTGTTTCAGGTACCATTTGCCGCCTCTGACCGAACCGGATTCGTCGGGAAAACCTCCTATATTGTATACGATCACGGGCTTTTCGTACTTCTCGTCGAACTCGGCGTTCATAACAGAATCGTATGCCTGCGATGTGATCCCGTCGATATTGACATACCATTTTGAAAGCGGCGGAAGTTCTTCGCCTTCATCGTTATAGCTATGATATTCATCCGGAATATCCTGCTCTATCCTGTATACGAAGCAGTACCGGCTGAGGTCGGGACTGATATCCGGCTGATGAATCTCGTCGTACGGCCCGAACTCCCGTTCTCCGATCCGGATATGCCACTTCCCGCCCACAGCTCCGCCGCTGCCGTCCGGTGTGGTCTCCTCACGGTATACATACCAGATTTTACCGCCGTCGGGCGAAATGTTGAAGTATTCGATCGTATCGTGTCCGCCGAAAATCTCCTCGTTAATCGAATAATAGGTTTTATTGTCCCTGCGGAAAATCAGCACGGCTTTCTTCCCGTTTTCGGTAAGGAATCCGCCCCGGAGTGAAAGATAGTCGATATTTAATGGAAATTCGTAGAGCGGTTTCAGTCTGGCGGATTTCATAGGCACCTCGCGGGCGATTTTGGGCAATATTATAACACGGCGGGCGGGTATGTCAACAGATACGGCGGAGTACAAAGCAGATTTGCTTGATAAGGGGGGCTTATATGCTATACTTATTATGGAGGTAATAATGGTCTATACAGCGGTTATCGAGCATTGTAAGGAAACCGGGCTTTATGTAGGGTACATCCCCGGTTTCAAAGGCGCTCATTCACAGGGCGAAGCTATCGAGGAACTGAATACGAACCTAATCGAAGTGGTGAGAATGCTGCTTGAGGACGGCGGACTCACGAATGAAGATTTAGTTGTCATTTGCTGATTATTTCGCGCCGGCTTTTTTCAGGAGATTGATAATTTTAGAATTTTTTGTTTTATAAGCATGATCTATTACACTCCAATCGAAACAATCAATTACATTTACATCAGCACCCGCTTCAATTAGAACATTAACTACATCAGGGTTGATACCCTCCACAGCGTACATGAGTGCTGTTTTTTTAAATGTGTCTTCAGCGTTAATTTTCGCTCCACCTTCGATAAGTGCTTTCACAACATTTGCATGTCCTTTTTCCGCCGCAAACATAAGTATTGTTTCTTTGGCTGTACCCCACGCTAATCCTAAATCCGCACCGGCCTTTATTAATTCTTTAACTACTTCCACGTGGCCATTCATAGCAGCAATCATAAGTGCGCTTTCATTAAAGTTCGCTTCGTAATCATTATTGACAGGATCGCCAGTCAATTCATTAACATCCGCCTCATTGAAGATTAGTACTTGAACTGCACCAAGTTTTCCGTTTTTTGCTGCTATCATAAGGGCTGTATATCCATTTTTGTTTTGGAAAAACACCTTTGCACCTGCTTCTATAAGTTGATGAATAATGTTTGTATTTCCCTTTTGCGACGCATACATCAATGGGTTGTTTTCATCTTTATCAACTGCCTCAACGTCTGCGCCAGAAGAAATTAATACGCGGACAGCATCTGCATTCCCTTTTTCTGAGGCAAACATCAACGCGGTTTTTCCAGCATTATCAACATAATCGATATCGGCATTGAGCTTCAATAGCGCTTTGATTACGGAAATATTACCAATTTCAGATGCCATTATTAATGCTGTAGTACCGTTTTTATCAAGGGATTCATCTATATCGCCCTTGTAACTTTCTATGAACTTTAGATCGCCTTTCTTTACAGCATCGAGTAATGTCTGTTTCGGATAAAGAAGAACAGGGAAAAGTAACAATAAAAAAACGAAAAATCTTTTCATATAGCCACTCCTTCAAATAAACTGAATACTACATTGTTTCATTTTATAGCTGAATCTTTGGGGTGTCAAGAATGCGAGTGATAATACGAGTAAGGTTGGCGTGTATAAGAATCCGTTTCTTTTCATCCGCGATGATCCGTGTCATCTGCGTCATCTGCGTGGAATTGGGGTTAAATATTCAATCCCAATAGAACGCTGATTTGCGGGATAAAATATCCGAATTTTCACCAATGAGTAGATTTTGAAACCCATGCCCAATCGAAAACTTCACACGGAGTACGCAGAGGTGTTACCATAAACGTTTGATGAGAGATTCTGTTTTACTTTCGCGGTATCATGCTCTTAAAACAATTCTTTCAGAATGAGATAACAAAAACAGCTATGGTAGCATGATAAAATCTCTTGAATATACATCACTGCTTCTTCCTCGGTGTGCTCTGCGTGAAACTTTTTGTTGTTCAAGCGGTTGTTATCGAACTGGCAAATCCACATGATCCGCGTCATCTGTGGGGAATTGGAGTTTAAATTTGTATCCCAATAGAACACGGATTTGCGCGGATTTTACGGATTTACGCAGATTTAGAAAGGTTTATTCTCCGTACCTTCTTTCCTCTTCACTTTTTTAGTTTCCACTTTATACTTTTCACTTATGTCTTTTCACTTACCCACTTATTTTGACGAATCGCCGTCTTTCTTCTATAATAATCGATTACGTTTTTTTATTACACCCTCTAAAGGAGAAGGAAAATGGACTATTCCAAAACGGTCAATCTCCCGGACACGCCGTTCAGTATGAAGGCCGGGCTGACCAATCTCGAACCTTTATACCTCCAGAAATGGGACAAGGCGGAGATTTACCAACGCCAACAGGAGAACAGGAAAGACGCGGACGTCTTCATCCTGCATGACGGTCCCCCTTACGCTAACGGCGAGATTCATATCGGGCACGGTATTAACAAAATTTATAAGGATATTATTCTCAAATATAAGTTTCTCCGCGGTTTCAAGACCCCGTATATTCCCGGGTGGGATTGCCACGGTCTGCCTATCGAACTTAAAGCGATGGAACAACTGGGGCAGGACGTAAAAGAAATGCAGCCGTTGAAGATTATCGGGAAATGCCGCGATTACGCGATGAAATATGTAAAAATCCAGATGGAAGGATTCAAACGGCTGGGCGTGTTTGCCGACTGGGAAAATCCGTACCTTACCCTGTCGAGCCAGTATGAAGGTTCGATCGTAGAGGCGTTCGGCAGGCTGGTCGAGAAGGGATATATCTATCGCGGACTTCGCCCGATCCTCTGGTGTCCCAACTGCGGTACCGCGCTGGCGGACGCTGAGGTCGAATACCATGACCATACGTCGCCGGCGATTTTTGTGCTCTTCCCGGTGAAATCGCATCAGGTCCCCGGATTGGACAAACCCGTGTCCGTAATGATCTGGACGACCACGCCGTGGACGCTCCCCGCGAATACCGGACTGTCGTTCCATCCCGAAGAGGAATACGCGGCGTATCTGCTTCACGGGGAATACATCATTATGGCTCGAAAACTTGCCGATTCGGTGCTTTCAATCCACGGTCATGCCGCGGAAAAGGAGGTTCGACTCACCCGCGCCGATTTGGAAAACCTTTCGGTCGCGCATCCATGGATCGACCGCGAATCGAAGATCGTGTTCGGCGAACATGTCACAATGGATACCGGAACCGGTGTGGTGCATACCGCGCCCGGTCACGGTATGGAGGACTATTTCGCGGGGTTAGCCTACGGGCTACCGATGCTTTCACCGGTCGACGACGAAGGCCGTTTCACCGACGATGTTCCCGAATGGAAAGGGATGAAGGTCGGCGAAGCGAATAACGCGATTATCGAATTTCTCTCCGCGAAGGGACGTCTCTATCACAGGAGCGACCTGCTCCATTCATATCCGCATTGCTGGAGATGTAAAAAGCCGGTTATATTCCGGTCGAAGCCGCAATGGTTCTTCAAGGTTTCGGATAAAGAATTGTCGAAAAACACGATAAGCTTCCTTGATAAAATTAAATGGTACCCGAAGTGGGGCGAGGAACGTTTCCGCAATATGCTCGAGGGCAGGCCGGATTGGTGTCTGTCGCGCCAGCGCAGATGGGGCGTGCCGATTCCCGCGTTTTACTGCAAGAAGTGCGGCGACGCGGTGACAAATAAAGAAATCATCGATAAAGTAAAACCGATTATTTCAGCGGAAGGCATTGAAGCGTGGTACAAGCGCGATATCGCCGATTTCATTCCGGAAGGCCTGGCGTGCCCGAAATGCGGACATCAGGAATTTGAGAAAGAAAAGGACATCCTCGATGTCTGGTTCGATTCGGGGGTCAGCCATTTTGCAGTCCTCGACCGACGCGATAACCTTCACAGCCCCGCCGATGTCTATCTCGAGGGTAACGACCAGTACCGGGGGTGGTTCCAGTCGTCGATGTGGATGTCGATGGCGATTCACGGACGCCCGCCGTACAAGGCTGTCATTACCCACGGTATGGCCCTCGACGAGCAGGGCAAGCCGATGCACAAGAGCCACGGGAACACCATTGCGCCGAAAGCGGTGTACGAAAAGTTCGGGGCGGACGTGTTCCGGCTCTGGTTTGTCACCGAGGATTCGACCCACGAAATGCGTATCGGCGAGGTAATGATCCAAAAAAGCGTCGACTCGTACCGTAAGATACGGAACACGTTCCGCTACCTGATGGGCAACCTTAAGCATTTTGATCAGACTGAGCCGCTCGCATATAAAGAGATGATGGATATCGACAAATACGCTCTCGCGCTCCTCCACGGCCTCACTCAGCGCGTGGAGAAGTTCTACGACGGCTACGAGTTCTTTAGGGGCTTCCGCGAGATCTACAATTTCTGCGCGATCGATATGAGCAACCGTTACCTCGATATCCTGAAGGACAGACTCTACATCTATCCCGCCGATTCCGTCGAAGGACGTTCGGGGCGCACCGCGCTGTCTTATATCCTGAAGTCGCTGATGACGATGCTCGCGCCGATATTGCCGTTTACTATGGAAGAAGTGTTTCAGAAATTCTACGCGGCCGAAAAGGAGACTTTTAACGAATCGGTGCATTTGGGCGCATGGATCGGCGCGGCGGCGGAATGGGACAACCCAGCTATTGTGAAGAAGTTCGACGAGATCATGAATATCCGCGAGACCGCTCTGAAGGCGCTCGAAAATCTCCGCACTGCGGGGATGATAGGGAATTCCGTCGACGCGAAAATAACGATCAAACCGGCTAACCCGGAACAGAAAAAACTGCTCGAAGAGTATAAAGATCAGCTCCGGTACTTCTTCATCGTGTCGCGCGCGGAAGCGGCCGATACGGTAACATTGCCGACAGCCGAAGAGAACGGCGTCGCGGTGTATGCGGAGAAGGCTGAGGGGGAGAAGTGCGACCGCTGCTGGAACTACTCGACGCATGTCGGGGAAGACCACGATCACCCGACCCTTTGCGAGCGCTGCGCCCCGATTGTCAAAGTATCCGGATTTAAAGCCGAATAGGGAGATAAAATGAAAAAGATTACCTGGAAACAGATCGTTTACCCGTGTATCGCCGTGTTTATCGGCCTGTTGGATCTCGTGACGAAGTATTTCATCGTGAAGAACGTCCCGCCGAACCAGCCTATAGAAATTCTCGGCGTGTTCTTCCGTTTCGTCTATATCCGCAATTCCGGGATGGTGTTCGGAATACTGAGCGGTGTGGACGCTGCATGGAAAATGCCCGCGCTGGTCATCGCATCGCTGATCGCGGTCGCGGTCGTGATCTATTTCTATATCAAGATCGATAAGTTTATCAAGGACGGCGCCCCGCAGGACTGGGGCAGGATCGCGTTGATGGGGATACTCGGCGGCGCGATCGGAAACAACTTCGAACGGATCGCATTCGGCTCGGTCACCGACTTCCTCGACTGCGGGATCAACGAATCCATCCGCTGGTTCGTGTTCAATGTCAGCGACAGCTTCGTGGTGGTCGGGAGTATCATCCTCGCCGTTCTGCTTATCTTCTTCGAGAAGAAACATCCGAAGGTCGAAGAGAAGGCCGGGAAGTAGAGCAGGGTGCTTTGACGGTAGCTGAGCGCCCATATAAATTTAATGCATCGTTCCGGCCTGTTTAATCCGCGCGAATCCGTAGAATCCGTGCTTATCCGTGTGAAATGGGATTCTTTAGTAGTACCCCAATTATTCGCGGATGACACGAATAACACGGATCAACATGGATTAACATTACGCCTGCCTTCAGTTTTCGGTTGGCAACGCTTGATTTTTCCATGTCTTGAGATTATAATTTTCATCATCTGAAGAAGGAGCAGTATATTGAGACGTTTTATATATGCCGTTTCTTTCGGTTATATTATCGTTTCCGCCATGCTTTTATCCTGCGCCCCGGAACCGGCGGCTCCAGTCTATACCGTCAAGGTAGCTCCGTTGTCCGTTCAGGTTTCTAACCCTAAGCTCCTCATCGTTTTTTATGCTTGGGGACGGAATAACCTGATCTACAACCTGTTTGACGATATCGCGGAAATGGCGTCGAATGTCGGCGTACTTCAGTCCTCGAATGTCGATATCGTCCTCTGCGTATCCAGCTGGGACGATTATTATTATTCGTATATTTGGGATGGGAAGCTGATCAAGAATAAGGATATCGAACTTACAAACTACTGGTATTCCGGAGTGTATTATTATAACAAGACTTCCGGATGGTTCGAGCGGGTATACTACAACGGAGACCGGTTTGATAATACCGCGACGGCTGCGGCCATGATCGATAATCTATCCTGGGTAAAATCTCATTTCGATACATCCGACGTCTGGCTCAATCTTTGGGACCACGGGTATAACGTACTTGAAATGGGGCTGAACGATACCGCGGTCGAAAAAACGAATACTTGGAGCGTTATAAGCCCTCTTTATATCGGGTATGATGAAATCCACAGTAAAGGAGTTTCCGACGACGAAGTTACTTACGCGATAAAGACGACGCTCGGGTCGGTGAGAGTCCTTTCGTTCGACGCTTGTGAAATGATGATACTGGAAAGCCTTTATACCTATAAGGACGTCGCGGACTGGCTTGTCGGGAGCATGGGATCGCTGCCGACTGAAGGGTTTAACTATGATGAACTCTTTGAAAGGATATCGGTCTCGAACGGTACTTCTTTTACGATCGCAAAACAGATCGTTGACAGTTATTATGACTATATTCATACCGACTTATCGAACTATTTTATCACTTGGGGGTCCGGTTCTCAATCCGATATTCCTTACCTTACCGCGGTAACGAAAGAGGGAATGACAAGAACGATCGGATATATTGAGCAGACCTATGACTATCTCGAAACGCTGACGGAAACAAATAATAATTGGTTTTACGGATATTGGGATTATGCTACAAACGCCGGAGTTCCTTATTACCCGCCTCTCGGTGTCGCTGTTTGGATCAATAGATGGGGTTCAGTTGATACATACCATTGCTGGTTCAGACCTTCGATAGGTGAGGGAGGATCTTATACAAGTATAGCGGGAATGTTGCTTGACTGTATGAAAGGCGATGAAAATATTCATTTGACTGGCGTACAGAAAACGGCGTTATCGAACATTCTTAATGCTTATGAAACAAATGTAGAAGATGATGTTTTGGTCCTGTATTACGGACAGGGTAAATCCCGATACGGTCTTTGGTATCATAATTTCTATTACGGTCATTACCCTAATTATCAAAATGCTGGGATATCCAGACAGAGACCGAAATACTTTACGCCATCAACGCTTCTTCTTTTCCGAGATTACCCGAAGGTATGGGAGCTTCTCGGCGGTATGAAATATAATATCAATGACCACAGATTTAACTATTAATAAACAAGAGAGATCAATAAAAACCCCCGGAAGCATTTTACTTCCGGGGCTTGTTGTAATCCCGGAAAATAAAAAACGTCCCGCAAAAAACGGGACGTTTTTTTGCGAAATTCCTAAAGGGAATTCCGCAAATGACGATACAAATAGTGTAAGAAAATAACCAGGGACCCTCAACAATCAGATTTCGTTAGACTATATCCTAGCGTAGTAGGGTATCAGCCTATCCCTAACCAAGGAGCCTCAGCACCAGCTGGGGCTTTAAATTTGCCTGAGCCAGCATCGAGACGTTAGCTTGCGCCAGGATCTGGTTCTTCACAAATTCACTCATCTGTTCCGCCATATTGGTATCCCGGATGCGGGATTCCGCCGCCTGAGTGTTTTCAAACGCTATGTATAAGCCCTTGAAAAGCTTCTCGAAACGGTTCTGATATGAGCCGAGATCGGTTCTCTGCTTGGCCACTTTTTCAAGCGCCTGGTCGATGAGGCCGATCGAACGGTTGGCGGTTTCGGGCAATTCAGCCGAAACTTTCGGGGACTTATCTTCCATAAGACCCAGCGCCGCGGCATTCATAGTACCGATAAAAACCTGAACTTTTTGGTTCATATTCGGTCCGATATGGAACCATATGCCTGTTTCCTCCGCAGTCGCCGGAGCGCCGCCCGCCGAAGCGGGAGTGTTGACGTTCGGTTCAGCGAAACGGCCCAGAAAGATGTCCATACCGTTAAACTGCGCGTGGGAGGCGATACGGTTCAATTCGTCCAGCAGCTGATTGATTTCAACGTTAATCAACGAGCGATCCTCAGTGCTGTAGACACCGTTACCCGCCTGCACCGACAATTCGCGGATTCTCTGGAGTACTTGCGTAGTTTCTTCCAGGTATCCTTCAGCGGTCTGAAGGAAGGAAACCGCGTCTTCGGTATTGCGCATAGCCTGGTATAGGCCCTTAATCTGCGTCCGCATTTTCTCGGAAACAGCCAGACCGGAAGCGTCGTCGCCGGCCTTATTGATTCTCAAACCGGAGGAAAGTTTTTCGATATCCGAGTTCAAGCTTAGCTCGGTAATCTTAAACTGCCTGTTCGCGAAAACAGAACTGATATTGTGATTGATGATCATTTCTACCCTCCTTGAAAAAAAATATCCATCCCTGCGATTGTTGGGGTCCCTGGTATGCGTACCCTGAAAAGTGCGGAGAAGGAATCCGGGGGTAGACGATCACTTGCCTATTACCGAAATAATAAAACGCAGTTATCCCGATCAACGATCGGGAAATTTAAAAAGATAAAAATGAGTAGTTATCCCGATGGCGGCGGGATAACTACTATAAAAACTTTATTCTATTATACCTATCCCTGAGCAGGAACCCTAATTACCGCAGCAGAGCCAAGACTAGCTGAGGCTTTTGGTTCGCCTGAGCGAGCATGGCGGTAGCAGCCTGAGTGAGGATTTGGTTCTTCACAAAATCGCTCATTTCGGTAGCCATGTTCGTGTCGCGGATACGGGATTCCGCGGCTTGCAGGTTTTCAGCACCGATCATTAAAGCTTTCGAGGTATACTCGAGGCGATTCTGATACGCGCCGAGGTCCGCTCTCTGCTTGTTGACTTTTACCAAGGCAACGTCGATCTGACCGATTGCCATATTGGCGTTTTCAGGGGTGCTGAGGCTTAAGATCTGATTGTTGACCGGATTTCTCATTCCGAGCGCCGAGGCGGTCATCGTGTTGATGAAGGCCTGTACTCTCTGATCCATGTTTGCTCCGAGGTGGAACCACATACTCGCGGTCGGGTTGTTGCCGATCACGGGCTGTGCGAAACGGCCGGTAAGCATGTTCATGCCGTTAAACTGCGCATGAGAAGCGATACGGTCGAGTTCGTCGATCATCTGGGAGACTTCCACCTGGATCATCATGCGATCGGTGACGTCGTAGATACCGTTCGCGGCCTGAATTGAAAGTTCGCGCAGACGCTGAAGAATGTCTGTCGATTCCTGCAAATAACCTTCGGTAGTCTGGATAAAGGAAATGGCGTCCTCAGTGTTCTTGACAGCTCGCCATAAGCCGCGAACCTGTGAACGCATCTTCTCTGACACCGCCAACCCGGAAGCGTCGTCGCCGGCTTTGTTAATACGCATGCCGGAAGAGAGCTTCTCGATGTTTTTGTCCATCTCGAGACCGTCATTTTTCAACGAACGGTTTGCGAAGATAGCGCTGAGGTTGTGGTTGATAATCATATCAATCCTCCTTGATATATTGAACCCGGCGTCCTTGCCGGATTTTTTTCGTAGGAAAAGCTAAAGCATTTTCGGAAAGTTCCGAAAATTAAGTTAGGGGAAGAACGGGAATTCTCATTTGCAAAGAAACACAACTTCCTTGCTCTTTTTATCGACGCCCCGCCATGTTTACTTTAGAGCGTGATGATAAAATATTTTTGATTCCTGGGAAATCTATAAACTCAGGATTGTTCAGGGTAATCCGAACTTCGGAATTTGCATGAATAACCGATCCGAATGGATAAGCCGATAGTATTGAAAGATTCCCCTAAAAACCAAATTATGGATAGAAGAAATAATATTTTGAAAAAATATCAAAAAACGCTTGACATGGAAACGTTTCCATAATATAATTCTCTATAATAAAATGAGGGGGTAATAAGATAAGAAAAATCCGATTCGGTTAGATGAAAATAAATATTTTCTTTCGATGAAGGAAAAAAGTATTGACAAAATGTTAAAATCGGTTAAACTAACAGCACAATGCAAAATTTGAAAAGGTGGAGGTTAAAATATGAAGTTAGTCAGAGTCTTCTTAATATTCATGACGGCTCTATTGATCGCGAACAATCTATATCCGAAGAGCGCGGCGGATAAGAGCTATTTGTTGGCTTATATCTCAAATTTAACTGTAACAGTTACAAACTGGGCTGGCACAAATTATGGTTGGGATGCTGACGATATGCTGATCAGCGAGAATATGGTATTAAGCTACCCGAAGTATTCTACAAATTCCATTTCAAATACTAAGGCGTATATATATCCTCCCAAAACCGCGGAAAACATTTGTGAACTTTCAGATGATTCTAAAATGTCATCTCCCACGGAAAGAACATCCGGTGAAATATTCGGTTTCTGGTTTACTTGGGATACCAACGGCTTCTATTATGCTATTCAGGGGCAAGCCTCCGGCCAGGAAAACAACTTGATGCTTCTCATCGATCGTGTCACGAATGTCGGTACAAGGTCGATGGCTAATATGAACAGCGGCTGGAAAAGAAATATCAACCTTTATGAATGGGATGTGGATTTCTATACCGGTTTTTGGTTAAAAGACCATGACATCACTTGGACAGGCGGCGGCGGCTTTCAGGTATGGAGGACTATTTCAATCGACCCAAGTGGCGGCTTGAGTGCTACTTGGGAAAGCATTTATTCTTTTAACGGTACAGTCTATACTCCTGGTTCGGGATTTTCCGCAAATTCTGTGTTCCTGAATTTTACAACAAAAGAAACTGAAAAAACCAAGCATGTCGCGACAGGTTTTGTTAAATGGACTGTTTTTACGAATGGGATGTCACCTATTTATATTTCAAACTTGACTATTAAAGTCACCGCGGTGAGTACTGGACCTGCCGATGGAAGCCCGGTCTTTGATTTTTGTCCAGATAACCTCGGGGGTATCAATTCGATCAATCCGCGTGTTTCGCAGGACAATTATTTTATTCTGAATGTATTTACCAACGGTCATGTCAACACAAATTTCTCACCTCAGTTCAACGGGAAAATATATGCATTACCTGGGGCGAGCGATTATTCACATACGATTATTCCTTTCTTCAGTGGATCGAAGGATAATTTCGGAAATGATACTTCTTATCTAATCCCGGATCAAGGCGGTACTGTGACATTCAGTGTCGATACCAATGTTTTAAAATCGATCGGATACTTGTATGGTGTGAAAATAACCGTGTATGATCTGATCGGGAATAAGGTTGCAACAATCTATGATGACCCCCAAACTCTTGATGTCAATAATATATCACCATATCTTGTTTGGGATGGTAAAGATGAGAATAATAATCTTGTAGGTATGGGAACATATATTGTAGTCTTAAGCGGGTTCAATCCTTCCAGCGATGCTGTCAAGCTGAAAGGGTATGTCAACGTACTGAGATAGAACTAGGAGGATTGTATGCGGAATAAAGTATTTATCTTTGCAATTGGTTTAACCCTAGTTTTTTCTTCCATTAGCGGAATGTTTGGGGAAATTCTGGAAGGCCGCTATGTAGGAGGAAAAGTTGTGGGGAAAGGGGGCGCTATCAATGCCGATTCTATGGGTGTCTCCTCAATATTTTTTAACTCCGCGGCTTTGGCGGATGTAAAAAAGAATTTGGAAATCTGGTTTTCCTACGGCGCACCGTATGAAGATGTCCCCGGATCATCAATGCATGAATTTGCTTTTGCCGCCGGATATAACTTGGGATTTATGAAGACTGCGGTTGGGTTTAAGTCAACAGGGGATTTCACTGCGTTGTCGTATAACTATATCTATGCAACCGGTGCTACATCCTTTGAAATAGGGAATTCCATTCTAAAAAGTGTTTCCGTAGGATTGAGCTTAAAAATGGTTGATATACATGCAGGAAACCTGCCCAGCTATACCGGTTTTAGTGTAAATAGCGATGGAATAGGTTTTTCATTTGATGTCGGTACACAGTTGCATCTCTTCAGCGATGTTTTAGTGTTGGGTATTAACGGAAGAAATCTATTTTCTTCAAGTATTTCATTAATAGGTACTGGTGGGGATTCACTGAAAAGAGACTTGTTCCTGGGTTTGAAGTGTTACATCACAAAGTTTCTTAATCTTACTGTAGATTACAATGCCCTTGGTTCGGCACATACGGTTCCATATATCAATCTTTTCGGTGATAGTGTGTCATTTGCAAATCTATATTTTGGGATTGAATTCGATTATCTTGAGAATATGGAAATTTATACCGGATTTAACGAAGGGTCGTTAACCCTGGGAGTTGGAGTGACCGACTCGGATTATTTTAAGTTGGATTTCGGGATTTGGGTATTACCCGGGTTGAAAATGTATAGCCATGTCGGTTTGTCTGTCAGCCCGTTCTGATGATCAAGTGAGGAGGAAAGAATGAAAAAGAAACTACTATTAGCTTTATTGCTTCTGTTTACTTCCTTACACAGCGCATTTGCGGGGATAACATGGAATGCGTTCATGGAAGGTGGGATTCAATGGTACAACGACGCTACCGGTTCGGTAGTGAGCAATGGAACATGGAAGATATATCCCTATAGTGATAACAAATATGGATATTATGAATTAAAGATGAATCTTCTAAGTGATAACGGATGGACGGGGTGGGGAAATTTAAAAGTTAACCTTCTTGATTCGTCCGGCGCGGAAATGCAGATAAAAAATGAAATGGTACATTTCTCCTATAAACCTAATAAAATTAACTTTTCTCTCATCAGAAATGAGAACTGGACTTGGTTAGGACAGCCTTATCTTAGCATTTTCGGTCAAAAAAATACCGATCAGAAGACAGTTACTTTTGTTTTTGAGCAAAGTGAACAGATCTTAAAAGGACTTCATACTAAAACGGTTTTGTACGGAAAAGATATCAATGATAACTATTTCGGTACCCGTTTTGACGGCGGATATAAACTGAATAAGTTTTTCACCGGGTCTTTAGGTTTTACTTTTTCTATGAAGCGGTGGCAGGCAAAGAGTAACAATTCAGTTTTAGGTTTCGGATATGATGTAAACGCGAATATAATTCTCCCCGCGAGTATTAATCTTTTCATGGGACTTGAATTCAATCATATCGACGAGGCTTGGAGAGGACCGTTATCCAATACTCCTTTTTTGGGTGCAATAGATGGATTTGCATATCGGTTTGAATTCAAATCTTCTTTCCCTACTTTAGCCGGGAATTTCAATTTGAATGGCAGTATTATGTATAAAGGAAAAAACTATGACGCCGATGCGCAGTTTGGTGGTACAGGCGGAAACTGGTTTGAGGAGTTTATACAGCTTCTCTATGCTTTCCCGCTGAAAATGATAGATTTTGAGTTTAACATCAAATACGGGCATCCAGTATATGCAACTTCGGCAAAACTTGGAAGCCCCTCTGTCCCGACATCCATAATAGCAAATACACCTTGGCTTTGGGGATATCATATCTGGGACTATAGGGAAGGGGTGTATACTACCGGACAGGTTTTCAATTATTATACAAAGTTGAGTGTTCAGTTTAAAAAGGGTATCAAGTTCTTTGCGAGTTATGTACTTTATATGCCTGGAAGTATTGAACTTTGGGGCGGCAATAATAAATATGACGATAACAAGAAAAATGATGCCTTATTCTTTGAATTGAAATTTGAAAATGAAACTGGAAAGATTAATTTACAGTATAAGATATATCGAGCCTTCTATGATGATCCTACTTATCGGATTGAGGCTGGCGGATTGGAACTTGTTGCAAATATCACTCCGCAGATTAAGCTATACTCACGCATACTGCTTATGAATAGCGGCGGTGCAATTCTTACTGCATCGGGTTCTTCGACATGGTGGAACTATTTTGGACAAATCCAGTATTATCCGGTGAATAATATGGGGATATTTCTTGAATTCGGAAATGGCGGAGATTCTGATCGTTTGACAAGTACAGTTTCTTCCACCTATTCTGCTAAGGAATTTGAGAGAAAGATTGTGTTGAAGTTTAACTACAATATATAGAAAACAGGAGGAGACAAATGAATATATTCAAAAGATTGGGAATAGCTTTTTTATTCATGGTATTTTCAACAATCGGAGTTGTAAATTCATCTTATGGAGCCATGTTGCTTTTTAAAGGAGAAGGTTTCTTTTTATTAAATATGGTGTTAGATGTTTCGAATGGGGTAATTAACACTACTGGAACAGGCCAGCCATATTTGAACAATGTTTCATTTTTAAAACTTAATCTCTATCCTACTTTAGAGGATAAGGAGTATAAATCTACCTTCAAGATTAAGATTAATCCGTATGCTACGGGCAATGATTATTTGATTGCTGATGGGTTTAACTTTATCTATGATACAGATAAAGCAAATGTTACGATCTTCGTAAATAGATACGGCTTTAGATTTAACGATCCGATGTTCTCTGGATTTGAGAATTATGGATGGGAATACTCGAAATATAGTTATGACAAGCCGGTATATTTTGCTTATAATAACACTATTCATACTCCTGCTTTCTACGATGGAAACACCGATGATCGTTTTATGAGATTGGGGTATGGATTGACCGGATTGTATCTATCGGGTAAGGGTGATTTAGGTTATGAAGTAGCAGCCTACCTGAATAAATGGCAGACCAGTTCTCATATTCAGGGAAATGTAAACTACAATCTTGGAATGTTGAAACTGGGTGTATTGGCCAAGGTTGATAATCATCCTAATAATGATATCGCAAAAGGTTCTGCTCATAATGCAACCAATTTCCAGTCAGCATTATCCCAGAAATATAATACAGCGTTTGTTGTTTACTCTTTAGGACTTTTTGGAAATGTTGATCTTTCAATCATGAATCTTTTCTTTGAAGGGGTATATAGAAGTGGTAAAGGTTTGCCTGGAAACGCTCTTTCTACCGCGAAAACCGGATTGATAGATATATATGCCGGTATCGGAACAGGTATGTTTGAGGGTAATGAAGTTGAACTGTCTGCATTCTATAGAATGGATACTATTACCAACAGTACGCGAATGAACATTGACTTAAAGGCATACTCAGCACTCGAATTCGGAGATATGCAGTTATTCCAATTGGCATGGATTGATTTTTTATTTGCTAATCAGACGGGAACAGCTATTTCAGGAAATTCGATAAATCTGAGTTTGCGTTTTATCATGTTTGATACTTTTGGAATTAGATTAGCTGGGTCTTATGAGAATTATGCTGTTTCGAGTAATGTTTCTTCGGACCTCTCTGTGAAAGCTGCGTTCGATTTTTATATCGATGAAATGTTGACGGTTTATGCTGGTGTTACTGCATACGGTTTGCTGGCTACTACAACCGGAAATCCGATTTATAGCGGTGGTTTTTACTTCCTTCCTGTAGTCGGTTTGATATCTTCGCCTTTCGAATCCCTCAGGCTTTCGTTGACATTTGGGTACGATGTTGAATCATTCAGATACGATTTTGATGGTGCAAACCATGAAAACATGGTTACAAAGAAACTGCAATCTCAGGTGATTGATTCTGTAAATCAGACCTTTGCTGTGGACTGGTTGACATATGTAGCAAATCCTTCGATTGCATTCACTGCTTCAATTGTATTCTAAGTGTTAAGAAAAACAATGGAGGGAAAAATGAAACTGAAAAAGAACCTCCTACTTTCAGTCTTGGGAATGTTTCTTATAGCATTTAATTCCTGCGGCGTTCTTGACGCTGTAAAGGATAGATATATTCCCTTTGAAATGGTAGGAATAGAAGGGAGCGAAGTTTTAGTGAAGTTTGTGTTCGACGCCCCTTCCGCAAAGGAAGTTTGGCTTGCGGGATCGTTTAATAACTGGTCGCAGAGCAAAAGTAATCCCGCATATCCCGCAGTGCCTTTACAGCAGAATGCACGTGTGGTAATGGAACTGGATCCGAAAACCGGATATTGGATTGCGGTTATTCCTCTTGCGCCGGGAAGGTATCAGTATAAGTACATTGTCGATACCTCGAACTGGCAGGAAGACCCAAACACACCTGAACATGTCGACGATGGCTTTGGCGGGAATAACTCTATTATCATGGTAACCATGCCGGCTGAAGCAAAGCAAGATGCGCCTGAAGAACAACCTGCGCAATAGCACAAAGGTAGAAAAATGTTAGTATTTTCCGGAAGAAAAGTTTTTAGCAGTCTTATGCTGACCCTGATCCTTACACTCGCCGTCACATCGTGTGAAGAGGGCGAGGTAATGGATCGGGTTCAGCCGTATAAGGTACTCGGGTCGTTCGGCACTAGTGAAGTGCATGTAAAGTTTAACTTTGACGAACCGACCGCGAGGCAGGTTTGGCTGATCGGCGATTTCAACAATTGGGCTATCGGGAAATCGAATCCGTTTTATCCCGATGTCCCGTTATCCCAAGGCGCTAAAGTCGCGATGCAGAAAGATCCGTCAACCGGATTCTGGACTGTGACAATCCCGCTCAATCCCGGACGGTACCTTTATCAATATGCAATCGACGAAGGGATTTTCATTGTCGGAGACCCTAACAATAATGATAAGTATGAGCTCGCCGACGGGACCTATAAGTCTATTGTCTATGTGATCGATAAGTAAAAGCTTTGGAGGCATACATGGCAAGATATTTTTGGATGGTAGCGTGTTTATTCCTGCTCGCGCTTCCCGCGTGTGACGGAAAAGGCGGCGGCGGGACCAACGATTCAGTTGCTAACGAGTTTAAGCTGGATGAAACCGGGGATACAGTTTTGACATTCCTGATGTGGGGGACTCCTGAAGAAAAGTCCTCTGTCTATGCTGTTCTTAAAGAGTTCCAGAAACAGCAGGATGCGAAGGGCGATCATATCGGTCTGAAAGTCATCTCCGTTGACTCCCTGAATTATTCAGATAAACTTCAGACAATGTTCGCGGGCGGCACCTATCCCGATGTATTTTATCTGCATATCCAGGACTTCTTTAAATATGCCAGTAAGGGTAACCTCGCTGCTCTTGACGATTATGTAAAGGAACCCGATTTCAATGTCGGAGACTTCTATCCCGCCCTTATGGAGAAGTTTACCTTCGAAGGGACATTGTACGGCGTTCCGAAGGACTGGACTTCTTTTGTGCTCTACTATAACATGGACATGTTCGATAAAGCCGGACTCTCTTATCCCGACGATACTTGGACATGGGAAGATTTCCTCAATGCCGCGAAAAAGCTGACTGTCGACTATAACGGGGACAAGAAGATCGACCAGTACGGTTTCATTATCGAAACTTGGGCTGACTGGTATAATTCGTGGATTATGCAGAACGACGGTATGATCTTCGACGACAAGGGCAACTGGGTGTTCTCACGCGGCGCCAATGTCGATAAAAATGCCAAGGCCATTCAGTATGTCGCCGACCTGATCAATGTAGTCGGTGTCGCGCCCTCTATCGACCAGTCCAAGCAGTTGGGCGGCGGTGAAGCGTTTATGTCCGGCCGTGTCGCGATGTGTATGTACGGTCGCTGGCAGATGCTGAAGTTCAAGAAGATCAAAGACTTCAAGTGGGGTTACGCTGTTCTTCCGCAGAACGTGAAGAAGGCCGCTACTGTGGTCGCGGTTTCTCTCGCAATCGCCGAACAGTCTCCCAATAAAGACGCGGCTTGGAAGCTCCTGAAGTTCATCACAAGCTTCGAAGGCCAGATTTATACCGCTGAAGCGGGACTTGCGGTTCCTTCCAGAATTTCGCTGGTTGAATCGGATCATTATCTCAAGGCTCCAGAGGTCATTAAGTATCAGCCCCATCTGGCTATGAATAGTTCGAAGGAAGACCCGTTTATCATCGAACTCGCCTATGGTAAGTTTGCTCCCGCCAACGCTTATTGGCTGGAAGTTCGCCAGAAAATGGACGAACAGTTCGACGAAGTATTCCTCGGTAAGCAGCAGGCTAAGGATGTTATCTTGAGACTTGACAAGATCATCAACGATATCATCGAGCCTCAGGCTATTGAAAATGTAGAAGTCTCTGAATAAGAGATAGATTTAAGCCCCGCGGAATTTCCCGCGGGGCTTTTTTTTATCCCGAACGAAGATAATCCGAAGGCAGGAAATCGAGGATCCCCTTTTTCAGGGACTGATGGGCTGGTTTTTCGAGTTCCGGGTCTTTTTCAAGTATCACCCTAGCATCCTCACGCGCCACTTTTAACAGCTTCTCGTCACGTAAAAAATCAGCGATCTTTAATTCCGGCATGCCGGACTGCCTCACCCCGAGTATCTCGCCGGGGCCTCTGAGCTTCAAGTCTTCCTCGGCGATTCGAAATCCGTCGTTCGTCTCCGTCATGATCTTCATTCGCCGGACGGTATCCTCGGAATCGTCGCTGCCGGTGACAAGGAAGCAATATGACTGGTAAGGCCCCCGTCCGACACGGCCCCGGAACTGATGGAGTTGTGACAGGCCGAATCGCTCCGCGTTTTCGATGACCATCACCGTAGAATTCGGTACGTCGATCCCAACCTCGATCACGCTGGTCGAGACAAGGATATGGATTTTGCCCTGTTTGAATTCGGTCATAATCTCGTTCTTTTCCGCAGGGCGCATTTTACCATGTACGAGGCCGATCGCGAGGTTTTTATAAAAACGCTGGAGCTTGACGAACATTTCCTTTGCGGCCTTACTCTCGAGGTAGACGGATTCCTCGATCAGCGGATAGATAAAAAACGCCTGCCTGCCGCGTTCGATCTCTTTCTGGATAAAATCGAGCATCACCTCGTACTTCGAGTGCGTGACCCATTTGGTGGAGATCGGCAGGCGGTGCGACGGAAGTTCGTCGATCAGCGAGACTTCGAGGTCGCCGTAGATGGTGAGAGTCAGCGTTCTCGGGATCGGCGTCGCGGTCATCACAAGGACGTCGGGCGCGGAAGTCTTCTTGGATAACGCGATCCTCTGTTCCACCCCGAACTTGTGCTGTTCGTCCACGATAATCAGGCTGAGGCTTTTAAACTCGATGTCATTCTGGAAAAGGGCGTGCGTCCCTACAGCGAGATTTGCCGAACCGGATTTAAGGAGCTCGTTCGCGGCGGTTTTTTCGGCGGCGCTTAACGATCCAGTCAGGAGAACAGGCGTCAGGCCCAACGGTTCGGCGATAGTCTTCAGTGTCTCGTAATGCTGAACGGCGAGCACCTCGGTCGGAACCATCAACGCGCTCTGGTAACCGTTCTCGGCGCTGAAGATCATCGCGCCCATCGCCACGGTCGTCTTGCCGCTCCCGACATCCCCGTGAAGGAGCCGGTGCATCGGGTGCGCCGAGCGCATATCGAGGATCGTCTCCTCGAGCGCCTTATACTGCGCCTTTGTCGGTTTGTAGGGAAGCGAGATGAGATATTTCTTCATCAAGTCCTGTTTCTCATACCGGTAGGGTTTTTCCACGGATTGAAAGATAGTGCGCTTTTTTATTACAGCGAGCTGGATCGCGAAAAACTCCTCGAACGCAAGCCGGAGTTTCGCCCTTTTCAGGAGTTGGGAGTCCTCGGGGTAATGGATATTCCGAAGCGCGTCCTGCTTCCCGAGAATATTGTGCTGTTTGATCATGTACACGGGAAGCTCGTCGTCGATCTTCGGAAGGAAGATGTCGAGCGTATTGCGGACCATGTTCCGCAGTTCCTTCATATAGAGCTTTTCAGTCAACTGGTACACCGGCAGGATCGCGCCGAAATTCGATGCGTCCTCGCCCTCGATATATTCCTCGAAATCGAAACCTCCAGCCTGGATTTTGTTGAACTTATAGATAAAATGCGCGGTGAGCCAGTACTTCTGCCCGATCTTTAACGACTGGACAAGGTAGGGGCGGTTGAACCCGATCAGGAAGGCTTGGGATTCGCCGTCCTGCACCGCGATCTTCGGGTGCGGTTTCCGGTTATAGAAGATGCTTTGATGATCGGTGACCGTGACTATCACCGTGACAGGCTTATCCTGCGTCAGGCTGTCGCGGATCGATTCGACATGGCTCCGGTCTTCATAGCGGAACGGGAAATAGGTCAGGAGATCGTAGACTGAAAATAAATCCAGCTTCGAGAGGAGATTCTTTTGACGCGAGGTGATATGCTTCTGCGCCCGGAGATCGATGTTGTTCAGTTCATTCAGATACATGGATTCCGCCCGTTATGCTATTCCTGCGATAAGCGGAAGGTTTGTTCTTTTTTCCAGAGCTCGTTGTAGTAAAATCCCTTCAGGCTGAGCTTTTCCTTGAGGTCGTCGGGGAAGGGTACGAAGCGCCAGAAGATATAGCGGACGTCCTTATGCAGTTTTTGGATACCCTGCGCTTCCTTTGAGAGCCAGAGCATATAGTCTTCGATGAAGGCCGTCTTGATGTCGCCCTTCAGTTTTTCTTTCGTGAAGTATTCATAGTAACGGCCGGTCAGGCCTTCGTCCATCCAGTGATATGACGCGAGTTCCTTCGCGGTCTGCCAACGGAAATCCGCCAGCGCCATTTGGATAGTCAGATCGGGGATTCTCGTGAAGATCGGGATGGCGATTCTTCCTTTACTTGTCGCCTTGTTGTACTTATCGTATGGTTCCCAGCAGATGCCGAAATTACCGTAGCCGGGCACGAGGATGAGATAGGGCAGAATGCGGTTGGTCGCCTGACGGAATGTGCGGGAGAACACCGACCCGTCGAGCCCTTCCACCCCCGCGAGCCTGTCGACCACGGACGATTTGAAGTTATATTCACGGGTTTCCTTCGGGATGAACGCCGACGTCAGGATTGGGAAATGGTTCCCCTGACGGCCTACGCACATCTTGATCATCTGGCGGAGCGCACCGGCTTCGTTCTCTATTGTGCGCGCGTCCACTTCGTAGAGCTGGGGCGTCATGCCCTCGCCGTCCTGCCCGGACGCCTGCACCATCTGTTTTTCCATCTCGTTCACTTCTTCAAACTTGCTCGAGTAGTTATTCCGCGCAAGCTGCATTTCCTTTTGGAGCCTGCGGAGTTCGCGGCTGATTTCAGGGAGTTCTTCCAGCTTCGCGAGCTGGTCGTCGGAATAGATATCCGGCATGGCGAGAAGTTGTTCGTTCGGGTGATTGACAATCAGGTTCGCTATCGATAAAAGGTTTTCCTCGACAAGTTTCCTTTTTTCTAAAAGGTTCTGGTAGTTCAGGCGTTCCGCTTCGGCCGCACCCACTATTCTCTCATATTTGGAACGGTTGCCCGACGGGTCGTCGCCACCGCTGCTTCCGCCGACAGTGGAGAGCTTTTTCTGCTTCGGCTGTTCGTCGGTCATACTGGGCTTGACTTTTCCCTCGGCGACCGCGATCAGCCATTCGTCGATATAGTATACTGTAGTATCGGGATCGTTTTCGTCTTTTGGGCGGCTGAGAATCATCTTCTGGTCGTCGGCGTTGAGGTAACGCATATCCAGACAGCCGAAACGAAGGAGGAGCCGCTTCTGGGCGGGCATATCGGGACTGACCTTCTTCGCGACCTCGGTATAGACTTGCCAGAATGTGGTGGCAAGACGTTCCCTATAGACGACTTTTTCGTCTTTGTCCTGGCTGTCGCGGTACTTAGCCTGAAGATTGAGCAGACGATCGACCAGCTCGGGATCTTCTCCCTCGAGGGCTTTTTTAAGAAAGCCGTCGGGCAATGAATCGTACAATTTCCCCATCGTATCCTCTTATATCCGTATCTTATCACAGTATCTTAAAATAAATCATTGTAATGTCAAGTATTTATTCATTTTCAGGTTTCCCGCGGCCGTCTTCTTTTTCCGCGAGATCCTTCCGCATCTGGATAATCATTCCGTTGACGCGCTGGAAGAGATTCCTGATAATCACCGTATCGTAATGGTCAAGTCCGGCGCGGTGGAGGATTTTATTGAGATACTTCCGGAGGCGCCATTCGGGCACCAGCCTGAAGTAATCGAGGTTTTCGAGGGTGGCGACGATATCCTTGAGCATCGCGTCGAACTCCTCACGGGGCGCGGTCTTGCGGACATGAGTCCCGCCGACTTCGAGCGTCATATAGAGTTCGTAAAGCGCGACCATGACCGCCTGCGACAGGTTTAGCGAAGGGAACTCCTCGGTGCTCGGTATGTAGCACATCAGGTCGCAATCGAGAATGTCCTCGTTCGAGAGCCCGTGCTTCTCGTTGCCGAACACGAGGCAGATATTCTTATCGCGGAGCGGGATGAGATAATTCGCGAGTTCGCGGATACTGTAGTCGCGCTTACGCCATTGGCCTTCCCGGCGGCTGAACGCCACACGGATATCGCTTCCGGCGAACGCGCCTGCGAGCGAGGTCTCGGTCTCAGCGTTCAGCAGAATGCTTTTCGCATGCACCGAATGGTTGAGAGCGTTCTCGGAAACCGTGTCGCACTTCGGATTGACAAACACGAGTCGTTTGACCCCGGTGTTCATCATCGCGCGCGCGACCGCCCCGACATTACCTTCACCCTCAGGTTCGACCAAAATCACCGTTATCATTCTCTCGAACCCATCACAGAATTGACGACTTCACTGAAATGCTGGAGGCTGAACGGTTTCAGTAGAAGGGCGTGGATCAGTTTTTCCGGGCGGTTCCGGTTGGTTTCGTCGATATCGATAGATTCGCCCGACGAGAGCAGGATTGGAAGATCGGGATTAATCTCTTTGATCTTATGCGCAAGCATAATTCCCGGGATATCCGGGAGATTGAGGTCGAGGATAGCGAGGCCGATTCTATCGGGGAACGCTTTCATGCAATTGAGCGCTTGAGTCCCGTTGGAACACTCGATCACATCATAGTTAAGGTATTGGAGATAACGCGAGACGAGACGGAGAACCATCTCCTCGTCGTCGGCTAATAATACTTGTTTCAAACAACACATCCCTTTCTGTATATATTATTATAACATATTTTCAAAAAAATAAAAATTATTTAGGGATTTCACGGAAATAATTGCAATAAAAAATATTTCTGATATAATGTAAGGGATAAAATAATCGGAGGAAGACCATGATGAATATAGTGCTTGTGATCGCTACGCTATTCATAGTTATTTTAATTGTATCGGGGGTTTATTTTATCTTCATGAAAAAAGTGCCCAGCGGAAAGGCAAGAACCTTACTGACCGGAAGCGCGGGTATCTCTATGGTACTAATGATTATACTTGCCATCATCATGCTCTCGACAGTCAATAACAAGATGCACGCACAGGAGACCGCGGGTCAGGCATCCGCACAGGTCGAAGGTGCACAGCATGTCGCTCCGCCCGCCAAGGCTCCTCTCGATCCGGTTGCGGGATTGGGCTTTCTTGCCGCCGGTCTCGCCGTGGGCTTGGGTTCTATCGGAGCAGGTATCGCAGTGGGTATGTCCGCGTCGGCCGCCTTGGGCGCGATCTCGGAAGACCCCAGCATCTTCGGTAAAAGTATCCTTTACATAGGTATGGCTGAAGGTATCGCCATCTACGGGCTTATCATCGCCATCATGATATTGGGTAAACTATAGAGGTTTTATGAAAACCGTGGTATTAGGAGACAAGTATACCGTTCTCCTTTTTTCATTCGCGGGACTGGAAGGCCGGATAGTAGAGAACGAGGCCCAGGCTATCGAGCAGGTCAAGGATATCCGGCGTAATAAGGAATACGGGTTAATGATCGTGACGGAACGGATCGCGCAGTGGGCGAACACCTGGATCAATAAGACGAGGTTTTCGAAGTCCAATCTGCTGATCGTGGAAGTTCCCGACCGGAGCGGTCATATCGAGACGGGGAAATCCTTGTCCGACTTTATCCGTGAAGCTGTCGGTATTAGAATCTGATATTCAGGCAGGGTTTTCATGGGATTAAAAGAAATATTGGAAGAGATCGGAAAAGAATCCGACGAACGGGCTCTGACTGTTATTAACGAGGCGAAGGTCAAAGCCGCGCAGATAGTCGCCCAGAAGATCGACGAGCTCGAAGAGTATTACCGTAAGAAACGCGAAGCGTTTATGAACGATATAGAGCGCGAAGAAAGAAAAGTATTCGCTAAAGTGGAACTGGACGCGCAGAAAGAACTCAACATTATCGATAATGAAATTATCGAAACCACCCTATCCGAAGCCTTTACCGAAATCGTCGACCGTCTGAAAAAAGACGAAAAACTTTATCTCTCATTTTTACAGAGGATGGTCGAACAGGCCGTCAAGGTTCTCGGTAAGAAGGAAGTGGTTGTTTCGCTTAACAGCGACGACGCTAATCTTTTTAAAAAACTCTCGGAACAGACCAAAGTAAAAATTACCCTCGGAGAACCCGCGCATATCCGCGCCGGGATTATCTGTTCCGCGAAGGATTCTCCCGTGTTTATCGATAACTCGCTGGCTTCGATCTTACGCGACCTGAAACCGGAGTTTATCCGTCTGATCGTTTCCGAACTCGCACAGAAGTAGAGGAATATATGATAGAAAATGCAGTCGGTACAATTACCCGTGTTAACGGCCCGCTTGTCGAAGCAAAACTGAATACCATGGTACAGATGATGGAGCTTGTTCAGGTGTCGGAATGGCGCCTGATCGGCGAAGTCCTCGGTATCGATGACGATATCGCGAATATTCAGGTCTACGAAGACACAAGCGGCGTCAAGCCGGGCGATTTGATCTACGGGACGGGTTTACCGTTGTCCGTGGAACTCGGGCCGGGATTGATCGGCAACGTGTTCGACGGCATCCAGCGCCCGTTGGAGCATATCGCCGAAATCAGCGGTATTTATATCGGGCGAGGGATCAATATCCCGTCATTAGATAGAAAGAAAAAATGGGGATTCAAGCCGGTTGTTAAGACGGGCGACATAGTCAAACAAGGCACGATTATCGGTGTCGTACAGGAATCCTCGCTGATCGAACATAGAATCCTCATCCCCCCGAAGGTCGAGGGGAAAGTGGTCAAGATAGTTTCCGAAGGCGATTACCTTGTCGATGAGGTGATGGCGGTGATCCATACCCCGTTCGGTGAAAATGTCGAGGTCAAGATGTACCAGCGCTGGCCTGTGAAGTTCCCGAGGCCTGTCGCGGAACGTATGATTCCCACCATCCCGCTTCTCACCGGACAGCGTATCGTCGATACGTTCTTCCCGATGGCGAAGGGCGGGACTGCCGCGATCCCGGGCGGTTTCGGCACCGGGAAAACAATCACCCAGCACCAGCTCGCGAAATGGGCCGACGCGCAGGTAATTGTCTATATCGGGTGCGGCGAGCGCGGTAACGAGATCACCGAAGTGCTCGAAGAGTTCCCGAAGCTGATCGATCCCCGGACGAACAAGCCGCTGATCGAGCGCACGGTATTGATCGCGAACACGTCGAACATGCCGGTGACCGCCCGTGAAGCGTCTATCTATACAGGAATTACCCTCGCGGAATACTACCGCGATATGGGATACGATGTCGCGTTGATGGCGGACTCATCTTCCCGTTGGGCGGAAGCCCTGCGCGAACTGTCCGGCCGTCTCGAGGAAATGCCCGCCGAAGAAGGCTTTCCGGCATACCTCGGCTCACGCCTCGCGGCGTTCTACGAGCGCGCGGGGTACACGAAGACCCTTTCGGGCAAGACCGGCTCGATCACCGTTATCGGAGCGGTATCTCCTCCCGGAGGCGACTTCTCGGAACCTGTCACTCAGAACACGAAGCGTTTCGTGCGCTGTTTCTGGGAACTCGACAAGTCCCTCGCGAGCGCCCGCCATTACCCGTCGATCAACTGGATCCGCAGTTACAGCGAGTACGGAGACGCGTGCGAAGGCTGGTGGGTACAGAACGTGTCGCGCAAGTATAAAGAAATCAGGAACCGCGCGTACGAGATATTGCAGAAGGAAGAGCATCTCCAGAAGATCGTGAAGCTGGTCGGCCCGGACGCGTTGCCCGACTCCGAACGCCTCGTGATCGAAACCGCGAGAATCATCAAGCTCGGTTTCCTCCAGCAGAGCGCGTACGACGATATCGATATGTACACCTCTCCCCAGAAACAATTGCGAATTCTCGAAGTGATCCTGAAGTTCCACGAGCGCGCGGGCGAGATCGTCCGTATGGGCGCGCCGATATTCGAAATAAAGGAAATGAGCACGATCTCGAAGATCATCCGTATCAAGATGACCGTCCCGAACGAGGACCTTACCGAGATCGGGAAGATAGAAGACTCGATGATGAAGGAATTTGAAGATATAGAAGAAATCTATAAAGAATAGAGGCCGGTCGCTTTATGAATAAGATCGGAGAGTTCAAGGAATTAGTATATATGCTCAAGTACGCTTGCGAGCATGCTGAGAGCGAGATCGAAGTGGGAGCGGTATTTCACCGTTTCACATCCTGCTTCGACCTTCTGCACGGGATTGTCGCGGAACTCGCGGAATGCCGGGGGATAGGCACCGGTTCGGTTAGGGAGTGTTTTATTCAGGCGCTTCACTCGGGTATCATCCCGGAGGAAGTTTTCCCGTTGCCGATGCTCGACGACCGTGAGGATATCCGTAACGGCAGCGCCGAGTCTCACGCGAGCGAAGTGTTCGACAGGATCGGCGGAATATACATCCCGGCGCTCGTAGAGATGGCCGAACAGTTGGACGCCGAGTGGGGCGAGGAAAATTCCATTGAAGCGGAATAAACGCGATAGAAATGACGAGGGATATATGTCTTATCAAATGACGCGGCAGTACCGCGGAATGACAGGGATTAACGGGCCCATCGCCGTAGTCGAAGGGATCGAAGGTGTCGGATACGACGAGATCGTCGAGATCACCCTTTCCGACGGCACCCGCAGGATGGGAAAGGTTCTCGAGACATCGGGGAAGGCCGTTATTCTTCAGGTTTTCGAAGGCACGAGCGGGATCAATCCGCAGAAAACAAGCCTCAAGTTCACCGGGAAACCCCTCGAAGTGGGTCTTGCGGAAGCGATGCTGGGGCGTGTGTTCAGCGGAATGGGTAATCCTATCGACGGGCTTGGGCCGATCATCGCCGAGCAGACTCGTAATGTGAACGGCGAACCGCTCAATCCGGTGGTGCGCGCATATCCGCGCGAGTACATCGAGACCGGGGTATCGGCTATCGACGTGATGAACACGTTGGTACGCGGGCAGAAACTACCGATCTTCTCGGCGGCTGGCCTTCCGCATAACGAGCTCGCGGCGCAGATTGCCGCGCAGGCGCGTCTCCCCGGTGGACAGACCGGGAACTTCGCGGTGGTTTTCGCCGCGATGGGTATCAAGCATGACGACGCCGCGTTCTTCGTCAGCAACTTCGAGGACACCGGCTCGTTAAAGAACGTGGTCATGTTCCTCAACCTCGCGGACGACCCCTCGATCGAACGTGTCATTACCCCGCGTATCGCGTTGACGACCGCGGAATACCTCGCTTATGAAAAAGGCAAGCACGTGCTTGTGATTATGACCGATATGACCAGTTATTGCGAAGCGTTACGCGAGATCGGGACTGCGCGCGGCGAAGTACCCGCGCGTAAAGGGTTCCCGGGATATATGTATTCCGACCTGTCCACTCTCTACGAGCGCGCGGGACGTGTAAAGGGTAAAGAGGGAAGCATCACTCAGGTGCCGATCCTCACGATGCCGAACGACGACATCACGCATCCCGTGCCCGACCTGACCGGGTATATCACCGAAGGCCAGATCGTGCTCTCCCGCGAACTGAACGGGAAGGGGATTTATCCCGCTATCGACATCCTGCCGTCGTTGTCCCGTCTGATGAAGGACAGTATCGGCGAGGGATATACCCGCAAGGACCATCCGCACCTGTTTATGCAGATGTATGCGGCGTATTCGCGTGTGAAGGAAATCCGTTCGATCGCCTCGATTATCGGCGAGGAAGAACTGAGCAAGGTCGATAAAAAGTACCTGAAGTTCGGCTACGAGTTCGAGAACCATTTCGCCGGGCAGGGATTTACCGAGGACAGGACGCTCGAGACCAGTATGAACATGGCTTGGGAAATCCTTTCCATCCTGCCGTCGTCGGAACTGTCGGGCCTGACGGAAAAGGAAATCCAGCAGTACTATGTCGGAAAGATCGATTCCGAGGAGTAACGGATGAATTTATCGGAAATCGCGCCTACTAAAACGAATTTGCTCGAATATAAAGGACAGTTGAAGTTTTCGCAGGACGGTCACGCGCTTCTGGAGCAAAAACGTGAAGTATTAGTGATGAACCTGCTCGAGATTATCTCGAAGATCAAAGACCAGCGCAAACGGCTGAACCAGCTCCTCGTGCATGCCTACGAGTTCCTTTCGATACTGGAACTCGAGATCGGAGAGTTCGAGATCGACCGCATCCTGAAAGGGATTCGTTCCGACCTGCGTCTGGATATTATCGAGAGGAGCGTAATGGGGGTTGCGGTCCCGACAATCAGGAATAAAGAAAAGCTGCCGGTGAAGGAAGGGCCTCAGGTCTCTATCAGCACCACGACATTGAACTACGATACATTGATGAAAACGGTCGCTGAGATCATGAAACTGATCTTCTACGTCGCCGAGGTGGAAGTTTCGGCATGGCGGCTGGCATACGAGATCAAGAAGACCCAGAGGCGCGTGAACGCCCTCGAGAACAATTTTATCCCGATGTTCAAGGACATAGTCAAGTACATTCAGGATACCCTCGAGGAACGCGAACGCGAGACATTTTTCCAGATGAAACGTGTGAAAAACGCCCATCTGGCGGATCAATAGGAGAGAGCGATGGAGAAAGTCTACATCCCCATTTGCGGTGCGTCGGAAGCGAAACGCGCCATACAAAAGGGAATTGAGTTTGCCAAACGCTTCGATCTCGAAGTGGTGGTTATTAATGTTCTTGACCAGGAGTCGATCAACAAGCTTCAGCGGTACAAGATATTTATCGACGAGGAATCGGCTCATTTTACCGATAGCCTGAAACGCGACGCGGAAAAATACCTGCATTACGCCGAAAAGATCGCGGAACAGGCGGGGATTGGAATTCATAAGGTTCTGCTCGAGGGAGACCCGTTTTCTGAAATCTCCGAGTACATCAAAAATGACGCCGCCGAGCATTGCTATGTCTGCATCGCGAAACGCCACGAAGCGGTCAATTGCCGGGATATTTTCGGTGTCGTCGAGAAGAAGCTCTTATCGCAGACCGATTTCGACCTGATTATCGCGGGAGAGAAATGATGAAGACGATTATCGATTCGATTGTGAAGGCCGAACACGACGTACAGAAAAACTATATGGAAGCTGAAAAAGAGGCGAAGACATTGATAGACGAGGCCCGCGCGAAAACGGTCAAACTCGAGGACGAGTATCAGAAAAAGTTCGAAGATGAAGTCCTGGCAAGAAAAGAAGATATGAAGCTCCGTGCTGAAAAAAGGGTCGCCGAACTGAAGACTACTGTCGAGAAGGAACTGAAGGACAAAAAGTCCGTGATCGAAAAAAAGCGCGGTGCAATTAAAGAAAAGATCATAAAGATGGTACTGGAGAAATAAATGTTCGGGATCGAGTTTACGGCGGTCAACCCGAAAGTGCGCAACTGGATGTCATTCCTGCTCAAACCCGAAGATATGGAATACCTTGTCGGGGCGAGCCTGAACGAGGTGATCGAGACGATCCGCGCGAAGGCAAAAAAGGAAAGTATCGAGACAGGCGATATCCGCGAAATCGAACAGATCCTGAAAAACGCCATCGTGCAGTACATCCATAGCGGCCTGAATTTCCTTGTAGGGAAACCCGCCGATTTTCTCCAGACATGGCTCGAAGTATACCGGATCGAGAATTTGAAGACGATCGCCCGCGCTCTCATAACCGGGAAGCCCGTCGATTTTCTCTATAAAATCAAGGACAAAGATTGGCTGACGATGGACTCGGTGAAGGATGTCCGGTCGTTCGACGAGTACCTTGAGTTTCTTCGGCGGACCGATTACTATACGATTGCCCAGAAGGCCTTTCCGCGCATTGTCGAGGAAAAGAACACCTTTTTCTGGGAGATCGCGCTGGATAACCAATACGCTCATCTTCTGAAGAAGGCGGCGCAGAAGCTGTCGCGCCCGAGCAGGGATGCGGTGAAGCGGCTGTTGTTTTTCTCGATGGAGGCCAGCCGGTTTCAATGGATATTCCGGATGCGTTTCCAGTACGGGCTTTCGGTGGAAGAAACAATTACGTTTATCCCGAACGTCTACAAGTCATTATCGAAACGGGGATACGCGGAACTGCTGGAATCGGAATCGCCCGCGGCGTTTTTTGAAAAACTGCACCAGCGCGGGATTATCGAGGAAATGGTTACCGACGCGTCGTCGTTCGAGAAACTGATGAATGACGCGATTGTCAAACGGACCCACCGTTACCTCGGCGGAATTCCGTTCCAGTTCGGCATATTTTTATCGTTTATTATCTTAAAGAGCATGGATGTCCGAAAATATATCATCCTGCTCGAGGGAAAACGCGCAGGTGTTGACCGCGCGATACTTGAAAAACTCCTGATCTAAGGCGGAAGGAACAGATGTTTTTGCCCCAGAATATGACAAAACTTGATGTCGTGATCCTGAAACGTCATGTCGATGAAGTCTCCAAGGAAGTAATGAGCTTCGGCGAGTTTGAGATTATCAAGCTCGGCGGTTCGGAGATTCGCGCTTATTCCCTGAAAAAGGAATCCCTCGAGGATATCACCGGGCGCTTCATGGATTTCCGCAGGCGCCTCAACAATGTCAAGTCGTTTTTTACTAAAATTACTTACCTGAAAGAAGAAGAAATTACCGAATATCTCGACGAGATGTCGATTAAGAACATGCTTAAAGAGATCGAGATGGAAGTAAACACTCTGGTGCGTGAAATCGAGAGCGTGAAACAACGCCAGACCGATTACCTTGTCAAGCTCGACAGTTACCGTTTCTTCGGCAATCTCGATATGGACCTGACAAAGACGAGCGAAGTCCAGAATTTCTACATGGGTTTCGGGGGAATACCCACCGCCCAGTACCAGACGTTTATGGACGCCATTTCACTGATCCCGTCGGTAGTCATGAATGTCGGCACGGTGTCGCAGAAGAACATGGTGTTCTTCACGGTGCCGAATAACACCCGCGAACAGCTCGAGAAAATCCTTCAGAACGTTTTTTACCAGGATTACGGTATCCCCGCCGACGCGAAAGAGAATATCCGAAAGCGCATCATGAAATATGCCTTCGAGTATTCTATCGCGCTGGACGAGGAAGAACTGCTCGAAAAGAGGCGCGACAAAATAATCAAACGCCTCGCGCCGCTTTTTCACAGGATAAACCAGAGTATCGAATACCGCCTGAACCTGACCAAGCTCCGCGGAGAAATGGTCTCTACCAATTCCGTCGTACTTTTCTCGGGCTGGGTGCCGTCGGGAATGCTCGAAGACCTGAAGCAGAAAATAACCGATATCACCGACAATAAATGCGAGTTCCTCGACGAGGACGCCGCCGTGCTGTATATGCGCGACGGGATCGTCCCGCCGACTAAGCTCAATAACCCCAGGATACTGAAACCGTTCGAGCTCCTTGTCAACCTGTTCGGCACACCTAACTATAAAGAATTCGACCCGACCCCGTTCGCGGCGATCAGCTATATCCTGATGTTCGGCGCGATGTTCGGCGATGTCGGTCACGGTCTGGTGCTGAGTGTGGTGGGATTTATCGTCCTGCTCCTCAAGCGCTCGGCGGGAATCGCGAGTATCGCCGCGATCATGGTGTGGGGCGGATTGTCGTCCACGCTCTTCGGGTTTCTATACGGCGAGGTGTTCGGGAAGCCGCTGATTCCGCCGTTATGGATATCGCCAATTCACAATATCAATACGATCCTGTCGACCGCGATCATTTTCGGAGTCGGGATGATCACGGTCGGAATGATCCTCGGGATTATCAATTCATTCATGCGGAAGGATTACGGACGGGCGTTATTCGCCCCTAATGGCATCGCCGGGATAACGTTCTACTGGGGCCTGCTGTATATGGGATACACGGTGCTGACCGGCGGTACGTTCCCGCAGTTTATTATCTATATCACGATCGGCGCGGGCATTCTGATCGCGCTCGAGAAATGGCTCGCGTATAAGCTGTTCCATCACGGCGAGAAGGAAAATCCCGCGCTCGGCGCAATCGACCTTTTCGAGACCACGTTGTCGATGCTGTCGAATACGATCTCCTTCGTCCGCGTGGGCGCGTTCGCGCTGAACCACGGAGCGTTGATGAGCGCCTTCTTTATCATCGCGAATATGACCGACAACCCGTTCATACAGGCGCTGATTATTTTTATCGGGAACCTATTCGTTATCGGGTTCGAAGGCTTGGTGGTTGGGATTCAAGTGCTGAGGCTCGAGTACTACGAGTTCTTCATGAAGTTCTTCCGTGCCGACGGGCGCGGATTCCATTCGCTGAAAGACTTTAAAAAAGAATAGAGCGTAGGGAGGTAAATATGCGTGCCCTTATTAATTTAATCTTAGTCGGTATCATTATTTTTTCGCTGATCAGCTATTTTTCCGGATCTAAGTTTTCGGATTTGATGAAAGGTAATGTTTTCAGCGGCGGGGATAATACCGGTGAGGTATCTGCCGTTTCTGAATGGAAATCCGGGATCGAGAAAGCAGGTTTATTGCTGAAAGAATTAGGTGTTCTGGTGGAGGAATACAACTCCGGCGCGATCGAATCTCCCTCGGATATCGAAGCGAAAGTTATAGAGATCGATCAGTTGATGATCGGCTTGAAGCAATATAAGAGTTCCCTTTCCGGCGACGAACGGAAAGAGTTTATCAAGAGCTTCAACGAACTCGAAGACGAATGGGACGATATGCAGGACAATTACAAAGTAGTGGAAGATATCCTCGAAGAAATGGAGACGGACGGTGATGAAAGCGCCGAGACCAATTCCGGCGTGAAAGAACACTTTTTTGGAGAATAATAGTTGAATTTCAAGTATAGACCGATTGTACATTCCACCCCGGACAACTTATCATGCGGATAAACCCGTCTGTGCTCCTTCTCGTGTCAGTAATCGCCGCGCTTCCGGCGAATACCGCGTTATTCGCGGGCGCGAAAGTGTTCTCGGTGAGCGCGACCTCGTGCGCCCCCGGTTCGCAGGCGCTGTTCCTTCTCGATAGCGACCCGAAGACTGTCTGGAAACCCGCCTCGGGCGATTCCGGCCTCGAAGGTTTTTCCGTATGCTTCACCGAACCTGCCGACATTTCAGTAATCGAAATCTGCACCCCTTCCGGCTCGAAATCTAAAGCGCCGGTGTTTTACTACCTTGTGAACGGCATCGCGCAGGGGAAGATCGCAGCGAACTCAAAACTCACAGGCCTCGGTCTTAAAGCGGTCACCGAGCTCGAGTTCCTTTCGACCGGCGCGCAGTCCGATATCGCGATATCCGAGCTCAAGCTCGATCCCTCGACCAACTCGGCATCCGGGGCGGCGTATCCGCTCTTTATCGACGGGACTGTCAGGATCACCGGAAGCGCGTCGCAGAACGGCGCCCCCGGCCTGCTTTGCGACGGGGACTTCTGTACGGCGTGGTCGGCGTCATACTCCTCGCAGGAATTCGCCCCCGTCATCGAGATATCGCTTTTATCGAACCTGCTGATCTCGGGGATATACTTTGTGAACGGCAAACAAGTCGCGGGTGAGACATCCGGCACGGGCGGTAAGATAAAAGCGATAGAAATTTCCGCCGACGGCATACCCGCCGGGACATACACGTTAAAAGATATTTCCAGCCTCCAAAAGGTCAGGCTCGAGAAACCGTTACTCGGAAAAGAGATCAAGATAAAAGTCCTCTCTGTCTACGGGAAGGAGATGGTTAAAACAGCCGCCCTGACGGATTTCGCGTTCGATATCGCGGGCGTCCCCGTGTTTGTGAAGATCGCCAAGAAGGAAACTCAGGCGGCAGTACTCCCGAAGTCTATCCCCGCGAAAATGCCGGACTTTGTTTCGAAAATCCTTGTTTTCAGCTATATATCCCTGAGCAATACGAACCGGAATTTCACACTGAAATTCAGGCCCGACGGATCGTTCGCGGCGTTGTCCGAGATATACGGCTACCAGTTCGCCCAGAGCTTCTATATAAAGGGTTCGTGGCAGATCGTGAAGTCCGGCCCGGGTGTCTGGGAAATCGGGATTGACGGGAAAATCTGGAACAATTGCGAAAAGTTCGCCTCGGTGTCGTTCTCCGAAAATATCGACCTCGCGTGCACGGCCGAGACGGTGAAAGAGACGATCAAGGTCTACCTTCCCTCGAAAGTCCCGGCGTTAACCCCGCCCCCGAAAAAGGTCATCATCACGAATTTCGTCAGTTACACGAACGTCTATTCCTATTCGAAAACGAACCTGACGGTCGATCCGAATAAGCATATCCACCCGTTGAAAAAAACAAATCTCTCGATTTCCGGGAAATCGGAGACCAATATTCAAATACTCGCCGAAGTCTGCGAAAAGCCCGCCGACGCACCGGCGTCCTTCCAGATCACCGAACGGACTGTGATCGAGACAAATATGGCGCTGCCGCCGGTCTACCAGGCGGAAGACCTGATCCGTTGGTATATATGGAATAAGAAGCCCGAGTGCTGGAAGATCGAAGGGAAATGGATATGGGGACTTTACCCCGCGGTGGTCTCCGAACTGGACTATCTCGAGGAGTTCCAACTGGGCGAGCCGATCGATATGGACTTGATCAAGGCTAAAGAATGACTCTTTTGCGACTTGACGGGACGAAAAAGTTATAGTATAATATTTCTACAACGCGGCCATCATACAGTGGCAGTATCTTAGCCTTCCAAGCTAATGACGCGGGTCCGATTCCCGCTGGCCGCTATCGCGGGGCTGTCCTCAGGGACGGCCCTTTTGTATGACACCTCTTTTTTGACAATTCGCTTACCGCCGATTAGAATAATCGGATACATGCTATTCAATGCGGCCGGAAATACCTCTGCGGGAGCACCATGATGATGATAAAATTCACCAAGACGGTTTTTACGATCGGGCCGGCATCGCGGGACCCGAACACTATTAAAAGCCTCATTTTCGAAGGGGGGGATGTCGCGCGTTTGAACTTCTCGCACGAGGACTTTGCGGCGCACGCGAGATCGGTAGAGTATGTCCGGCTTGCTTCCGAGGAGCTCCATAAGCCCGTCGGTATCTTCCAGGACCTTCAGGGGCCGAAGATCAGGATCGGGAAGCTCAAGACCGAGTTTATCGAACTGAAGGAAGACGGCGAACTGATTATCACGACAGACCAGATCGAGGGCGACGAGAAAAGGGTTAGTATCGACTATCCCTATCTTCACGAGGAAGTGTCGCCTGGAAGCAGGATACTGCTCGACGACGGCCTAATGGAACTGAGGGTCGAATCTATTTCCGGGAAGGACATCCGCTGTAAAGTAATCAGCGGCGGTAAGCTCAAGCCCCGGAAGGGCGTCAACCTTCCGCATATCCGCCTGCATAAAATTTCCTCGATCACCGAGAAAGACCGCGCCGATTTGGCGTTCTCGTTCGAACAGGATCTCGATTTTGTCGCACTGTCGTTTGTCCGCAGTTCAGCCGATGTCAAGGAACTCAAAGAGCTGATGAAGTCCAAGTACGGCCGGATCATCCCGGTCATTTCTAAAATTGAGAAGCCCGAGGCGGTGGACGATATCGATAATATCATCGATGTGAGCGACGCGATCATGGTGGCGCGCGGAGACTTGGGGGTGGAGACGTCGCCTGAGGACGTGCCGATGATCCAAAAGACACTGATCCGCAAGTGCAACCTTGTCGGGAAGCCCGTGATCACCGCGACCCAGATGCTGGAGTCGATGATCACGAATCCGCGCCCCACGCGCGCCGAGGCCAACGATGTGGCGAACGCGATATTGGACGGTTCGAGCGCGGTAATGCTATCGGGCGAAACCGCCGCCGGGAAATACCCGGTCGAATCGGTCAGGATGATGAAGCTGATCGCGCAGAAGACGGAATCCAGTATGCAGTTCCGCAAACTCGTGCTCGGTAAGATGCTCAATATAGACGATCTGGCCGCACGGAGAACCGGGAACTACGAGGACGCGGTCGGGCATGCGGCGGTAGACCTTGCCGAAGAGATCGGCGCGCAATTCATTGTGTGCTTCACTCACGGCGGCGGAACGGCGCGCCTGATTTCGAAATACCGCCCGGATATCCGTGTGATCGGGTTCAGTCCGCTCAAGTCGACTGTCCGTCAGCTCGCGCTGGCGTGGGGAATCCACCCTCTCGAGACCCGTGAGGTGAACACTGTGGACGAGCTCCTCGACGGCGCGGCGGAAGCCTTGAAATTCAAGGGGTGGGTGGAACCGGGGCAGACGATCGTGATCACCGCCGGAGTCCCGGTGGGGAAGCCGGGCAAAACAAATATGGTGAAGGTAGTTCAAATTGAGTAATCAATTCTTTGACGGTTTTTGCGTTTTAGTATATACTATCAGACCTGTATTTTATTGAAACCATAATGGAGGATTCAATGTATCAGTTTGTTTTAGACGGCGCAGTTTTCGCTCAGACCGCTCCCGCGGCTCAGGGCGCTCCTCAGGCTCCAGCTGTTCCCGTACAGGGCACACCCGCGGCGGCTCCCGGTGTTCAGCCTAAACCCCAGGGCGGCGATTTAACTTCGCTGTTGATCATGCTCGGTATACCGGTACTTTTCTTCGTGATCCTCTTCGTACCTGAAATGCGCAGAAGAAAGAAAATGAAACAGCAGCTTGCGTCACTCAAGCAGGGCGATAAAGTCATTACCGCCGGCGGTGTTGTCGGTACAATCGATTTTGTCGGCGAACGGACTGTCTATATCAAGTCCCAGGATACCAAAATGGAAGTCGCTAAAGAATATGTCGGCTTCGTATTTTCCAACGAACCTGAACAAAAAAAGTAAATTCGCTCCATAAAGACGATAGGGATTTCCCTACCGGAAGGATTATCACCGGAGGCTTTTGAATGAATAAGGGTTTTCGCTTTTTCGTATTGCTGTTATTTACGGGACTGGCGTTCTACTTTCTGTATCCCACGATTCAGTGGTATTTTGTGCTTACTCCCGAACAGCAGAATATTATCGGCCTTCCCGAAGAAAAGGTAGCCGATTTATCCAAAGAACAGAAGCAGCAGTTCAAGGATGTCAAAGAAATCCGCCAGCGTTCGATCAAGCTCGGTCTTGACCTTCAGGGCGGTGTGTTCATCCTGATGCAGATCAATGAAGACGATCTTCGCAAGAAGCTTCTGGAAACTTACGGCGATTCGAATGTTGTCAACGAAAAATGGGAAGACGAGTATAAGTCCGCAGTCCAGCAGACGCTCGATGTTCTCAAAAGCCGTATGGACAAATTCGGTGTCAGCGAACCGGTTATTCAGAAAACCTACTCCGGCCAGATATCCGTTCAACTGCCCGGCCTCGACAATCCCCAGCTTATCAGGGACGCGCTCTCCAAAGTCGGAAAGCTCGAGTTCCATATGGTGGACGAGGAATCGATGGGATTTCTTATGAAGTACCCCGGCATCCAGATGTCGAACGGGACGGTCGTATCGAAGGAATCTATTCCGACGAACTTCTTCCTCCCGCCCGATTCCGCGTGGTATCCCTATTTTGAAAACGATCTGGAAGGCAGTCCGAGACTTGTCGGATGGTATATCCTGAAGACGACAGTCGAGCTCGACGGTACCTATGTCGAAAAAGCGATGCAGGGCTCCGACAACGACGGTAATCCCAGTGTCAACTTCCAGCTCTCGCCCGAAGGCGGCGATATCTTTTATATAGTGACATCCAAGAATACGAATAAACGTCTCGCTATCGTGCTGGACGAAAAAGTAAAAAGCGCTCCTTATATCCGCGCGGTCATTAGCGACAGCGGTACTATCACCTCGGAAAGCTTCAAGCACAACCCCAACGAAGTGCTCTTCCTTATCAATGTGCTGAAAGCTGGCGCGCTCCCTGTTAAGATCGATATCGTACAGGAAAATGTGATCGGCCCGACCCTCGGTCAGGACTCGATCAACGCCGGTATTCAGGCGGCCGCATGGGGCGCGTTGGCAGTCGTGATATTCATGATACTCTACTACAGGGTAAGCGGCTTCATCTCGATGGTCGGCCTTGTATTCAATATGTGGTTCCTGATGGGAACGATGGGCTTGATGGGCAACACGATGACACTGTCCGGTATCGCGGGTATCGCGCTCACTGTCGGTATGGCGGTGGACGCAAGCGTGATCATCTTCGAACGTATCCGTGAGGAGATGCGGCGCGCGAGGTCGTTCAAGCATGCTCTCGAGAACGGCTACGAAATGGCGAAATCGACGATTTGGGACTCGAACATTACGACATTGATCGCATCGGCAGCGCTCGCAATGAGCGATGTAGAAGCTGTCAGAGGCTTCGGTCTGACATTATCGTTCGGTATCATCGCGAACATCTTTGCGTCTCTTTATGTCATGCGCTTTTTCTTCGATTGGCTGTTAGACACTTTCAAGCTGAAAAAGCTGAGCATATAAGGTTAGGAGCGAGTAATGGAAAATCAGAATACAACACCCCAGGAAAAGACTCAGAAAGTTTGGGGTTTGAAAGTTCATAAACGTGTGCACTTCATCGGAATGCGGAAGTTTTCTTTTCTGTTTTCCGCGCTGATACTTCTTGCCGGTATCGCTCTCTATTTTGTGAAGGGCGGTTTCAAGATGGGTATCGATTTCCAGGGCGGTACGCGCGTGGAAGTCAATATCAACGCGGCTAATGTAAATATCGACAGTATCCGCCAGTTGTTCATGAAAGACAATTTCGACTCTTCCGTCAATACGGTCGGCGACCCTACGAAACAGCATTACCTGATTACCGTCTCCGATCTGACCGAAAAGACCGTAATTGCTCCTACTAATATCACGATGATCTTGGAACAGAAATTCGGTTCCAACACGATTGAGCTTTTGGGAAGCGAAGAAATCGGGCCCAAGGTCGCGGAGAACACGGGACAGAGATTGATCACGCTCCTGCTGTTCGTATCGCTCCTGATTCTGCTTTTCGTCGCGCTGCGGTTCAACTTCCTTTACGGTGCGGGTGCCGTTTTAGCTCTTTTCCACGATATCGCGATCATGGCGGCGTTCGCTCTCTTCCTCGATATCCCGATCGACTCGACGATTATCGCGGCGTTTCTGACCATTCTCGGTTATTCGATCAACGACACCATCGTGGTATTCGATAGAGTGAGAGAGAGCCATAAACTTAATCCCGAAGAGGATTATGAGATGGTGATGGACAGAAGTATCACCGTCACCCTTTCAAGAACATTGGTAACATCGCTGACCACATTATTTGTCGCGATCTCCATCACGATCTGGGGCGGACGCGTGTTGTCGAACTTCGGTCTGATGCTGTGTATCGGTATCGTGAGCGGTACTTATTCGTCGATTTTTGTCGCGTCGCCGATATCGTTCATGCTCCGTAATGCGATGCACAAGAAGAAACCGTCGGAGAAGAAGGCGAAGTAGGTAAAAGCTGAAAATTTGACAGGCGTCATAGAATGGAGTATAATACTGGACGCTAAATGAGACGGGTCGCTAGCTCAGCCGGTAGAGCATCGCCCTTTTAAGGCGAGGGCCCTGGGTTCGATCCCCAGGCGACTCAATCTTATCAATTACGAAATATTCCTCCGTAGCTCAGTTGGCAGAGCGGGTGACTGTTAATCACTAGGTCGCAGGTTCGAGCCCTGCCGGGGGAGAAATAGATAGGGCTACCCCGACGGGAAAGCCCTTTTTTTATCGTTTGATCTCTTCGGTATCTTTCAATATCCAGAACATTGTCAGCATGGCAAGCAGGACGAAAAACACAACAGGATTGTTCCTGAACATAAAAAGGAGCGCGATCTCCTTTTCGAGTTTCTCGTTACCGCGGACGCCCTCGAAATATTCCTTCCAGTTATCGACCGACGAGACATAATGCAGATTGGACGAGATCGTCTTCGCGGCGGAAACATCCGGCGGAAGTCCGGCATGCTCGGCGGGATTGAGAGAGATTGATACCGGGTGGGTCTGGCCCTTTAGGCTGACAGTGTAGACACCCGGTAAATTCGTCCCGGCGGGGTTCATGCTCCCGGCGACATAGTTCAGCTTGTCCGGCAGGTTAACGCTATCCGCGCCGCCGATAAGGAAATTGAGCTGGTTCCGCCAGAAGTCCGAATGGATACCAAGGTCGATCCCCATTGCGAGGGTCAGGAAATCCCATTTCCATGTGTCCCAGCCGAGGAAAATCCGGATATTCTGCGCGGTCTCGAAAAGAAGCGGAGTGTTCGCGAACCCGGTCTTCACCACGAGTTCCTGCCCGTTATAAAGAAATTTCGTTTCGCCGGGTTTGAACTCGGGCGAATCGAACCCCAGCGCTTCGAGCAGGGAAGCGGCTTCGGCTTTCTTCTTCACTCCCGGCTGGTAGAAGACCTTCTTTTTCGTCGACGACAGCGTCTGTAAATCTTCAAGCTGACTGCCGGAGAGGTCGAGCAGGATGATCGCGTTATAGGTGTCGATACCCTTCAAGGAATAGGTCTCCTCTTTCGACTTCAGCACGGCGTATTCCGGGGAAATCCAACGGATCTTGTCGAGGAAGCGTTTCAGCGCGGCGTACTCCTCGGACGGCCTCCCCGCTACGACAAGGAGCTTGTAGTACGACGGCATGATGTTCACCGCCCACTTGAGCGAGTTGTTGTTCGTAGCCGTATCGCCGCCATTGACGGCCACCCCGAGTATCTTATACCCCTGTGACTGGAAGGTGTGCGGGATTTTTGCCGGATTGATCCCTGGCTTGAGGGCGAGCTGTTTAGTCATCACGGCCTTCCCGTTCTCGGAGAGGACAAGCGTTACGCTTTTCGCGCTATCGGAATAGACTTCGATGTTCATCATGGCAGGCTCGCCGCCCTGAATATACTCGTCGGCGGAGAACGAATAGATCGAGAGAGTGTCGCCCATACCCCCGTAGACGAGCGGGTAGACATGCGGCGACCACTCCGGTTTCCCGATGGACGAGTTATCCAAAAAGTCGCTTACGGTGACGATCTTCGAGCCCGGGGCGATCTTGTTCCCGAGCGTCCTGACTGCGTCGAACACGAGCGAAAACTCGGGGTTGAGGGTGCCGACGTCCTGAGAGATTGTGTCCGCGAAATAGAACGTTTTATCGCCGCCCGCGAGCGCGATCAGTTCGCCCAGCGTGGGTGACAAGCCGTTACAACTCGCGCTTTGATCGATCAGCAGGTAGACGTCGGGGTAGTCGCGGATGGTATACTTAATCTCGATCCGCGTATCGAAGGCGAAGTGCGCGGCGGTAAAGAGCGCGGCGCCGAAAAGGAGCGACGCGGCAACGGAGTTTTTCCGCACGAGCCGGACAAAGAGAAATCCCGCCGTGAAGAGCGTAGCCGAAACAATCCATCCGGCCATGCTAACCTTCCATGCACTTAATCATAAAACGCCGCCTGCGGGGGCCGTCGAACTCGCAGAAGTAAATCCCCTGCCATGTCCCGAGCACAAGCCGGCCGCCGTGAATAATGACCGTTAGGCTCGGCCCCGCGAGCGTGGATTTGATATGCGAGTCGGAATTGCCCTCGGAGTGGCGGAAGTCGCCCCTCGGCGGGACCATCGACGACAGGTGAATCTCCATATCACGGACGACGTCGGGGTCGGCGTTCTCGTTAATCGTCACCCCCGCCGTGGTGTGCGGGATGTGTACGACGCACAGACCTTCGGCGACACCGGACTCCGCGACCGCACGGGAAACCTCGTGCGTGATGTCGAGGAACTCGTTCCGTTTGGATGTGGAGATGGAAAGTTCGAAGTAAGTCGGGGGCATAGGACCGCCTTGAAAGTTTTATATCAAATTAGTATAAAAAGATTAAGATGATTTGGATTTTAATTTCAGTGAATCTATAAAGAATTCAGTGTAAGTAGGGGAGATTTCTTTTAACTCATTCTTTATAAATTTCTGAAAACTTAATCCTGACTTTTTATAGTCAGATGTAATCTTATCCTTGGTATCCCAAATCATTTTCATCGTTTTATCGTAACCGCTATTTTCGTTTTTCATTTTGTACCTTTATAGTATAGAGTATTATACATGCCGCAGGTATATTTAGCAAGAAGCGGGAAATACTTGCTGAGAGCGTGGGGGAGAGGTATAATAGTATGAAGGAGAAAATGAAATGGCTTTTCCAGAATTTAAAGTTACTCAAGAGATGCTTGAATTTATTAAGAATTCAATACAAAACTATACTCCTCCTCAAGGATTGTTTTCAATTCTAGATGAGATAATATTGATTATGAATAAAAGTCCTTCAATAAAAATCATCGGTAGTTTATTAGTTTATTTTATTTATCTAATATCGTGTTTATTGGTAAATCGGGCTATAAATAATAAATTGCTAAGAATAGCTTATAAAGTGCTTTTCTGTTTCTCACTTATAAGCGTTGTTGTATGGACATTGATAATTATTACAGAATCTTTTTGGATATTTAGTATTTATATTGTTACAATTATTTTTTATTTCTTATGTTGGGAGATGTCTAAAAATAAACTGATCATTCAACCTTTTAGCATTCCTAAAGAATTTATCGATAAGTATCCGGGTAATAATGGAGAAGTATTAGCAAATCTTATATCAACAAAAATTAAACATATTATTTGTACGATAAATCATGGAGAACACAATGATCAAATTGAAGAAGGAAAGTCTTTAATAAAAAAGGGATTAGCAGATAAAGCGTTTTCATTAAACATGAAAGATATTTTATCTAGTCCAAATACTTATCCTGAAATATCAGTAAAAGAGATAAAAATATCCATTGGAAATATTATTGATTCTTTAAAAAAGGAAGGAATGTTAAAAAAACTATTCAAATATAATTATTTTAACTTTTGTGGATGCATTGTAAAAAATTATCAAAAATGGGAGCTAATCATAACAGGCGGTGATATAAAAAGTATTGTTACGATACATGAAACGCTTAATATATTCAGCGTTTTTAACGATGATAGCTTACTTAAGGCGGTATATAAAATTCTTATTAATGTATTAAGAAAAAAGCCAAACGATGGTCAGAATGATAAAGAAAAAAGTTCTGATGAAGAGATATATTATTCTTGCTTAGCAAGTGACTATATTGATAAAAAAGAATTTCAAAAAGCAAAAGAATTATTATCAATCGGGCTAAAAAAATACCCAGAATCAGTAGGTATATTGTATGGATGTGCGAAATACTATTATTATATAAGCGACTGGCAAAAAGTCATGGAATTCTGTGAGAAGATAATTACTATTAGAAATGATGATTATAGAGATTATGGTCGCTTAGGTATGGCATATTCAGAACTAGGAAAATACAATGAGGCAATACAACAGTATAATATTGCTCTGTCTATGAAAAATGACGATTGGTTAGTTGATTATAACATTGGATTGGTTTATTTGAAAACCGAAAATATTGAAGAAGCAATAAAAAGTTTTGAAAATGCAAAAAAGAAGAATAATAATGAATGGAAAATTTACTACTATTTAGGTGATTTATATAAACAGAATAATAACAATGTTAAAGCCATAGAAAATTTCGAGTATGTTAAGAATAATAAAAAAAATGTTATTGATGTTTATCAATGTCTTGGAAAAATATATAAGGAGCAAAGGGAAAAACAAAAAGCTATTGAAAACTATGAATTGTATATATTCTACGAAAAAGAGAATAAAAAAGAATTAGGTTTAGCGAAAAAGGCTTTAGATGAGTTGTATAAAGAATAAAAAAAAGAAAAGTTAGGCAGAAATGGTATTCACCTGACAGTCGAATCTAAAACATAGAGCCCCGCCTTTCGACGAGGCTTCCTTATTATAACCTATTTCAGTTCATCAGGATGGGCTATATATCCCTTGACAGCGCTTGCGGCGGCGACAGCGGGACTAGTCAAATAGACCTCGCTGCCGGGATCGCCCATACGCCCGACAAAGTTACGGTTCGAGGTCGCGACCGCGCGCTCGCCCTTAGCGAGGATACCCATATGCCCGCCGAGGCAAGGCCCGCAGGTCGGGGTGGAGAACACCGCGCCGGCTTCGACCAATATCTCCGCGAGACCGTTCTTGATCGCCTGCATCCAGACCGCCTGTGTCGCGGGGATGACCAAGAGACGCACATCGGGATGCACCTTCCTGCCCTTGAGCAGGTTCGCGGCGATCTCGATATCCTCGTACTTGCCGTTCGTGCACGCCCCCACAAAGACCTGATCGATCTTCACGCCGGACGCCTCGGAGACGTTCTTCGTGTTCTCGGGAAGGTGCGGAAACGAGACCTGCGGCTCTATCTTTGAAACGTCGTACTCATGCGTCTCGCAGTACTTCGCGTCGGGGTCGGAGTCGTACGCCTTGTACGGGCGTTTCGCGCGGGGCTTGATATAGTCGAGGGTGACATTGTCCACCGCGAAGATACCGTTCTTTGCCCCGGCTTCGATCGCCATATTCGCCATCGTCGCGCGGCTGTGGATCGTGAGGCCCTTGAGCGTCTCGCCGGTAAATTCCATCGTCTTGTATAACGCGCCGTCGACGCCGATCTTGCCTATCGTATAAAGGATCAGGTCCTTGGAACTGACCCATTTACCCAGCTTGCCGTTGTAAATAAACTTAATCTGCTCGGGTACTTTGAACCAAGTCTTGCCGGTCAGCATGGTAAACGCCAGGTCGGTCGAGCCGACACCGGTCGAGAACGCGCCGAACGCGCCGTAGGTACAGGTGTGAGAGTCCGCGCCGATGATCACATCGCCGGGCAAAGTGAGGCCCAGTTCGGGAAGCAGGACATGTTCCACGCCCACACGGCCCATCTCGAAAAAGTACTTGATCCCGTATTCTTTAGCGAAATCGCGGAGGATTTTCACCTGCTCCGCGCTTTTAATATCTTTGTTGGGGGTAAAATGGTCGGGCACGAGCGCGATTCGTTCTGCATCCCAGACCTTTTTCGCGCCTAACTTGCGGATGTTCTGAATCGAGATCGGCGCGGTCACATCGTTACCGAGACAGAAATCGACCTTGACGTCGATGATCTCACCGGGTTCCACAAAATCCTTTCCCGCGTGCGCGGCGAGGATTTTTTCCGACATTGTCATGCCCATAAGAGTCCTCCGTAAACATGAATGAGGGCGATTCCTTAAACTATTTGTTTACCAACAACAGTTTAGTGAATACTAATAATCCGCCCCATGGGCGCTTCCTTGCCGCCTTAAAAAGGCGGTTTATTAAAACGGCCGGGGAGATTATAATACGGATAGGGAAAAATGTAAAGGAATGCCGGGCAAAACAAAACCCCGCATACTCGGATTTGCCGGATATACGGGGTAGATTGGGTAAATGTTATTTACGGGTTGACTGTCGAGCTCATATAAATATAAGCGGTTCCCGCCGGGACGATTATATTCGTCGCGGCACCGGGGAAGACAACCGAACTCAAACCGGGAACCTCGCCTGAAGCGGCGGTTCCGTTACACATCACGTACCACGTTCCGGCTTTAGTGATCGAGTAGGTTTGCGCGGACGAATAAAAGTTTACGAGAACGATGAAGTCGCGCGCGCCGGAAACACTGTAATACCTGTATCCGATTGAGCCGTTCGCCCATGACGAGACTACCCAGTCGAATCCAGTGGGATTTGTCGCGTTTTGATTGAGCACCGGATTATTCTTGCGGAGCTTGATCAGCTCGGATGCGAAATCGACCAGATCGGCGTTCGTAACCGCGAGATCCCAGATCATCTTATTATTCGCTTCGTCGGTATTGTTCGCGATATAGTTTCCGTAGTGCAGTCGCATAAACTCGTCACCCATCCAGAACATCGGTGTCCCCATCGCTGTCATCATATGCGCATAAGCGAGCTTGATTTTTACTTTTGTAGAAGACCAGCGTCCCGCGAGAGTACCCTCGTCGTGCGAACTGGTGTAGTTGATGATATGTGTACCCTTCTTCCAGCCTCCATTATTGCAATGGTATGAAAGGTCTCCAAGATATCCGGGAGCCGAATTGAAGAGAGCCTCCCAGACACCGTTGCGGAAGCCGTTGCCCCATGACGCGACATAATCGCCGTAGCTCAAGTTAAACGCCTGAATCGAGGAATTATGCGAACCGCTGAATTCTTCGAAAATATAATACCTATCGCCGTACCCATTGTCAACAAGAGCTTTCACGACCGCAAGTGTTGCGTCGATATCCATATTTTCGGTCGAATCAAGACGGAAGCCGTCGACATGAAACACATCCATGAAATATTTCATGTTATCGTACATGAGCTTTTTCACTAACGGCCGCCATGTGGCCAGTTTATTTCCCCATGCGGTCGAGTCGTTATTCGGGTCACCGTCGTTATTGTAATCGAAGTAATAGACATCATCGACTGTCCAAAGATGATTATCGCTGCTTGCGGTGTGATTATAGACCACATCGAGGATCACCGCGATTCCGGCGTTATGAAGCTCGTCGACAAGTTGTTTAAATTCGGTGACCTGTGCCCCGGTGTTTGCCGATGCGTATCCCGATTCGGGAGCGAAATAGAGAGAGTTATTGTAGCCCCAGCTATACCCGGCATCGGGGAATTCCGAGATCGGCATCAATTCCACCGCATTGATCCCGAGATTGGTCAGGTAGGTAAGTTTTTCGAGGATACCCAGATACTTACCCTTGTTACCCGCCGTCACTCCGCTCGATGCGTCGGAAGTGAAGTCCTTGACATGCATCTCATAAATCACAAGTTCGGTGCGGGTGGGGCGGACATACCCGGAATCCGTCCATGCATAGTTTGTAGCGATGATCAGGCTGTTCCCCGATGAGTACATGTTTGCTTTCGCGTAGGGGTCGCATGTCCATGTGCTTGCACCGAGGATGAATTTGTACTGTTTCCCGTTAGGACTGGCGATATTAGTCTTCAGCCACCAGTACTTACCATCGGGGGTGAGATACATGTTCTTCGCACCGTCCCCCCAATCAGGAACAGTAAAATCACCGGCTACCTTGGCGGAAGTAAAATTCGGGGCGAATATAGAGAAATAGACCGTCGTGCCGTCGGTGTCGATATTCGCGCCGAGCATGTTGGTCACTTTAGCCATACTATCGGGATTGGAAAGCTTTGTCACCAAAGATGAGTCCCAGAGCTGGCGGTTATAAGAGATGGCGAATTTCTCAATCGCCGCCGTGCCGACCGGAAGCGTTCTATCGGCGGGAAAGCCGTAGAGAGCCTTTTCGTAGCTCGTGCCGCTCCTGAACTGGAGACCGTATGTGGAACTCTGCGCGGCGATCGTCTTAAAGATCAAAAACGTATACCCCCCGATATTGGTCGTTCCGGAATTAGTGACCTGCGATCCGGCGGCTCCCGTTTTCCAGAACCACATATTCGGCGACGCCATATTATAACCGTTCAAAAAATAGATTGTGACCGGGACAGTCGGGATGGCGTTCGTGGTGCCCGGATCGACAGGTACGGGCCCGCCGCACGCAGATAGCACGACGGAAAATATGATTCCGAGAATCGACAATTGCTTCATAAAAAAACCTCCGGAAAAATTTTGAGGAAGAGCGGATAAGATGAGATACAACCCTATATATACTATAACTCAAAAATCCGAAAAGTCAAGGTGAAAAACGGACTAATTCCGCTTCTAAGAAGTATTTACTGCGGGATTCGAAAAGTATTCATGTAGATATTTCCAATTCCTGACGAGTGATAGGTTCCATCAGTTTAATGCGGGGTTGTCCGGCCTGTTTCAAGCAGACACGGAAAACTCCAGCGAGGGGTTTATGTCCCGGAAGCATGCGGCAGGATGCGGCCTCACTCGCCGTCTCAGACGGCAAGAGACTGGCGGCCCAATTCCGCTGGCACGGCGCGTGTCATCCGGCAGTAATGAACGATGTCTTCCATACTGATATACGGCTTCGGGGCGAAAAACTCGAACAAGCCGTTCACATGATAATAGTCCTGCTGGGTGTCCACTGTCACACGGGCGTTCGGCTCGTAGTAAATTCCGGTCGATACCGGTTCGAGCACCTTAAAGAACTGACGGTTCTTGTACAGATAGGGCGTGACATGTTCGAGATCGTAGATCTGCGAGGCCGAACGGTATGCCATAGCGAGCGAGTCTGCGGAAATCACCTCGACCCCCGTCCCGAGCGGTATCCCGAGGTAATGGGTCAGGTCGGCCTCCGCGTCGAGGTGCATTTCCACGGCCTTGTCGAGGAAATCGGGGTCTGTTAACGGGTTATCGCCGGTAACACGGACGACAAAGTCCGAATCGTACTTTTTCGCCGCCTTATGAAAACGGTCGAGGACATTATCCTTGCTTCCCGCGAAGTATTTGACGAAATCGTAATCGGCGAGGATGCTCCTGAGCGGGGAAAGCGATTCTTCGGTCGTCGCGATAATGATGTGCCGGATGTATTCCGAAAGTGTCAGCCGTTCGATGATATGCGCCACTAACGGTTTCCCGAGGATCGGCAGAGCGGCCTTTCCGGGAAGCCTCGACGAATCCATGCGTACCTGTAGTACCGCGTCTATGGCGTATTTCATAAATCCTCCTTGCCTAATCCAGGTCTCTGTTCACTGTGCGGAACACCGTCATATCGTCCACCGCGACCTGCTTATTCGAGGCCGTGTTCGCGCGGACTTCGCGGATCGCCTTCATCAGTTGACCGATCTTGCCGAAACGGAAAGTAAAAATCCATTTGAGGATGATAAAAAAGATCGTCCTGCCTCTTCCGCGTGTGATACTTTTATCTGAGAACTGGGAATAGTTGAAACGGATATAGTCCGCGTCGTTCGAATCGAATTGGATATCGGGCTTGGGCGCGCCGAGGAGCCGCACCTTGAAATCCGTCACCTGCAGGATCAGATAGCTCTGCCGCCAGATCGAGAGGCCCAATTCCGCGAGACAGAAACGGGGATCGCGGTAGTCCGAAAGTTCCATTGCTGTGGAGAGGAACATGTCGCGGTTAATGATGAAGCACGGGTATTTCGGGTAGAACGACGAAAGCGCAGTGCCCTTTTTATCGATAGAGATTGTGTCGAGGAAACCGTTCTTCAGCGACGCCTTCACTATATTCGGTACCGGTTCCTCGTACTGGTTGAGTATCTCCGGTATCAGAAGACCCGTACTGTTCTGCGAGAAGTAGGTTTGAAGGATTTCCATATCGATCGATTTGATTTTGAAGTCTTCGTCGATCATTAGGACGAAACGGGAAAGACTCTCGCGTATTCCGAGGGTGATGACTTGAGAAAGGTCGAGTTTTTCCTTAGGTAGGAGAATCCTGAGCGCGGGAAAGCTCGCGAGAAGCCTGTCGTACTTATAGCCCTCTTTATCGACATTGATCAGCAGGACTTCCGTTTTGAAAACCGTCTGGGTGGTAAAGTTATAGATGGAATTGATCGTATCGACCGGATCGGACAGCTTATTGATCACGAGGCACACCGTCAGGTCGATAGCGAGCTTCTTACCGTCTTTCCGCGTGGTAAAGTTTGATAATTCCGTGTAGTCGGGAAGTACCATGCAAGTCTCCCTTTTCTTTCTCTTTATTCCTATCGGAATAAACAGAAAAATGACGAGACCGGCGGGCGGGAAAAGTTATTCTTTTTTTTCTTCCGTTTTTTCGGCAGACTTATCGCCGTCTTTCTTTCCGCTGATCAGTTTCGCGATATTGCTCCGGTGCATGACAATGATGAGGAGCGCCGCCGCGATTGTAACTACCATGACGACAGTCCGGTGCGGTTCAAGGATGACGATAGTGATGGGTAGCGCGATTGCCGCGACTATCGAGCCGATTGCGACCACCTTCGTGATGAGATAAAGCAGGAGGAACACGCCAATCGCGATCGCGCATGGTATCGGGGCGATTACGAGGAATACCCCGGCCGCCGTGGCGACACCCTTACCCCCCTTGAACTTGACATAAACCGGGAAGAGATGCCCGAGGATCGACGCCATCCCCACGATCATCATGCTGAGATCGAGGTCGGCGGCCACAGTTCCGATCAGGCGGACTATCAGCACCGGGATCGCACCCTTGAGACAGTCGAGGATGAAGATCGGGACGAATCCGCCCCAAAATCCGAACTGACGTCCGACATTGGTCGCGCCGATATTCCCGGAGCCGACCTTGCGGATATCCACGCCGCGCATCTTCGAGTAGATAAGGCCGAACGGGATCGAGCCGAAAAGGTATGCCGCTGCTGTGACGGCGATCAGGATTTCTATGGACATAGGTTATTCCTCCGATTGAATAATTGCTTCGGCTCGTCTGGCTACTTCGTAGATTGCATCGAGCTTTTCAGTAACCTCGGGGTCGATTTCTTCAGGTTTGGCATATTGAAGTAGTAAATAATATTTTGATTTATTCATAATTGACGAACTTTGATTAGTTTGTAACAGGTAGGTCTCGAAAATTTTATCTAAGAAATCATCTGTCATTTTTGTATCATTCCACCAAGAATCTGTAGGATTTTCCAATGCAACTGGTGGTATTCTTTTATTGATGATTTCGTTCAAGAGAGGTATGTTTTGTTGGAAGAACAAACCTGAAAAATTTAAATTTTCTAGATACCTAGTTAAAGTATAAGGAATGGGAATATAGTTTTCAATTTCCCGTCTGTTCCACGACAATGTAATAAAATCAGAAATATCTGTCGGGGGTAATTGTTTTGTTTTATCAGTAAGTAAAACTCCTAACAAATCATTTTGTGCATTTTTCATCGCTGAAAAATGCTTTAGTGCTTCATTAATCTGATCATTGTGTAAAAAATACACAAAAGGTTTATTTAAATAGGGTAGTGACTCAGTTTTTTTCAATTTTGCAAATTCACGTAAAATTTTCAGATCAGTATCACCTTCCAAATAAAGAATCCATCTATTTTGATTTGCTAGAAAATATTGCTCCATTCCATACTTTGATAAAGATGAAATCAAATGTTTTTTATTTCCTTCGTTTAGTAACAGCTGTTTATTAATTAAAAAAGTATAAATCAAATCATTTGAAAACGCTTCATTAATAATTACCTCAGAATGAGATGCAATAATTATTTGAAAGTTTGATTTTTTTATTTCATGGGTTAATCTATTATAGATTTCTCTTTGTCTTAAGACTTCCAAATGTGCATCGGGTTCATCTATTAGAAGAATAGTACTGTCGTGTGTGTAAATATAAGAGAAAATCAATAAAACTTGAAGAAGTCCACGACCAGAGTTTAAAATATTTAGTTCTTTTTTATTTTCTTTATATGTTAAATCAATTTGTCCGTTAATAGAATTATATGTAGGTGCTTGTAATTCAATTAAAAATAAATCTTCCATCAATTCTTTTAACTTTTGCCATTTATCATTTTTATGTGTATCAGAATCGCTGTATAAATTCCAGCATAGGTTTCTTAGTACTTGCGCGGTCTGTCCCTCCCCAATTCTTGCATTTATAGATCCCATTTCAAGTTTATCTTCGGTGGAGGAAAGACCCGACATGGGGGGTAAATACCCGACTTTTTCATTTATGATAGATAAATGTTGATAAAGCTTTTTTCCAGTAAGAGTATCATCATCACTTAAAATTCGGCAATAAATTGATTCCTGATTACCATAGATAAATTCAAATCCAATAGTCCATTTTTGATTATTTGTTTCTCCATCAGCAATAATTTCAATATTTATATTCTCAGTTTTTCCTTTATCAATTCCTTTTCTAACATTATATGATTTCCAAAGCTGTATCGCATGGCTGTTAGGAATTGCTAAGATATTTTTCCTGTTTATGGTTAATCCGGTTGTTCTTTTTGAATTTGGTTTTGTAGCCAAGTGACTCTTCCATGAATTAAGTCCCAGTTCCCATAAATAAATCGCCTGTAACGCCGTGGTTTTGCCGTAATTATTCGGACCGACGAAAACAACGACAGAATCAAGGTCGAACTCGGTTTTTTCAAATCGCTTGAAGTTCTTAATCTTGATTTTTTTTATCATTTTCTACTCCACCACGAGCTTTTCAAAATCGATGAACTGCATAAATAGGCCGTCGATCCCGCCGAGGAGCGCGATCCTGTTGTCTTTCAGTGCCTCGTCCTTATCCATCACGAGGACGTCGTCGAAGAAACGGTCGACCGGCTCGCGGAAACTGGTCAGTATCATGACTGAATTCTTATAGTCCTTTTTATTGAGCGTATCCGTGAATACCTTTTCGCTCTTCGAGTACGCCTCGAAAAGAATTTTCTCGGCCTCTTCTTTCAGCAGGCCGTCCTTCACCCCGATATTCTTATGACCGCGGATGATGTTCTTCACCCGTTTGAACGCTACCGCGAGGTTCGTAAAGTCCTCGGTCTTGCGGGCTTCGTGGATCGCCTTGATACGCAGGTAGGAGTCGTAGATATCCGATACGTCGTTCAGGATACCGGCCTCGATCTCGTCGTAGGCGAACTCGTATTCCTTGAAAACGGTTTTGATACGCGTGGTGATGAACGACAACAGCTCTTTCTTGAAATCGGACTTGTCCACCGCGAGGAACTCGTGGTAGAGCGGAAGGATTTCCTCGAACAGTTTGCCCCAATCGAGATGGATCTCTTTTTCGATCAGGATTCGGATGATACCGAGGGTCTGACGGCGGAGAGCGTAGGGGTCCTTCGAGCCGGTGACATAACGCCCCTGGGCGTAGAGCGCGAACAAGTTATCGATGCGGTCGGCGAGCGAGACGAGGATGCCTTCCTTCAACGACGGTAGACTGTCGCCGGAAAATTTCGGCAGGTAATGCTCCCTGACCGATACGGCTACCTCTTTCTTTTCGCCGGAATTGAGGGCGTAGTAATACCCCATCGTACCCTGGAGCTCGTCGAACTCGTTGACCATGCTGGTGACGAGGTCGGCCTTACAGAGGTATGCCGCGCGGAGGGCGTTCTCGGTTGAATCTTGATATCCGATCTTCGGCGCGATATAGGTGACAAGCCTCTGCATCCGTTCGGCCTTCTGGTAAAGACTGCCGAGACCTTTCGCGAACGTGACGTTCTTCAGCCCGTCGACATACTCATCGAACTTGCGCTTGCGGTCTTCTTCCCAGAAGAATTTTCCGTCCTTGAAACGCGCGCGGATGACCCGTTCGTTCCCTTCTATGACATTATTGTTCGGTTTGATATTCGCCGTGATGATGAAGTTGTTCACGAGGTCGCCGTCCACGTCTCTCAGCGGGACGAACATCTGGTGGTCGATCATTTCCGAGATCAGGACTTCCGGCGGTAACGAGAGGAATTCCTCCTCGAACTTGCCGACCGCTATCTGGGGATACTCGGTCAGGTTCACAAGCGTATCGACGAGCTCGTTTGTCAGCACGGGCTTTGTGTTCAGGCGCTCGGCGGTCTTCTCGATCATATCGAGGATCATTTCCTTACGCTGGTCGTTATCAGCGAACACGTTCTGTTCCTTGAGCGCCTGCTTATAGTCGAGCGCGTTGTTGATCGTGAATCCCTCGTTATGCAGGAGCCGGTGGCCGTAGGATGTGTTTCCCGAACGGATATTCTCTATACTGAAATCGATGATGTCCTTATTGAACAGGCAGACTATCCAGCGGATTGGGCGGACGAAAGCGGTCTGGAAATTCGCCCACCGCATGGCCTTGGGGAAAGAGAGGGAAAGGATGACGCCCTTCAGGAGTTTCGGTAGAAGGGACTCGGTCATTTCACCGCCTTCGTTTTTTGTGAGGAAGACGTAGAAACTCCCCTTCAGGTCGCGCTTTTCGATCTCGCCGAGCTTGGCCTTATTCCCAGCGAGAAAGCCTTCGAGGGCTTTCGTAGGCTTGCCGTCCTTATCGAACGCGTTATTCCAATCGGGGCCTTTTTTTTCAACAGAGCGTGATGCGGTCAATTCTTCGACATCGGTAAGCTGGACGGCGAGACGGCGGGGCGTACCGTAGACGAATATCTTACCGAACTCGATCCCCGCGCCCTTCAGTTTCTCGATAGTGATCTCTTTCAGTTGCCGGATGGTGTCGGTGAGGATCCCGTGCGGGATTTCTTCTACCCCGAGTTCGAGAAGAAGGTTCTTGCTCATAAATCGCTCCTTTGAAAATGAATGCCGTGAGAGTAAATAACGTAATTCAGGCAGGCTATATAGATATCCGGCCGAGCCCGATCGCGTTTATCGCAGTTCGAAACAGCGACCGTAAATTATAATTGTTCCGGTATGAAAATACAAGTCTTATTACAAGTCACTTTTAAATATCTGGCCAAGGAAGTGACCATTGGACGTTTTATTCGTAATATATAGATAACTAACAGTAGAGCAAATGGAAGCGCCTGATAATCAAAACGTTTTTTCTTGTGATTTTTAATAAAATGATATATATTGATATGAGTTCCAATCAGGAGGATTATATGAGAAAAAGTGTTTTGTCCTTATTCATCATGATATCCGCCGGCATACTTTTATACAGCGGATGCGGCGATCAGGGCACTGTGAAGACCGGGCCCGTGCAGTATGTAATCGAATCATTTTCCGGCGATGTCAAGGTCTCCCATAACGACGGGAAAGATTGGATGGCCGCCGAATCCGATATGATGCTTTCCGAGAACGATATCGTAAAAACCGGCGCTAAGTCCTATGTCGATATCATTATGCCCGACCGCGGTATCTTCCGTGTGTCCTACGATACGGAAATCGTGCTGAAGAAGCTTTCCGGCGGCGTCGAGAGTATCGGTGTCAACAAGGGTAAGGTCGCTATCAATGTCATCAATAAGCTGAACGAGAAAGAGACATTCAAGGTCGAGTCCGAAAGCTCGGTCGCTCTTGTCCGCGGGACGGAATTTGTCGTCAGTGTCGACGATGACGGTTCGGTCGTAGCGGTAAAGGACGGCACGGTCAATATGGTCGAAAACATCGAGATCACGGTCGCCGATCCCGCCTTGAAGGCGCAGATCGAAGCCAAGCTTCAGGTTCCTGTCAGCTCGATGGAACAAGCTAAGATGAATAAGGCCGATTCCCAGAAGATGGAAGTCGCGCTCAATACGGCGATCAAAGAAGCGAAGAACGACGAAGAAGTATTGAAAGCGGTCGAAGATGTCCGTGAGGAATACGAAGTCGAGAAGACCCCTGCCGATCAGGAAGTCCTCGATACCGAATTCTCCGAGATCAACAAGCCCGAGAAACTGAAAAAGGTCAACGGGCCGTCCAAGGCCGATAAAGACGCTCTCGAAGAACTCGGCAAGGATGTGGGAATGGGCAAGACCGGCGATAAGGTCGGCCCCAACGCTACCACTATCGAAGAGGATATCAAGAACCAGGAAGTCGAAAAGCTCATGGATAAAGTCGGGACCAATAGCGGCGGAATGGGCAAAGACGGAAAGAAAGTGATCGGCGAAAAGGTCGGCGATAAGACCAGCACGATTCAGGAAGATATCGAAAACGACGAAGCCGGAAAGCTCCTCGAGAAGAAGAAACAGGACTCGAAGAAGAGCGATACCGAGCCCGCTCCTACCGACAACAAAAAGCCCGGCCCCGGCGGTAAAGGTAAGAGCATGCTTGACAGCTTAAAGTAAAGTAAACAAGTTTTATATCGCCCGCCTTCGTCCGAAGGCGGGTTTTTTATTCCGGAATAAAACAATCCTACAATATGCAAAAAGCACTCATGGTTTCCCGTTTATTTCCGAAATACTATTGAGGGGCCGTCCGAACGGTTCCTGTTGGAGGAAAGCGAAATGGAAAATCCCCGGATATTGAAGGATGCGGACAGGACGTCGATCAGGTTTTACACCCTCGATAACAGGGTGGAGGATTCTGTCCGGAGGGAGATCGGGAACTTTTTTACGCTGAGGAACAAGGGGGACTGGAACGACGTCATCTACTCCTGTGTGAAGGAGCTGATGGTCAACGCGTCCAAATCGAATATCAAGAAGACCTTTTTTATCGAAGCGAAGATCAGCGAGCAGGACAAGGAAATCTACGAGATCGCGAAAACGAAAGTAAAGAAAATTATGCGCGAGGAATACTTCGCCTACATCCGGAATAAACTTATTAAACACGATCACGACGTCGTCGTCCAGTTTGAGGATGACGGAAAGGGCATCGTGATCTCGGTGACCAATCCCAACCCGTTACTGGCCGATGAGGAGGAGCGTATCCGTAAGGCGCTCCGCACGGCGATGTCCGGCGATTGTTCCGAATTGGCGTTATACTACGAGGACGAGGACGGCGCTGGCGAAGGCGCGTCGCTGGGCCTCATCATGATCGTCCAGCTCCTGCGTCAGCTCGAGATCGATCCGTCGCTCTTCAGGATCGGGGTGATCGAGGGCAACACGGTCGCGCGGATCGAAATTCCGCTGGACGGGAACTATACAGATAGACGGAAGAATCCGTCGAAACGCGGGAAATACGCCGCGGCGTAGAAAAAGGATATACCTGTGATTTAGCATGATAGAAAGGGGCTGTCTCAAAAGAATTCAAATTGCAGAAAAGTCTGTCACTGCCTGCCTTCTACGAAGGTAGACAGGCGAGCCGCAACGCGCCGAAGCAGTCCGTGTAACTATTTATCAGTTAACAAAACAGATTGCTTCACGAATTCTTCAAATTCGTTCGCAATGACAAAGGTTCTCTAAAGTATCCTTTTGGAAAAGCCCCTTTTTTTATTTCTTCTTGATATAGACCTTCAGTCCGTCAAGCCGCTCGACAGTCACCTCGTCGTCCTTGAGAATCTTATCGTCGGTGAACGCCGCCCAGATTTCCCCGTGCAGGAACACTTTCCCCTTACCGGAGACGAAGTCCGCGAGTGCCTTACCGGTCTCACCCTTCATCCCTTCTTGCCCCGAGACGGTCTTCGAGCGGAGAGCCGGGAAGACATAGATCACCGCGAGCACGATAATCGCGGCGAACGACAACGCGATCCCGCCGATAATCCAAAGCGACACTCTCAGGAAAGGAAGATCGGTGTCGAAGATCATCGCGGAACCGATGACGAACGAGGCTAACGCCCCGATAGATAACAATCCGTAGGATGTGATAAAAACCTCCAATATCAGCAGGATAAACGCTAACGCCATGAACGCGAGTCCGGCGAAATTGATCGGGATGACCGAGTTGGAATAAAGGCCGATGATGAGCAGTATCGCCCCCAGCGAGCCGGGGAAGATTACCCCGGGGTGCAGGATTTCGATGAAGATGCCGAGCATGCCGAGCGAAAGGAAGATATAGGCAAGGTTCGGATTGGCGAGGATCGACAGCAGGATTTCACCCCACGACTTCTCGAGAGGGATGATGTCGAACACTATGTCCTGCCCGTAGACTTGTTTGAGGAGATCGTGCTCGTCGCCGGCGATATAGTCCACCACGTTCTTTTCGAGCGCTTCGTCGGCGGTTATCGAAACACTTTCTTTGACAGCGAGAGCCGCCCATTCGGCGTTTTTGCCGCGTTTCTCGCAGATCGACTGGATGAACGCGACCGTGTCGTTCTCGACCTTTTTCAGTAAGGTCTTCATGTTTTCGTCGGATTCCTTATCGCCGCCGCTCCCTTCCTGCATCATGACCGGATGCGCCGCCCCGATATTGCACCCGGGGGAAATCGCGGCGATCTTCGCGGCGAGGGTAATGAACACTCCGGCCGATCCGGCGTGCGAGCCCTGTGGGTAGATATAGACAATTGTGTCGATTTTATCGTCATCGGCGGAAAGGAGCGCTTTCACGATGTTGCGGGTGGTGTCCAAGAGGCCGCCCGGCGTATCGAGAGTAAAAAGCACAATGCCGATATTTTTTTCTTTCGCTTCTTTGAGCGCGCGGATTATATACTTCTCGGTGACCGGTGTGATCGCTTCGTCGATTACGGCCTTCAGCACCTGCTTCGCACCGTTCACCGGCGCGCTTGCCGCCTGAGCGAAGAACAGTCCGATGGATAAAAAGAATAAAAGGAAAAACCACGCTGATTTTTTCATACATCTCTCCCGAAATGGGTTTGTAGAAATGTTAATGGAAAACGGGCGGTTTGTCAATAACATGGGGGATAGTATGAACGTGAAAAATGGGACGGCTTTTTCCGTCCCATTATCCGATGATAAAAATCTTTTTTAAGTATCTATTGCTATTTTTCCAAGGTCAATTTTCGCTTCCTTACCACTTATATCGATAGACCGAACCGGAATCGGCGCCCTTGTCGTCATCTAAGTAAGCGCCCGCGGCAATCGTATTCCCGTCCGCCGAGATTGATAAGCTATAACCGAACTCATCGCTTGCCGCGCCGTTGTACGCTACTATTTTATTCGTCGCCCACGCCGACCCGTTCCAATAAAAACGATAGACCGAGCCGGATGCGCCGCCCTTGTCGTCATCATAGTTAGCGCCTGCGGCTATCGTGCTGCCGTCCGCGGATACCGCCACGCTAACACCGAAATAATCCCATCCCGCACCGTCGAACGCCACAAACTTATTCGTCAACCACATTGAACCGTTCCAATAAAAACGATAGATCGAACCGGAATCAGTGCCCTTGTCGTCATCATAGTTAGCGCCTGCGGCTATCGTGCTGCCGTCCGCCGATATCGCCACGCTAATACCGAAATTATCCCATCCCGCGCCGTCGAACGCCACAAACTTATTCGTCAACCACATTGAACCGTTCCAATAAAGACGATAGACCGAACCGGAATCAGTGCCCTTGTCATCATCGCCGAAAGCGCCCGCGGCAATAATGTTCCCGTCCGCCGATACCGCCACGCTCCAACCGAACTGATCCCATGCCAGGCCGTCGTGCGGCACAAACTTGTTCGTCAACCACATTGAACCGTTCCATTTGAAGCAATAGACCGAACCGGATGCGCCGCCCTTGTCGTCATCAAAGTAAGCGCCCGCGACGATCGTATTCCCGTCCGCCGATACCGCCACGCTCCAACCGAACCTGTCGTTCGGCGCGCCGTCGTACGCAATGAATTTATCCTCTATCCATGCCGAGCCGTTCCACTGGAAGCGATAGACCGAACCCTGAGCGGAGTTCGTCCCGATAGTGGCAAAGGGAGCGCCCGCGACAATCGTATTCCCGTCCGCCGATACCGCGACGCTATTACCGAAATAATTGCTCGCCGCGCCGTCATACGCCACTAACTTATTCGTCAACCACATTGACCCGTTCCATTGGAAGCGATAGACCAAACCGGAATCGGTGCCCATTTCGTCATCATCGTAAGCGCCCGCGGCAATCGTATTCCCGTCCGCCGATACCGCCACGCTATACCCGAGCGCATCGCTTGCCTCGCCGTCGTATGCGACTAACATATCGGGATATTTATTAGTAATTGAAATCGTGGTTGATTCGTTCGTTTTATTATTATTGCCTATCGCGCGGGCTTTCAATGTGTTTGCACCCTTTATCAGTGTGGCCGCCTTCGACCAGATTGTTGTTCCTGCCGCGTCAATCCATGCCCCGCCGTTCAGCTGTACCTGCACCTTCGTTACACTGTAAGGCGTGTCGATGGACGCAGTTCCCGATACAGTGATATTGAAGTTCGTGGTTGAGCTTCCGTTCGCCGGAGAGGTAATACTGACCGAAGGAATTGGATTTATATATGTTACGGAAATCGCCGCCGATTCGTTCGTTTTGTTATTATCTCCAATCGCTCTGGCTTTCAGCGTGTTCGCGCCTTCGGAAAGGAAAACATCCATTATCCAGTTAATCGTGCCGGAAGCGTCGGTCCACGCTCCGCCATTTAGTTGTACCTGTACTTTTGAGATTGTGTTGGGCGCGTCGATGGATGAAATCCCCGAGACGGTAATACTCGAGATATTTGTAGAGCTTCCGTCCGCCAGAGAGGTAATACTGACCGAAGGAATGGAAGGTGCGAACGTTATGGAAACCGCCGCAGATTCGTTCGTTTTATTATTATCCCCAATCGCTCGGACTTTCAGCGTGTTCGCGCCTTCGGAAAGGAAAACATCCATTGTCCAGTTAATCGTGCCGGAAGCGTCGGTCCACGCTCCGCCATTAATTTGTACCTGTACTTTTAAGATTGTGTTGGGCGCGTCGATGGAAGAAATTCCCGAGACGGTAATACTCGAGATATTTGTAGAACTTCCGTTCGCCGGAGAGGAAATAATCACCGATGGTACCGATCCCCGCACTACCCAGACTGCCGCTACCGCGCTCGAGTTGTTCGCGTTATCTACGGCGTATGCAAAATTCGTATGCAGGCCATAAATAGATAGAGAGAAGTTAGCGCTCCAGTTCCCAAGCAGTATTGGAACTGAGTAATAGCTTCCATTGTCTAATTTGACATAAACCGTTTTTACACCGGACTCGCTGTCGGAGACCGTACCCTGCAAGGTATAAAACTCCCCCACTTCCTGACCGTTAGTGGGATAGGTGACGGTTAGTCCAGGAGAAGTATTATCACCGGGGGTACCCGGTTGCCCGGAGTTGGTATTAAGCTTTTCATAGACGTTGGGTGGAAGTGTAAAATTACAAGACACCACAAAAAAGACCGATAATAGAGTGCAGGTTTTGATGAAGGTTTTTCTCATTTTTCCCTCCAAACGATACCCTGACACAACAGTATATCACAGTTCGGCGGAAAAGAAAAGGCCTAGACGTTAAAATAAAAAAGCATGATATCGCCGTCCTTGACGACGTACTCCTTGCCTTCTTTACGGAGCATTCCCTTATCCTTCACCCCGGCCCATCCGCCGTTTCCGGTAAAGTCTTCGTAGGAGACGACGTCGGCGCGGATAAACCCGCGTTCCATGTCGGAATGGATTTTCCCGGCGGCGGCGGGAGCCTTCGTCCCGGTCGTGATCGTCCATGCCCGCGACTCCTTTTCACCGGTCGTGAAGTAGGTGACGAGCCCGAGGAGCTTGTACCCTTCCATAATCAGGCGCTCGAGGCCGCTTTGTTCGAGGCCGAGGTCTTTGAGGTAGTCTTTGGCGTCGGACGCGTCGAGTTCGGTGATCTCCTGCTCGATCCTCGCTGAGAGCGCGAGGATATCCGCGTCGAGCGATTTCGCCTTCTCGGCGAGTTTGACATAGAGCGGGTTCTTCTCATAGGACGTGACCTCGCTCTCGCCGACATTGGCGCAGATCAGCAGCGCCTTATCTGTCAGGAGCTCGAACTGCCGGATGAACGCCCTTTCCTTCTCGTCGAGCGGGATATTGCGGACGAGGATTTCGTTATTGAGGGAATCGATCACCTTCGTGAGGATATCGACCTCGATCTGGGCTTCCTTGTTGCCGCTTTTAGCGAGCTTCGCCCGTTTATCCATCGTGTTCTCGAGTATCTCCATATCTTTCAGGATGAGTTCGGTATTGATAATCTCGAGGTCGCGCACCGGATCGACTTTCCCGATATGAGTGACGTCCTGCTCCTCGAAGAGGCGGACGACCTGCACGATCGCGTCCACGCTCCGGATGTGCGAGAGGAATTGGTTGCCGAGACCTTCGCCCTTGCTCGCCCCCGCGACAAGCCCGGCGATATCGACAAACTGCACCGTGGTCGGGACTACCGAACGGCTCTTCGACATCTCGGCGAGGGTCGTCAGACGGATATCCGGCACGTTCACTATACCGACATTTGGATCTATGGTACAGAACGGGTAATTCGAACTCGCGACATTCGCCTTGGTCAATGCGTTAAACAGGGTCGACTTGCCCACGTTGGGAAGTCCGACTATTCCGCAGGAGAAGCCCATGGTTGCCTCCGGTTGATTTCATGAAGCAAGGGCAGTTCTAAAAACCTCGATTTTTCTGATAAATCAAAGAGAATGAGTGATAAAACGCCCGGTGGTCACTTCCTTCAATATGTGTATTTAAAAGTGACCGCAATATTCTAACGGGCGGGACGGAAAAAATCAAGGTAACATGGGGCGAGGTTAGAACGGACGGACGAGGAAGAATTCCTTGAGATTATTCGCGTCGCCGAGGGTCATCGAAAACTCCGGGGCGTAAACCTCGGGGACCGCGAAGTACTCATAGACCTTCTGGGTCTTTTCGTAGGTCTGGGTGACATAGAAGGGTTTGCCGTTCTTAAAGTAGATGCGGTAGTCCTGGAGATCCCCGCCGTTCCGCCAACGGTCCATGATGAAGAGGATGTTCCCGCCGGTGTCGTAGAGAAACTCCTGGTAACCCTTATAATCGCCCATATTCTTCTCGACCGTGATTTTATAAAGCGCGGTGGCGATAGTGCCGTCCTTCACTTCGGCGCTCCAGTAGAACATCGCCTTTCCCATCATCGTCCCGATCATCGGGAAATCCGCGCCCGTTTTGTTAGCGTTCCATTCGGATACGATAATGCCGTCCTTCGCCTCGATCATCTTCTGTACCTTATGGTACCACTCGCGGATGATCTTGACCTCCGGCGGCTCCTTCGGGAAAAGCATCGCCGGGGTAAGGAACAGAATGAGCGCGAGAAGCAGGATGTTTTTCATTGCAGCCTCCTGAGATAAGGTAATTTAACCGGGAAAAGGAAAAAACGCAAGAATACACCTGTTATCCGAAGTTCGCGTCCGCGTAATTCAAACAAAAAAGGGATAGACAATTTTAACGTAAAGATATATAATAAGGATGGTTCTAAATTTTTTTCATTTATAACAAATGGTTTTATAGCCTTATAGAATACGCCCAATGGTCACTTTCTTGCCACCGGGAATCGCCTGCCCCCGATTTTCGAGGGGGTGGTTATTTGAAGTGCCCATAATGCGGACGGGAGAGAGTAATGGACAGAGAAACCATATTAAAATCTATCGAGCGGGACAAGGAAATCCAGATCATCTTCTACGAGAACGACGATATGATCAACCGGCTGATCCGTTTTTCCCTCGAAGAAGTGCTGAAGAAATACGGCAAGCTGGAACTTGTCGACGCGGTCTACGGGTGTGTGAAGGAACTTGTGATCAACGCGACCAAGGCGAACCTGAAGCGCGCGTTCTTTCAAAAGAACAGCCTCGATTTGAACAATATGGGCCAGTATGTCATGGGGCTGACGAAGTTCAAGGCGCTCCTCGAAAGCCGCGACGCATATAAGTATTACGCCGAACTCCGCAATGAAGACCTGTGGGTAATGTTCACACTCTATCACGACAAGGGCGGACTGCGGATCGAGATACTCAACAACACCGATATCATCGATATGGAAGAGCGCCGGATCAGGATGAAGCTGAAGAAAGCGATGCTTTATGACGATATAGCGCTTTTTTTCCAGAAAGAGACCGATGAGGCAGAGGGCGCCGGAATGGGCATCGCGCTTCTCGTTATCTTAATGAAGAGCGTTGGGCTCGATCCGAACCTGTTCAGGATTGGGTCGAAGGACGGGATGACGGACGCCCGGATCGAAGTGCCGTTCGACCCGAAGTATATTACCAAACGGGAAAAGTAAGGGTGATTGTAAAAGCTAATAACTTCTATAACGATAGTATCGATTTGTTCTAATGCACGCCTAATAGGCGCTCCCTTACCCCCTTTCCCTTTATACACAATGGGAGAAAAGAGGGCTTGCCGCCGGTTTACAAGGGGGCGATTATTAGATGGGCATTTCTATGATTATTTCAGCATCGTCTGATCGACCATCATATACCACTTGCCGTCCATAAAATGCAATTCTGTTTCCATCTCTTTAATCGACCCGTCCTTATATGTCAGCCGGAACCAGACGATCGAGAAATTCAACGTGATCTTCTCATTGAGAATTTCCGTTTTTATCACTGTTTTATTTTTGGTCAGAAGCCGCCAGAAAGCGATCTTATCCTTCGCCAGCCAGTCGGCGGGCTGTTTGACAAGGATCGCCTCAGCGTCCATCTCTATCGTATACATCACTAACGCTTCCGCTTCTTTGTCCTTACCGGTATTCGCTTTTTCTATGATAAACACGATCTGCTCGCCGGGCGAGGGCTTGTCCGTTATCGGGACGGCGTCGGTGAAGGCGGGTTTCGGCATCGGCGGAATCACCCCGGGAGCGGTGCTCTTCCGGCAGCTTATGACCGGCGCGAGAAAAAGAATAAAAAAGATAAATAGATATGCCTTGCGCATGGACGGCTCCTTGTTATACGGTGAATATGATAAGGGCGGTTCCAAAAACTATCAACATTTTTAACATATTAGGTTTTTATTATATTGAATACGCCCAATGGGGCTACCTTGCCTGCCTTCCTGTCCACCTTCTATCGAAGATGGAAGGCGGGCAACCTTCGGTAGAAGGTAGACAGGCCGCCGGGATACGGCGGGTATTAGGAGCGCCCTAACTGAAAAACCGATTTCCCGCAAACAAGCGCGCAAAAGAAAACCCCGCCCGAAGGCGGGGGAGTAAAGTCCGAAAAATTTATTGAACAGCGTCGGAATTGCCCATAACGGCGAGAAGCTCGTTATAATGCTTTTTGACGGCTTCGACGGAATCTTTGTCGACAAGCATATTCATCATTCCCATCGCGGGTTCGGCGGCCGCCTTGTTCTTTTCCCATTCAGCCTTAGCCTTCTCGATTTCTTTCTTCGCGTTTTCCTTATCGGCTTCGGGAATATCGGGGTTGGTCAGCATAGCCTGCCACGCATCGTATTCGGGTGAAGCTAAAGCATCCATCTGATTGACATATTCGGTCGTCGAAACCACCGCCAAAGCGGCGCCGACGGCGATCTGGACATTCACGAACTCGGCATAATCCTTAAACCCGCCGGCCTTCGCGGCATCGTTCAACGCGGCGTCATTCATGCCTTCGCCTGAATCGGCTATGCCCTTTTCCTTCATGATCGAGTAGGCCGCGATGTACTTCGCGATCACTTCGTCATTCAGCTTGGTCATACCGAAACCGCAGGACATCACTCCTCCGAAAAGGACGAACGCCATTAGCACACCTAACAATTTCTTCATAAATACCTCCTGAGAGATTTAAAATCTGAATGATTATAATTCAGGGCGCAAAAAAAGTAAAAATTTACACAGTCCGCGATAAAGAATTTTTCACTCGCCGATTTTGTTATTTTGGATTTGTTGACAATCACAGAAATAGGATTATAATAACGTTAACGAGATTGTTGACGGAGGATGCGCTATGCCGGGAATCAATGTCGATAACGAGATATCGATCGTCTTGTCCGGGGAAGCCGGTCAGGGGATTCAGACAGTCGAGATCATACTCACCCATATCCTGAAAAACTCGGGATTCCATGTATTCGCCACTAAGGAATATATGTCGCGGGTCAGGGGGGGGAGCAATTCCACCGAGATCAGGGTGTCGTCCGCACGGGTAGACTCGTACACGGACAGGATCGATCTATTGGTCGCGCTCGATCCGGACATCACGCGGCTGAGCGGACGGATCGGGAAGGACACCCTCGTAGTCGGCGACGCCTCGAAGATCGGCAAGGGTTACAACATTGTCGATACTGTGTTCGAAAAACTCGCCGAGCCGTTGGGGAGCGCGGTCTATTCGAATATCATCGCGGTGGGGGCGCTTCTGGCGCTTTTCGGTATCGGCACCACGCCCCTCGAAGAATATATCCGTAAGCGCTTCGGCGCGAAGTCCGAGGATATCCTCGATAAAAATTTCCAGGCCGCGAAGATCGGAAACACACTCGGGACGAAATGGCGCGGCGAGGGAACGGTAGGGATCGGCTTTTCACCCAGGGACGGGCTCGCCGACGAAATCCTCGTTTCCGGCGCGGAGGCCGTCGGTCTCGGGGCGTTAGCCGGAGGGTGCAATTTCGTCTCGTCCTACCCGATGTCGCCCGGGAGTTCTGTCCTGCATGTGCTCGCGTCGCTCTCCAACGATTTCCCGTTGATAGTGGAACAGGCCGAGGATGAAATCGCCGCGATTAACATGGGAATCGGCGCATGGTACGCCGGGGCGCGTGCGATGGTCACCACTTCCGGGGGCGGATTCGCGCTGATGAGCGAAGGGGTGAGTCTCGCGGGGATGGTCGAAAGCCCGATGGTGATCCATATCGGACAGCGTCCGGGACCCGCGACAGGCCTTCCCACCCGCACCGAGCAGGGCGACCTCGATCTCGCGATGTTTGCCGGGCATGGCGACTTCGCGCGGGCGATTTACGCGCCGGGAAGCCTCGCCGACGCTTACAGTCTCGCGGCGCTGGCGTTCGATACGGCGGATAAGTACCAGATACCTGTGTTTATCCTGACCGACCAGTATTTTCTCGATTCCTACTATAATATTAAACCGTTCGATCCCAAAACCGGAATGACCGAACCCTATCTTGAGAAGACGGACGAGGATTATAAACGTTACCGGCTGACTCCCGGCGGAATCAGCCCGAGGGGGATACCCGGCTACGGTGACGGGTTTGTCCGCGCGGACAGCGACGAGCACGACGAAGAGGGGCGGATTACCGAGAGCGCGGAAGTGAGGCGAAAGATGGTGGAGAAACGGCACGCGAGGCTCGGCCCGCTCTCCGAGAACGCAATCCCGCCCGAACTGATCGGGCCGTCCGGCTACGAGACGCTGATCGTCGGATGGGGCTCGACGCGGAATATAGTCCGCGAGACCCTCGAAAAGCTCGCCCGGCCGAAGCTCGCGTTCGCCCACTTCAAGCAGGTCTGCCCCCTGCCGCCATCGGCGCTCGACATCCTAGAACGCGCGAAAAAGCTGATCCTTGTCGAGAATAACGCGGCCGGACAGTTCGGCGCGCTCCTCCGGCGGAATCACGGGATCGAGTTCGATCATAAGATTCTCCAGTCCGACGGGTTTCCGTTCTCGCCCGAAAATCTCGCGGTCCGGCTGGAAGAGATTATCGGTAAAGGAGGCGGCAAATGAATCCCTACGATCTTCCCGGGATCGATATCGCGTGGTGTCCCGGATGCGGTAATTTCTCCATCCTCAAGACGGTCAAAGACACGCTCGCCGGATTGGATATTCCTCAAAATCAGGTTGTCTATGTGTCGGGGATCGGCCAGGCGGCGAAAATACCCCAGTATGTGAATGCAAGCTATTTCAACGGCCTGCACGGGCGGGCGTTACCCGTCGCGACGGCGATCAAGATGTCCAACCCGGGGCTGACTGTGATCGCGGAAGGCGGCGACGGCGATATGTACGGCGAGGGCGGCAATCACTTCATCCATACGATCCGCCGCAATCCCGATATCGCACACTTTGTCCATAACAACATGGTGTACGGCCTGACTAAAGGCCAGGCCTCGCCGACAACTCCTGTCGGGATGAAAACCCCCGTGCAGATCAACGGCGTGACGAACGAGCCGTTCAATCCCATCGCGGTGGCGCTCGCTCTGGACGCGCCGTTTATCGCGAGGGCTTACAGCGCGGATATCGCCCAGCTCAAGGACATCCTGAGGCAGGCGATTCTCTTCAAGGGATACGCGCTCGTGGACATTCTGCACCCGTGCGTGACGTTCAACAAGCTCAATACCTACCAGTGGTACAAGGAGAACACCTATTACCTCGACTCCTCGCACGACCCGTCCGACCGGCAAAAGGCGTTCGGAATAGCGGTCGCCGGGGGCAAGCTCGCGCTCGGGGTGATCTACAGGCATGAGGGCAAACCGACCCTGACCGACAACCTGCATGTGTACCGTGAGACCCGCGACCCGCTTTACCTGCGGAAGCCCGACCGGAAGAAGCTTGGTGAGATCATCCGTTCCAAGAGCGAGTAGGTTTCGTTAGGGATTGACCGGGGACAGTGTATAAACCGAATCTTGCCGAAACGGCGAAATAATAGTATACTTTTCCATGCGCGGAATACCGTGGAGGGAAAATGAGTTCTGGAAAATGGCGTTCGACGACCGTGATCGCGGTACGTCATGAAGGACGGGTCGCGATGGCCGGAGACGGCCAGGTGACGTTCGGCGAAACGGTCATCAAGGAGACGGCGAACAAGATACGCACCCTCCGTAAGGGAAGCGTGATGGCGGGTTTCGCGGGTTCGGCGGCGGACGCGTTCTCGCTTCTCGAAAAGTTCGAGGGGAAGCTCGAGGAACATACCGGCGACCTTGTGCGCGCAAGCGTCCAGCTCGCGAAGGAATGGCGCACCGATAAAATCCTCCGCCAGCTCGAAGCGTTGATTGTCGTAGCGGATAAAAAGAACATGCTCGTCATCTCGGGCAACGGCAATGTGCTGGAGCCGGAGCACGACGTAGCGGCGATAGGTTCCGGGGGGCAATTCGCCCGCGCGGCCGCCCTTGCGTACATCCGTTCCGGGGTGAAAATGACGGCGGCGGAGATCGCCCGCGAGTCGCTGAAGATCGCGTCGGAAATCTGTATTTATACCAATTCCAATATCCAAGTAGAAGAAATCCCGGAGTAAACGATGGTAAATCAGTTAGATAAAGACCTCGGTTCGTTTATCGCGAACGACATGGACAAATTCAAGCCCAAGGACGTGGTCGCGCTTTTAGACCAGTATATTATCGGGCAGGACCGCGCGAAGAAATTAGTCGCGCTTGCGCTCCGTAACCGGATGCGGCGGAAGCTCGTCCCCGAGGAACTCCGTGAGGAAATCTCACCGAAGAACATCCTTATGATCGGGCCGACCGGGGTGGGGAAAACCGAGATCGCGAGGCGCATGGCTCAGCTTGTGGACGCGCCGTTTGTCAAAGTCGAGGCCACGAAGTTTACCGAACGCGGCTATGTGGGGCGCGACGTCGAATACATGATCCGCGGCCTTGTCAATAACTCGGTCAACCAGGTCAAATCCCGGATGCGCGAGGAAGTCCGCGAGTCGGTGCTTCCCGAGGTGGCGAAAAATCTCCATAAGGCAGTCTGGGCCGTTCTGACCGAACAGGGCGAGATCAACGAGTTCGAGATGCCGCCCTCCGACAAGCGCAAGCTGAAGTCGGATATCGCGAAGAAGATCGCGCTGGGCGAGTACGACCAGCTCACTATAGAGATCAAGGTAAAAAAGAAACCCTCGGCGATATTCCCGATGGTGGATATGTTCCCCGGGATGGACGATGTCGAGAACAGCTTTTCGTCGCTATTCGGCGGCGAGGGCGGGATCGAGACCGAGGAAAAGCGCAAGATGAGCGTGAAGGACGCGCGCGAGACCCTGACAGAACAACTGCTCGATGAAAGAATCGATAAAGATAAAGCGATCCAGCTCGGCCTGAAATGGGCGCAGGAGATGGGGATCGTCTTCCTCGACGAGATCGACAAGATCGCCGATAAGGCGTCAGGGCAAGGCCCCGACGTATCCCGCGAGGGAGTCCAGCGCGACCTCCTGCCGATAGTCGAAGGGACGACGGTCAGCACCAAATACGGCGCGGTGAAAACAGACCATATCCTGTTTATCGCGGCTGGCGCGTTCCACATCTCGAAACCGTCGGACATGATCCCCGAGCTCCAGGGCAGATTCCCGATCCGTGTCGAAATGGAAAGCCTGACACGCGAAGACCTGAAGCGGATACTGACCGAACCGAAAAGCTCGCTGATCCGGCAGTACACCGAGCTTCTCGAGACCGAAGGGGTGAAAGTCTCCTTCCACGAGTCGGCGTTCGAGAAGATCGCGGATATCGCGTTCGAGATCAACAGCACGCTCGAGGATATCGGCGCGCGGCGTCTCCATACGATCATGGAGTTCCTGATGGAAGACGTTTCCTACGACGCGCCCGAGATGAACGGCCAGAAGGTCAAGATCACGAGCGATTATGTGGAGAAACGGCTCAAGACGATCATCAAAGACAGCGATATCACAAAGTATATATTGTAGGCGGAACACGGCATGGACACCATGACGATCATCTATATCTCGATGGGAGTGCTCGCGGCAATAGTAATCTTCCTCTATAGCCTCCCGGTGATTCGCGGAAAGATGCGCGAGGGCAAAAGCGCGCAGGGGTACGAAGTGCGTCCTGTCAGCAAGACCGCACAGGAGCAGGAGAAAGTCTGCCCCGTCTGCAAGACTCCGTTGACCGACGAAGATGTAGTTTATGTCAAGACATATAAAGGCGAGCCTGAGGACAAGGTCTTCATCAAGGGATGTTCCTACTGCTACGACCCCAACAAAACCAAACGGGGATAGCATGACCGTAAACTCATCCTGCTTGCCGTGTATGAACTCTCAGGTCGATCGATTGATCCGGCTGACTACGAAAAACGAAACCCACGCCAATTCTATCCGTAAGATGATCGACGAAATGATGAGGGAATTACCTGTCGAGAAACTGAGCCCGCCGGAGATCGCGCAGATGGTCTATTCGGTGATCGCGAAAAACACCGGCGTCGAAGACCCGTTCTCGCGGGAGAAAAAGAACTCCAACCGTGAGGCGATGGAGTTGTATCCGTTATTCCGCGAGTTCGCTGAACGTCACGAGGACAGGCTTTCGGCGGCGGTAAAACTCGCCGCGCTCGGCAATATTATCGACTACGCGATACACGGACATGTGCCGGACGCCGACTCGATCATGAGAGAGGCGGACAGTTCGTCGTTCACGGTCGATAGTCTCGAACGTTTCCGGGCGGAGCTTGCGGTGGCGAAGAGCCTGTTCTATATCCTCGACAACTCGGGCGAGATCGTGCTCGACAGGATCATGATCGAAACGCTGAAGGAGCTGTATCCTTCGCTCGCGATCACGGCGGCGGTACGTTCGGGCCCGGTGATCAACGATGTCACTCTCGAAGACGCGGTTGAGGTAGGGCTGGATTCGCTTGTTCCGGTGGTCACACCGGGCGGGGAGCCGTTACCGGGGATACCCGTGACACGCGGCCCCGAGTTCGATACGCTGTTCAGAAAGTCGGATATCGTGCTCGCGAAGGGGCAGGGGAACTTCGAGTCCCGGGGAATTAGCCGGCCGGTTTATCACCTTTTTAAAATTAAATGCGGGGTTGTTTCGAATATGATGAAGCACCCGGAAAACAGCCTGATATTTTATTACCGGAGCGGACCGGAAGATGAACCGAGATAACCAGCCGAAGAATTCCGCCGGCCGTCTGATCCTGAAAATCTGTATAGGTATCCTGATCGGAGTGGTACTCCTTTTCCTCTCCTCTCTCGCCGTAGTCCAGTTCTACCCGGCGGCCGAGGAGATGAACGGGGTCAAGGAGCTCGCGGTCATCTTCGGGGCGGGTATCACGAAGGAAGGGCCGAGTACCGCACTCCAAATGCGTCTCGATAAGGGGATCGAACTTTATAAGAATTCGCAGGTGAAATATTTCTTTGTGAGCGGAACCCAGTACGAAGTCCGGAGTATGAAGGCTTATCTCATCAAACATAAAATTCCCGGAAAGAGCATCATCGAGGACAAACTGGGCGTGACCACCCACGAGACTATGGTGAACGTGAAATCGTTCACGGAAAAGAAAAAGGTGAACGGGATCGTGTTTATCAGCCAGAAATACCACATTCCCCGGATCGTGTTGTTTGCCTTACGGACTGGGATCACCAACGCGGCATTTATCGCCGCCGAACGGAAGGAGATCCAGCTTAAGCATCTCTGGACGTACACTATCCGTGAAGCCCTTGCGCTCGCGAGAGCGTTCATCCTCAACTACTGATATGGAAAAAAAAGCTAATATCGCCGAAATCTTCTATTCCCTCCAGGGCGAAGGCCCGGAATGCGGAACGCCGTATGTGTTCGTAAGGTTTACCGGCTGTAATATCTGCTGCCGTTACTGCGACACGGTTTGGGCAAACATTCCCGCCGGAAGCGCGAGGATCATCATGCCCGGCACTGAGACCGCCGTTCAAATCCCGAACCCTATTACCGAAAGAGACTTTCTCAAGATCGTCTCTCAGTTCGATACGAAGCGGATGTGCTTTACGGGCGGGGAGCCGATGCTCCATTCGGAGTTTATCGAAAGCATCATGGGAAGGCTGGACGGAGTCCGCCTGCTCATGGAAACGAACGGCACCCTTGCCGAACGGATCACGGACAGACTGGTCGAACGGATCGAAGTCTGGTCGGTGGACATTAAACTACCCTCGGTGTCCGGCGAGAGCGTGGTCGAAATGAACAGGCAATTCCTCCTCCGGCTCAAGGACGCGAAGCAGACCGTGATTAAGGCGGTCTTCTCGGACTATACCCCTTCCTCCGAACTCCAGACTGCCTACGAGATTGCGAAAGAGTATTTCTCGTTCAATAAGAATATCACGCTGGTGTTTCAGCCGGTGAGCGGAGAATCGGGTATCCATCTGGGCGAGAACTACCGTGAGGTGTTCGATATCCTGACCGGCTGCCCGTTCGAGGCGCGGCTTCTGCCGCAGGTGCATAAGGTGCTGAAGATACTTTAGGATAGGCACTGTCAGGAATGACGGGTAAATCGAAAAACCCGTCTCCCTCCGTGTTCCGAAGACAGACGGGCTCTTTCGTTTAATTCTTTAATCCGGCCTTTTCATAGTAGTCGTTGATTTCGTTCACCTTATCGGAAAAAACCTTATCTTCTTCCGGGTCTGCGATACCCGAGGAAATCCTGGGCATATCCATCGCGAATTTGGTAACGACGGTCATGAAGTTCACCACTTCCTGCGACGGCTCGTTGGTCTGGGGATACCCGGCGCGGAGCATGGATTCGATATAGGCCTTGACGACCGATTCGTACTTACCGAGCCATTCCTTCCAGTCGGCGATCTTCGACGGTTCGAGCGCGAGAAGGTCGGCGGGCGATACCTGCGGGTCTACCCCTACAGCGGGGGCGGAATTGGTCGCGGCGGCGGTGTTGTTGTTTCCGCATCCGGAAATCACCGTGAAAAAGAGCGCGATGATTAATAAGCTATATTTCATAGATACCTCCGAAATGTTTCAGGAGTATTTTAATTTCCAACCCGTATAAAGTCAATTCCCAATCTCCTGCTTGATAAAACGCGCACCCGGGCGTATAATGTAGCGACGGTGTATTCCGATAAGTATGACGGGAGCGAAAATGAAAGAAACGATCGACGGGTTTATCCGTTACATCCGCTACGAAAAAGCCTATTCGGAGAACACGCTCAAGGCGTACTCCGAGGATTTCGAGTCGTTCCTTCAATTCTGCGATGAAGCCGGGATATCCGGTTTCGGCGAGATCGACTACCGTGTGCTGATGAACTACCTGACCGAACTCAGCGAGCGCCGTCTGAAAGCGTCGAGCCTCGAACGGAAGGTCGCGTCGTTGAAATCGCTCTACAAGTACCTGATCCGCGAGGGTTTAGTCCGAAAAAACCCCGCCGACCTGCTCTCCTCGCCGAAGAAGGAAAAACGCCTCCCGTCGGTAATGGAGAAGTCCGAGGTGCTCGATTTGATCGGTTCGATCTCCGGCGAGGACGCCCTGTCCCTGCGCGATAAGGCGATGATTACGTTGCTCTACGCGAGCGGCCTGCGCGTGTCCGAACTGACCGGGCTCGACATCCATGACGTCGACTACACCCAGGGCATCGTCCGTGTGACTGGCAAGGGCTCGAAGGAGCGGATCATCCCGACAGGCGAAACCGCGCGTGCCCTGCTTGTCCGTTATATGGGGCTGCGTAACGAGTTCGGGCCGGTGCAGGGCGATCACGCGTTATTCCTCACCCGCCTCGGGAAACGGATATCCGACCGGATGATCCGTTATATCCTGAACTCGTATGTCGACAAGCTCGCGCTCAGGAAGAATATCCACCCACACACCCTCCGGCATACGTTCGCGACTCATCTGCTCGAGAACGGCGCGAATATCCGCGTGATCCAGGAGATGCTCGGCCATTCCAGCCTGTCGACCACCCAGATATATACCCATCTCTCGCCCGAGAAGCTGAAAGAGAGCTACGATAAGTTCCATCCGCATGCATGAAAAGGCTAGTTGACAAACTATACTTGTCATTGCGAGCAAATCCGACAGGATGTGCGAAGCAAACCATTTAAATATTCGACAATAAACTACACTGACTGCTTCTACCGCGCTTCAAAAAATTTTGTTGCGCGGTATCGCAGTGACAAAAAACTCTATTCAGTTCTGAAAAATGTTCTTTTATTATGAGTGATAGAGTTTTTAGAACTGCCTCTATTTATATCCCTGTTCATCTGTTGGACCCGCGCCCATCTTCGTTCTATCGAAATACTATTATTGAATCCCAATTCGACACGGATGATAGGATGAGCACGGATATAGACTGCGAGGTTGTATACTTTTCACTTGTCACTTTCTACTTGTTACTTCTCAACAAGTCCATACCCTCGAGCGGAATTTCACATTCGAGGACGAACTCCGTATTCGGCTGAACCTTATCGACAGGCTTGCCGTTAACGATCATCCTGTACTCGCCGATCGGGATCGACGGCTGTCCGGGGGTGACCGCTTCGAGACGGCTACCCGCGAGGATTTGATTCTGAGCCCGCACTAAAGCCTTACCGCCGCCCAGCGATTCGAGCACCGTTCCGCTGAAGAGATACTCGCGGACATACTGCGAGGTCTCGGTCGCGGAGACGCTCCCGCCGGTGCGGTACTCGTTCTCGAGGAAATAGAAGCCGGTGGAATAGGGACGGTGGCTGACCTTGTCGAGTTCAGCGAGGTAATCCGGATCGGGGCTATTGCCTGCGAGCGCGCGGTCGAGACAATGGCGGTAGACGCGGGCGGTGTTCGCGACATAGTAGACGCTTTTCATCCGCCCCTCGATCTTGAAGCCGTTAATACCCGCGCCGAGGAGCTGGGGGATATGCCCCGAGAGATTGAGATCGCGCGAACTCATGATAGTCGTCCCGTGCTCGTTTTCTTCGATAGGCAGGTAATGGTTCTCGCGCGATTTCTCCATGAGGACGTAGTCCCACCTGCACGGCTGGGCGCAGTCGCCGAGGTTGGCGGCGCGCAGTTTATCCCGTTTCATCCCGCCGCGCTTTTCGTCGGGCAGGTAGGTGGAGCGCGCGGTGAAATAGTTCGACAGGAGACACCTGCCGGAGTACGCCACGCACATCGCGCCGTGCACGAAGGTCTCGATGTCGAGCGCGGTATTGTCCGCGATCCCGGCGATCTCGTCGAGGGTGAGCTCCCGCGCGAGGATGACCCTTTTCACCCCGAGCTTTTCGTAGAACCGCGCCGTCTCGACGCTCGTAATGTTCGCCTGCGTGCTGACATGGATGTGCTTGTCCGGGTGATGCTCGCGCATCCATCCGATAGCGCCCGGGTCGGACATGATATACCCGTCGAACGGGAGCTTGGCGGTCTCACGGATGAACTCGCGGAACCTTTCCCAATGCCGGTTGTGGAGATAGATATTGATCGCGAGGTAGACCTTTTTTTCGTTCGTGTGCGCGATTGTAAGGGCGTCGCTCAGTTCGCCGAGATTGAAATTGTCCGCGCCTTCACGGAGCGAAAACTCCTGCCACCCGAGGTATACCGCGTCGGCGCCGTAATGGAACGCGAAGCGGAGTTTTTCGAGACTTCCCGCCGGAGAGACAAGTTCGGGTCTGTGTTTCATCGCGATTTACCCCGCTGTTTTACGGAATAAATGATAGAGCATCCGGCGAAATTTTACAATAATATCCCCGGGATGTTTACACATTTTTTGAACTGTGATAAAATATGCACGAGGAGTACCCATGAAAGTATTGTACAAACGGTTGCATCCCGGCGCGGCGATTCCGTGTTACCAGACTGAGCATAGCGCGGGAGCCGATATCCACGCTTGCCTCGATACGCCGATGACGTTGGCGTCCGGCGAGATCGCGCTTGTGCCGACCGGTTTCGCGATGGCGATACCTAACGGGTTCGAAGCGCAAATCCGCCCCCGGAGCGGACTCGGCGCGAAGGGGATTTCCGTGCCGAACGCGCCGGGGACGATCGACGCCGATTACCGGGGCGAGGTAAAGGTGATCCTCATCAATCTTGGCCAAACGCCGTTCACGGTCAGCCATCACGACCGGATCGCGCAGATGGTGTTCGCGCCGGTCATACAGGCTGTTTTCAACGAAGCGCCGGAACTCCCGGAGAGCGTGCGCGGAACGGGCGGTTTCGGAAGTACCGGAGTTGGAAAGAATTAAAAATAGACAATTGGTTCGGAGGGACGATGAAGAATGTTTGGCTGTATCGCATTCTCGCGGTTTTCAATGCTTTATGCTTCGGCGCGACGGTTTTTATCAATTACTATGCGGTGACGCTTCCGCTTAACGGGAAGTCCACGGGGCAGCTTTCCGACGAACTGCCGAACCTGTTCGTGCCTGCGGGGATTACGTTCTCGATCTGGGGTGTGATCTATCTGCTTCAATTAGCGTTTATCGTATATCAAATCTATAAACTTTTCAGGAGTGAGGAAACGCCGGTGTTTTTCAGGAAGATCGGCATCTTTTATCCCCTGACATGTATCTTCAACTCCATCTGGATCGTCACTTGGCATTACCAGTATGTCTGGTTGTCGCTTGTGATTATGGTGCTCCTTCTCGCGAGTCTGTGTCTCATCTATATCCGGCTCCGCGCCGGGCTCGAGGAATTCACCTACCGCCAGCAATGGATGCTCCAGCTCCCGTTCAGCGTCTACCTCGGATGGATCACTGTCGCGACTGTGGCGAATGTGACTGCCGCCCTCGTGAAGCACGGGTGGAGCGGATGGGGCTTATCGCCGGTTGTGTGGACGATCATCGTAATCGCGGTCTGCGTCCTGATTACGTCATGGGTGCTGTATACGCGGCGCGACTTGGGCTATGCCGCCGTGGTGGAATGGGCGCTGTTCGGAATCATATTTAAGCGTTTGGGGGTCGAGGGGCCGGAATCGCTTCCTTTGATCATCGCCGCCGGAAGCGGGATGGTTATCATCCTTGTCTATTCGATCATCGCGCTGGTCAGGAAGAGCAGGATCATTTCTTAAGGGGAGTCTTAGAGACTCCTTTAGAATACAAAAAGTCACTGTTCTTTCTTTCTATGACCCAGAAAGAAAGAACAAAAGAAAGAGGTTTCCCGCCGGGATGACGCTCTCCAGCAGAGAGGCGCGAAACGGGAAACGCCGTAACTCGCCGCATGATAAATCGCTGATGCAAGATAGATCAAGGCTCAAACAGATAGCGTTTCTGTCCGTTTCGCTTAGTAAAATCGCATCACAGCGGCGGGGGTAAACAGCCAAATACAAATTCAAAAAAGAATTATGCCTTTCGTTTGTTTCGCCCGCGCACTTAAAGCGCTTTCTGCTGCCGGGAAATCCGACAAAGGGGCATGTTCGACGCAGGCTCGCTTTCGCTTAACACGGAACTTTCATGCGAGTTGCCCTCGACTCGGATTTCCCGGATCTACTGTAAGCTTTATCCGCGCGGCGGCTCTTTCTTTGCTTCATTTCTTTCTGGCCGTTCAGAAAGAAATGAAGATTGTCTTTTAAAGGCTCATAAAAACTGTTTTAAGTTTTTAGAACTGCCTTTAAGGGACTTTTCGTAGACCGGCTTCAGGATAGCGCGGAGTTCTTCGAGGACATCTTCGGGCGCGCCCCCGACAGAGGGCCCGTTCGTCAGGAAGTCTTCGACCGACTGCTGGCACGTGCCGCCGCCGGACCATCCGGGGTAATACTCCGTGTACCACACAAGGCATCCCTCGAAAAGATGGACGCCGTCATACCGGTATCCGCCTTCCCATGAGGCTCCGTTCCATGTCCATTCCTTCCTGACCGAGTCGGGAATTTTTATCTTTTTCACTGGACGATTTTTATCTGCGACGGTGAATCGAGGATGATCTCCGGACGGCCTTCGTACTCTACGATCTTGCCGGTGATAAGGACGGTTTTATTGAGATAGACGTTCTCCGGGTTCATCGGGAACCTCTGGAACGCCGACGAGAATATCACCGCCGAAAGGTGCTTCTTGTAATCGGGGTGGAAATTCAGGAAGCAAACCTTGCCGGTGTTCTTGGTGAGCACGATTTTACCGTTGACAGTCACGGTCTTGCCGATATACTGCCCGGCGTTTTCCCACGAGATCACTGTGCCGGAATCGGGCGGGGGGATATCGGCGGTCTGGAGCGGTTTCGCGGCGGTGTCATACTGCGGAAAGCTCTGCGCGAGCGCCGCATAGATCATATCCTGCGATCCCGCCGGAAGCGTCATAAAACGGAGCGCCGTCATCATCCCAGCGCTGTTCGCCCAAAACCCCTTTTTCAGTTTACGTGCGTCGTTCTCCGCGCCGAAGAACTCGTTCCTGAAAACGTATTGCCCGTCGAGAAACGAGACCGCGTACCCCTCACGGAGCAGTTCGAGATTGACGAACCGGTCGCCGGAATAGATATAGAATCCGAATTGGGATTGCGGGTTATTTGTCATATAGGGGTCGGGCTCGATCCGGCACTCCTTCCCGGCGAGCATTTTTTCGAGCGCGGCGAGCACAAGGCCTCGAGCTTCCTGATCTATGGGAAAGACTATACCGCCGAGCGGTATGGACGGATATTTTTCCGTTTTCAGGGTGAGGTCGCTGTTGATCCCGATTATAGCAAGCGTGGATGGAGTATCCGGGGAGAACTTCAGCGCCGCGCCGGGGTTTCCCAGCACACGGATGAGCAGGATGCCCGCGATTAGTACTAATGTGACGATTATCCCGGGAAGGGCGGGAACCTTCCGGAAAAATTCAAATTTCCCCGTCATTATAGAAAACATCCCGGATAATCCGCTGTAAATAGAAAAGGTCAGTCAGCGGTTTCCGGACTATCGCGGATATGCCGAACTCTTTATCCGTCAGCTTCTCCTGTTCGACCGCGGAACCGGTAAAAACGATGATTCTCGGCCCGTATATCTTATACTCCTCTCGGATTTTCCTGATGAGCGAAAAACCGTCCATGACCGGCATGTCGAGATCGGTGATCAGTAGGTCGTAACGCGATTCCCGGATATGGTTCCATGCCTCTTCGCCGTTAGGAGCGCAGGTGATCCTGTGTCCGAACTCGGAAAGCATTCTCTTGAGGAGATTTGCGATGGGTTCGTTATCCTCGGCGATAATGATCTTCAAGGGACGGACGCTTTGATTGAGGATGATCTGGTCGATGCGGTGAAAGACTTCCGCGTAATTCTGCGCGATCTGTTCGACCCTGTCTATTTTTTTCTGGTCGAGCCCAAGGTCGCTTTTATCGGACATCAGGAACAATCCGTCGCAGGCTTGGGATTTGGTGTTCTGCGGCGTTTTTAACGGAACCCATGCCGCGCTCGAGAGATTCAGCTTCATACAGGTTTTGCGCGGGCGATAAAGAGACTTCGATATCTCATCCCAGTCCTTTTTAAAACTATTTGTATAGAATGAGCCGAAGCCGGTGAGCGGGAGATCCCCGTTACGTTTAGTATTATCGATCATGTAGCCGCAAAGGCAGTCATAGTAGACCTCGCCGTCTTCACCTATACTGATAAGCGAGTTTTCTTTGCGGATAAACTCGTCGTCATAACCCTGGTAGAGATAGAACGGGTAATCGTTCTCGGCGTTACGCAGACGGAGCGCGAGATTTTTACAGTCGGAAACGGCGGTCATCATTTTCATCACGAGTTCGGTGATATGGTCGAGTATCTCCCTGTTTTGCACAAGCAGGTTTCGTACATCCGGATTCTTTTTCATTTTTACGCCTTCCTTTCCCCTACACTATAATTATTTTACGAAATACTTTAAAATTGTCAATACTTATTTTAAAACTTTAGCACTTTATAGTATGATTATATTTTGTTTTCCTTTGAGTGACATTTCATCATATGAAAAGTGTTAAATTATCAAAGATTGATTCTTTTACCGGATTTTTGTATAATATTTATCATCTGCGAGGAGTGTGTATGGAAAACGAACATATTAAAACCAAGGAAGAAAAGGCCGGCGCGTTAATGTTCGGAATCATCATGATCGTCGTGGGCGGGCTGTTCCTTCTGGGGACGATCTTCCCGTGGTTCAAGATTGGAAACCTGTGGCCTCTTTTTATCGCTTTGCCGGTACCGTTTATCATGATTCCGCTTCTTACCGAGGGTAAAAAGGCCGGCGCGGTCCTCATCCCGATCACGATCCTGCTTTTCCTCTGCGTCTATTTCCTTTGGCTGAATATCGTCGGGTGGCAGAACGCCGCGCAGACTTGGCCGAACTTCATCCTCGCGCCCGGGCTGGGTTTCCTGCTCGCCGCGCTTCTGACGGGAGAAGTCGGTTTCTATATTCCCGCGGGAATCCTCATCGCGCTTGTCGTGATCTTCTATTTCTCGTTCTTCAATTTCTCGCTGATGATCGCGATCCTGCTTATCGGACTGGGACTATTGATTGTAGGGAAGACATTTTATCAGATGGTAAAAAAGAAAAGTTAAATTTCATGGGAGCGGTCGGAATGCGGCCGCTCTTTCTTTTTATTCGGATCGATCTTATCCATCATTTTCGACGCGAACGCCGCGACTGACGAACCGATTAGAGCCGCGACAACGTAAATCCAGAGTTCGTCATGACGTGAGGCGTATAGCGCCATAGCCGACGCCCTCGCGATATGGATCGACGGGTAATGCAGGGGCGATGTGATGATCCCAGCGGTAAAATATATCAGCCCGGCGGCTATCGACGGCCTTAACCCGCCGACCGTCCCATCCTTCGAGACGCGAAGGATCACGAATACCAAAAAGAAATTCACGATGATTTCGAAGACGAGGGTGCGGAAAATACTGATCGACGGCGAAATCGAGTCCGGCTCGCCCAGTACCGGGAAGAACGCGAGAAATATCCCGATCACGAGGAACGCCGCGACGAACTGGCATGCGAAGTAAAGGAACATATCGCGCCCGCGTATCCTGCGCGAGACCCAGAAACCGAATGTCACCGCCGGATTGAGATGCGCCCCGGAGACCTTGCCGATAGCAAGGCTGATCGCGGCGACTGCGATCCCGAGCGTCAGGTAGAGTTCGAACGGGCTGAATTGAGCGCCCACTGAATGCGGGATGACGAACATCCCCGTCCATACGAACATCAGCCCTATCGTGCCGATCAGTTCGCCCGCGAACATTCTCAATTTCGATTTCTTCATATCAACCTTCTTTAATACGATTTCGTCGGGGACTTTTCATCCTTCCTTGCCGCGTAACGGATCAGGAAAAACGCCGCGGCGAGCGCGATCAGGCCCCAGATAATTCCCCAGACCACAGGCGGTAACGGGATGATCTGCGACATATAGAACGCGTCCGAGCCGGGGATGTCGCGCGAGATCAGGTCTTCTTTTATATCGATGACCGCGTACATGACGCTGGTCAGCCCGATAAATTTCAGCAGGATGTCGTTGACGATCTCAGGCGCGAGCCATCCGGTGATCCCGATAGCGAGACCGAAGACGACACCGAACAGGAAACCGAAGCTGATGACGGGGCGGATGAAGATGATAGTGACAATGAGGACGACTCCGCCGATCACGGCCGCGATGATCTTATCGAGACTCGTGCGCGCGGCGAGGATCAATATCAGTCCGCCCCAGAGCATACTCCCGAGATAGCCCGCCATCACCACAAGGAACTGCCATCCGCCGACAGTGGTGCAGACCCCGCCGAGGTCTTGCGTGATCTCGATAGCGACGATTCGCCCGCCGGTCAATACCGCCGCGAGGCCGTGGGAAAGCTCGTGCAGGAGCACTACGAACAGCTTAAACGGGTAGAACAGGACGAAATTCCAGAATACGGCGATCAGGACGAACATCCCCGCGAGAAGCGCGATTAATGTCCAGTCCAGTTCCTTCTTCTTATCGAATATACTCTTCATTTGTTTCTCCGCTCACAGATTTTAACGGGGTATCCGGCGAAAGGCAAGAAAAGGACATTACGGCCGGGTCAAACCCCGAGTTTCTTCAGGACTTTTTTTACACGCGCCGACTGCGACGGGATGAGGTCGCTCTCGCGCGCACGGAGTATCCCGGCGAACTCGTCACGGAATTCCGGGGATACACCCGGCAGGATGCTTTCACTATGCTGGGCGATATCCTTGGGGCGGGTAGTCCGCAGGTGCTCGAACAGGGCGGGCATCACCCCGTGTGCGTACTCGGGCTTCGCCGAGGCGATACCCGCGAGTGTTTTCACCGCGCAGTCGATCGTGATCACAGAGCCGGTTTTCAACAGTCCCGCGAATATCCCGGTGTAGGGGTAGAGCTTATCCGCGCCGATAACGGCGATAGTCGACATTGCGATCATCGCGCCCCAGACCATCCGGTTATTCTTGCTTTTTAAAAGACGGATGTAGCTTTCGTAATGACCGGCGATGAGTTCCGGCTTAATGTAGCCTGTTTCATAAAGCGTCTTGATGCAGTCCGCGGCGATGTTTTTATCCTTATCGAACAGGTGCTCCGCGAGTTCCTTTACCGCCGCTGTATCGTTCTCCGCGGCGATCTCTTTCGCGAGTTCCCGGTTCGGAACCTCGTCACGCCTGCCGAGGCTTGTCGCGAGTTTGTCGATGATACTCATATTATCCCTCCTTTCATTGCCGATTAGGATATCACGCGCGGGGAATTCCGTCAAACAATCTTTATATAGGAGCGTATTTTACAGTTTGTAAAAAATCTGTTATAATACTGCGGAGGCTCAACCTTGATCTTTAAAGACGAAGTAGAAATCCATGTAAAGGCCGGAAAGGGCGGTGACGGCGCGGCATCGTTCCGCAGAGAGAAATACATCGCGCACGGCGGGCCGGACGGCGGCGACGGCGGGCATGGCGGAAGCGTCATCCTGCGTGTCGATACCAATCTCCGCACCCTCTCGCATATCCACAACCGCCAGCGTTTCAAAGCCGGGAGCGGCGGCGACGGCAAGAAGAAACTGATGACCGGAGCGGACGGGGCCGACAATCTGATCCTCGTGCCGCAGGGCACTCAGGTCTACGAAACCCATTCCGGGAAGATCATGTTCGACCTGACCGGGGAGACAAGCGAGTATGTCGCGGCGTACGGCGGTAAGGGCGGTAAGGGCAATAGCCATTTCAAAAGCTCAACCAACCAGACGCCGTTTTATGCCCAGAAGGGCAGGCCGGGCGAGGAGTACGACCTCCGGCTCGACCTGAGACTGATCGCGCACGTGGGGCTGGTAGGCTTCCCGAACGCCGGAAAATCGACGTTCATCTCCCGTGTCACGAACGCCCGCCCGAAAATAGCGGATTACCCGTTTACGACCCTCGAACCCAACCTCGGGGTGATGAACCTTGACGGCGAGTACGCCTCGGTGCTGATCGCCGACATCCCCGGTATTATCGAGGGCGCCCATGCGGGAAAGGGTCTCGGGATCGAGTTCCTCAAGCATATCGAGCGCACCCGGATCATCCTCTACATTCTCGATATCTCCGAAGAGCCGATGAAGAAGTTCGAAATCCTGCGCGAAGAATTGCGAGGGTATTCCGAAACGCTCGCGTCGAGAAGGTTCCTTGTCGCGCTCAATAAGACGGACCTTTTGCCCGACGAGAAGGAGCAGGCTAAAATCGTGAAGAAGTTTAAGAAGCTGACTCCGGACGTCTACACGATGTGCGCGTTAAAAGGCGACGACCTGAAAGAGCTGAAATGGAAAATCTACAATACATACCTTGAGGCCGAGAAGGGCGAGGAGAATACGGATGCGCCTGGAAGTTAACGGGCTGAAGTTCGAGATCGGCCGCGCTGTGATCAAGCTCGGCACGAAACAGGTCACGGACTTCAACACGATCGATCACGCCAACCTGGAGAAATTCGCCGCGGAAGTCGCGGCTCTCCGCGCGCGTGGGGTGGAATTCATCCTCACAGCGAGCGGGGCGATCGGACTCGGACGGCTCCAGTTCAAGGATAAGCTCGGGAATGGAAAACTCGATCTGTCCCGGAAACAAGCGCTCGCGGGTGTCGGGCAGATCGAACTGATGGAACTCTTTAAGCAGAAGTTCGCCGCGCACGGTATTCCGGTGGGACAGGTTCTGCTGACTCACGCTATTTTCGACAACCGCAATACTTACCTCAACGCGCGCAACACCCTGAACACGATGCTCGAAATGGGGATCGTGCCGGTCATCAACGAGAACGACTCGGTCGCGGTCGAGGAGATCCGTTTCGGCGACAACGACCGTCTCGGCGCGCTGGTCGCCCTTCTGACCGACTCCGACCTCTATATCATGCTCTCCGATATCGACGGTTTCTATTCCGACTATGGCACGCCGGAAAGCAAACTCATGAAGATAGTCAACCTCGACACCGAACCGTCGCTGGCCCGTCACGCGGGCGACAAGGAGTTCAACCTCTCCACGGGCGGGATGGTCACGAAGCTCGAAGCCGCGCGCCTCACAAACCTGAGCTGTGTGCCCTCGGTGATCGCCAACGGCTTCAAGGCCGGGATCATCACCGCGGTGATGGACAACCTGCGCGAGGGCACGATCTTCATCTCAAACCGCTGTAAGCTCAGCCAGAAGAAACGATGGATATCCGCCAAGCGCCCGCGCGGCAAGCTCGTGATCGACGACGGCGCCGTCGGCGCGGTACGCGCGCACAAGAGCCTCCTGCCGTCGGGGATACGCATGGTCGAGGGAAAGTTCCTCCGGGGCGATCTGGTGCTTGTCGCCGGGACCGACGGGGCGAAGGTCGCCGCCGGGCTCGTGAATTTCGACGCCGGGGAATGCGCGAAGATCGCCGGGCATAAGTCCGCCGAGATCGAGATATTGCTGGGCGAGCACGGCCGTGAGGACGACGTCATCCATATCGACAACATGGTGGTGTACTAGCGTCTCACCCTTCGGCTACGCTCAGGGTTCGCGAATCGATTCCTGTGTTGCGCCCGTTTCTTCTCTTTACGCTTTTTACTTCGTTTCGCGCGGAGAACACGGAGAAAAAAAGTAAGGACGATTGTTGTAGAGATTCACTCTTCGTCTCGAAGCTATTTATTAAACCTCGTGAAAACCTCTCTGACAGTCAGGGCAATAAGCCGTGAGAAAATAACCATATCTCTGGTCAAATGTCCGCGCATCCTCCTCTGTGTGCTCTGTGCGAGACTCCCGTGTATTTCGGTAGGCTGGGTCCATGGAAAGTTCGCGCGGAGAACGCGGGGTGCCGTTTCCTCTTGCTAAAATCCTCTTGACACCCCGCCGTCCGCTATGCTATAATAGTACCAATTAGTACAATAACAATTAGCACGATAAGGAGCGCCTATGCTGTTCGACTCGTCGGGCATCCCCGGCATGTTCGAGACGGTCGCGATGGTGTATACCGCGACGAAGCGGCTTGTGAGCGAACGCCTCGCGCCCTACGGGATCACTTACCCGCAATGGGGCGCGCTCTTCGGGCTTTCGCGTCATGACGGTATCCGTCAGGTCGACCTCGCGAAACTGATCGAGACCGACACCACGAACGCCATGGTGATCTGCGACGGATTGGAGAAAAAGGGCTGGATCGTACGCACGAACGACCCGTCGGACAGACGGGCGAATATCCTGCGGATGACCGGCGAGGGGCGTGCGCTTATGGAGACGACTTTTGCCGTGGTCGCGGGGCTTTATGCCGACGCCTCGCGCGGGATCAGTGAAAAAGAGGCGGATGAGGTGACCGGGGTGCTCGGGCGCTTTTTAAAAATAGTAATGGAGAAGTCCGATGAGTGAAACGAGAACGGATTGCCCGTGCGGGAAACACAGATGTCCCAACTGGGGCAATTGCAAAGCATGCCGCGCAAGGCATTACCCGAAGGGCGGGCTTCCGGCATGCGAACGCGGCAGGAAGAAGTAGGCGCGCTATGGAACTTTTCATACATTGGGCGCTCGTCACGGCCGGAATTATTTCTGCGTTCACGGTGACGGTTTTCCTCGTACCGGTTGTTATATCGATACCGGCGCTCCTGAGTCTGCGGGATACTCCCGCGCGGAGCGCTGTGGACGGCGTGACTACGCTTGACGATGCGGCCTCTATGTGCCGGGCGAGCGGACTGACCGGATGGGAGCTTGTCGAGTACGCGAGGGCGCTGGTCTCGCGGAAGATGAGTTACTCCTACCGCAACCCGTACGACCTTCCCGCGAGAGCGTTCGAACGCGGCCTCGGATACTGCTGGCACAAGGGTTGGGCGCTGTACGAGCTGCTGACACGGCTCGGTTTCCGTGTTCAGGCTGTGCAGGCGGTGAAAGTGATGTTTCCGGCAGGAGATATCGAGGGTGTGCGGCGTGAGGGCGGAATGCTCGGGCATATGTGGGTGCGTGTCGGGATAGACGGCATGACACTGGACTGCGATCCGGGCCGCGAGGATATCGAAACCGGCGAGTTGTTCTGCGAGCCCATCTCGCCCGTCGTGCCGTTGACCCCCCTCTGGAGCGCGATTTCGTATTTGGGTTCGCCGTATGTCAATTCAATCCGTTATTTCTGGTGGCGGAAAGAAAAACTGAAAAAGATGAAATAATCGGCGGCAGACGTTAGAATAATATTCTCAAATTCTGATAATTCATTCGGGGAGCATGGCATGACGACAGTTTTGATAATCGTGGGTATTCTTCTGGTATTGGGCGGGCTGATGTACCTGTTCATGATGGGCGGGATGAAGGGAATCAAGGAGATGCCGATCAATTCCGTCGACTTGTCGAAAGTCGCCGACGGGATCTACAAGGGCGAGTTCCACAAGGGGCGCTGGCACTATACTGTCGAGGTCGAGGTCGCGAAGGGCAAGATCGCCGCGATTAAGAATCTCGGCAACCAGTTTGAAGAATTGGCGAAACTGAACGAAGGAGTCGCGGATAATGTGATCGCACAGCAGAAAGTCGATCTCGATACATACTCCGCCGCGACCATCGATTCCAAAGCGTTCCTGAAAGCCGTCGAGAACGCGCTGACACAAAGCAAATAGATAAATATTAACCTTTTTAGGAGAAGCGGAATGAAGGTAGTGCTGATTATTCTCGGGGTTTTAGCCGTGCTGTTCGTGATCGGCGTGATCGCCGGGACCAGAGGGATGAAAGAGATAAAAGAGATGAAGATCAACAATCCGGATGTATCCAAGCTCCCCGACGGCGTGTACAAGGGCGAGTTCCATCACGCACGTTGGAACTACATCGTCGAGGTCAAGGTTCAGGGCGGGAAGATCGCCGGGATCACTAACCTGACCGGTGAGATGGGGATGAAGCCCGTGATGAGCGAACCGTTGGTGCAGTCAGTGATCGCGCAGCAGAATGTCAACCTGGACACTTACTCCGGCGCGACTATCGACTCGAAGGCATTTCTCAAAGCCGTCGAGAACGCGTTAACCAAAACGAACTAACCTATCCAACCACCGGATACTCCAATTAAAGGAATTGAATCCTGTTTGCGGGGAGAATGCCGCAGGCAGGACTTCCTGATGGGGACGTTTGTCGAGCAGAAGGTTTTCGGCAGGCAGGCGAGACGCGCCGCGCGTGAAGCCGCCGGTGAGGTCGCCCGTCTCGAACGGCTCTGGAGCGTGTTTCGCCCGGATAGCGAGATCGCCCGTTTACGCAGGCACGCCGGACATCGTGCGATCCGTCTGCACCGCGACACAATTGAGATACTCAGGCTTTCCGGCAGGATGTTCGCGCTGACAGAAGGAGCGTTCGATATCTCAATCGCGCCGCTTGTCCGGCTGTGGCGGGATGCCGAGTCGAAAGGGTATCCGCCGCCGGATAACGAGATCGCCGCGATGAGTTCGCTTCAGCTCGGGCAATTCGATGTGTCGGCGGACGGCAAGTTTATGCTTCCGATTGCCGGGATGGAACTGGACCTCGGCGGGATCGCCAAGGGTTACGCGGCGGACAGGTCTCGGGATATTTACCGGAAACATGGCGCGGCCTCGGCGATGATCAATCTCGGCGGTAACGTGCTCGTCATAGGGTGTAAGCCCGACGGAACAAGCTGGAATATCGGGCTGAACCACCCGTTACGCGGGGACAATTCCATTTTCGGGTGGATCGAGGCCGGCGACTGCTCGGTAGTGACGTCCGGCGGGTACAGGCGCTTCTTCGAGGTCGGCGGCGAGTATCTTCCGCATATCGTCGATCCCCGGAGCGGAATACCTGTCGCCGCCGATATCGCGAGTGCGACTATCGTATCGCAATGCTCCGCCGAAGCGGACGCTCTCGCGACGGCGGTATTCGTCCTCGGCGCGGAAAAGGGGATGGAACTGATCGGCGGGATTTCATCTGCCGAGGCCGTGATCTTCGATACCGACGGTAAAATCCGGGTGACCCCGGGACTTAGCGGGCGGTTTCATAAATCCACAGACGATTGACTTCTCAATATAACGGGATGGTAAAATGAACGCCGTGTTTCATGTATCGCTGGGGCTTGCGTCGTCGCTCCTTTTCGCCGGGGGGATCCGACGCGCTGACGATAAAAACGGGCTCTTCGAGAAACAGGATACCGGCATCCTTACCGCCGGGTTTTCAGCGAACATTCTCCTGCACGGCCTTCTCGATGTCGCGCCGCATACTTATCCAATCGTCTCGGTCTACGACCTGATGATCGCGTCGTTCCTGATCTTTGCCGCCGTGTTTTTCACAAGGATGAGTTTTAAGGGGATCGTATTTGTATGCGCGCTGGGCGCGGTGTTTCCCGACCTTGTCGACCTCGGCCCGGCTCTCCTCAATCAATTCACCGGGACAAGTCTGCCTGAGTTCAAGTTTTTCCCATGGCACTGGGCGTCATTCCAAAAGTATAAAAGTTTCGATCCGGGGTGGTCGCTGGTCTGTCATACCGCGCTCTTTATGGTCATCGCCGGGGTGATGCTTCTCCGCCGCGGGTTCGTGAAGGGACGCCGTTTCTTCAATTAGCCTCTATTCGATGAAGTTGAGGTAAGTGAAATCGGATGCACTACCCAATATTTAAAAGCCCCGTCACCGAAGGGCGTGTTGACAAATAATCGTGAATTTCAACTTCGTCATCAAGCCCCGAAGCGCGGGGCTGACTTGAAATCATTTTCCTATTTTACCGTCGAACGGGAATTGATTCCCATCTCATCTTCGATTTTTTTCACGACTTCTTCGTTTCTGCGAACCTGTTCTTTCAAGTCGAATCCGCTCTCTTCGGCGATTTCCTTTTGAACCCTCTCTTTCCAGACAATAATATCGTTATCGATCATGTTATTCCTCCTCGGATAGTAATTCGAGCGGAGTGATGATTTCAGGGGTGAAAAGTCCCAAACGGGTATTGATAATTCTGATGTGCTGTCTCTTATTTGCATTTGCGAGGTGCTTATAATTCCATGTCAGTAAAAAATCTATTTTATAAAAGGAGGAAACAGCTAGATGGATCGCGTCACCGGACAGGGTTTTTGGCATCAAATTGTTCGCTAAATAAACTTCCGCAGTCTCGATCACCCGCATCGTAATTTCAAGTCTCTGAATTCCTATCGCAGATTCCAGAACAGATGTCTTAGTCGGATAATCTCCTTGTGACAATTCGCGGATGGTTTCATTGGAAATATATAAGTCATAAAAACTTCGATGATTTTCCCACCATTCTTTGGTTACACCGGAAAGGTAGGCGATGGAAGCTCGGGTATCAAGTAGGAAGCTAAATATCGTGGCGTCAAGATAAACAGTTTTTTTCATATATTATTATACTTCAGAAGAATGATTCTATCAAAATAATAAAGCCCCGTGCCGAAGGGCTTGATGACAAACTCATTTTGTCATTGCGAAGCGTCATGGTGAGGCTTGTCCCGACTTCCCCGTCGGGATGCCGAACCAAAGCCGAAGCAATCTATTTAATTACTGGGTAAATATATAAAACAGACTGCTTCGCCGCTTCGCGTCTCGCAGTGACAAATAATCGTGTATTTCATGACTTCGTCAACATACCCCGAAGCGCGGGGCTTATTGTTTAGAAAATCGTTAACTGCCGAATACCTTTTTCAGCAGGTCTGTCACACGGGCGGCGGGGTCCTTCCTGATCTTCGCTTCTTCCTGTGCGAGCAGGTAGAAAATCCCGTCGAGCGCCTTATTGTTCACATAGTCCGCGAGGTTGAAGGTGATGGGCTTCACAAGGGGAATCGCGTTATACTTCTCGATCAGAGAATTGTAGAGTTTGGTGACTCCCTGCTCGTTCATCGCCTGTGTAATGATGGGAGCAAAAAGGTCGTAGAGGGATTTACGGGTGGCCTTCTCCAGGTAGACGGTGGCCGCGTCCGACTGGCCTTTCAGGATATTATTCGCGTCCTGGACAGTCATCTTGGATACTGCATCCATAAAGATGTCGCCCGATTTGGCGCTGGCCATATCGGCGGCGCAGTTCATCGCATAGAGGAAATCGTTCACCTGACCGGAAAGCCCTACCGCGCGAAGCTTGTCTTCCCACTCTTTCAGTTCGACGGGGATGGGGATTTTTATCGACGCGTTATTTAGAAAGCAGTCGGGTTTAGTCGTAAGTTTTACAGCGTTTTTAATTCCCACATTCAAGGCTTCTTTCAGTCCCGATACAATCGTCGCTTCGTCAAGCTGACCGGCCTGATCGGCGGGTTTTATCATCGATTGTATCTGTCCGGCATCCTGACACGAAGATAAAATCAATAATCCGCTTAGCAAGACTGGGATTTTCATAGACACCTCCAAAAATTCCTTAGTCAATATTATCATATTTCTCAACGTAAGGCAAATACAGGAAGAAAAATCATTTGTTTTATTTCGCTTCAGTTTTATTAACGTTTCATTTAATCCAATAGTGATAACATGTTAAAGAACACCTGCGGCGGGTGAAAGGGTTATCCGCCGGACTTTGAGCCCGGGGAGAGAAGGTTTGTCAGGAATTTGCCTGCCGCGCCTAACGGGTCCCGCCGGACTTTGATTTCTTCCCGCGCGAGGATATAATACATCCCGTCGAGCGCGCGGTTGTTGACATACATCGGGAGATCGAACTTGATCTTCGGTACGAGCGGGATTGAGTTGTAGGCATCGAGAAGCTTTTTGAAAAGGCGGGTGATCCCGACCTCCTCCATCGAGTCTTTGATTATCGGAGCGAACTCCTTTGACATTTTCTTACGTGTCTTCTTCTCGAGGTACTTCGTGACAGCGTCCTCGCCGCCGAACAGCATCGAACCGACCTCGTCCAGCGAAATCCCGCTCATCGCGTCGATAAAATGATCCGCCGCCTTGTCGACTGCCTTACCGGCGGCCTTGTTCATCTCTTCGATCATCTCATCGACTTGCTTCCCGAGGCCGATCATTCGGAGCCGTTCCGCCCATTCTTTCAGGTCGGGCGGCAGGTCGATATGGATACGGTCGTTTTTTATATAACCTCCGGTCTCCGCAAGAAAACGGAGCGCGCTTTTGGCGATATCCTTGAACGGATTTTTCGATGAGCCGCTTTTTTTCGGTATAGCCTTCTTTTTAGGTTCGGCCTTCGGTTTCACCGTTATCTTTGCTTTTCCGCTCATTTAGACTCCCTTACGAAGATTTTGGGCGGTTCTAATAACCAAGCTTTTTTTAACAAACCAAACATGGTTATTTATAAAACACCCAATGGTCACTTCCTTGAATCAGTTTTTAGAAGTGCCATATCTTAACATCGACCGGAATTACGTGCAAATAATCAGGAATTACGGGTTTTTATGAAAAAAATTGAAATTCTAAGCCGGAAAATCCGAAAAGTGAAATGGTACTTTATTTTTTTCGGCTGGTTGAAAAAAGGATAAAGACATGATAAGATATTCATGTATTGGGGGAACATATTCAAAGGATAAAAAGTCTAACTGAGCTGGCCGGTATCATCACTCCGCTTCCGCGCGGGGGATACCTTGTGAACACTTCCGAGGGATATATTCAGTTCGGTGCGCCGCCCGAGACGTTAAAAGACACCAAACTTTTACCTCTGGGCGTACCTACTACGTTCGTCCTCCCCTACAACCATTTTCATCCCGAACAGGGGATCAGCATGGCGGAGGTCGAGTTCCCGTTATACTTCAATTACTACATCCGAAAGAAGAAGACGACCGTCTATATCAATCCTAATCATATCGATAACATGAAGATCGTGCTGAACGAGGCGAACTTCGGCCCGGAAAAGTTCGATATCACTAACGAGTACGAGAAGACATCCGAGGCGATCGTCCCGAACCTTCACGCCGAGATGAAATACTTCCGCGGCGAAAACCAGCTTGCGAACCTTGTCGAGTTTTTTCCGATAGAGCCCGCCGGATTCGATATCGGAAAGGTGCGGATCGTCCCGCGCGCGGATTTGGGATTCGATGTGTACGATAACGGCGAAAAGATTGTCGAAGTCCCGGGCGAGATGAAGTTCCAGATACAATACGACCTCGGCGCCACCCTCAACGAGCCGTTCGAACCGCCGGAATTCGGTATCACATGTCTCGGGCCGTCGCACGGATTCGACCATGAGCAGAACACGTCGGGGTTCATCCTCTGGATCAACCGGATCGGCGTGATGCTCGACCCGCCGGTGAATTCCACCGCGTGGCTCCGCGATTCAAATGTCAACCCCAAGCTGATCGATTCTTTAATCCTGACACATTGCCACGCCGATCACGACTCCGGGACTTTCCAGAAGATACTCGAGGAAGGACGGGTCAACGTCTATTCCACGCCGACAGTCATCCAGAGTTTTGTCAAGAAATACTCCGCCCTGACACGGATGCCCGCGTCGACACTGCTCAAGATGTTCAATTTCATCCCGATCAAACTTGACAACGAGATCAATATTCACGGGGCATTTTTCCGTTTTCATTACTCGCTCCATTCCATTCCCACTATCGGCTTCCAGATGTCCTACCGGAATAAGACATTTGTCTACAGTTCCGACCACCTGAACTCGCCGGAGAAGTTTCAGGAACTGTACCAGATGGGGATCATGTCGAAGGGGCGGAGGGATCACCTGCTGAATTTCCCGTGGGACGCGGACAATATCTACCATGAGGCCGGAGTTCCGCCATTGCACACCCAGGCGAGCTATCTTAACTCACTTCCGGCCGATATCCAGAAAAAGGTTACGGTCTACCATATCGCGGAAAAGGATTTCCCGACCGAAACCGATCTCACACTCGCGAAATTCGGTATCGGCGAAACAGTCTATCCCGATATCAGGAAGCACGCGCACGAGAACGCTTACCGGATACTCGACGTATTCGGTAGGATCGATATATTCAAGGACCTTCCGCGCGACAAGATGAAGGATTTGCTCCTGATTGTCAACGAAGAAGATTTCGAGAAGGGCGAGAAGATTATCGAGAAAGACACACCCGGCGACAAGTTCTATGTGATCGTCGCGGGTAACGTTTCTATCGGGGGGATCGAGGATGTCGAGGATAAGGTCTATGGGACGTTCGAGTACTTCGGCGAGGCTTCGCTCGTTTTGGGCGGGAAGCGTTCCGCCGACGTGATCGCCGCCACACATGTCCAGGCGTACTCGATCGCGAAGGAAGATTTCCTGCGCCTGATCCGCGGCACGCCGCTCGCGGAGAATATCATGAAGATCGCGATTGTCCGTAACGGTAAGACATGGAATGTCATTCGCGCGAATAAATATTTCAAGCGCCTGTCGTCGTCGCAGGTCACCCGTCTCGAGTCGATCCTGATGCCGGTCGATCTGCCGAAAGAGCAGTTCCTATTCACGAGTGACGCGGAAAAGAATTTCGTGTACTTAGTCGCTAAGGGGAACCTTACCGAGATCGACAACGGGCAGAAGACGAAAAAGCTGGGGATGGGCGAACTCGCGTGGTACCGGCTGCCGTTCGAGAACGGCGGCACTCCCGAACGCAACTTCAAGGCGTCCACGAAATGCGAACTGTATATGATGAAGATGGACGAGTTTTTAGCCTTCCTCGACGAAAACCCCGGCATCCAGATGAATATCCTTTTCGAGAACAGGGGATAGATACCCTACCATCCGCCTCCGCCTCCGCCGCCCCCGCCTCCTCCGGACGACCCGCCTCCGCCTCCGCCGCTGCTGGGAGATGTCGAGGCCGAACTGAGCGCGCTGGTCAAACCCGAGCCGATAGACGATGTGAAGCTCCCGAAGTCCGAACTGCTGAACGAGGAACCGTTGTACCATGACGGCGAGTAGGACGATGGACCCTGCTTCGCGGCTTCGAGGACGTCATGGAAATATCCCGCCCAGTTCTTCTCCATATCGAACGTCAGCGCGTAGGGAAGGAATTTCTCGAACGTCGCGATGTCCTTCGCGGGCGGGTTCAGGACTTCGATCCTGCCCTTCTCGGCCGCGCCGATATACATTCTAAATCCTTCGATTTTATCCATCAATGCCCTTCCCGCGAGGGTAGGCGCCTTCAGCAGGCGATAGAAAATGTAATTTATCAGGATCGCGATGATGCACACCGGGAGCAGCCAGTACGACGTATTCATGACGAAAAAGAGAATCACGATCCCGACGATTTCACCCGCGACAAACACGGATGAAAAGAGAGTCATGCCGATTGCGCCCGCGAATTTCGACCCCTTTTTTTGGGTACTGGTGAACGCGTCGATCCAAACTTGCCCGACGGATTTTATAAGCACGGCCACGCCGAATGTCCAGAACGACAGCCATCCCAGGACGAATGCGGCGATGAAGTTCGCCGAAAAGAGCAGGACTCCCGTAAACACGACTATGATTGTCAGGATCAGCCCCGGGATGAAGATATGCCTGTTCTGGACGAAATAGGTGATCTCGTAACGCGTCTTCAGGGTGCTTTTACATTTATTGATCGCCTCGGCAAACTCGGAATGGTAGGCGTTGTCTACGTCTATGGATCTCCTTCCGGAGAATAGGGCATTAAAGACGGCCTTTTCCTCGTCGGTCATCCCCGAAAGAGTATCGGTTGTCACGACGAGTTTGTACTTTTCTCTATCTTCCGTTATCTGAATCTTTCCTTTCACGGCAAGGCTGATAATCGTCGTGGAGAAGATTTTCGGGTCGTACTTCATGCCGAGGATGTAGCGCATCGCGCCGGGAGAGAGGTTTTCCGGCGGGTCGAAATAGGTCATAATCGAACCTTTTTTCGGGTCGCGCCCCGCGATAAACCACATGACGATATAGTAAATCATTATCAGGAATATGCCTGCGGTTATCACGAAAAATCCCGTATTATCCCGGAACAGTTTCATAAACTTTTGGTCTTCGTCCGGGGGGGCAACAATCCCGTTCGGCCAGCGGGTCATGACGGTGAATCCGGTCTCCGGCTGGAATGCGTCATCGGCGGTATACTTCAGGATATCGCCTATCCGCTCGAACGTATAGTTGGTGAAGGTTTCGCCGTAATGCCCGATATAGGCGTCATGGGAGATCAGTTTGTCTCCCGCGCCCCCGGGAAGATGTATTAGGATCGAAGCGCTGTTAATCGCGAAAATCCATTCCGTCCCGATAGCGTTCCAGTAAAGCTCCGTATAATCGGAATTGAAATTCAGAGCCTCGTCGATCCGGTACACGATCTTATATTCGTAGAGCCCGGGTGTAAGATAGATGTCCTCGCTGCCGAGATAAATTCTGGTGTTCCCCATGTTATCCTCGACATGATAGGGTTCTTCTTTTCCGTCTTTCAGGATGGCGACGATCGTAATCGGATATACCCGGTTGAATCCGTTAGCGAGTCTTTTAGTGAAAGGAATATCGCGGTAAATACCATGGTTGATATTGATACTCGCGGCATAGACCGAAATCGTCTCTTCGATTAGAAGCGAGCCGTTTGTTTCGACCTTGATGAAAACATGGTATGTATCGATGTATTCGCTTTCGGGTGTATACCCCGAGTCATCGGAAGATGTACTGCTTTGCGCGAAAAACAGGGCTGGGCCTGTCAGAAATAAAGAGATGAATAAAGCAAACAGAATTTTCATAAAACCTCCGGACGATTTAGAGGACTGTTGACGATATAGAATTCCCCGATATTATTTTTCACTGCTTCGGTTATGGTTCGGCATCCCGACGGTGAAGTCGGGACAAGCGCTCACCATGACAGCCTCACAATGACAACACAAGTTTGTTAACAGCATTTTAGGTAACGAGACGGTTCTAGTAACCTTGCTTTTTCTCACGAAGCAAAGCATTTTTATTTGTAGAACGCCCGATAATCACTACTGTAAATGTCTATGAAGTATAGCACGAAAGATTAAACCTCGCAATCGGTAAATTCCATTTCGCTATTGATTTTTTTCAAAACGGAGTCATACTTATAAAAAGCATTTTGGGGGCTATATGAGCAGGAAATCCGGTTTGAAGGTCGGCGCGGGCGAGTTTTATCCTCTCGGCGCGGAATATTCCGAAAAAGGCGTAAATTTCGCGCTGTTTTCGCGTCACGCATCCGCTGTCGATCTTCTCCTTTTCGATCAGCCATCCGGCGACACGCCGTCCGACATAATCCCGTTGAAAAGCCGCACCCGCTTTGTCTGGCATTGCTTTATCGAGGGATTGAAAGCCGGACAGCTCTACGGGTATCGGGTGCACGGCCGTTACGCCCCGGAGGAAGGATACCGTTTCAACCCGAACCGGCTTCTGGTCGACCCTTACGCCAAGGCTATCGACGGACATTTCGCGAAGGATGTCTGCCACCTCGGCTACGATCCGTTCTCCCACCTGTCCGACCTGTCGTTCAATAACTCATCCAATTATCAGGGCGCGCCCAAGTGCGTTGTCGTAGACGATACATTCGAATGGGACGGCGACCGTCACCCCGCCACACCGTTGGATAAAAGCGTGATCTATGAGGCGCATGTCAAAGGCCTCACGATGCATCAATCGTCGAAGAGCAAGTCGCCGGGGACGTACCTCGGGGTGATCGATACTATTCCGTACATGAAAGACCTCGGTGTTACGGCAGTCGAGCTTCTCCCGGTGCACCATTGCCAGGAAGAGGATTTCCTTCTGGCGAAGGGGATGACGAACTACTGGGGCTACAACACCCTCGGCTACTTCGCACCGGACAGCCGTTACGGGACGGGCGCGGAACCCGGAAGCCAGGTGCGCGAGTTTAAGGAGATGGTCAAGGCGCTCCACGCGGCGGGGCTCGAGGTGATCCTCGATGTGGTCTACAACCATACCTGCGAGGGCAACGAGAAGGGCAACACCTATTCGTTCAAGGGGATCGATAATCAGAGCTATTACAAGCTCGCGGGGAATAAACGTTACTACATAGACTTCACCGGGTGCGGAAACAGCCTGAACTTCGGCGAGCCGCAGGTGATCAAGCTCGTCATGGACTCGTTACGCTACTGGGTGCGGGAGATGCATGTCGACGGATTCCGTTTCGACCTGGCGTCGGTGCTGGGGCGGGAACAGGGCAGTTTCGATCAGGTGTCGGCGTTCTTCACCGCGATCCACCAGGACCCGGCGCTCGCGCCTGTTAAACTGATCGCCGAGCCGTGGGATATCGCATGGGACTCCTACCAGGTCGGCAACTTCCCGGTGGACTGGGCGGAATGGAACGGGCGTTACCGGGACACGGTGCGCCGTTTTATGAAGGGCGACAGCGGACTGCTCGCCGAGATCGGAAGCCGCCTCACCGGAAGCCCCGACCTTTACAGCGACGACGGCCGCACTCCCTACCACAGCATCAACTTCATCACCTGTCACGACGGGTTCTCGCTCTGCGACCTCGTGTCGTATAACGGCAAGCACAACGAGGCCAACGGCGAAGAGAACCGTGACGGCACCAACGATAACAACTCATGGAACTGCGGCTCGGAGGGCGAAACGTCCGACATGGGGATACTCCGGCTCCGCAAGCAGATGTCGAAGAATTTTATCACGTTTCTCATGGTCTCGCAGGGCACGCCGATGCTGTTGGGCGGGGACGAATTTATGCGGACACAGGGCGGGAATAACAACTCCTACTGCCAGGATAACGGGATCAACTGGCTCGACTGGGAACTGATGTCGAAAAACCGCGAGCTTGTCGAATTCACGAAGAAGATGATCGCGTACAGGATGAAGCGCCCGCATTTCCGTTATACCGGGTTCTTCACCGGCCTCGATACCGACGGAACCAAGCTCGGCGATATCAACTGGTACGACGTGAACCTGAACGGGCCGAACTGGAACGACGGCGGCGCCCGGACGATCGCGTTCCTGATCGAGGGCGAGGAGATCACGGGCGGAAAGGACAGCGCCGACGTGTTTGTCATGATCAATATGTTCTGGGAGGATATCCCGTTCGCCCTGCCGAAATGCGCGAAGGGTTCCGAATGGGCGCTTGTGATGGACACATCATTGTCGGAGGGAAGCGAGTTCCCGGAGACGGCGGAGAATCGGAAGCTGGGGTACTCCGGGTCGTACACCGTCCGTTCGAGATGCATCGTGATACTCGACAGGAGTAAATAATAAAACACTAGTTTTACCGAAAAATAACCGGCGGTAATTATTTGACTATTCCGTGAAAAGTGTGTATAATCTCTGGTGATCGAATACAACGTCGCGGGATGGAGCAGTCTGGTAGCTCGTCGGGCTCATAACCCGAAGGTCAGGGGTTCAAATCCTCTTCCCGCAAATCGCTTATTGTTGTGGCGGGATGGCTCAGTCGGTAGAGCAGGTGAATCATAATCACTTGGTCGGGGGTTCGAGTCCCTCTCCCGCTAAGCCTTAAAAGGTTATCCTGAGGGATAACCTTTTTTTATCGAAAAAATTCTTAAAAAAAATTGCCGTTTAGTCTTGATTTCATTCAAAAAAAACGATATAATACTTACATTCTCCAATGAGGCTTCGGCCTCAGATTCAAGTTTATTGCGCACCTCCGCGGGAGACCCTCATCAGGTCTCCCGTACCTATTTACGGGTTAATCTTTCTTATTTTCCTCTTTTTCGGCCTCACGGCTTTTACTCATGATCGTCGCCCATGCGTCGCGTTCGGAATCGAACGAAGTGGGCTCGTTCTCCTTATCTTCCTTAGGCGTATACTTCTTCACTATCGCCTTATGCAGGTGGATCCTGAGCGAGGACGATAGCCCGATATAGAAGATCAATGTGAACACGATACTCACCGTGCAGAACAGGAACACGATGAAATCGATCAGCACGATCGCGAAGATAGTCAGACCTTCGGCCATCACGAACCGGAACGCGTACTTGATAGTGTCCTTCAGGCTGAACTCCGGATTATAGATCATGATGGGGAGGATGACATACTGCATCATGATGATAAAGAGATAGACCCAGAAGAGCAGGATGACGACGCCGAATTGGAGGGCGGGTATAGTGAATAGGCGGACGTAGTAGTTTGCCGCGAACGTGATCAGAAACGACGCCGCGCCGTAGATCAGGAGGAGCAGGCTCGAACGCAGGAACGTCGATTTGAGACTGTTCCAGTACTCCTTCGGGTACTGCTTGAAATACACGATATCCGACTCGAAGACTTTTTTCTGGACCGAAATGATCGCTGTTGTCAACGGGAATACCGCGACTACGGCGAACTGCACCGGAAGCCAGAATACGATGCTCTCGATGTTATCGAAAACCGGTGTCTTGTCCTGGGTGACAAGCATCCACACAAGGATCGCCACAGTGAACAGGAACACGGGATTGATCGCGCCGACGAACGAACCCAGCACACTGAAACCCATTTTGTCCCACCAACGCTGGAATGCGTTCTTTACAATCTGTATGAGCATAGTACTCCCCGTTTCGGTAATTGAATATTGTACTCGTTACCGGCGGTTCGTGTCAATGATTTGCGATGTGCCATTTGATTTTTCACGGATGAGGATTTATACTCTTACTTCAAAATACGCGTATGACGGAGCCGCCCCTGAAAACACTCATTCGTTCCGGTCTTTTACTCGCCGGATTGTTTTTTCTCCCGTTCGGGACCGCCGGAGGGAAGCCGCAGATGAATAAGTCCGGTCTGATGCAGAACCTTGCGCTGAAATGCGCCGAACTGTACCGCAAGGAAACGATCGTGCAGGCGATTCTCGGTAAAATGACGCCCGAGGAGAAGCTGTACCAGTTGATCTTCACCGACTTCGGCGGGTGGAGATGGAACAATCTCGCGGAGTTCCTGAGCAACAATACGCTCGGCGGCCTGATCCTGATGGGGCATAATATAGAAGGATCGAGCTACGACTCGCTCAAGGAGAAGATCGCGAAACTATCGTCGCTCTCGACGAAAATCCCGGTGATGATCTGTGTCGACCAGGAAGGCGGGCTTGTCCAGCGACTGAAGCCGGTGATCGATAGTTTTCCGTTACCGTCGAAGATTCTCAAGGATAAGGGGATCGACGGGGTTGCCGCGATGGCGCAATACTTCGCGGAGAAAATGAGCGATCTCGGGATACATGTGGATTTCGCCCCGGTGCTCGATCTCTGCCCGAATAAGAATTCGGTCGTGTTCAAACGTATCCTTTCCGAGAGCGCCGAGACCAACGCGCTATTAGGCAATCTCTTTATCGATAAGTTCGCGGAATACGGGATGGCCGCCGTCCCGAAGCATTACCCCGGCTACGGTACTGTCTCGGCCGATCCGCACTACTTTGTCTGCAAGGACACCAAGTCGGAGTTGAGCGAGATCGCGTGGCCGTTCTTCCAGCTTCCGGGGTGCAGGATGATGATGACCGCGCATGTGGTCTTCACGAAGACTGACTACCTCCCGGCCACTCTCTCCCCCGCGGCGCTCGGGCTTCTTCGGGAGTATTTCGACGGCGTGATCATCACCGACGACCTGCGGATGCAGTCGATCAGCGCCCTCTACGAGTACAAGAAAGGCGCGCTGATGTCGTTACAGGCCGGATGCGACGCGATCCTGCTGATCACTCCCGGGCTCGAGGACTGGCGTAAGAACGCGAGCAACATGGTGGCGTATCTCTCTGCCGCCCTTACGAACGGGCAGTTGACGACCGCGCAGATCGACGAAAAAGCGGCGAGGATACTCCGGCTCAAGCTGGAACTCCTTTCCGGGTCGGAGTGGGGAATACTCGGCGCGGACGAGGTTGCCGAGATGGTAAAACTGTTCCCTGTAAAATGAACGGAGGAATGCGATGACCAATATCACGAAAGAACGGGTACGTTACGCGGAGACCGACGCGATGGGGATCACCCATCACGCGACCTATCTGCTGTGGATGGAGCTCGGACGTACCGCTCTGCTGCGTGAAGCAGGCCTGCCGTACAGCAAGATCGAGAAGGACGGGATTATGCTCCCGGTCGCGAAGCTGGGGGTGAAATACCTCGCGTCCACTTTCTATGACGATGAGATTTCGATCCATTCGACCTGTACCCGTATGACGAATGTCAAACTGCGGATCGACTACAAAATTTTCCGCAACGAGACCGAGCTCGTCTGTCTCGGGTACACCGAACACGCCATTATCGACAGCCACACGAGGAAGATTGTCCGCGCGCCGGAGTTTTTCAGGCAAGCCGTGGTCATTCCGTCCGGCGCAGAATCGATGGTCAACGAAATATAGCCGTGGGGTATCTTTGTTCGAACCCGTGGACGACGGCGTTCGTGTGGGGCGACGGAAGCGTCACGCATTGCTGCTACTCGAATATCGGCCCGTTAGGGAACATCAACCGGACTCCGCTCGCGGAAATTTGGCACGGCAAGAAAATCGGGTATGTCCGAGGTAAAATACTCGCGGGGAGATATACCGATGCCGGGTGCGAATACTTCTGCCGGGTATTCCGCTGGAACGAATACTACGGCGGGATGCGGGATAAGCCTTCGATCCCGGAGGGACTGGGACGGATAGAAGACTTTTCCGCCGCCGCGAAACCCGCCCTGCCATCGATCCTCGGCATCGCTATCGACGCGAAGTGCAACCTGAAATGCACCCATTGCCTCTCTTCCAACGACGCGCCCGGGATCAGCGATAAAAATCTCGAAGACCTGTGGCCGGCAGTGCGTTCCTCGAAAATCGTCCGGCTTGTCAACGGGGAATTCTCGATCAACCGCCGCGCTCTCGATATCCTTCGCGGGATTTCATCGATCGAAATCCCGCCCCGCGTGTTCCTGAACACTAACGGGACTGTCGATCCTAATGTTTACCTTGACGCCGCCGGAACGCTCCCGTCGTTCCATCTCAAGTTCTCGCTCGAGGGAATGGGCGCGGCCTATGAGAAGGTGCGTGTCGGCGCGAAATGGGAACTGTTCCTGAAACACCTTCATTCCGCCTCGGAGTCATTCCGGCTCAAACAGGCGGAGGGCAGGGACTGGAAGCTCTATCTCAATTTCTGCGTTATGCGTTCCAATTTCGAGGCTATCCCGCAAATCCTCGAATTCGCCATCGAGCGGAATCTCCCCCTTGTGCTGAATACGTTGAACGGGATGCGGCATATCGACGAAAACATGTTTATGTACGCCCATCTCGCCCCAGGAAATGAAAGCGTGGAGAGAGTGCGCGGGGGCTGTGAAAGGCTTCCCGGTAGACGGAATTACTTCTTCGCGGAGGAGTTCGGATCGCACCTCGAATACATCTTCCGGGTGCTCGCGGATAAAAAACTCGACGTGCCTTATTCCAAGCTCAAGAGAATTATCGAGAGAAATCCGGGAAGGACGGCCGATAGGAAATTGACCCTTCTTTACAAATGGAAATTCGATAAAAAAGGATTCTTCCTTTATATCTTCAGGAAACTCAGGAAACGGTTATTCAACCGTTAGTAAAAAACAGGCCGCCTTTGGGCTTGTTGACGAACACCGAAAATGAGGGTTTTTCTGTC